>JAJCXX010000001.1 GCA_029263195.1 Acidimicrobiales bacterium
GCATCATTGTTCTCGCCGGTTTGAAGGACAGCATCTTGTTGACCTTCATCATCCCCATCGCAGTGTTGAGCTTCGGCGTCGACTTCTTCATCCACGGTTTCGGGCGCTGCCGAGAAGAACAGAGCAGAGGACTCGCTCCGACAGCGGCCTATCCGATCGGGATGACCACGGTGGCTTCAGCGGTGATGCTGGCCGTCGCGACCTCGACCGCGGCGTTTCTATCCAACGTTTCCTCCGACATCGAGTCAATCCAACAATTCGGCATGGGCGCCGCGATCGGCCTCGTACTCGCCTATCTGTTCGTCGGTGTGATCGGTCCCAGGGTGGTACTCGGCATCGAGGAGCAGGTCGGGGCGCCGCCGGTCGTACATGGACCGCGCCTTGGAGCCAAGTTCGGGTTCGCCGCGATGAGTCTCGTCGGAGGCGCGACGGTCACCATGTCGGTGGTCATGGTGCCCATCGGCGCTGCGTTCCTGGTGGTGGTCTTCGTTCCGCTGGCCATTCTCTTGCCGTATCGGCGG
Source organism: Acidimicrobiales bacterium (assembly GCA_029263195.1). GTDB lineage: Bacteria > Actinomycetota > Acidimicrobiia > Acidimicrobiales > Aldehydirespiratoraceae > SZUA-87. The sequence goes on from JAJCXX010000001.1 coordinate 522, forward strand.
GTGCGGCGGCGCAACAGCCGAGCCGCCGAATCTGGCCGCGAGTTGGATCGTGGCATCCGAGGGGTGAGCCATGGCCTCAAGAGCGCCGGCACGGCAGTGCACTTCCTGGCCCGTTGGCGTGTGGTGACTGTGCCTGCCACCGTCATTCTCGCTGCACTTGGCCTCTACGGGTTCACGCAGGTCGAAGAGGAGTTCTCACCTAGCGACTTCACCTCGTCCGATACCGACTTTATCCGGAGCCTCGACACACTCGGATTCCATTTCGGTTCGAGCACCGGAACCTCGGCGTACCTCTACGCCGAGGGCGACCTCACTCACCCAGCAACCTTGGCCGCGATCGACGATGTGATCAGCCAGGTCGACACCGCTGATGTCGACAGAACCGATGGTGGCGACGTGGCGTTTCTCGCTCGCGACTTCGATGGGACCCCGGTCGCAGCCAACAATGCCGCCGATGTCCTGCGGGCCACGCTCACATCGTCAGCGACGGTGGCTGAGATCGAGGCGACCACCGGAGTCACCTTGACCGCTGGTCCTGACGGCTTGCCGACCAGCGCCGACCAGGTTCTCGCAATGTACGAATACACGTCGGAAAACGGCATCACTGGTCCTGATGGCGGCTTGTCGTGGCGACCCGAGGACGTACAAGCCGCCGTGCATGTCGGCGACGGGTTTCAGGCAACCAAGGTCGACATCTCCATCGCCACAGTCGCGGATCTTGATCTGATGGTGGCGGCCCGAGACGCTCTCCAAGCCGCAAGTGTGCAGCTCGAAGACGTACCCGGTGACGTCACCTGGCTCGGCGTTTCCGGTCCCGCAGTCACCGAGGAGGACTCGCTCACCGCCTTCACCGCCTCGATGGTCCTGTCGCTGATCATCGCTTTGGTGCTGTGCGCACTCATTGCGTGGGCATTCATGCGATCGCTCAAGTACGCACTCGTTTCGGTGATCCCGATCCTGTTGGTCGTTGGCTGGGTGTACGGGTTCATGTTCATCTTCGACTATTCGATCAACCCGGTAACTGCGACCATCGCTGCCATCGCAGTCGGCGTCGGCGTCGACTTCGCCATGCACTTCACGATGCGGTTCCGGGAAGAATTCGTCGACGAACCCAGCCGCTTCCCGGCACTACGACGAGCCGGCGAAGGCACCGGGGGAGCGCTCGTTCTCTCCGCGCTGACGTCGATGGGCGGCTTCTTGGTGATGTCGCGCGCGCCCATGCCCGTCTTTGCCGACTTCGGACTCCTGACGGCGGTCATGATCCTGTTCTCGCTGCTGGTCGCCTTGTTCGTCCTGCCGAGTCTGCTCTTACTCGTCACGCCGTCAAGGCACGGCGAGGAACGCGAGCGGCTCCTGGACGCTCTCCGGGACGAGCACTACGACCCGCACAGTCGTACGACCTCCCTCGGCGGTGACCCGGTCGCGCATTAGCACGTGGCTGCCAGAAACATGCTCGGGTTCATCGGCCCGGTGTCGGTGATTGCGTTGGCGGTCGTCTCGTCGTTGGGCGAGAGCAATTGCCGCCGCCTTCAACCCGACATTGAAGCGTCCCCCACGTCATGGATCTGCTGGCGCTGCAAGCCTCTCGTAACAACAGCGACCGACCGCTCCGTAGCCGATCCGGCTGTCGGCAATGAGCTGGGGGTCGTGCGGGCGGGTCATCCTGGTCGATGTGCTCGATATTGCCGCCAGATAGTCACGCAGTCGAGCACAGCAATCGCGCCGCGAAGCGGCCCAAGTGCCGCACTGCATAGTCCCGGCCACCATCTGCAACCGCAGGCAAGGGTTGGATGGGGACTGAACCAACTTTCGAGGTGTCGGTCGACGCCCACACAAAGGGACGCAAGCTCGACTCCTACCGTCGGCACCGCGTCGGCGAAGGCATCAAAGTGCTCGTCGATGTTGACCTCCACCGGCTTCCCGGTGGAAGTTCTGGTGGTAACTGGCGGGCTTCTGGGCCGCTCAATCGACGCAGAATCGACGACATCGACGGCGCGCCCCGGGGCTGACTCCAGGAGGAGTCCGCTGCACGTGATAATCGACCGGCCACGAAGCTGACCTACCCACTCGACTTCGCCGGCGATGCGGCGCGGAGCGCGGCGTCGATTGTCGCGATTCTGAGCGGCTCATCCTCATCACCCACACCGATCGGATGTGCCGCAGTGGGCGGACAGCAACGAATTCAGGGCAACTCAGCCATGACCCTATCCGTAAAGAATTATTGACATGATGTCATGTTTGCTGTACGTTCTCCCGGTGGTCAAACCAACGAAGGTCACGAACTCCATTCGGTCGCTCAGGTTCGCCCACGACGAGATGACTCAGGCGGAACTCGCTGAGCAAATCGGCGTGACCCGCCAGACGGTCATCGCCATCGAGAAGGGCCGCTACTCGCCGTCCCTCGAGATGGCGTTCCGAATCGCCCATGCGTTCGGCGTCCCACTTGATGACGTGTTCCAATACCCACGGGGAGACAGCATGAAAGACCAAGAGGGTCGGTCACAGAGGACGGGCCGGATGCTCGACGAGGTTCGCAAGCTCCGTGGTCGTCCCGATACGGAGCGATTTGTCGATGCCTTCGACAACCTCAAGGAGCGCTCGGATACCAAGCGAGCGGTCAGCGAAATCGACAAGCTCAAAGACCGTCCTGATGCGAAGCGTGTGGTCGACGAAGTCGGCAAGCTCAAGGATCAGGGATGATCTGACCGGCTAACCGGCCGTAGGGTCAGCGTCCGACAACCGGCAATATCGATCGACGGCGTTTCCTGCCTCGCTGCCGTGGTACTCGATATCAACACGCAGAGTCACCGCCCCACGAAAGGTCGTAGCGCCACCGAAGTCTCAATCAGACCCAAGTGCCGCACTGCGTCGTCCGGGCTGCCATCAGCAGCCGCAGGCAAGGGTTGGATGGGGACTAGCCCATGTTTCGAGGCGTCGGCCGGCGGACGTCTCAGGAACGGCCGGCCCCAGCAGGGACCTTTGCCGGCGCAGAGCCCGAGCTTCGGCGCGATGCCCGATTCTGGGCCATCACCCTCACCAAGGTCAGGAACAGCACCAGGTTGGTCGAAATGATTGCGGTCCACCGGTAGAACACATTGTGCACGTCGGAACCGGCCTGGAGACCGTGGACGGTGACCAACACGAAGAGAAACCAACTCGAGCGATGTACCCACCGCCACATCGGCTTGGGCAGGCGTCGCATCGTCAGAGATGAGATTTCGACGGCGATCAGTAGGTAGAACGCCACGACTCCCCAGGCCACCGCCGTCGTCTCGTAGGGAGAAGCGAACGGTATGAGGATCTCGGACCAACTGAAGACCAAGTAGTCGTCGGCAACCAAGCCACCGATGTGGACGCCCGTGAATATCACGGCCGAGGCGCCGAGGAACCGGTGCATGTCGAGAAGCCAGGCGGGCGGTGCGGTGCGGCCGAGCAGACGAGTCGACAGAGTCAGGCCCCACAACACCGAAAGGGTTATCGCCACCCAAGCGATGATGCCGCTCGACCTCGAGAGGTACCACCAGACTTGTGGGTTCATCAGTAGATCTCCGCTTCCAGAGGGCCCACGACTTCGGTATCGCCCGACCGACCAATGAGAAGGCCGGCGGTGTTGGTGATTCGTATCAGTTCACGAGCGTATTCCGAGCCACCGATGAGAGCTGCCTTTGCCACTACATCGGCCACCCAGGTCATCCCGGCGTTGATGGTGACTGCTACCAGATCGGTATCGGCCGGGTTTCCGGTGCGAGGGTCGAGGATGTGGTGGCGGTCGAATCCGTCGCCGCCGCGCCAGGTACGCCGCAACGAGCTGGAGGTGGCGACACCGCCCCCGTGGATGCGGATCGAAGCCATGTCGTTGGGGTGATCGAACGGATTGGCCACCGATACCGGCCACGGTCCGCCATCGACCCAGTTGCCCATGACGCGGAGGTCGCCGCCGAGGTCGACCATGGCTCCTTCGACCTCGCCGACCATATCGATGAGAATGTCGGCGGCCAGTCCCTTGCCTATTCCTCCGGGGTCGAACGCAACTCCCTCCGGCATGGCCACGGCACCGAGCACCACGTCGACGTCGATCTGGTCAACCGCCGACTCTCGGGTTCCGGTGTTCAGCCCGGAGATCGACAGTCCTTCCGCGGCCGCCAGAAGCTCGTGACTGCGGTCGTAGCCATGGCTCTGGAGCTCGCTGAGCATGGTGGGATCGTAGAGACCATCGGTGAGCCGCCAGGCGTGTATGGCGTGGGATACCAGTCTGACGACATCTTCAGGCACCAACACTGGACGACCGGCGAACGCATTGATGATCGAGACCTGTGAGTCGGGACGAAATCTGCTCCACTGCGACTCGAGTTCATCGAGCCTGGCGCGGAGCGACTCGGCCTCCGAATCCGATCCGAGTAGGAGGATCCGGCAGGCCGAGCCCATCGCACGAAAGCTCTCGTCGACTCGCCCCTGATTCGAGGCTGTATCAGCCGCTGGCACTGGTCTGGGGTGGAGGGGGCGGGGCGGCCGGAGCCGGAGCGGCGGTCGGCGTGGGAGCCGGAGCTGGAGCGGCGGTCGGAGCTGGAGCTGGAGCGGCGGTCGGAGCCGGAGCAGCAGCAGGAGCCGGAGCGGCGGTCGGAGCTGGAGCAGCAGCGGGCGCTGGAGCAGCAGCGGGGGCGGGGGCCGGAGCGGTGGCTTCCACCACCGGGGCCGGCGGTGCCGCTCCAAAGTAGGACGGCACGTCTTCGGATTCCCAACCAGCGGCCAGCGGATCATCGACCGGCGGCTCTCCGCCGGCAACCTCCCGACGGACCTCCACTACGACCTTCGGTCCGGATGTCGACTCGGCGTCCGTGGCGACCACATCGGCATTCGCCGGCGAGGCATTCACGAACGGACCCATGAACGACATCAGCACAACGTTGGCGCTGATGGCGGCGCCCGCCACGATCACGCGTGTGGACGCCGCAGCGTGGCCTCGACGAGACCGCTTCTTGGTCTTGGTCGAACCACCGGATCCCTTGCCGGCCGAAGCCGCGACCCTGGGTGCCGGCGTCGCGACTGCCGGGGCCGGGGCGGCTGCCGGGGCCGGGGCGGCAATCGGCGCGGCCGGGGCGGGCTGCTGATACACCGGCTGCTGATACACCGGCTGCTGATAGACCGGCTGGAACTGAGGCTGGCCCATCTGGGCCGGCTGCTGATACACCGGCTGCTGCGGGGCCCCGACGACTGGCTGCTGATACACCGGCTGGAACTGAGGCTGACCCGGCTGGACCGGCTGCTGATACACCGGCTGCTGATACACAGGCTGTGGTTGTGCGGCCGGGGCCGGCTGTTGATACACCGGTTGCGGCTGTGTTGCCGGTTGCGGTTGGGCCACCGGGGGCCGATCCACAGGTTGCGGCTGAGTCACTGGCGCCTGAGGCTGCGTTGCCGGAGGCTGAACCGGGGCCGCAGGTTCGGCGGCCGCGGGCTGTTGTGCCCGACGAGCTGCCGCTTTCTGAGTCTGTTCGGGGCGGGCCTTGGCCCGGCGCTGCTGAAGTCGGGCCAGGCGCTCGGCCATCTCTTCTTGTTCAGTCATCGTCTTCTTCTCCGTCGTCGCCGTCGTCTCCGCCGCTCGGACCCTCAATTTGGGTGACGATGCTGCCGCCTTCGTTCTTGGCGATGAAGGCCATCTCCGAGTCGCCGAGGCGATACTTGACGACGATCTTGCTTCCGGAGGCCTTCTCGACCTGGTACTGCCATCCGTTCTCGGTGTAGGCGGCCCAGAACTCCATGGAGTCACCGGTGCTCGCTATCACCACACTTCCGGCTGGTCCGGCCGCGAACGTGTCGTAGGAAGTTGTCGGTGTGGCACTGGTAGACGGTGCTGCAGTGGGGGCCGGCGCAGGCGCCGCAGTTGGTGCCGGTGTCGGAGCCGCGGTAGGCGCTGGCGTCGCCGCCGGGGCTGGAGCCGCGGCCGGGGCTGGCTGGGCTACCACCGCCGCGGGCGGCGCGGCTTCGATCGCGTTGCCGGCAACGGCTGTCGGGCCGGTGTCGTAGGGGACGTCGACCACGATCGTGGTGACGTCCTCACCGGCTGGGGCCGCGGCCGCGGCCGATGAGGTGCTGGTGGCTCGGATGATCCCGACATTGAGCGCATATGCCGTGGCAGTGCTGCTCATGACGAGGGCAACCATCAATGCGATGGTCTTCTGGCGTTGCATCGGTTCTCCTGGTGGTCGTTGCCGAGGTCATGCCTCGACGCGTGGCCTAATGATTGAATGTGTGCTTCCGATACCGCCCACATTTCGCGTTGCTCCGGGGCCACTCCCGATGACCCGTCGCAGATGCGAAGAAGGGACCGCGCAGGCCCTTCTGTCGATCGGACCTCTCTGATGAGAGATTTCGATCGTGAAGTGGCCCTTCCCCAACGACACCCTCACCGGTGGCGGTGATGTCGTTGGGGTTGAGCTGCTCCAGGTTGAGACCTTGATCCACAATCACACACCGACGGTTATCGATGAAGAGTTGTCTCGCTGCACCAACGCCACCAGGGGTGGTTGGAGGGCTGGCGACACATACAGAGGCACTTGAGGCTTCTGGGTATGTGCTGGCGGCGAGGTTCGTATTCATCAACTTGGTGCAATAGGGGATCTCGGTCTTCGTGTCCCTCACGTCACTGCCTCGTTGTCGGGTTTGGGGAAATCTTCGGTTCTGTGATTCTCGCGACTCATTTATTCGATCCGTTCGAATCAAAGCGTCGCGACGAAGGGCTCTGGTATCTGATCCGTTCGTATCGGTAGATGTGCCCGGCAACCTGAGGTGAATCTTCGCTGGGCCAAACGCTAGGAGTGCTCTGTGACGTGTGTGGACGAAGCGGCAATCACCGCTGCGAGTCGACATGTCTCAAGATGTCGAATCATTCCGATACGACGAAAGAAGACATTCGATGAACAGCTGGATCAAGATCCTGCCCGCATGTGTGGCGACACTCGCGTTGGGCCTCGGCGGATTGGCCACGGCCTCCGCCAGTCCTGACGATTCCCCGACTCCCGACACCGGTTCCGTAGTTGCTTCCGTTGTGGTGGCCCCCGAGGTCATCTCCGATCCACCTCCTGTCGTCGCCGACGATGATGATGATGATGACGACAGTCCCGATGCCGTGGATGAGGTCGACGACGCCGACGAGTCCGACGACGACATCGGCGATGCCACCGACGAGATCGACGACGACGACGAGGTCGACGAGGTCGACGACAACTCCGACCACGCCACCTCGGATGACCACGAGTCCGACGACGACGAGTCCGACGACGACGAGTCCGACGACGACGAATCCGACGACGACGAATCCGACGACGACGAATCCGACGACGACCACGCCACGTCCGACGATGACGACGATGACGACGACGAGTCCGACGATGAGATCGACGACGAAGACGAATCCGACGACGACATCGGCGATGCCACCGACGAAGTCGATGACGAGGACGAAGAGGACGACGACGACGAATCTGACTCCGACCACGCCACGTCCGACGATGACGACGATGACGACGACTCCGTTGATCCGGAACCCACTCCCCTCCCCCCGACCTGAGACTCGCTCTCAGCTAGATCTGACCGGTGAGGCGGGCGGAGATGGGCCTTCCGGCCCACCAGAGCGGGCCCAACTGCCCAATCCTGAAGATTTCCCAAACCCCAGGGGTAGTTTGTGCCGTCTATTAGCTGGGCGAGAAATGTACGCCCGTAGCTCTCGAAGCACCCCAAGGACGATCATGAAGCTCAAGAAACTGTCAGCCGCAATCTTGGTCATGGCACTCGCTGCGCTCTCGGTGACCACGGCGACATCAGCGGCCGCCGCCGACCCGCTCACTGCGGTGGTTCCGGTCTTCGGCACATCGATGACCATCACGGTCGTCGTCGACGACGTCGGCGACTTCGTGAGCGCCACCATCACCTCCGCCGATCCATCCGCTGCCGATCCGGCCGACTTCACCCAGTCCGTCGACATCGACGACGACGGCGAGTTCGAGATCAAGTTCAACAACAATACCGACGGAGTCGAGATCGAGATCGAGGTCTCCAACGGCATCATCGCCGAGACCGAGGTTGAGGTCGATGATCCCGCCGCTGCCGCCGGCACCGGGGCGTGGACCGGCGATCCGCTCGGCAACGGCAACACCGTCACCGTCAACTACTCAGTCGTACTTGTCGATGGCGTGCCCACTCTCACGATCGATCCGGCCATCTCCATCACCGGCGATCCGATCGACACCTGGGCCGAGATCAAGGATCAGGTCGTCGAGAGCCACGATGGCGAGACCGAGATCCGTCAGACGGTCTTCATCTGGAACGCCACCGACTCGATCGAGCTGGTCTTCAAGGTCGAACTCGAGCACGGCAAGGTTGAAATCGAAGTCGAACTCGACACACCTGATCACCATGACGACGATCACGATGATGACGACGATCACGATGATGACGACGATGACGACGATGACGACGACGACGACGACGACGACGACCACGACGACGACGACTGATCCAGCCAGCCAGACGCCACCACCACTCTCCTAGCGTCTCGTACACGAGGCTCCGCTCAGGAGAGCGAAACTGAAGGAGCGGTCACATCATGTGGCCGCTCTCTTCATATACATGCTCATATGGGTCAAGTCCCGACCCCCAAGGCCGAAGCGCCAGACACCAGGACCGAGAGGACCCACCCATGATCACCACCAAGCTTCCGGGCCGGCTGTTCGCAGCCCTCGTAGCCGTTCTCCTGCTCGCCGCCGCCTGCTCCGGAGACGACACAGATGTCTCCACAGCCACGACCACCACCACGACCGACATAGCAACGAGCGGCGACACCGGAGCGACGATTTCCTCCAACCTGCAGCTGATGCGCGGCGCCTATGAATTCGATACGAGAATAGAAGCGAGCGGCAGCCCGGTTACCCAGGTGGCCGGCCGAAATGTCGAAGGCAACTCACAGTTCACGACCACAACCGGTTCCGGAGCCACGCTCGAGATCGCTTCGGTCGCCGGCGTCATCTGGACCAGTCTCGACAGCGGAGCCTCCTGGACCGAACAGGGCACCGAGGATCTGAGCTCCGATCCCATCGGCCCGCTGCTGAAGCCCGGAGCGATCACCGACAGCGGTGAGCAGATCACCGCAACCTATCCGGGGGCCATCCTCGGACTCCCGGATGCCTCGATCGACGTCAACTTGAGGGCCGACGGCGAAGCCGTCGAGTTGGTCTACGAAACCGAGAGTGTGACAGTTCGTACCCGACTGAGCCCCGCAGCCGACGCCACCCCGATCGGGGCGCCTACCGCGGGCTGACCACCCGGCCTTCCGATACCAGCTTGTTGACGGCTGCCACGATCGCTCTCAGCGACGCCGACACGATCGACTCGTGCAGCCCGACACCCCAGATGGTGTCGCGATCCCCGGTATCGACCTCGACGTAGGCCGCGGCCGTGGCATCAGAGCCGGCACCGACAGCGTGTTCGGTGTAATCGACGATCTTGCCGTTGAAAAGATCGGCATCACGCAGTCCCGCAACGAACGCATCGATCGGGCCGTTGCCCTCACCGGCCACTGTCACCTCACGGCCCTTCACGATCAGCTTGGCTTCGAGCCTGGTCTGGCCGTCGTCGATGGTGTCGGTTGTGGCGCGATGTCCGACGATCTCCACAACCCGGTCGTCGGGCTCGACATACTCCGAAACGAATCGTCGATGAATCTCATACGACGTGATTTCGGTGCCGGTCTCCTCGGTGACGGTCTGAACCCTCTTCGAGAAGTCGACTTGTAGCGAGCGAGGCAGATCGAGCCCGTATTCGTGGAGGAGTACGTAGGCCACCCCGCCCTTGCCCGACTGGCTGTTGACCCTGATCACTGCCTCGTAGCTACGCCCCAGATGCCGGGGATCGATCGGCAGGTAGGGAACATCCCACTTGTCGTATTCGCCGCTCAATACCTCGCCGGGCGACACCTCGTAGATATCGGCCATGCCCTTCTTGATGGCGTCCTGATGACTACCCGAGAAGGCCGTGTATACGAGATCACCCGCATAGGGATGGCGCGAGTTGATCGGCATCCGGTTGGAGAACTCGAACACGCGTCGCATCTCGTCGATATCCGACATGTCGAGGCCGGGTTCGACTCCCTGAGTCAGAAGATTGATCGCCAAGGTGACGACATCGACGTTTCCGGTGCGTTCACCATTGCCGAACAGGGTTCCCTCCACCCTGTCGGCGCCCGCCATGAGCCCCTGCTCGGCCGCAGCCACTGCTGTGCCCCGGTCGTTGTGGGGATGCAACGACATGATCACCGAGTCGCGATTGCGGATGTCGCGATGGAAGCGCTCGATCATGTCGGCATACAGGTTGGGGGTCGACATTTCGACCGTGGCCGGCAAATTGAGGATGATCGGATTGGCCGGCGTTGGGCCGAACACGTTCATCACTGCCTCGCACACCTCGATCGAATAGTCGAGCTCGGTGCCGGTGAAGCTCTCCGGTGAGTACTCCCACCGGATGCTCTCGGGATTGGATGATTCGGCGAGTCCACGCATACATGCTTCGGCGCCGGCAACCGCCACCCCGATGATCTCCGCCTTGTTCATACGGAAGACCACTCGCCGTTGGGTGACCGACACCGAGTTGTAGAGGTGAACGATCGACTTCGGAGCCCCTTCAATGGCCTCGAACGTGCGGGCGATGAGTTCGTCGCGCGCCTGGGTGAGCACCTGGATGGTGACATCGTCGGGGATGTGTCCCCCATCGATCAGATCTCGAACAAAGTCGAAATCCGTCTGGGAAGCAGCCGGAAAACCGACCTCGATCTCCTTGAACCCCATCGACACCAGCAGGTCCCAGAGACGCTTCTTGCGTATCGAATCCATCGGATCGACGAGGGCCTGGTTGCCATCGCGAAGGTCGACCGAACACCAAACCGGCGCCGTATCTATACGGCGATCCGGCCAAGTGCGGTCGGGAAGCTCCACGGCCGGGTAGGGGCCGTACTTCTCGTGATGCATCGTGGTCATCGCAGTGGTTCCTTCGTAAGGAGGGATGTGAAACTTGTTCTGAAAAGCAAGAAACCCCCCGGCCCGAGGGCAGGAGGGATTCGGCGAGCACCGGTATGTGGCGCTCGCCTATGAGAGAAGAAGCAGGGTTGCGGTCGGGTTCTTCACAGGGGTCAGGGTAATGGATCCACGGTCGATGTCAATGACCAGACGTCGGCCAAGCTGATCTACCATGCGTCCCATGCCGCTGGACCGTGCCCAGTCCGTACTCACCGATAGCGCCCTCGAATCTCTCGTCGATGCCGTCGTACTCAAGACCGACGACGGCTACCGCGCCGCGTCAGCGAGAGGCTCGATCGACTTCCGTCGCGACGACGACGGCTTCGAGGTGACCGGCCAGACGGGCGAACCGCCGATCAACGACACACTCGACGACCGCCCGGATGTCGCCTCGGAAATGGCCGGCCAGTCCGACACGCTCGGGGCTCAAGCCACCCCATACGCGTTCGACCACATCGCCCAGTACCTCGATTCGAGACAGGCCCCCGACCTCGCGATCCTTCATACCCCGAGCCATCGGTTTCACGGCAACAGCGGTGAGCACGGTTCGATCGGCATCACCCAGTCGAGGGCGCCGTTCATAGCCGCCGGACCCGGCGTGCTGCCTCGTGGTTCGGTGAACGAACACCTGAGAATGGTCGACGTCGCCCCAACCCTCGCAGCCCTGCTCGGTTGTCCACCGATCGACGGCATCGACGGCAGAGGTCAGACCAGATCTGGACTCCGCCTCGCAGTTCAGGACGGACTCGAGCGATCAGAGGCGCTCGACCCCGACTCCAAGCCCGAACACGTCGTCGTCTTCTTGATGGACGGCACCAACAACAACGCTCTGTATTCCGCAATGGAGGCCGGGCAAGCCCCAACCATCCAATCGTTGGTGGACAGGGGTGTGGCCTACCGCGATGGCCTGATCGCTTCGCTTCCCACCGCCACCCTCGCCAACCACACCACCTCGATGACCGGCGTACATCCCGGACAGAGCGGAGTGCTCCACAACACCTGGCATGATCGCGACCTCGGCGAGGACATCGATCTACTGAAGCTCGAGGCGATGATGCGGGCCTGCGACCATCTTCGCTCCGATGCGGAAACGGTTCACGAAGCACTTCACCGCATCCGCCCCGACGCTGTTTCGGTGTCGGCATTCGAGTACGCCGACCGCGGCGCCGACTGGTCGACCTGGGCGGAGTTCCGCGCCGGCCGATCCGTGAAATCACCCGGCAGCGAGGAGCGGCGACGCCACCGTCATCCCGATTTCGGTCGTCACCCGAAGTATCGCTACATGTCGGTCATCGACGCCCAAAGCGTTCACCACGCCCAACTCTTCTGGGACGGGTCGATGGGAGAGCCTCCGGACTTCACATTCGTCAACTTCAGCCTCACCGACGAGGTCGGGCACCTCGACGGACCTCACGGCGACATGACACGGGCCGCCATCGCCGAAACCGACGCCCGCATCGGCCAGATGCTCGACGTGATCGACGCAGCCCGAAAGCTCGACCGAACCACCGCCGTTGTCTACGCCGACCACGGTATGCAGCAGGTTGCCGAGGGGCAGCCCGTTGATATGAGCTCCGCTCTCAAGTCCGAGGGAGTCGCCCATCGGATGCTCGACGCCCAGTACGTCTATCTGACCTGATCAGCGCGGTCACGCGAATCGAGCCAGGACAGGAGATCCGTCGCTGGCATCGGGCGGGCAATACCGAACCCCTGAAGCCGGTCAATGCCGTAGCCCCGATCGAGAATTCGGGAGCGCACCGCCATGTCCTCGACACCCTCAGCGACCACCATCAACTCGAGAGCCCTACCCAGACCGGCGACCGCCGAGACGATCGCCTCGTCGTCGCGTGATTCGAGCATCGACATTACGAAACTGCGATCGATCTTGAGCGTTGTGACCGGGAGCCGCCTCAGCCGCGACAGCGACGAGTAGCCGGTCCCGAAGTCATCAATGGCGATGCCCACTCCTAGTTCACCGAGCGCAGCGATGACCGCTCGCGCTGTGGACTGCTCATCGACCGCCTGATCCTCGAGGATCTCGACGGTGATCTGTCGGGCCGACACCCCATGGTGGCGGAGTATCTCGTCGATCACCCGTGGTAGGGACGACCTCAGCAGGCTTGCGGCCGACACGTTCACCGACACACCGATTCCTCGAGCGTTCACGGTTGCGGCCATGGCAGCCGCCTGGTCGAACACCTCTCGGTCCATGGTGGAACGACGTCCGATCACCTCGATGAGTTGGAGGAAGTCGGCCGGGGCGAGCAGCCCTCTGGTCGGATGTCTCCACCTGAGAAGCCCTTCAACCTCGACGACCCGTTCACTCTCGGTTTCGATCATGGGCTGAAAGAACAACTCGAACTCGCCGCGCTCGAAGCCCCGCTCGACCTCACCCGACAGCGATAGTCGTTCCAACGAAACGGTCTGGGTCCGCTCGGTCCAGCGCCTGATCCCACCGTGGCCCTGCTTCGCTTCACACATGGCCAAGTCGGCCCTCCGAAGTAACTCCTGACCCTCTACAACTTCGGCGGCGGCCACGGCCACCCCGATCGAAGCCCCGACCGACAGGTCGATCTCGTCGAGGGTGAACCGTCGGCGACACGCTTGGAGAATGTCGCCGGCCACGCGATCAGGGTCACCTTCGAAGACTGCGATAGCGAATTCGTCTCCTCCAATTCGAGCCAGGACATGGTCGTCGGCGACGACATCACTCATGCGATCGGCCAGCAGTCCGAGGAGCTGATCGCCCGCATCGTGGCCGAGTGTGTCGTTCACATCCTTGAACCCCTCGAGATCTACGATCATCACCGCCTTGGGATTCGTCTCGGAGAACGCCACCGCCAACCCGGCTCGGTTGAGGAGACCGGTGAGAGGATCGTGTTCGATTCGGTGTCGAATGCTCTTCTCGAACTGCTCAACTCGCTGCGCCTGCGTCGTGGCAACAAAGAAATGCAGCGGCACCATCAACGTGTAGACGGCCACAATGGGGAGCCACAGGTCGATGTCGTGGATCCAACCGAGAGTCGCGAACCCCACTGACCCAATGACCGCGGGCAACGCCAACGAAGGCCGATTCTCCTGTGCCAGCAGGGCCAGCAGAGCCATGGACACAACCGCGGCCGGAGCCAACGTGTCGGGCAGTATCTGAACCGCCACCAGGGTCCACACGACATCGGCGAGCGTTTCACGCCTCACCACCTCCTCGGATGGAGAGATCTTGTATATGAACCAGGTCATGATCGGAATCGGGACGGCCAGTACGACCGAAAGAGCGAAGCGGTTCGGGCCCAGAGCCGGGATGGCAGCAGTCGTCGCCGCCAGACCCATGGTCGACGCAATTCGAATGAGAACCACTCTCCGGATGAGCTGTGGATCCCACGATGGTCGGGCGTAGGAGCCCCCTAGCGAGTGCATTACCTCTCCATCGGCCCCTTCGCTGCCCGATCAAGCATCGGAGGCAGGAGTGACCCGCGGACCGCTGCGGCATCCTTGAGGGGTGGAACCCCTCGTTTGGCACCAAGATCCACCCGAAAAGTTGCGATCGCCCATACTCGTCATCGCGTTCGAGGGATGGTTCGACGTCGGCGGAGCCGCAACTGGAGCCGTCCGCGCCATCCACAGCGACGATTCGGTGCACCTCGGTGACATCGACCCCGAGGTGTTCTTCGACTTCACGCGGCAACGCCCCGAGATACGCGTCACGGCAGACCTCGATCGATACGTCGACTGGCCCCGCAACGAGATTCACAGCGCACCGATGAAGCAACACGACCGAGATCTGCTGCTCATCGAGGGAGTTGAGCCCCACGTGCGTTGGGGAAGTTTCGTCGATTCGATCGTCGAGTTGGCCGAGAGATTCGATGTGGCCATGGTGGTCACTCTTGGAGCCATGATCGCCGAGACTCCCCATACCAGGCCTCCACTGGTCACCGGATCCACGACCGACCCGGAACTGGCGGGAATACTCCGACTCGATCAGCCCAGCTACCAAGGACCAACCGGCGTCGTCGGCGTGCTCCACACTCGCCTCGAGGGGTCGGGTGTCCCGACGGTGTCTCTCCGGGCGTCAGTTCCCCACTACGTGACCGGAATGTCCAACCCGAAGGCATCGCGCGCCCTGCTCGAACGATTCGAGCGGATAACCGGGATCACCACCGGCTGGTCGAGCCTCGATGAGGAGGCGAGCGATTGGGAAGCCCGGGTCGATGAAGCCATGCTCGACGATGACAACATCATCTCCTACGTTCGCCGCCTCGAGGCCCAATACGACACACGAGCTGAGTCAGCGATTCCCAGCCCGGACGACATCGCGGCGGAGTTCGAGCGATACCTGGAACAACATGGCGGCGACTGAGCCGAACCGAGATTCTGATCCGAAGCGGCCCAGATGCACCACCTACTAGAAGTCGACACCACCGGACTCGACCCGGACATCATCAGTGCCCGCCTCTGGTCGCTGGGTGTGGTCGGCATCAACGAGACCACCGACCAACTGGTGGCCGCGTTCACCGACCGTGATCTCGCTGTGGCCGCCGCCGATTCGCTCGGCGTGAAGCCCCAGATATCAGCGGTTGACGATCGGGAGGGCCTCGACACCTGGAAGAGTTTCGCTTCCTGCGTGAAAGCCGGTCCGTTCACGATCTGCCCACCGTGGGTCGATCCGCCCGAGGGTGAGGAGACGATCCTGATCGACCCGGGTCATGCGTTCGGGAGCGGTTCGCATCCGTCCACACGACTGGCGATCCGAGCGTTGGCCCGAGAAGTCACTCCGGGAGTCACCGTTCTCGACGTCGGTTGTGGTTCGGGGGTGCTATCGGTTGCCGCAGCCCGACTGGGAGCGAACGCCACCGCTGTCGACACTGATCCGGAGGCGGTGCGGGCCACACTCGCCAACGTCCACGTCAATGAATGCGAGCGCCTCGTTTCGGTCGCCGAGGGATCCGCTTCGGACGTGGTCGGTCGATTTCACGTAGTGGTGATCAACGTCACTATCGACATCCACGGCATCGTCGCCGAGGCAGTCGCCGAGCGCCTCCTCGCCAACGGCACGCTCATTGCCTCCGGCATGCTCGCCGGCGCACAGGACCAACGTCTTGTCGACGACTTCCCCGAACTGGAGTTGATCGGTCGGGAGACCGAGGCAGAGTGGGCCGCAGTCACGATGCGACGAAACGAGCAGCAGCAATGACCATCTACATCGACTCGACCGATGGCGTGAAGGTCGCGCTGCACGACCTCGGAGGATCCGGCCCGCTTCTGCTGATCATCCACGCGACCGGATTCCACGCCCACTGCTACGAACCGATCGCCCGTCGGGTAGCCGACCATTTCCACGTGGTCGCTCCCGATCTCCGCGGCCATGGCGACTCCGTCATGGCCTCAGGCACATCGATGGACTGGTGGAACATGGCCGCAGATCTCGGCGCCGTCGTCAAACACCTCGATGTCGACTCTCCGATCCGGGCCGTCGGACACTCCATGGGCGGCGCCACGATCCTCATGACCGAGCTCACGACACCAGGAACGTTCTCCGATGCCTGGCTGTACGAACCGATCGTCATTCCCGAGATCACCGGCATGCCGCCGAACCCGATGGCCGACAACGCCCGACGACGCAAGGGGCACTTCACATCACTCGATGAGGTATTCGAGCGCTACTCATCGAGACCACCGTTCGACGGCATCCTGCCCGAGGCCCTGTGGGCCTACATCCGACACGGATTCGCCGACGATCCCAACGGAGGCGTCGTGTTGAAGTGTCCGGGCGAGATCGAAGCACAGGTCTTCGAGAGCACCGCCCATGGCCTCTTTCCCAGGCTGCCCGAGATCGCTACTCGCCTCACGATTGTGGGCTCTGGCGACAACGAAATGCCCGCTAGTGTCGCGCCTCAATTAGCCGACGCAATTCCCGGCGCCAACTTCGTCGAGTGGCCCGACAACAGTCATTTCGGGCCATTCGAAGATCCTGATGAAGCGGCTCGACAAATCATCGAGACGCTCCTGTGACCGACATCGACGCCAGCGACTGGTTGGGGCTTCAGCCCACCCACAACCCGATGCGTTGGTACCTGCCCGTCACACCGAAGGTCAGCGTGCGTTCGAAGTTTCTGTTCGGCGGCGCCGGACTCGGTGCAGCGACTGCCGCGCTCGAAGCCACCACCGGCCGACCGGTCGTGTGGGCCACCGCTCAATACCTGTCCTACGCACAGGTCGGTTCGGTGATGGACCTCGACGTCACGGTGTCGGTCAGTGGACGACGAACCACCCAAGCGCGGGTGATAGGCCACGTTGGAGACGACGAGATCATCACCGTCATCGCCGCGTTGGGTCAGAGAGATCTCGATCTCACCGAGGAATGGCCGTCCATGCCCGCGGCACTCCCGCCCGACCAATGCCGCGAGCGGGAACATCACTACGGCGCCGAATCCCTCGGACAGCATCTCGACCAACGATGGGCCACCGCGCCCGCCGAACAACACATCGGCGGACCAACCGGCCACGGTCGCGGCACTGTTTGTGTGTGGGCCAGACCACCGTCAGGGGTCGGACCATCGGCCACGACGCTCGCGATCCTCGGTGATTGGGTTCCGATGGGAATCGGGACACTGGCCGGTCGGCCGATCTCTAGCAACAGCCTCGACAACACCCTGCGAATCCTCAACGTGTTGCCCTCGGATTGGTATCTTCTGGAGATCGAACCAGCGGGCATCAGCAACGGCTTCGGGCACGGCCAGCTACGTATCTGGGGCGACGACGGCACACTCCACGCCATCGCCAGCCAGTCGGTGCTGGTGAGATCTCGAAAGTGAGACGGTGCCCGACGTGACCTCGAAGAACTACCGGATCGTGATCATCGGGGCTGGGGTGTCCGGCATTGGAAGCGCCATCAAGTTGCGCAAAGCCGGCTTCAACGACCTGCGGATCGTCGAGAAGTCCGGATCGTTCGGGGGCACTTGGCACGACAACTCCTACCCGGGGGCCTCGTGCGATGTGCCGGCACACCTCTACTCACTGTCGTTCGCGCCCAACCCCGACTGGTCGATCCACTACGCAGGCCAGGCCGAGCTTCTGAGTCACCTTCGTGCCGTCGCCGATGAACACGAACTCTCCGAGATCACTACCTTCGGCACCGAGATAGTCAGCGCCGAATGGGACCAGTCATCTTGCTGTTGGCGTCTCGGGACGAAGACCGGCGACAAGATGGTGGCCGACATCGTGATCTCGGGCCTGGGTCAGCTCAACCGGCCGAACATTCCTGCCATCGAAGGACTGGAGACATTCGAGGGCACCACGTTTCATTCGGCCCGGTGGCGTCACGACCACGATCTGACCGACCGACGGGTCGCGGTCATCGGAACAGGGGCGAGTGCCATCCAATTCGTGCCTGAGGTCGCCAAGCAGGCGGGCCACCTCGACCTGTACCAGCGATCCCCCAACTGGGTGTTGCCGAGGGTCAACCCTCCCTATAGCCAAGCCCGCAAGTGGGCGTTCCGTCATCTACCCGGAGCCAGACGGCTGCATCGGGCCGCGATCTGGGCGCGATTCGAAGGACTCGTGGGTCCTGTCTTCAACACTGGGTCGGTGGCGAACAAGAAGGCGACAGAGGCGGCCATGAAATACCTGACCGCGGCTGTTCCCGACGATGGACTCCGGTCGCGACTCGTGCCCACCTTTCCGATCGGCTGCACACGCATTCTCGCATCGAGTTCGTGGTACCCGGCTCTCCGGCAGCCAAACGTCGACCTGATCACCGATGGCATCGAACGAATCGTCCCCGACGGAATCATCGGCTCCGACGGGACCCATCGTCGCGTCGACACAATCATCTTCGGGACGGGATTCCGCACCACCGAGTTTCTCTCTCCCATCGATTTCAGAGGTAGAGACGGCGTTTCGATCCGAGACCAATGGCAGGAAGGGGCCGAGGCCTATATGGGCATCGCCGTCGCGGGGTTCCCCAACCTGTTCATGCTCTACGGACCCAACACCAATCTCGGACACAACTCGATCATCTTCATGATCGAGCAACAGATCCGGTACACCATCGAACTGCTCGACAGAATGCACGCCGACGGGGCGACAGATCTCGAAGTCGGACGCGAGGCTCAGGACACCTACAACCAATGGGTCCAGAAGCAGATGAAGAAGCGGGTCTGGCTCGCCGACTGCTCGAGTTGGTACAAGAACGACTCCGGCAAGATCGTCAACAATTGGCCGGGGTCCACCATCGACTACTGGCGCAAGTGCCGCCGACCCGACATCTCCGACTTCGACACCGGCCGCTGAGGTTTCGGCGGCTCAGACGCCGAAGCTCCCGTCTTCTCGTATCTTCCACGAGCCTCCGGCGATAGTGCCTCCGTCGACCGGAATCGATGAGCCTGTGACGAAGCTCGCCATGTCGGATGCGAGAAACACGATCACGGCGGCGCACTCATCAGCGGTGCCCATCCGGCGCAAAGGCGTAGGAAACAGGCCGCTGGTCGTGGAGCCACTGTCGGCCGAGAGGCTGGCGTCGCCGGGTGTCGAGATCATGTCGGGGGCTACACAGTTGACGCGAATACCCCGGCCCCCGAGCTCCAGGGCGAGGCTCTTGGTGAACTGCTCCACCGCGGCCTTCATGGCCCCATAGACGGCGAAGCCGGGTGCGGCGTGCCATGCCTCGACCGATGTGACGTTGACTATCGAGGATCCGTCGTTCATCAATTCGACACCGTGACGGACACAGTTGGTGACGGTTCGGAAATTCTCGCTGATCAGGACGTCCTCGCCCTTTGCGGAGACTCCCGCGAACTCCGAGTGGAATCCCCCGCCGACGTTGTTGACGAGAACATCGAGCTTCCCCAGAGTCGAGGATGCCTCCTCGAGGAAGGCCCTCACCGCGTCGGCATCGCGCACATCGAATACATCGCTGAGGCATCTACGACCGGTCGACTCGATCGCTGCGGCGGTCTCGGCCAATCGATCAGATTGGGTGTCGCACACGGCCACATCGGCGCCGAATCGGGCCAATGCCACCGCCGTAGCTGCACCGATCCCCTGGGCTGCACCGGTGACCACCGCGACACGATCGGTCAGCTTGATCAGGTCGGGGTCAGCCGCCATTGTTCGATGCCTCCTCGATACTCCGTATTGCGTACCCTACGTCCGGGCCGGCCGTACGACCGACCACTCCCGACAATGGACATGAGCTTGAGCCCTGACCCACGAATCCCGGTCATCGTCGGAACGTCTCAGGTGAGCCAGTGGCCCGAAGACCACACCGACCCGTCTCTGGCCGACGATGCCGTAGCTCTCATGTCCCAGGCCGTGACCGCCGCGGCCGAGGACTCAAGGGTGAGGCAACTCGCGAGATCGATTCAGCTCACTGCCGTGGTCGCCGGGCTCTGGCGGCACGTCGATCCGGGTCGCCTGATCGCCGACGAACTCGGTATCGATTCGCCGCTCACCATGCGCACGAGTTTCGGCGGCCAGATCCCGGTATCCCTCATCAACCATCTCGCCACGGAAATCGCGGCCGGGCGACTCGACATGGCCGTCGTCGTGGGCGGCGAGGCGACAGTGACACGCCATCGGCTTCGCGATGTCGGCCTGAAGCCTGCGATTCGCGATGAACCCACCGTCGGCAAGGTCACACCATGGGGACCGGCCCTCGACATGGGTGATGATGTGGCGCTCCGGCGCGGCGCCACGCTCCCGGTCAACTCCTACGCGATTCTCGACAGCTCCATCCGGGCGCGCCATGGCTTGTCGATCGACGACGCTCGAGGCCGCGCTGCCGACACTTGGGGCCAGTACGCCCGCGTGGCCGCCGACAACCCGCATGCGTCGGAACGAAGCGCCCCCGACTCTGCGACGATCCGTCAAGTCACACCTTCCAACCGTATGGTGAGTTGGCCGTACACCAAGGCCATGTGCGCGAACAACATCGTGGATCGGGCCGGCGCAGTGATCATTTGCAGCACAGCCGAGGCCGATCGTCTGGGGGTCGACCCAGATCGGAGGGTCTATCCCCGCGTCGGAATCGATTCGTCCGATGCACCACATCTGCTCACGCGCGATCGAATCGACTCGGTTCCGGGCCTCGTCACGCTGGCCGAGGCCCTTCGCGATCGGATCGGAGACGTGAGCCGTCTGTCTCACCACGACATCTACGCCTGCTTCCCGTCGATCGTCGAACTCACCTCCGAGGTCCTGGGGCTCCGTTCCGACTTCGTTCCGACCGTCACCGGAGGCTTGGCCTTCGCAGGCGCGCCGATGAACTTCGCGGCAGGACTATCGCTGGCTGCCATGGTGCGCGGGCTCCGCGACGACCCCGGTTCGCTGGGGATGGTGCACGGCAACGGTGGGCACGCCGCGAAACACGCAGTCAGCGTGTTGTCGACCGAGCCGCCTTCGGACGGATACACCGAGATCAATTGCGGAGCGCACCCGGGCCCTCGACTCGAGGCTCACCCCGATGTGATCTCCGATGTGGTGATCGACGGGTTCACGGTCGAACACTCCCGATCGGGTCCGACCCGGGCGATAGCAGCATGCCGACTACCCGACGGGAGTCGGACCTGGGCGACCAGCACCGAATCCGATCTGATCACCACATTCCTCGACAACGAGTGTGTGGGACTCTCCGGGCGAGTCAGCGCCGGCCAACTCGAAGTCTGAGACTCAGCCATCGGACATGTCCACCCCCTGCTGGTCTGGAGTGGAGCTTCGCCTACGATCTCGATCGATGACGGCCACCTTGTTCGACCTACCGATCCGACTACGCAGCAGATGGATCTTCAACTGCTACATCGTGGGCGACCCCGACAAGGGCATCGCTCTCGTCGATGCCGGACTGCCTTCGGTGGCCCGCGACTCTTTGGGGTGCGTTCGCGACGAGTTCGGGACTGACGCCTCACCCCGCGCCGTATTCAGCACCCACGCCCACCCCGACCACGTGGGAGGGATCCCCCACGTTCTCGAACATGCCGAAGCCAGCGTTCTCCTACCGGGTCGCTGCAAGCAGTACCTCGATGGCGAGAAGCCGCGAGGCAGCACCCTCGCCAACGTGATCAGGTTTCTTCCGGTGTTGGTGGATCAGAAGTTCGAGTTCTCGACCATGAAAGAGTTCGCCAAGGCCGGCCGAACCATTGGATACGGCGGACCCAAGATGCTGACTCTTCCTTTCGAGCCCGACGGATACCTGACGGAGTCGAGTCGTCCGCCGGTGATGGACGATTGGGAGGTCATCGAAGCTCCGGGCCACACCGACGACTCCGTCTGCCTCTACCACGCCGACACGGCCACGCTGCTTTCGGGCGACGCTGTCGTCACTCTCGATGGTCGGGCCTGGTTCAATCCCGAATGGGTCGACACCGGTCTCGCGGAGGAGACCGAGGCCCGACTGCGGGCGCTGGAAGTGCGTCATCTGCTTCCCGGTCACGGGCACCCGATCGAAGCGGCCGATGTCTGGAGCAACGCCAGGAGCTTCCGGGACCGCCCCGAAGGCAAGGGCCTGCTCGCCCGCTGCTCACGTCGGTTCGGCCGCTGGAACTACTGACCCTGAGCCACCCTCATCGGCCGGTCGAATCCCAGAATCTGCTGAGCAGCTCCAAGAAGCGGTTGGGGTCGACAAGATGCGGGTAGTGACCGTGGTCCTCCCAGATCTCCACTGACGACCCGGGAATGCGGGCGGTCAACCACGCGGCATAGTCGTCGCCGGGGTCGGAGCCAAACAGCGACAGATACGGAACCGGCAAGCTGCTGTAGCCGGCGAGCGCCGAGTCGACGCCGGCGTCGACTTCCTCGACCGAAGCCTCGAGGAGAAGCCGCCAGACCCCCAGAACGACATCCTGATCGGCGCGCCGAGCCGCGTTGATCCGGGCCCGCTCGACCTCATCGATTCTCGGACCGATCATCTCGTCGAACAATGCCGAGACGACCGACGGAAACATCTCAGGATCTCTGAGCAGCCCCTCCACCGACACAACCTGTTCCTTGAACTGGCCCAGCCGAAGCGACTGATCGACATTGGTCACCGACGCAACCGGAACCACCGAACCGGTCGCCGAGACAACCGCACCCCCGAGAGAGTGGCCGACAAGATGAGGTCGGTTCATCCCGACCATCTCGATGACCGCGGCGATGTCACCGGCCATCGCCTCGAGCCCGTAGTCGCTGCTCAGCCCGGAGCGGCCATGGCCCCGCAGATCGACTGCCAACACATCGAACCGGTCCTCGAGGCGATCGGCTATCGGATCCCAGGTCGAGGCACATTCGGTGATGCCATGAACCAACACGACAGGGGTCCCCGAACCTCGTCGAGTCCACGACAGTTCGGTTCCATCAGCCATCGACGAGGTGTGCTGGGTATGAGCCATCGAACAGCTTGGCACATCCCCCTGGCGGGCCGTCCGGTAGCGTTCCGACAGCCATCAGGAGATGCCATGACCCAGCCCGTCTCACTCGAAATCGACTCCAGCAATCGAGTCGCCACCATCAGGCTCGATCGCCCCAAGGTCAACGCCGTCAACGCCGAAATGCTCACTCTCACCACCGACATTTGCGGCCGACTGTCCACCAACGACCATGTGGGAGCGGTGGTCCTGTGGGGTGGCCCGAGAGTATTCGCAGCGGGCGCCGACATAACCGAGTTCCCCAACCTCGATCATGAATCGGCGCTCGACTTCTCACGTCGGTTCAACAAGGCCGCTCTCGCCATCGAGTCACTGCCCCAGGTAACAATCACCGCAGTCAACGGTTTCGCTCTCGGCGGTGGGTTCGAACTGGCGCTCGCCACGGACTTTCGCCTGGTAGCCGACGATGCCCGGTTCGGATTTCCCGAGATCCTGCTCGGCCTCCTACCCGGCGGCGGCGGCACCCAGCGACTGTCGAGGCTTTCGGGAATCACTCTTGCCAAGGAACTGATCTACTCGGGCCGTCAGATCGGTCCCGAGGAAGCTGTGTCGCGAGGTGTCGCCTCGTCGATTCACGAGGCCGAAACGCTATACGACGATGCCATCGAGATGGCGGCCGGCTACGCCCGCGGCCCGGCCTCGACCCGATTGGCGAAACGAGCGATCCTCGACGGCTTGCACCTACCTCTCCCCGAAGCGGTCGAGGTCGAAGCCCAGCGATTCGCCGATGCGTTCGATACCGACGACTGCCGGAGCGGCGTAGCCAGCTTTCTCGAGAACGGCCCCGGGAAGGCGCAGTTCACCGGCCACTGATCGTGCGGCCAACGTGGTTCAGGCCACGTCCATTCGGTTGAGACGCCAGGTCGTGAGCATGATCGCAGCAGTAGCTGCCACCAGCGGTGCGACGATGCCCCACCCTTGGGTGATGTCGAACGAGGCCACCTCCACGCCCACGCGGTCGGTGATCACCGACCGGGCGTATCCACGGATCGACAATCGGGCCGCAGCCCGACCAAGTCCCGCCGCGACACCTTCCCAGATGATGATGTAGGCCAACCCCCAGACGATCGATCGCTTCAACAGCGACCCGAGCAGCAGGAACAGCCCGGTGTAGCCAACCACCGCAACCGTGGTGGCGATGGCCACGGCGGTCACGAGCTCACCACTCGATTCGATCAACGCAGCTGTGGCCACGACTGGAATCACGGTCAGTGGCAGGGCCACGACCAAGGCGGCGGCGAACGCCCCTACAGCCACCGGCCACCGGCGCATGGGCCTCAACCACAGGTAGACGAGAGTGCCGTCGTCGCGGGCGTCGCCCAGCGCGCCTGCCGCGAAGACGAGAGCCACCACCGGCACGACGACCGTGAGGCCGAGATTGACGGAGATCCTCACCGACTGCTCGAGGGGATCCAGATCTCGATCGGTCGAGTCCGACATACCCACGGCCCATCCGACAACGACGACGATCGCACCCATCAAGCCGAGTGCGATCAGACGAGAACGGGTCACGATCTGCCGGACCAGGACCTGAAACGTGATGATGAGAGCGGCAACGCTGCCGACGGTTCGACGCTCCCGACGGGGCTCCTGAGTTGCGGTCATCGTCGTTCCACCAGGTATCGGAACACCGATTCGAGGTCGTCGTCGAGTGGCTCGACCTCATGGAGTCGGATACCGATGTCGCGAGCCAGCGGAGCGAGCGACCGGCCGAATCTGTCGACATCGAGAATGTCGGCGACGAGTCCATCAGTCTCCACCCGCACCGCAACGGCGGTTCCGGTGTCGATAAGACGAGCCGCCAAGGTCCGAGGGTCGTCGGTGCGCAGCCGAATCCGATGGGGCCGATCGTCCATCAAATCGCGCAACGCGCGGTAATCGCCTGTGGCAGCCAGACGGCCCTGGGCGATGACCAGGACTCGTGACCCCAAACGAGCCACCTCATCGAGGACATGGCTCGACACCAACACGCATCGGCCCTGGTCGCCCAGCCGGTGGAACAACGCAATCATTCGGCGTCGCTGTACGGGATCGAGACCGGTGAGCGGCTCATCGAGCACCATCACGTCGGGGTCGTTGACCAGCCCGGCCGCCACCTTCACGCGTTGTCGCATTCCCTTCGAATATGCCCCCAACGGTTTCGGTTCGAGGGGGTCGAGCTCGACCTCGGCGAGGGCCTCGACGGCCACGGCCTTCGGATCGACCATGCCATGGGTCATGGCGGCAATCTCGACGAAACGACCGGCCGACAGCTGATCGAACAGACCGTCCTCCTGCCCGATCAGTCCGATGCGCCCACGCACCTCGCGGTCGCGGCGGGCATCAGAGCCGAGCACCCTGACCTGCCCTTGGGACGGTGGAGTCAGCCCGCACAACATTCGAAACAGAGTCGACTTGCCGGCCCCGTTCGGTCCGAGCAAAGCCGTGACTCCGGGTCCAACCGTGAAGCTCACGTCGGACACGGCCACGACATCGCCGAAGACCTTCGACACGTTGGACAGCTCAACCATCGGCTCGGCGACGGGAGGAACGTCGATCCGCGATCCCGAAACGGGAGGAGGTGGCGGCAGAGAACTCATCGACTGACTGCCAACCGTCGGTAGCGAAACCACACCACGGCAGTACCGAACAGCGCCCATCCGATATTGGCGCCCGCGACCAACGTCGTTTCGATCTCCGGGAAGTCGCCGGTCTCGCCGTAGATCCGTTGCACCAATTCGAACGGCATGGCAAGAAGGTCGAAGAGGCGAACGTTGGTGCTCATCTCAGCCGCTTCGACCAGGGCCGAGGCCACTGCGCTGCTGCCCAGCAACACGAGAATCACGCCAACCGATGCGAACGCACGGCGGTCGGTGAGGCTCGACGCGGCCAGGCTCACCGCCGCGAAGACCGCCGAGATGGCGACACCGGATGCGACGATCCTCACGAACAGGACCAGCCAGTCGCCGACCCCGCCTGGGCCCGATCCCTCGAACGTGTAGGCGATGAGAAGTAGAAGCGGCGGGCCCAGTGTCACGATCATGAGGGTGGTCATGACTGCGGCCACCTTTGCCACCAAGTAGGTGTCGCGCTGCAGAGGGGTCGACAGGTAGAGCCCGAGCATGCCGTCGCGCCGATCGCGGACGAGTACCTCCGGCGCAACCAGACCGCAGAAGAGAACGATCGCGATTCCGATGAATCCCACGTAGTCGGCGTAGGACGGCAACGCCTCCTCGCCCACCAGGTCGACCGGTAGCAAGGCCGCGATCCCGACGAAGACCAGAGCAGGAAGATAGGCGATGATCACCGAAACGGCCGGGAAGATCTTGTGTCGAGCCGGCCGACCGACGCCGAGCACCGTGCGCATCGAGTGCCATGCGACCGACCGGATCGCTCCGCCCACTCCAGAACGGTGACCCTCGTAGCTGCGATAGCCACGGTCGAGAATCTTCGCCTCGTCGCTCATGGCTGCTCCATGAAGAGATCTTCCAGGGTTCGTTTCCGGGACGACAGCCGTCGTATGCGTGCGCCGTGTTCGGCGACAGCGTCGCGGGTGGCGTCGGCCAGCACGTCGGTGTCGGGGCCGACAACGGTCAGAACAGCTCCGTCGCGCTCCACGTCCAGTCCCGACGCGGCGAGCGCATCCGCCACATCATCAATCGAACGAGGGCGATCGGCGATTTCGACAAGTTCGAGCTCAACCCCCTCGTTGCCACCGATCAGATCAGCGAGAGGGCCGTCGGCCACCAGCTGGCCGGCGTCGAGAGCGACCACGTGATCGCACACTCTCTCGACCTCTTCGAGCAAATGCGACGACAACAGGACGTCGATCCCGAACTCGTCGTTGATCTGACGAATCAGGGCCAGCATCTGATCTCGCTGCATGGGATCGAGACCATCGGTTGGCTCGTCAAGGAGGACCAATTTCGGATCGGCCGCGATGGCCTGGGCGAGCTTGACCCGCTGGCGTTGTCCGGTCGACATGGTTCCGATAGCGCGGAATCGTTCCTCGCCGAGACCGACCAGCCAGAGACTGTCGCTGGCCCGATTGCGGGCCTCGTCGCGAGGAAGCCCCCGGACCTCCGATAGATGTTTGACGAAGTCAACCGCCTTCATGTCTTCGGGCAAGACGTTGCGTTCGGGGGCGTAGCCGACCCGCGCACGAATACGCGAGCCCAGCAACTTCGGGTCCATGCCGAGGACCTCCACGGTCCCCGAGGTTGCCTCACGCAAGCCCAGAACAATCGACATGAGAGTGGTCTTGCCGGCGCCATTGGCACCGACCAAGCCGGTAACCCCGGGGGGAATTGCAATATCGAGATTGTCGAGAGCACGCTGTGCACCGAACTGCATCGTGAGTCCGCGAACGGTGATCACTGTCACGCCCTGCATCATTGCCTATTCGGCTACCGGTTTCCTGCCACCCGCTGGGGACCACCATCATCAAGACGCTTCTCGAGCATCACGACACGCTTCGAACCACCTTCGGTGTCCTGCTCCCCCACCGGCACGAATCCGTAGGCCTCGTGAAATAGGAGGGAGACCTCGTTGCGAGGGCGGACGTTGACTTCGGCGAGAAGCACCTCGTGGCTCTCGGAGACGGCCCTACTCGCAAACTCATCGTAGAGTGCTCGACCGGTCCCGAGGCCCCGTCCCGATTCGGTCACAACAACTCGGTCGACATAGACGAATCGGTTGTAGCGCTGCTCGAACCATTCGTAGTTGAGGCTCTCGTAGCCGACTCCGGGTCCGTCGAGGCCGATCAAATAGCCGGCCACCGACCCGTCTTCGCCGGGCTGCACCAAGAACGAGTGGGCGTGACGAATGAACCAATCGAGATCGTTGTGTTCGAGCTCGTTGACAGCGGGTGCCGCGGCGTTGTTGTGGCGAAGAATCTGTGTGAGGTCGCCAGATTGCACGACACGTATCGGCTCCATCAGATCGGTGGATCAGATGAGCATCGCGTCGGTGACGACGACAACGAGCGCTGGCCCATCGTGGTTGAGAGCTTCGACCAACGCCGCGTCGAGGTCGTCGATCGACTCGACCCTGATCCCCTTGGCCCCGCACAACTCGGCAAACGCTGCGAAATCCGGGTTGTGCAGCGACGTCTGCCAGACGTCGAAGTCGGCGGCCCGTTGTTCCTTGGAGATCTTGCCGAGTTCACTGTTGTCCATCATCACGTGGGTGATGTTCATTCCGTACTTCACTGCGGTGGTGAGCTCCATCGCGTATTGACCGAACCCCCCGTCGCCCGATACCGACACCACCGGTCGTCCCCTGAAATCCGGATGTCGCTGCGTGGCCGCCCATGCTCCCATGGCCGCCGGCAGGGCAAACCCGATCGATCCGAGGTAGCCCGACATCAGCACGCTCTGGGCCGTGACCTCGAAGTAGCGGCCGAACGAATAGGTGTTGTTGCCGACGTCGACCGGCATTATCGCATCGTCTGGAACGAGACGGCTCAGAGAATCGAAGAGAGCGGCACCGCCAATGCCGGCCGAATTGTCGTCGCCAATGCGGCTCTGCTTCTCGGATCGCCAGATCCGCCATCTCTCGGCCACCTCGGGGCGGTGATCGACACAGCCGATCTCACCCGGTAGGGCGTTGAGCATCGCCGAAGCTGTGACTCCGACATGGCCCTGCAACGGCACCGTCACCGCATGGAACCGGCCAAGCGCCATCGGATCGAAATCGATCTGGACAATCGGCTTGTAGTCGGCGATTCCGGTGTGATTGGAGAACGACGCCCCGAAGGCCAGGATCAGGTCGGATTCGTTCATGAACCAACTGGCAATCGGTGTTCCGGACCGGCCGAGCACACCACATCCGAGCTCGTGGTGATCGGAGATCAATCCCTTGGCCTTGAAAGTGGTCGCCACAGGTGCACCGATCGCTTCGGCCAGCGCGACGATCTCGCTCATGCCATCGCGAGCACCATTGCCGACGATCACCAGAGGCCGCCGCGATTTAACGATCAGCTCCACCGCTTCCGCCAATGGGGCGGCAGGCGGGGCGATCTCTCGCGTGCCGGTGCGTCCGACCGGACCACCCGCAGCCGCATCTTCGGGTACCTCGATCTCCTGGACTTCGTCGGGAAACACCAGATGTGCGACATCCCGCTCGACGATCGCGGTCTTGCACGCCAGGCTCATTAGCTCGGCGTGGTCCGAACCGGCCTGAACTGTCTGGGAGTAGCGGGCCACATCGGCGAACGCCCCGGCCAGATCGGTGTCCTGGAACGCTCCCCTGCCCCGGACCTTCGAGGGCACCTGACCCGACAAGGCCAGCACGGGGGCCCGGTCGGTCTTGGCGTCGTAGAGCCCAGTGAGCAGATTGGTGGAGCCCGGCCCGGCGATTCCGAAACATGCCGAGAGTTCACCGGTGAGCTTTCCGTAGCCGGTTGCCGCGAACGCCGCCGCACCTTCATGGCGGACTCCGATGTAGGAGAGGTCGCCTCGCTCTTCCGCGACACGCATGGCATCGGCAAATCCCAGATTGGAATGCCCGACCATGCCGAACACATGGGTGACCTTCCAGTTGACCATGGTCTCGACCATCAGGTCCGACACGCTGCGGGGTCGCGGTACCTCAACCGGGAGAGCGACATAGACACCATCGGCGCGTTCCTCGGTTCGATAGGCCGGCGGAGCATCGGCGAACACACCGGGAGGACGGCCGTTCTTCGGCGAGTAGTCGTAGCCGTGCCAGGGGCACCGAAGCCAGCCGTTCTCGATCGAGCCTTCTCCGAGCGGTCCTCCTTGGTGAGGGCATTTGTTGCCTAGGCAACCGAAGCCATCGGCCCCTCTCGTGACACATAAGACGTCGTGGCCGATGCTGACCGTCGTTGCGCGACCTTCCGGTAGCCGGTCGGCTCCTTCGAGTCGATGCCATTCGAACTCCGAGTCGGGGAGCGCCGGCTCGGCTCCCGAGGGTGTCTCATCAGAGCTCATCGGTTGATTCCTCCGTATGCGATTCCTGCCAGGTGGGCCATGTCGAGATCAAATGTGGTGAGATCGTCGACTCCGAAATCCGAAAGGCTGGTGTGGCCACAGGCCCGAGCCATCACGGCCATCAACTCGACAGTCGCGCAGAAGAATCGATGGAGTCGCACCGACGCTTCGTCGATCGGAAGACGGCTACGTAACTCCGGATTCTGAGTGGCTATTCCAACTGGGCAATTGTTGGTAGAGCAGGCCCTCATGCCGACGCATCCGATGGCCTGCATGGCCGAGTTGGAGACCGCCACGGCATCGGCGCCGAGAGCCAAGGCCTTGGCGAAGTCGGTGTGGGTGCGCAGGCCACCGGTGACGACGAGGGTGATGTCGTCTCGGCCACATGCGTCGAGGTGATTGCGGGCGCGGGCCAGCGCCGGGATGGTCGGCACCGAGATGTGGTCGCGAAACAGAACCGGTGCGGCTCCGGTGCCTCCACCACGACCATCTAGAATCACGTAGTCGACGCCGATTCGCATGGCGGAGTCGAGGTCCTGCTCGATGTGCTGAGCCGAGAGCTTCACCCCAATAGGGATCCCGCCAGATTCCTGGCGAACTTCGTCGGCCAGTCGACGAAAATCGGCTTCGGAGGTGAGGTCGGTGAACGTCGACGGAGAGATGGCGCTGATACCAGGTTCGATACCGCGCACCTCGGCGATCTTGCCTTTGACCTTGATGCCAGGCAGATGGCCCCCCGTACCGGTCTTCGCTCCCTGGCCGAGCTTGAAGTGGAATGCCTGGACGTCGCGGACCTTGTCGAGCGACCAACCGAACTCTCCGCTGGCCAACTCGTAGAAGTAGCGCGAGTTCTCGGCCTTCTCCTCCGGCAACATCCCGCCCTCACCCGAGCAAATACCCGTTCCGGACAGCTCGGCCCCGCGTGACAGGGCAACCTTGGCCTCCTCCGACAGGGCTCCGAAACTCATGTCGGAAACGAAGATCGGGATCTCGAGGCGCAAAGGCTTGTCGGCGGCGGGGCCGATTACCACCGAGGTCGAGACCGGAACGTCGTCGAGCTGGGGGCGGCGCTCGAGTTGGGCAGTGACGAATTGGATGTCGTCCCACTTCGGTAGTTGATCCCCCGAAACTCCCATCGATGTGACGGGGCCATGGTGGCCGAGATACTCGAGACCCTCGTTGGCGAGTCGACGAATCAATCCAACGTGAGGCTCAGACGAGTCGCCGTGGGGGTCCTGGTATTGCCCCTGATAGGAGCGTCGGTCGTACGGCTGAGGGTGCTCCTTGGTCCAGTCCCGTACTTCGTCGGAATCGACCATGAGGTCGTCGCCTTCGATCCAGGACGAGAACTTGTGGAGGCGTTCGTTGTTGTCGTAGCTCGACACTCCGGTGTGAAACACGTAGTCCCAACCGTGGAGCCCACAGATCAGATTGTCTCCGTCGACACGGCCGTCGGCCATCAATGCTCCACGGTGCAGACAGCGCCCGTAGAGAACCGAATGGTTGTCGTCGAACCTGACGACTACCAGATCAACCTCCTCGACTATCACGCCGGTTGGTTCCCGGTCGACGAGTTCTGCCCAGTTGGCGATCTTCACCGGTTGCATGGTTGTCCCTCGCGAGCCTCAGAAATGTTCCGTTCGCACCATACGACCTCGGAATCAGTCGCCAAACCGAACCCTCAGTTCGTATTTCAGAACCTTGCCCGAAGATGTACGAGGGAGTTCGCCGGTCGTGTGGAGCCGAGTCGGGAGCTTGTATCGCGCCAGCCTCTCACCAGCCCAGTCGCGAAGGTCTTCCAAGGTGATCGACTCGCCCTCGCCACACACCACAACTGCGGTGACCGCTTCGCCCCACCGATCGTCGGCCAGTCCGATGATCGCGACATCTGCGATGCAGGGATGCTGGAACAGAACCGACTCGACCTCAGCCGGATACACGTTCTCGCCGCCACTGATGACCATGTCCTTGAGGCGGTCGACGACGAACAAGAAGCCCTGATCGTCGAGGTATCCGATGTCGCCTGAATGAAACCATCCCTCCGTGTCGATCGCTTCGGCGGTGGCTTCCGGCTGGTTCCAGTAACCCTTCATGACGCTGGGACCCCTCACGCAGATCTCACCACGCTCGCCGGTCGGGGTCGGGTTGCCGTCGTCGTCGAGGACCGCCAGTTCGGTGTACAGCGGTGCGAAACCGGCCGACCCAACCTTGTCGAGGGCGTACTCAGGCAACAGAAAGCTCGCCATCGGAGCTGTTTCGGTGAGCCCGTATCCCTGAGCGAAAGGCACACCCTTGGCCAGGTATGTACGGGTGAGTGGCTCTGGAACCGGGGCACCACCGACCACCACGACGCGCAGAGACGTGAGATCGGTGTCGTCGAACTCCGGGTGCTGACTCATGAACAGGAACATCGCCGGAACACCGAACATGTTGGTGACTCCATGAGACTGGATCGCCTCGAGCGCCGCCCCCGGATCGAACGAGCGATGGAGCACCACCTCACCACCCTTTTGCCAGGTGAGAACCGTGGTGACGTTGAGACCACCGATATGGAAGATCGGAGCGACGACAAGAGCCACCTCTTGGCTACCGAGGTCGATGGCGTGAAGCGCGTTGATGTTGTTCCAGCAGAAGTTTCCGTGGGTGAGCATCGCCCCCTTCGGAAGCCCGGTCGTGCCCGAGGTGTACATGATCATCGCCACCTCGTCGCTGTCGACCACCACACCATCCGGCGTCGGTTCAGCCGAGGCGATCAGATCGGCCATGACCTCCCAACCCTCGCCTCCGGACTCGGCCCCGATGAAACGGCCGGCGGGAATCTCGTCTCTCACCCCATCGACGACACTCTGATGCATGTCGTCGGCGATCATCGTGTGGCACCCCGAGTCGGTGACCATGTACGCCAGTTCCGGCCCGGTGAGACGGAAGTTGATCGGCACGAATACCGCACCGATCCGAGCCGATGCGAACATCGCCACGAAGAAGTTCGGATGGTTGAGGCCTAGGTATCCGACTCGGTCGCCCCGCCCGACTCCACCAGCGGAGAGGACGGTCACGAATCGCTCGATTCGTTGGACGAACTCGCGGTAGTTCCAGGTCTCACCCTCGAACGTGAGGGCCGGACGGTCGGGGGTGAGGCCGGACCTCTTCACGATCATGGAGCCGAGGCCGGTGTCTACATGGTTGTGATCAATCATGGCGTGGACAATAGACCCACCGGGCCGGTGGGGAGTATTGACAGTGATGATGTCGATGGAAAGGATGGCCGACATGGACATCAGGGACCGCGTAGTCGTGATCACCGGCGGAGGCTCGGGAATTGGTGAGGCTCTCGCCCATGCCAGTACCGCGGCGGGCGCGTCGCATGTGGTGGTAGCCGATCTTCACGGCGATCAGGCGGCGCGGGTCGCCGACGACATCGGTGGTGCGGCCGCGGAGATCGACGTTCGAAGCGAGGAGGCCATCCGTCAGCTTGTCGACCGCACCGAGTCGGAGTTCGGTCCGATCGGGGTGTTCGCCTCCAATGCCGGCTACGTCACCGTCGGAGGAGTCGAGGACACCAACGAACGGATTCAGGCCATGTGGGAGGTCCACGTGATGGCGCACCTCTACGCGGCCCGGGCGGTGCTGCCGCAGATGATCGCCAACGACGGCGGATATCTACTCAACACCGCTTCAGCCGCCGGATTGCTCACCCAGATCGGGTCGATGGCCTACTCGGTCACCAAGGGGGCCGCGGTCTCGCTCGCCGAGTGGCTGTCGGTGACTCACCATCACCAAGGCGTTCGGGTTTCCGTCTTGTGCCCTCAGGCGGTGCACACCAACATCGTGGCGAACAGCCCCGATTCCGACGGTGCGCTTACCGGCAGCGACGACAATGTCGAGAGCGGAGTCGCTGGCGGCGACGGAGTGCTCACCCCCGACGCAGTGGCGCGAACCTGTCTCGAGGCAATGCGCGACGAGCGGTTCTGGGTCCTACCCCACGAAGAGGTCGCTCAGTACGCGCTTCGCAAGGCGACCGATGTCGACCGGTGGCTCGGCGGTATGCGTCGAATGCAGGCCACACTCAGTGGAGACGGGCCCCTACCCGGCGACGCCATCGACCCGAGGACCTGAACCCGCGATCGGTTCTCTCGGGATCACCGACTCTGCGGGACTCGATTTCGTCCTCGCGTGAACAGGTACGCCACGGCGACGACCCAGCCGAGCCCACTCCAGCCGCCGAGGAGGAACCAGCAGGCGAGAATGGCCACGAGCCAGAACCAGTGGTGAGCGCGTGAAGCCATGACCGAGGCGGTGACGGTGGCAACGAAGGCCACGCTCGCAATCATCCATAGGATCACCGATGTCATTCCCTGATTCAATCAGACGCTCAGCCGACCGACACAGCGCGGCCCTTCCGACAAAGATGTGATCATTCGCTCGTCTCACCCGTCATTCCCTTCACAGCGGTCCTCAACGACTGCGCCGATCCTCTTGGAGCCCCGCCAATGTCGAAAAGAACACTCCCCCGACTAGCCGCAATTCTGACCGCCGTCGCGGTGCTTGCTGCGGCGTGCGGATCATCGGGTAATGACTCCAATGCCGCCGACGGCGCTCCCTCCGCAGGTTCCGGGCTCGGACAGTTGCTTCCGTTCTCGCAAGTGCAGGCCAGCGACTTCACATTCGAAGCCGACGTCAGCGACCCCAACCGAGGCATATTCCACGTGACGACCACTGAAGACATGATCTGCACGATCGTGTGGGGCGAGACCGAGGAGTTCGGTCACTTCAACAACAGTCTGGCCATGAATGGCACCGGAATCATCCAGCACGACGTGTTCCTGCCCGGTGCCGAGCGCGGCACGGACTACTTCTTCCGGGTGCAGGGATCAACGGCCGACGGCAACCAGTTCCGCTCGGAGACAGGAACCTTCACCATTTCCGATGTCGACACGGCCGACGACAACGCCATGGTGGTTCATGGCGCCAACCTCGCTCTCGAATCGACCATCGTCGAGTCCAGCTCTGAGTTCGGTGCCGGTTGGGCCGCCTCAAACGCCATCGATGGAGATACCTCCACCGAGTGGGCGACCAAGGGCGACGGCGACAGCGGCTTCATCACCATCGACCTCGGCTCACCGCAGTCGGTTGCCGGCACCGAATTCATCACCCGTCGGATGCTCGACGGCACCGCCATCACCGACACCTACACCATCACCATCGACGACGGCGAGGCTCTCGGACCGTTCAACGCCGGAACCCCAGCCGAACCGAATTTCAATGCCGGTGAGTTCACCGGTCAGGTGATCCGCTTCGACATCGAAGCCTCCTCCGGCGGCAACGTCGGTGCGATCGAGGTCAACGTGTTCGCGCCGGCCGGCGGCTGACCCCATCATTCGCACTTCTCAGACGTCCCCTCAGTAGGAAACAAGAAATGAACTACTCCCTGCCCGGACCCTCCGTCGGATCGCTGGCTCCCGCCTTCCAGCTGGCTGACGCCGACGGGCACCAATGGCGATTGGGGGATCATCGTGGCGAAACCGTCGTGGTGATCTTTCACCGCCACATCAATTGACTGCCGTGTGCAGCCCACGCCATCGCCGTGAGCGACCGGCTGGAAGAACTCGGTGACAACACCAGCGTGGTGATGATCACGTTCACCGAACCCGACAACCTCGACAGCTACCTGGGCACCAACTCGGTGCCGTTCCCGATTCTTGTAGACCCCGACCGGTCGAGCTATCGGGCCTATGGCCTCGGCCGAGGCTCGGTCTGGAGAGTCTGGGGCTGGAAGACCGCCAAGCGCTATTTCGAGATCTTCCGGCAGGGAGGTCTGCGCGACCTCCACCGACCCACCGAGGACACCCTCCAGCTCGGTGGCGACTTCATCGTCGCACCCGACGGCACGCTCGCTTGGGGGTTCTGGGGGGACGGTCCCGACGACCGGCCCAGCGTCGACGAGCTGATCACCGAGATCAGACGGCTCGGACCCGACTGAACAATCGGTTCCGGCACTGGAATGGACAGTAGTGTCGGTGACAATGTCAACGAATGACGGGGTGCTGATCAGAAGCCGGATCGACGAATCGGTGGTCCTGCTCACGCTAAACCGGCCCACAGCTCGCAACGCACTCAGTTCCGAGCTGCGCCACGCGCTGTCTGACGCCCTCGACGAGCTGTCCTCTGACCAGACATGTCGAGCTGTAGTGATCACCGGATCCGACGGAGTGTTCTGTGCCGGGTTCGACCTCAAGGAACTGGCGCACTCCGAGTCGCCCGAAGAACTCTTCGCCGAGGCTGCCGCCTACCACCGCTCCGTTCATGAGTTTCCGAAACCTCTTGTGGCAGCAATCTCCGGACATGCGGTGGCGGGTGGTCTCGATTTGGCTCTCATGTGCGACATCAGGATCGCTGACGCCACGGCCCAACTGGGGCAACCTCAGGTGAAGATGGGGGTACCCGCGGCATTCGATCTTGTCAGCTCTGTGGTGTCGGAGCCGGTGGCCAGGGAGCTATGCCTCACCGGTCGAGTAGTCGACGCCTCGGAGGCCCGACGAATCGGGTTGGTCAACCAGGTCGCCGACGATTGCGTCGACGAGGCCCTGAAGTTGGCTTCGTCGATCGCGGAGGCACCGGGCGGCGATGCTCTCAAGCGCGACATCATCAGTTCTCAGCCCAACCTGTTCACAGTCTGACCCATGGCAACCGAACCCGACCCGAGAAGCCCAGCGGTCAGCGTGGCTGATCTGCGGGTGATCCGCGGCGGCACCGTCGTCCTCCCCGACCTCTCGCTGAAGGTCGATCGAGGCGAGGTCGTCGGCCTGCTCGGCCCGAGCGGATCAGGCAAGACGACTCTCATGCGTTCGATCGTTGGGGTGCAACAAGTCGCCGCCGGTACTCTGACGGTGCTCGGATTGCCTGCCGGAGACCGAGATGTGCGGTCACGGGTCGGCTACGTCACCCAAGCCGCGTCGGTCTACAACGACCTCACCGTCATCGAGAACCTTCAATACTTCGGGGCGCTGCACCGTGCTCCCCCGGACGAGATCAACCGGGCGATCGACGCCGTCGACCTTGGTGAATTCGCGGGTCGAGTGGTCGGATCACTGTCGGGCGGGCAGCGCGGTCGGGTGTCCCTGGCGGCAGCCCTCGTCGGCAAGCCCAACTTGTTGGTCCTCGACGAGCCGACGGTCGGACTCGACCCGGTGCTGCGGCGCGATCTGTGGGCGACGTTTCGGTCACTGGCCAGCGACGGAGTGACGCTCATTGTGTCGAGCCACGTGATGGACGAAGCCGACGAATGCGACTCGATAATTCTTCTTCGCGACGGGAAGATGATCGCCCGCGACACGCCACAAGGCCTACGCGACTCCACCGGTACCACCGATCTGGAGGACGCCTTCTTGCGTCTCATCGAACGAGAGGGCGATCTCACATGAGCGCCCACGCCACCCTCGCAACCGCTAGGCGGGTGCTTCGTCAGCTGCTCCGCGACCGCCGCACAGTGGGTCTGATAGTGGTGGTACCAAGCTTTCTGCTGGTCATTCTCAACTTCGCGTTCGACTCACAGCCGTCGACGTTCGACCGCATCGCTCCGACCATGGTCGGCCTCATCCCATTCATCACGATGTTCATCGTCACGTCCATCGCCATGCTCCGCGAACGCACGTCGGGCACCCTCGAACGGCTCATGAGCATGTCCGTCGCCAAGCTCGACCTGATGGCCGGATACGCAATCGCGTTCGGTGCGGCGGCCGCCGCCGAGGTTGTGGTGGCAGCCGTGGTGGTGTTCGGAATTCTCGATACCCCGGCCGACCACTCGGTGGCCGCAATCGTTGCGGTGGGGGTGTTGTCGGCCGTGCTCGGAATGGTGATGGGTCTGTTCGTGAGCGCGTTCGCCACCACCGAGTTCCAAGCCGTGCAGTTCATGCCGGCGTTCGTTCTTCCACAACTCCTCATCTGCGGCTTGTTCGTCGACCGGAGTCGAATGGCTGGATGGCTCGAGGGAATCGCTTGGGCCATGCC
The DNA here is from genome assembly GCA_029263195.1 of Acidimicrobiales bacterium. Lineage (GTDB taxonomy): Bacteria > Actinomycetota > Acidimicrobiia > Acidimicrobiales > Aldehydirespiratoraceae > SZUA-87. Next base: position 38,919 of record JAJCXX010000001.1, read on the forward strand.
ACTGACCTACGTCTACGACGCCCTCGACCGGCTCACGTCGCCGGGAAGCATTGGTGGTCTGTTCTGGCTCGATCTCGGAGTGATCGCCGGAGCGGCCCTGGTGTCGCTCGCTCTCGGTGCGGTCACGCTCCGCCGCCGCACGCCCTGACTCAAACGGCGATCGGCCTGCGATTTCGGTCTTGGCCGAGAGAGAACAACAGAGCTGCCAGCGGGATGATGCTGAGCATCATCACTGCCGGGGGGTAGGAACCGAACCCGCTTTGTGCGACCGCTAGAGCGACCGGGCCCAGAGCCGATGCTCCGACGTTGAACAACGTCAGCGATCCCTGGATGGATCCCAGATTCGTGGTGCCGAACCATGTCGGCAACAACGTCGAGGAGATGGTGCGAATCGCCGCCCCGGTCGACCCGAGCACGATCGCATAGATGATCACCGTCGGTCCAGGCGAGGCAACCGCTGCCAACCAATGCGCAGCCACCAACAGGACCATTCCGGCGGCCGGAAGGAATCGGGTGCCGACCCGATCACTGATGTAGCCCACACTGAGTCCCGCCAGCGTCGAGCCGATGATCTGTGGGATGAACAGCGCCGCCGCCGCGGTCTCCGAGAATCCGGCCTCGCCCAGAAGATCGATCTGATGGAAGTTCAGTGCGGTGGCCAGCATGCTGGCCGCTCCGGTCACCACGGCGAGCATCCAGAACGATCGGGTGCGCATGGCCTCGGCCCGGTCGTAGTCACGACCATGGGCCCGATCGGACAGCGAGTCCTCTTGGGCCGGATCGATCTTGACGACATCGTGATCATTGCCTGTGGGCATTCCTCGCATTCCGAACCATGCGAATGGCACGACAGTGACCAGGATGACCGTCGCAGCGACCAGCCAGGTCGAACGCCAACCGACAACCGAGATCAGGAACGCCAGCCCCACCGGGGTCAGCACCATCAACGCCCCTGAGACGGTTGCGAACAACCCCAGCGCCGTACCCCGCTTTTCGCGGAACCGAAGCGAAACGGTGACCGTGCTCGTCAACGACAGCGAACCTTGGCCGAGGAGTCGGATCCCCGTGAACCCAACGACCAGCCAGATCAGCCCGTTGACTCGCGACATGTTGGCTAGGGCCAGAGCAAACAGTACGCCGATGATGATCTGAGCGCGACGGACCCCGCGTCGATCAATGAATCGTCCGACCCAAGGCATCATCGAAGCGCCGATGAGGGTGCCGACGAGGTAGGCCCCGCTGACCTGGGCCCGACTGAGCGAAAGGTCCTCGATGAAGTGATCGATGAACACCGCGACGCCGATGGTCTGACCGGGGCCGGTCAACGCAGCAGTGAGAGTGGCGAGCAACAACACCACTCCGGCGCGGCCGGCCGGATTCGGTCGATCGGTTGTCGAAGGGCTGGCGACATGGGTGGACATCGACGGCCAACTCTATGGACCCCCCGAGACCTCCCACCGGCACGGTGGGGAAGATCGGCGCCCGGTCGCGGGTTCTCGCCCCGTGCGACGACTTCTCCTTATTGCTGTTCCCTTGGCGATCGCCGCGGCGGTATTCGGCGCGTCGAGATCATCGGGCTCCGATTCGGCCGACGACACGGGAACGGGCGTGATCACATTCCCCCTCTCGCTCTACGTTGTGCATGAGGCTGATGACACCAATGGGACCTCGCTCTCATCGCAGCGGACCGAAGAAGGGGTGCGGTCTATCGCCGCTCGAGTCGGCGACATCTGGAGCGTTGCGGGGATCTCCTTCGATCCGGTGACGGTTCATACGATCGAACTTCCCAGAGACATCGTCGCCGACCTGATCTCTGGTGATGCCGGATCATTCCTCGACGGCGACGGACCGGGTTTCACCGTTCCCGAACCGGGTGCGATCAACGGCTTCTACCTCGCATTTGCGGGAGGAGCCAACGGGTTCACTCCTCGGGGTTCACGGGTCTTCTTCGTTGCCGACGAGTCCAGCGTTCACGATGAGCGCGTGTCGAGCCATGAGATCGGCCACATTCTGAGTCTCGAGCACGCCCTCGACGACCAGAGTCGGCTCATGTTCTCCGGTACCAACGGCATGGGGTTGACCGACGCCGAGATATCGATCGCACGTGATGTCGCTGCGGGAATCCCGGGAGCCACCACTGCATCCGGCAGCGAATCCGATGATGGTGTGCTCCGGCTGGCGAACCAGGGCGGTTCGGACGAAGGCCACACCCCTCGGGGCTTCGCCGGAATGGGCACCGGTTTGTTTGCCGGCGACGACCTCAATCCCAACTTCCCGGACGGTGACGGGGTGCAGACATTTCTCACCTTCGCCCTTCCACCGGATCTCGGCGATCCGACCGTCGCCTTGCTCACCTCCGATTCCCTGGAGGTCTCGGGAACGCCGTTCGACGACCTCGGGCCGCTCCGTGCCGAGTCGGTGTCCTACGTCGACTTCGGGCCCGATCTCTTTGACGAAATACCCGACGGTGTCGCTGTCGAGTGTTCGCGAGTGGGCGAGCACGGGCTCACATGCGATGTGACCGACGCCGTGGTGGCCGATATCTCCAACGGCCAAGACGTCACCCAGTTCCGCCTCAGATTCGATGCGGCTGACGACGGAGACGGCGCTCAGGACCTCGCCGCCTTCTTCGACTCCGACCCCAACACCAACCGCCCCGGACTGTTCACACTCGAACTCTTCCCGTAACGCGAACCCCCAAGCCCCAACCCCAACCCCCAACCCCGATTTCAGGGCGTGGGTGGTCGACGCACGAAGATGCGGCAATCCCGACCGGTTACTCTCGGCGGGCCGAACAGCTTCCAGATAGGTGATGCAGATGAATCCCAGAATCGCGACAAAAGCCACGTCACTGACCTTGGCCGTCCTCATCGTGGTCGGGTTCGTCGACGCTGTAAGGGACGACGACACTGGCACCGCCGTACTGTTCGCGCTCATTTTGGTGGGCGTTGTGGCTCTCACGTTGTCGAGCCTGGCATCGAGTTCGGTCACGCTGCGACGAGACCTCGCCTCCTGGCTCGACCGCACGTCCACGGCCACTGGCGAGTCGGTCGACGACTTGGGAAGCCGGGCCGTGAGTCGCCTTCGGGCCGGCTTCAGCCAGGATCCGGTCGACCAGGAATGACCGCAGCCTTCACCACAGTTCTCCGCGGCGACGGAATCGGACCCCTCACCGCCGGCGGAAAGGGGTCGGCCCTCGACCGTCTCGTCGCGCTCAATGTCCGGGTCCCGGCCACCGGCATCATCACCACGACGGCTTATGAGGCCTTCGCCTCCACCCCCGAGATCTCAGCCTTCGTCGACGAGTTGCGAGACGCCGAAATACCCGATCCGAGCGAACACGAGACCCATCGTCGAAAGGTCGACGAACTCTTCCTGTCCGTGCCGCTCCCATCCGACCTCGCCACAGCAATCGACCATCTCGCCGCTGAGATCGGCGACGGCGAGAGGGTCGCGGTTCGTTCATCCGCCACCGCCGAGGATCTCGATTCGGCATCGTTCGCCGGGCAGTACGAGTCGTATCTGAATGTTGAGACCGATGGCGTTCACGACGCCGTGCGGCTGGTGTGGGCGTCGCTCTGGTATCCCGCACCATCGGCCTACCGACGATTCAGGCGCATCGACGAAGCCGACCTCAACATGGCAGTCGTGGTCATGCGCATGCTCGATCCCAGCCAAGCCGGGGTGCTTTTCACCATCGATCCGGGGGGGAATTCCAATTCCGTTCGCCTCGAGGTCGTCGCCGGACTTGGCGAGCAGCTCGTGTCGGGTGAGCTGACACCGGACGCATACGTGATCGACCGCGAAAACATCATCGAGGAGTTCGCGGCCATCTCGCCGCCGCTGGCCGACCTGGCCCGCGAGGCCATGCGTCTCGAAGACGAACTCCAAGCTCCGCAGGACATCGAGTTCGCTATTCACGACAATGACCTCTACCTGGTGCAGGCTCGCCCGATCACCACCACGGACGACGAGTCGCGCACCGACGATGGCTTCGATTTCTCGTGCGGTGCCGAGACCACCTACACCACGGCCGGCATCGCCGAGATGCTCCCCGGAGTGTCGGCGCCTCTGTCATGGGGAATCAACAGCTGGCTAGTGGAGAACGGATTCCGCTACCTGTTCGATGTGCTCGGAGGTGGAGCGGACGTTCTGACCCACGAACACGCCCTCATCGGACGGTTCCGTGGCCGGGCCGCTCTGAACCTCGATGCCATGCGTGATGCCGCCGGCTCCATTCCCGGTGGCTCACCCGACGAACTCGAACAGCAGTATTTCGGAGAGGCAATACCGTCGGCCGAGACGAATCGTTGCTGCGACGAGGCCATGGAGGCTTCGGGCAAGAGTGGCGCCAGCCAGGGAGTGCGGGTGCTTCGGGCCCGCCGCAACGCGGCCGAGGAATCCGAACTGGTGATTCAGGCCGTCAACAACGTCATCGAACAAGAGCCCGACCTCGAATCGTTCGACGATGCCGAACTGTTCGCCTACTGGAACCGAATCCTCCATCTCTCGCAACGGGTGGTGGCCGTCGAGATCACCGTGGCGGCGATGGCGGCGGCGGCCTACCGCAGCGTGGAGGTCTTCCTTTCCAGATACATGGACAGCCCCGATGCCAGCGTTGCGGTCCAGAAGCTGACCGCCGCTGATCCGGCCGACCGAAGGTCACGGATCGCGCTGGCGCTCGATGAGGTCGTGGAGAAGCTCTCGTCGGATCCTGAGTTGCGCGCGGCCGCCGTCGAAGACTGGGATGTCGCCCACGACAACCTCCGCGATAGCGAGTCCGGGTCGCAGGTGCTGACGACCTTCCACTCGGCCCTACGTCGCGCCGGCTCCACAGGGATCTTCGCCGGGCCCACCTGGGACGAGGTCCCCAACCTTGCTTGGATGACCGTCTACCAAGAGCTGGAACATCCCAGCTCCACCGGGGCGGTCCACCGACGGGTCGACGAGCGGGTCGAGCTCGAGAAGATCCTTGTCGCCGACCCGAAGTGGAAATGGGCTCGATTCGTTACGAGTCAACTGATGGACGTGCGGCGAAAGTTCCTTCGCCGCGAAGCGTCCGACGCTGCAGAGTTCCTGCAGCGTCGCGAGCGCACCAAGGCCGCAGTGCTCATCCTCGGCGGAGCGGTGCGACGCTGCAATCTCGAGATCGGTAAGCGACTCGTCGACCGAGGGCTGCTCGAAACGGCTGACGACGTGGAGATGCTCGGAGTCGGTGAGATCGAGGTGCTGGTCGGAGGGCAGGGACCCACGCAGGAGACGATCGCCCTTCGACGCCGCCGCAACGCCGAGGCAGATCAGTCAGGGCCGCTACCTCTCGTGTGGACCGGAGAACCGCCGGCGGTGACCACCGCCGATGTCACCGGCGAGCGATTCGAGGGCTGGAGCGCAAGCCCCGGCCGTTTCGAGGGGCCGGCGAGGGTGGTCACGTCGCCGGCCACCAGTCAGCTTCGTCGAGGTGAAGTACTGATAGCGACAAGCACCGACGCCTCGTGGGCGCCGCTGTTCATGGCCGCTGGTGCCGTGATCGTCGAGCAGGGTGGCCCGCTGTCGCACGCCGCGATCGTCGCCCGCGAACTCGGCATGCCGGCGGTTGCCAATGTTCCGGGCCTGATAGCCCGTCTCGAAATGGAGGAAGGCCAGCCGTGCATCCTCGTCGACGGCACCGAAGGGGTGGTTGTGATCCAGACCGCCGACCCGGGTCCAGCCCCCAATGCAGACATGGAGTCGGCCCCGGAGCCCGACACGAGCGTCGGCTTCGCGCCGCGACGTCTTCCGTCACAGAAGTGGGACGACACCTCCACGCAGCTCAACGTCTTCGTGGCCGGCCTCATGGGAGCCGGAGCGCTCATGTCGGTTCTGGTCGGCCTCACCGAGTCGATCAGCAGCACACGTGGACGTGAACGACTCCGCCGACAGGCCCATCCGGTGGCCGCACTCATGGCAGAGGGAGCGATCCACGGCTACGACTCCGCGGTCATCAGCCCAACCGGCCTTCGGCCACGACGTCACTATCTGGTCGCCGCTCTGGTCAGCCTCGCCGTTGGCGCCTTCCTGACCATCTCCGCGTCCAACTCCTACTGGTCCGAGGGTGGATCAGTGGCCGGGTGGGGCCTCAGCCTTAGCGGGGCAGTCACGCTCCTGGCCATCGGCGGCGCCGCCGGATTGGCAGCATGGCGCTGGCCGGCCGTCCCTCTCATAGTGCGGAGAACAGCCCCCGGACGACCTGCCAGCTCAACATCCATTTGGGCGTCGGTCTCACCGGCTGCAAGATACGCGGTCATGGTCATCGCTGCGGTTGTGGCAATCGGTGGACTGATCGTCGTCTTCGCCGAAGACTGGCTTCTTTCCATCGACGAAAGGTTGTACTTCGACTGGCTCGAAGCCGGCAACGACGTCGATCGGTGGGGTCCGGCGTGGCTGAACCGACTCGGTCAGCCAGTTCCTGCCATCGTCATTGCCGTGGCGGTGTCGATGCTCACACTCAAGTGCCGAATCGTGTCGATCGCCTACCCGGCGGCCATCGTCGGCGGTGGTCTCCTCAACGTGACATTGAGCTGGATCACTCACCGACTCCGCCCACCGCAAAGCGCCCACGCCGGCGAGTTCACCTCGTTCCCGGGCGGTCACTCCATCCAGTTACCGCTGCTCTTGCTCATTCTTCCCCTGGTGATCCACGTGATCACCGGCAGCAAGCTGGCACGCAACCTCACCGCGGTCGTTGCCGTCAGCGTGTGGGGTCTGGCCTGGATCGACACGATCCGTACCGGCGGGCATTGGCCGACTGACCAACTGGCCGGTTTCCTGATCGCGCTAGCCCTTTTGATCATCGTCTACAGCGTCGCATCCGACGCCACCCATCACGACAGTTGTGATGGCAGCGGATCGACATCCGAGATCAGCGACCCGATTCCACAGTGAACCGGTGGGCGATCAGTTCCTCGCCGAGCCAGTTTCTCCCCGACAACGAGACCTCGATCGACAGTCCCCCGTCGTCGGCCACGGTCAACAGGCCGAAGTGACCGCCACCGGGAATAGTGCCTTCGCTGTAAGGGCCACCCTTCTCGCTTCCCGGGCGATCCAGCGCAGCCGAGTGCATGATCGGAAATGCTGCGCCTCCGGCCGTCGAGAAGTCGCTGTTGGTGCCATCGTCGATGGCAAGCATGTGGGCATCACCGCTGAGCATGACGAGCCCACCGATCTCGTTGTCGGCTATGAAATCGGCGATTTCGGCTCGTTCGGTTGCGAAGCCACCCCAGTCGTCGGCTCCGGGCGTCGCCTCGGAGATCCAGGGAAGCGGGTTGACCCACACGATCAGTTCGTGAGACTCGGACGCCTCGAGAAACTCCTGTTTGAGCCACGCCAACTGATCGACCCCCAACATCGACTTGCCGAGACCGTCCGGCATCCCGACCGGGCTGCGTGCCGATCGGCCGTCGGTGAGGATGAACCGAGCCCGCCCGATGCTGAAAGACTGGTAGATCGCCGCGGTCGGACCGGCCAGCGGATAGTGGGGAACGTAACGCCGGTAGATCTCGTGGGCCACTGCTGCACTCGGAGTGGAACCATCGGATCCATCTCCCCCGAAGTCATGGTCGTCCCACACGTAGGCGACCGGAGCCGAGCGATATAGCGCAGCCGGGCCGGTCCTGGTGAGGGTCAGGTCGAGAACGTCCTCGAACTGTCCGACATTCGCTTTCGCAATATCGGCGTAGTGGAGGTCTCCTGGAACCAAATAGAGAAGGGGCTCAGTAGAGAGGATCTCGTCGAACACCGCTCCGTTGGATCCGACACGGGCATCCGATCCAATGGCGACGCTGAACGATGCCGGTCCTGCCGGGAAGGTACGAACCGTTCCGGCCCGGGTTCGGTCGATCTCGCCATCGACCTCAACGGCGTAGTGGTAGAGCGTGTCCGGGTCGAGACCGGACGCTGTGAACCGTGCGATGTCGTGGTCGTCGGTCGTCACCGGCGGGCCGGCGGTTCCATCGGAGAAGTCCCCAAGGGATGCGACCATCAGACGTACGGACTCGGCATCGTCGTCGTCCAACCGTGCCGTGACCGAAAATGAGTCCTGGGAGACCGCCCCAGACCAGATCCAGTCGAGCTCGGACTCCGGAAGGGCCGAGGCGCTCGATGTCGGGTGCGTCGGGCCGAACAGGTCGTCGTAGATGTTGGAGGCGACGACTGCACCGGCGACCACCGCGGCAATCGCGAGTAGCAGACCGAGGGCGGCCACCCCCCGGCTGTTGTCGTTGATGTCGATGACAATCCACAGAATGGCCGGCACCGAGAAGGCGACAATCACGATCAGGGCCTGCGTCGGCTTCAGCTGCTGGTAGGCGAATACCATCAGTCCCGAGGCGGTGAACCCGGAGACGATTCCGCCGACGATCTCCCATTTGAGCGCCAGCAGGATGCCGACCACGAACATGCCCATGAAGATCGGCCTCTCCGAGATCTCGAACGCAGCGCCACCGGGGCGATGATCGAGAACATCCAACGGCGATGCAAGAGCCAGGCCGGCGATCGCCAACAATGACCAGGACACCGCTGTCCAGTGCATTGCTCGACACAGCTGCACGCTCATGCCGAGTAGTGGCCGCGACGGGGAGGATTCGATGGACTTGATCATGCCACCTCAACCCCGTCGATCCGTCTCCCCCTCATCGTCCCCCAACCCCCTCATCCCCCAACCCTCCGAAATCAGGGCGTGGGGGCCACAATCCTTGTGGCCCCCACGCCCTGATTTCGGAGGGTTGGGGTGGGCGGCCTAGGATTTCGGCCGTGAAACGCCCACTCCCGATCAACAAAGTCGACATGGCCTCGGGGCCCCTGTTCATCATCACGATGTTGGCCGAAGCCAAAGCACTGAAGAACCAACCCGAGCTCCGCTCCCCCGGAGATCTCGACGACTGGACCAAGGAGCAGTTGTCCGACCCATCTCAGCCGCCCGATCCGCTGATCCCGGCCGGCTACGAGAGTCGCGACACCAAGGCCAGTCTCGCGATGCTGGCCGGCAACGTGGCGGTGAACCTCGCCATGGCCGGGCTGCTGGGCCGCGCGCACGACGCGTTGTTCGGAAAGCGCGTCGCCAATCTCGGCGCCAAGAAGGGTGGCCTTCTGGCGGCAATGGTTGCTTGGGACTTTCTCTACTATTGGGATCACAGGTGGCAACACGAGAAGCGCATCTTCTGGGCCAATCACGTCACCCACCATTCGAGCGAGTACTACAACCTCTCGACCGCTCTGCGCCAGCCTTGGTCCGGCTACCTGCTGTCGTGGGTGTTCTTCCCGATGCCGTTGGTGGGTTTCACGGCGGCCCAGACCGCAAGAGCCGGCCAACTCAATCTTCTCTACCAGTACTGGATTCACACCGAGGCCATCGACCGGCTCTCCCCGGCGGCCGAGACCGTTCTCAACACTCCCTCACACCACCGCGTTCATCACGGTGCCAATCCCCAGTATCTCGACAAGAACTACGCCGGAATCCTCATCACCTGGGACAAGCTGTTCGGCACATTCGAGCCCGAGGTAAGGCGGATCAAGTACGGGCTCACCAAGAACATCAAGACCTACAACCCGGTCAAGATCGGCTACCACGAGTTCGCCGATATCGCCCGCGACGTTCGGCGCGCCAAGGGTTGGCGCAACAAGGTCGGCCATGTCTGGAACCGACCGGGCTGGCAACCCGAGGATGCCTCTGTCGCTGGTTGAGCGACCCGTCAGGCGACGTGGTCCGCCAATACGAACGATCCATCGACCATTTCGCCGAACAGTGTCACGGGCTCTTCGATGTAGGTGATGCCTTCGTGGTACACGACCGCGGAACCGAACACTTCGAGGTCCAGCGAGTCGAGCGGAAGGCTCACTCCGTCGCATCCGTAGCGTTCGCCGAGACCCACCAACCCCTCACACAAACGAACTCCTGTCTCGTCGCCGAACAGCTTGCCGGTCACGGCGAGGACTCCCGTGGCATCGGTCGCCAGCGCCTCCGGAATCGTCAAGCCGCCGTCAACCGGCATCCCCGACGAGCTCACAGCGCTGGGATCGGTCTCGGGGGCTTCCTCCTGATCGGTGGACGGTAGATCGGTCACGACGGTGTCACTCACAAGAGTGTCCTCGCAGTCGGGTTCACCAGGGGCACAAGCCGCGGCAACCACCGCTCCGTCGTCGGAGTCTGAGTCGTCGGCCAAAGGCAGCTCACCGGCGTCGTTGATCCCCACCGTGTCGGCTTCCACGGTCGCATCGCTGTCGTCGCTTCCGGAACCGCACGCCGCCGCTGTCAGGGCAACGGCGGCCAAAACAGCCGCCAGTCTGATCGCATGTTTTCTCTTCGACATCTTCTTCTCCTGATTCAATTCATGAAGGTGATTCACCAGTGAGACGAACCGAGCCGGCAATCAGTTCCCGCGACTAGTCGAACAGCATGGCAATGGCTCCCCGAGCCGCCGCCACCGCCGTCGAAAACGACGCCTGAAGCAGGTATCCACCGGTGGGCGCCTCCCAGTCGAGCATCTCTCCGGCCACGAACACAGCGGGGACTCGACGCAGCATGAACGAACTGTCGATCTCGTCGAAGGTCACCCCTCCGGCGGTCGAAATGGCCCGATCGATCGGCATCAGATCGACGACCGCTACGGGCACCAGTTTGGCCAACCGGGCGACGCGCTCCGGGTCGTCGGGGATCTGATTGCCCGTGCACTCCCTCATCAACGCCACCGCTACTGGAGCGAGCCGGCCCTTGCGAAGCCACGTCGAGATTGAGTCCTTGGGTCTGCGGCACTGACGGAGCCGCTCGGCCAATCGGTCGATCGAAAGATCGGGGCTGAGATCGACACTGAGGGTGCAGCTGTCGCCAAGGTCGAGAGAAGCCCGAACGTCGGACGAACCGGCGTAGACCGGCCCTCCTTCGAGTCCCGATTTCGTGACCATCGCGTCGCCACGAACGGTCGGGGTGCCGACGCCGACCGCCACGTTCTTGAGGGGCACGCCGGCGAATCGTTCGGCGAACTCTTCGGTCCAGCCGACTCGCACTCCGCAGTTGGCCGGCCGCAGCGGCGCGACGTCCACACCGCACCTGACGAGTTCCGCCACCCAGCCGCCATCGGAACCCGTGCGCGGCCAGCTGGCTCCGCCCAAGGCCATGATCGTGACATCGGCTCTCACCTCGACCGTGGACCCGTCGGCGTCTGTGAACAGCGAACGGGTGCCGTCGGGGCCTCCATTCTCGCCCGTGGCGAAGCCCCGCCACCGATGTCGGACTCGGAGCTTCACCCCTTGGGAGTCGAGGCGTCGTAGCCACGCACGCAGTAACGGCGTGGACCGAAATGACTCAGGGAACACCCGACCGCTCGACCCGACGAACGTTGGCTCATCCAGTCCGACGCACCAGTCACGAAGATCGCTCGGGCCGAAGTCGGCCACCACGTCGGCCAGACGGGCGCGAGCCGAGCCGTATCGTTCGAGAAACGCTTCGAGCGGTTCGCTGTGAGTGATGTTGAGGCCACCTCGTCCGGCCAGCAGTAGCTTGCGGCCCGCCGACGGCATCTGGTCGTAGACGGTGACATCGACTCCTGCTGTCGCGAGAACTTCCGCAGCCATGAGACCGGCCGGTCCGGCGCCCACCACCGTGGCCGTGAACTCCTGCTCAGGCACCGGCAAGCTCGTTGAGCAGCCCGACAAGCAATTCCCTCTGCCCCGCCATCGACGGCGCCCTGGCCGACAGTTGAGCGGCGACATCGTCGACAACTCCCGAAGCGTCGCTCACCAGCTCGAGACCTTGATCGGTGAGCGACGCCAGCGCCAGGCGGGCATCTCGGTTGCTTCGCGCTGTTTCTATGAATCCCAGCTTCTCGAGCGGCCGAAGGGCTCGGGTGACCCCGGATGGGGTGAGGCCGACGGCCTCGGCAAGGTCGACCCGGCTGGCTTGGCCCGATGGAGCGTCGGCCAGGCCACGCATGAGTCGATACTCGGCGAAGCTGATGCCCTTGATGCTTGATAGTGCGCCATCGAGGCGTCGTTCGAGCTGATACCACGCCGATGCCACCGCCAGCACGATCTTCTGGTCGGGCGATTGGGAGAGCTCCACGTTCATGTCGACATGCTACCAAGTCCGTGAGTGCTCACGCATTAGGCAGTTATCTTGACGGAATCGCTCACGACCAGATCCACTTTCCAGCGCCTTCGTGCTCCCCTAGCGTCGCAACGATGACTCCTGCGGCCGCCTCCACCACCGTGATTGTCTCGCACTTCCACTGGGATCGCGAGTGGTACCGCACCATGCAGGGCTTTCGAGCCCGTCTGGTCGATGCGGTCGATCAGGTACTCGACCTGGCTTCCGAGGACGACGAGTTCAGGTTTGTTCTCGACGGCCAGATCATCGTGCTGGAGGACTACACGACGGTCAGGCCCGGTCGCCGCGATCAGCTGGTCGATCTAATCTCGTCGGGTCGCCTCACTATCGGGCCGTGGTACGTACAACCCGATTCACTTCTGCCCTCAGGGGAGTCTCACGTGCGCAACCTCTTGGAGGGCGCCAGGGCCGCCGCCGACTTCGGGCCCACATCGGAGGTCGCGTACGTCCCGGACTCGTTCGGGCACCCGGCACAGTTCCCCCAACTCTTCGCCGGTTTCGGACTCACGACGTTCGTCTACTGGCGCGGCAACGGAAACGAACTCGACGACCTCGGCCCCCGATGGCTCTGGCAGGCTCCCGACGGGAGTTCGGTTCGAGCGTTTCATCTCACCGACGGCTACTTCGCGGCCTCTCGTCCACCGCGGGACACGTCGGCCGCGGTCGACGAACTGTCGACAATCGTCCGACGCCTGCGACGTGCCGGTGAGGTGCCGGTGATCGTCATGAACGGGTTCGACCACACTCGCCCCGATCAGACGATCACCGACCTGCTCGAGCCTCTTCAACAAGAGGTCGGCGGATCCGTCGTTCGTGGTTCGCTCGACAACGCCGTCAATGTCGAAATCGATGATCTGCCCGAGTTCGAAGGCGAGCTCGTGGGGGGCCGAACCGCCAACCTTCTTCCCGGCGTTTGGTCGACACGCACAAATCTCAAGATCCGGAACAGACACTGCGAGGATCTGCTCCTCCGCTGGACCGAACCGTGGGCCGCTCTGGGACGGGCGCTGGGTCTCGCCGACGAGACTGCTTCGATCAGAAACTCGTGGCGGTCGCTCCTGATGAACCAGGCCCACGACTCGATCTGTGGCTGCTCCATCGATGCGGTTCACCGGCGAATGGAGTCCCGATACGACGACTCCGAAGGGCTCGCCAACGAGACAATCAGCAGGATTCTCGATCGTCTGGCCGGACGCGGTATCGATCGCGAGGTCCCAGATCTCGGCGACCTCGCTGTCGCTGTGTTCAATCCGACTGGCCGCCCCCAGACCTCCGTCGTGACCATCCCCCTCGACGCCCACCCGGCGTTCACCGTTGAGCTGGGAGTGCCGGGCATGCACTCTGTGGTGGAGGCCAGTCTCGGGGCGGTCGGTTTCGAGATCGACGGCTCGCCTGCACGGGTTGTCGCCTCCACTGACCCGAATCGGGTGAGATGGCTCCCTGGTCAGTCGGCGCTCGATGTCCAGTTCGTTGCGACCGACGTTCCCGCCTTCGGTTCACGGCGCTACGAGCTGACAATCTCCGAGCCGGAGTCCGACACCATCGACAACGGTCGCGAGATCAGCCTTCCCGGAATCCGTGTCGTTGCCGAATCCGACGGTTGCGTCACCGTGGAGACGGATTCACTCCGGCTCTCCGGCCTTTTCGCGATCGACGACGTCGGCGATCGAGGCGACAGCTACGACTTCGATCGGGTTGGCGACTCGACCGATTCTGAGATCGTCAGAGTCGAAGCCGAACGACACAGACACGCTTCGGGCATCCAGACGCTCCACATCCAACGCGTACACAAGCTCCCGTCTGGTCTCGACGATTCTCGACGCGTCAGGTCGTCCGACACCACGGACGTCACGATCGATCTGTCGATATCGATCGCTCCTGGCGTGCCGGGAGTTCACGTAGAGGTGGCTGTCCACAACACTGCAGACGATCACCGACTGCGACTGGCGTTTCCCACCGGAAGCCCTGTCGCGGAATTCACCGCCGCGACCACGTTCGATGTCACCCGGAGGACTCCGGGCCCTGCCGATGCCGAGGGGTGGGCTCATGTGGCCCCATCAACGTTCTGTCACCACGGGATGGTCGAGGTCAACGGGCTCACAGTGCTCGCGGCCGGACTGCAGGAAGGCGAGGTCGACTCCGAAGGCACTCTCTTCCTCACCCTATTGCGGTCGATCGGGTGGCTGGCGCGCTACGACCTCGACTCCAGGACCGTTCCGGCGGGTCCCGAAATGGAGGTCCCCGGAGCCCAGCGGCACGGAACGACGCGCTGTTCAGTGACTCTCTTGGAGGGGGTCACACCAGCTCGGGTATGCGCCGCAACAACCGGATTGCGCGGTGTGTTGGCGGGACCAACGCCGATCTTGGAAGACGGCCGCTCCTTGTTGTCCATGAGCAGCGAGCATCTCGTGATCACCACCGTGAAGCCGGCCGAGGACGGCGACGGGATCGTGGTCCGGGTGATGAACCCAACCGATTCTCCACACGACGCAGTCCTCGAGTTGGGTATTCCGATTGCCGGGGCCGAGTCGGTTCGTCTCGATGAGAGGCCCGACGATCGGCCCTTGTCGGTCGACCACAACCACGTAGCGATGCTCGTCGCCCCCCACGGCCAGCGCTCCGTCACCATCCACCCGGCCTGACCCCACCCCCTCCTCTTCGTCCGAAATCAGGGCGCCCAACCGACAATCCGTGTGGCCCTGGCGCCCTGATTTCGGACGGCCGGGGGGAATAAGGGGTCGGGGGGTTGAGGTTGTCCACTGCTATGAGCATCATTCCAACCGAGTACGCCGACATCCTCGACAAGAAGGTCTTCTGGCATATCGCCACGACCGGACCCGATGGCGCGGTGCAAAGTTCACCCGTATGGGCCGCCTGGGATGGTTCCCAGATCCGGTTCTCCCTCACTCGCGGAAGGCAGAAGTTTCGCAACCTTCAGGCCAACCCGGCGATCGCGTTGTCGGGCACCGATCCCGACAACCCCTATCGCTACCTCGAAATCAGAGGGAGCGTGGCGGAGGTCGAGGACGACGCCTCGCTGGCGTTCATCAACTCGATGGCCAAGAAGTACATGGGGCTCGACGAGTACCCGTTCCATCAGCCGGGCGACCAGCGCGTGGTGATGGTGATCGAGCCCACCCACACCACCCAGATGGGCTGACCCCCTGGGGGCGCCAGTAGAATTTGCGGCATGCGAAGCCCTCGATCGATCATCCTCGGACTGTTGATTGCGAGCGTGTTGCTGGCATCCTGCGGCTCAGGAACCACCACCACCGATTCCACCCCAAGGGCAGCCGGAGTGCGGCTGGTCACCCCTCAAGACGGAGCTGGGATCCTCAACGATCCGCCCGACAACTTGGTCGTGTTGGATGTGCGTACGGCTGAGGAGTTCGACGCGGGTCATATCGAGGGCGCCACAATGATCGACTTCTACGGTGACGAATTCAGCGATCGCATTGCCGAACTCGACCCTGAGACCCCCTACCTCCTCTATTGCCGCTCCGGAAACCGGAGCGGTCAGACACGCGACCTCATGAAGCAACTGGGCTTCTCGGATGTGGCCGACATCGACGGCGGAGTCGCGGCATGGACACAAGCCGGCCTCCCGCTCAGCAACTGATCGAGACCAGGGACACCGGAGCGTCGAGGCCTTTGACCTGGCGTCGTCCGGCCGGCTCGAAGTCGTAGTCCGGGCATCGCTCGGAAAACCGCTGCGTAGCCAGCAGTTCGCACGGCACCGCCATGTCGCCAATGCGTGAAGCCAGGTTCACGATCCGGCCGTAGTAGTCGCCTCCACGCGCCAGCAGCTTTCCGTAAGCGAGACCACCGCGAGGTGTCACGTGGTCCTCTCGGAATTCCTCGACGAGCGACATGGCGATCGCGATCGCTGCCTGAGGTTCCACGGAAACGAACATGACCTCGTCTCCGATGAGTTTGACCACCCGTCCACCGTTGTCGGCCACGAGGTCGTATGCGGCATCCTCGAATCGCCGAACGAGCAGACCGAGCTCGGCCACCGGCACGTTCTCGCTGAACGCTGTGAAGCCGACCAGGTCGACGAAGCCGATCGCCATTCGCGAGATGTGGGCGTCGTCCTCTGGATGTCGCGACTCCCGACTCCGCCGAATCGCATCCTGCAGATGCATCCGCAGCAGTGGATCCATCGTCGCTGCCATCACATCGAGTGCTCCGGACGCCCTGAAGTTCTCCTTGACCACGTCGACGCTGGAGCCGCCGGCGTTGAGGAGCGGGCCCTCCACATCAATCAGGAACAGCGACACTGCAGCGTCGGCTATTCGGCCCAGGGAAGAACCGAGAACGCGGGCGAAATGATTCGACTCCTCGACGGTGAACATCTCGCCGCCGCTTTGCAGGCCCGCCAACGCCGCTACCTCGGCGACCGTGAATGCCGGACGGTCGAACGGCCTAGGAGCCAACACAGCATTACGGCGCACCCGGTCGAGTTCCTCCACACTGATGCCGATCTGCGACGCCGCCTGCTCGAAGGTCAGCTCTGGCACCGGCCCCCAGTCGACACTATCGGCCAGGTCGGAAAGGGTCAGGGTCTTCGCTGCGGACACGATCTCGGCCGGACTCAGCCCGAAGTCCTCCAATCGAAACAACAGTTCCCGCGCCCGCTCATGGTCGGCGTCGGCGGGGTCGTAGAGGCCGGCAGCCTCATAGGTAGAGAGGTTGGTCACCCCAACAGACAATCAGAGGCAGGGCCCGGCGTCGACTAGGTGCCGGCGAAGGGGGTTGCCACGAAGACCGGAATCTCGCGGTTGGTCTTGGCGGCATAGTCGGCATAGGTGGGGAACGCTTCAACCGAGCGCTCCCACCATCTCGCACGCTCGTCGCCGGTGACCATTCGCACTTCGGCGTCGAAGGGCTCCGGTCCGTCCTGGACCATTACGTGGGGATCGGCGATGAGATTGTGATACCAACCCGGATGGTCGACCGCTCCCCCCTTTGACGCCACCAAGGCGTATTCGCCCTCGTGCTCGACACGCATCAGGGGAACCTTGCGCACCTTTCCAGTTTTGTGACCGACCGTGGTCACCACGATGATCGGCAGTCCGGTATCCCGGAGAGTGTTGGCGCGGGTTCCACCCGTTGCCTCATATTCCTCGGTCTGCTCGCGTACCCAGTCCCATGGTCCTGGCTCGTAGTCGCCCTTGATTGACATGCCCTCAAGTTAGCAAGCACACCTTGGCTTCGCGGACTACGGTCTCGCTCACGGTCAACACCATTGAGGGTCACGCGCTGTGGTTGCCTCATGGCTGGATCGAGACGAATCACAACAAGGAGTGAATATGCGGACACGTTGGTGGACAGTAATGAGCGTGGGAATCGTGGTGGGCCTGCTTGGGCTCAGTCCGATCTCTCCAGCGTCTGGATTCGTGGCCGGCGGCAGCGCTGTGACCATCAACGAAATCCACTACGACAACTCCGGCGCCGATGCCAACGAGGCGATCGAAGTCGCGGCGGCGGCCGGTACCGACCTCACCGGCTGGTCGTTGGTTCTCTACAACGGCAATGGCGGAGGCGTCTACAACACGGTCGCCCTCTCGGGTTCGGTTCCTGATCTTGGTGGCGGACTCGGAGTTGCGAACTTCCCCATCAGTGGAATCCAGAACGGTGCACCCGACGGAGTGGCCTTGGTCGATGGATCAGGAACAGTCACCGAGTTCTTCAGCTACGAAGGAGTGCTCACCGCGACCAACGGCGCCGCCATTGGCCTGGTGTCGACCAACCTCGGCGTATCGGAAACCTCGTCCACTCTCGATGATCAGTCCCTCCAGCGCGCCGCTTCCGGCGCATGGGGCGGACCGTTCTGTGCGTCACCCGGCGCACTCAACGACCCCACTCCCGACGTGACATGCCCGGCCCCACCAGTTCCCGTGGTTGAGGCTCTCATCCACGACGTTCAGGGACCCGGCTCGGCGTCGCCGATGGTCGGGCAGCGTGTGATCGTCGAAGGTGTTGTCGTCGGTGATGAAGAGGGCCCGGCCCCAGCGCTTCGTGGCTTCTTCGTACAAGAAGAGGATTCCGACGCTGACGCCGATCCCCTCACCTCCGAAGGTGTCTTCGTCTTCAACTTCAACAACGACGATGTCAACTTGGGCGATGTCGTCCGTGTCGAGGGAACGGTCGAGGAACGCTTCGGCAATACCCAGCTCGGAAGCTTCGCCTCTGTCGAGGTTCTCGCTGTCGCCCCACGGGTCGCCACACCCTCGGATGTCTCGTTCCCGTTGGCGGATGTGAGCGATCTCGAAGCCGTCGAGGGCATGGCCGTCCGCTTACCGCAGGAACTGGTCATTTCTGAGTATTTCAACTACGACCGCTTCGGTGAGATCGTCGTGGCCTTGCCCGCCCCGGGCGAGGACCGACCGTTCAACCCGACGGCCTTGTTCGGCCAGGACACCCAGGAAGCCGCCGACCGGCTCGATCTCAACCTTCGTAGCCGCATCACGGTCGACGACGGAAACAGCTTCCAGAATCCGAGCAATCCGATTCACCCGATCAACCGTCAACTGTTCTCTCTCGACAACGCCTTCCGCGGCGGAGATCAGGTCACCGAGTTGACCGGGCCGATCTACTTCAGCTTCGGCCAGCACCGGATTCTTCCGTGGGCCGAGGACGGCTTCGATGACTTCGAGCAGACCAAGGCTCCGAAGAAGCCCCGTGATGTCAGTGGTGACATCACGGTCGCGACGCTCAACGCACTCAACTACTTCCTCACGGTCGATGTCAGCGGTTCCAACTGCGGGCCCGACCCGCTCAGCGATATCGGATGTCGCGGCGCCGACAACGACGGGGAATTGGAGCGTCAGCGGGTCAAGTTGCTCAACGCACTCGAGGGCCTCGATGCCGACATCGTCGGTCTCGTGGAGGTAGAGAACACCATCGGTGTCGAACCTCTGGCCGACATCGTCGATGGTCTCAATGCTCGCCTCGGCGCCGGCACCTACAGCTACATCGCAGCCGGCGACGACAGTGTGGTGGGTACCGATGCCATCAAGGTGGGTCTCATCTACAAGTCGGAGTCGGTGAGCCCGGTCGGCGCACCGGCCATCCTCGACACCCCTGCCTTCCTCGACCCTCTTGGGTCCGGTCGCGACCGAAACCGCGCTGCGGTAGCGGCGAGCTTCCGAGACAACGACAGCGGCGAGGTCTTCTCGGTCGTGGTCAATCACTTCAAGTCGAAGGGCTCGTCGTGTGGGGCCGGCGATGATCACCCGTTGGCTGGAAGTTGTGCCCTCACCCGCACACTGGCGGCTGCTGAACTGGTCAGCTGGCTTGCCACCAACCCAACCGGCACGGTCGACGAAGACTGGCTGATCGTGGGAGATCTCAACTCCTACGACCATGAGGACACCATCGCCACTCTCGAGGCCGCTGGATTCACCGACCTGGTCGGCGCCGAGGAAGACGGCGAGTACGCCTACAGCTTCGTGTTCGACGGCCAGTACGGATACCTCGACTACGTGATGTCGAGTTCGTCGCTGACCGATTCGGTCACCGGTGCAACGGAGTGGCACATCAATGCCGATGAGCCCGACGTCTTCGACTACGACACGTCGTTCAAGTCCGACTATCAGGACTCTCTGTTCGACCCGACGACGCCGTTCCGCAGCTCCGATCACGACGCCGCCATCATCGGCCTGGAGTTCGAGGACTCCGATGATGATGATGATGATGATGATGATGACGATGACGATGACGACGATGATGATGACGACGACGACGACGATGACGACCACCACCGTCGCCGCTGAGTTCAGCTGACCGTCGCGGTATCCACGGTTTCAGCCGTGGATGCCGCGTTGGTCCACCCATGGGGCCATGATCTACCCGGAGTTCGGGTCGGACATGGACGGAGCGATACATGGGTGAGTTGCAGATGTCGAACGACGAGCGCGAGGCCTTCTTGGCCGACGTGCACGTTGGTGTCATGAGCATCGAGAGAGACAACGGTCCGCCGCTGACCGTGCCGGTCTGGTACGACTACCGGCCGGGGGGCGATCTTTGGCTGCTCACCGATGGTCGATCCCTCAAGGGACGTCTGTTGGCGGCGGCCGGGCGATTCAGTCTCTGCGCCCAAGACGAGGGACAGCCCTACCGCTACGTATCGGTGGAAGGGGCCTCAGCGATCGATCCCTCCGATATCGAGTCCGATTTACGCCCGATGGCCCGTCGGTATCTGGGCGACGAGTTCGGCGACCTCTACACCGACAATGTTGGCCACGGTGATGAACCGATCAAGGTCACCATGACCCCACAGCGGTGGTTCACCGTCGACTACGGCAAGATGAGCTCGGCCGGCTGAGTCGGCGGCAAGACTGCGGTGATCATCCATGCCGCGGCGCCGAGGCGGATGCCATCACCATCGTGCAGAGGTGCCAGTGTCTGGCGTACCGCTTCGATCGCAGCTGCCGCTTCGCGTTCGGGGGCGTTCTCGAGCAGGGCTCGTCCCAGGCCACTAGTGGTCATGTAGGTGATGGTGTCGTCGATCGAGCCGCCACCCGCCAGCAACACCGAACAAAGGAACGGGTCGACGTTCACCTGATCAAACCCAGCGGCTCCGAGAATCGTGCGAACCCGGTCCGGGTCTCCCATCGAGAACGGTCCCGGAGCGTCACCGAACGCTCGCTGCGGCAGCTCGACGTGTTGGGCGACAGCGAGTCCGGGGACCAACATCCAGTCGTTGTTGTCCAGGGGCTGCCAGCAGCAGAACACCAGCCGACCCCCGGGACGAACGGCGCTGGCAATGTTGGTGTACGCCGCCACCGGGTCGTCGAAGAACATCACCCCGAATCGACTGAGGACGACATCCCATTGATCGGTGCCCAGATCGTCGGTTTGTGCGTCGGCGGCTCGAAATCGGGTCCATTCGCCAACGTCGGCCGTCTCGGCCCGGGCCGTGGCCACCTCCAGCATTTGTGGCGACAGGTCGACACCTAGTACGGCTCCAGTCGCTCCCACCGCACCGCCGGATCTCACCGTGGTGAGACCACATCCGCAACCAATGTCGAGAACTCGTTCGCCGTTGCGGAGTTGTGCCACGGCGGCGATCTGGTCGGCAAAGGGAACGAGCATGTCGTCGTGCCGCTGGGCGTTTTGCACCCAGTGATCTCCTTCAGTCCCCGACCAGTTCTCGGCCTGATCGTGGTTGGCGTCAGTGGCGTTCATCTGGATGTCCCTTCGCTGGTGGTGCGTTTGGTTCTAGTCATCTGAGTAGGTTGAGGTGAGTCGCCGGACCTGCCCGACCGCAATACGATCGATCATTCCCCTTAGCTCCTCGGAGTGCTGGAGATCGGCCCGCTGGTTCAGGGCGGTACCGAGTTCGTGGACGAGCAGCGACGCCGATGCCTGAGCCATCAGCAGCCGAGCTCTCGACAGCACAGGCGCCAGGTCGATTTCGTCTCGTCGGGGCCAGATGTGTTCGATGAACTCGTTGATTGCGACCGACGCAATCTCCGCCGCGGTAGAACGCAGACTCCCAACCATCTCGATAGCGGCCCCAGCGGGTACCCCTTCTTCTGTCATGAGACCAATCAGCTTGATCGCGGCAATACTTCGGATGGCCACGGATTCGTCATCGATTTCATGGATGACCCCGGAGGCGAGTGCCTGCTCCCTGGCACCACTATCTTCGAACACTGGGGCGATCTCCCGGAGCTGAGCGAGGGATGTCTCAGTTGGGATCTCGTCGAGAATTCCGGCGCCGGCATCGACTCCGAGCACGGATCCCAGTCCTCGACCTTGCTCCCATGAACCCATCAGGTCGGCGATGGCAGCAAGCGAGTAGCCGCGCTCCTGCAATCGCCCGACTATCGCCAGGCGGGTGCGATGTTCGGCGCCGTATCGACCGATTCGGCCCTCGCGTCGTGGGGCCGGCAGTAGTCCCAAGCGTTGGTACTCACGAATCGTGCGTGATGGGATTCCGGTCTCGGCGGCGAGTTGATCGATTGTCCACTCGTGTTTCAGTTGCTCGGGGGCTTCCATGAATTGATCTTGACAGTATCTACTGTCTCGGTCAATAGTGTCTCTATGAATACTGTGGATAACACCCTCGAAGATCTCCTAGCAGCCATCCGATCCGCCGCGACCCAACCGGATCTCGAATGGGCACAACCGCCAGAGGTGCTCGTCGGCGGATTCTGGGCTCAGATGTGGAGGGTGCGTCTTGCCGGCGCCCATGGCGACCTGAGCGGAGATCTGGTGGTGAGGGTCATGCCGCACTCGGCGGACGGCGCTCGCGAAACCGCCACTCAGACCCATCTCGCCAACGTCGGCTACCCCACCCCCGCGGTTCACCTGGCTGCGGCGCCCGGAACTGAGCTCGACAGGGCCTGGATGCTCATGGACTTCGCTCCCGGCAAGCCCTTGTTGGCCGGCTTGTCAGGGCCGGCCGCACTCTTGGGGTTGCCTCGAGTTGCCCATCAGATGCCAGACCAGCTCGCTCGACACGCCGCAATGCTTCACAAGATCGACGCCGGCCCGCTCCGAACCGACGAAGATCAGATCGCTGCGCTCGTTCGAGGAATTCGCGATCAGTGCCAGACAATAGATCGCAGCGACCTTGCCGATGTCGCAACCTGGCTCGGCCATCACCGCCCGCCGGTGGGGTCGACGGTGATATGCCACGGCGATCTCCATCCTTTCAACGTCCTCACCGACCCCAGCGGCGACACGGTGCTCGACTGGTCATCCACGCGGATCGCCGACCCCGCCTACGACGTCGCCTTCGCCCATCTCCTGCTCAGCCAGCCACCACTCACTGCTCCACGTCTGATCAAGCCCATGATCTCGGTCACCGGGCGAGTGTTGGCTCGTCGTCTCCTCCGCTCATACGACAGGGCCGCCGATACGCCTGTCGATCCCGCCCAGATGGACTGGTTCACCCTCATCCACGCCCTCCGCATGGTCACCGAACTCAACACCTGGCGGGCTCAGGACGAGGTGGAGCAACACTCCGGCCACCCCTTTCTTTCCTTGGAAGGACCGTTCATCGACCAGATCATCAGCGCTACCGGAATCAGCGTGGCTGCCGGTATGTGACGTCGCAAGGATTGGGGTCTCGGTCGACTGGCACCTGAGCCAAACCGCTAAGGCAGTCGGCGTCGTGTGTCGACTACCAGACAGTTCCCCCTTTCCGGTCTTTGCCCCAACTCAGGAGGCAGTCAGATGCCAGTCAAGTTCAGGTTCGCCATACCCGCCGCACTTCTCGTTGTTCTCATGGTGGCGCCAGCCGCGTACGCGGTCGATCCCGTGTTGGATCCGCCCCCGGAACCCACCACCGTCACCATTCCGACCCTCCTGCCTGGTCTGATTGTCGTCGTTTCCACCGACACCAACGGATACCTGACCTCCGTTGATCTCCACACTGTCGACGATCCCACGGGTGTCGCCCCCGACTACATCGCCACCAAGGTCGACAACCGACGAGTTCGTTTCGAAAACTCCGACACGGGCACCCGCGTCGAGGTGAAGGCCAAGGAAAACAAGCTCGAAACGAAAGTGCGCAGCTCCACTCTCACCGATTTGGTCGGTACCCACACCTGGTCCGGCCCGGTGTTGGGCGAAATCGCCAATGTCACCTTCACGGTGGGCGACGACGCTGGCGTCCCTACTCTCTCCGGCGTAGCGGTCGATCCGGCGGGAGCAACCATCTCCGACCCGTCAACCGAGGTCGAGTCCGACGAGATCGAGACGAAGGTGAAGATTCGATTCACAAACGATGTCGGCCAGCGAGCTGACCTCAAGATCGAGATCGAAGTCCACACCGACGATGACGACGACGACGGCCACCGCGCCAGCCTCAAGATCTCGCTGAAGACCAAGGACGAGAAGATGCGAGTGCCGTCAGGTGATCTCGCAACGCTGCCCACCAGTTGGACCGGCGTGCTGTGCGACGGAACAGCGGTGTCCGCCAACTGGACCAACAACCCCGACGGGTCCATCTCCGATGTGGTGGTCACTCCCGAATCGGCCAGG
>JAJCXX010000002.1 GCA_029263195.1 Acidimicrobiales bacterium
GCCGAGACCTGTATGTGACGCCGCGAGGGTGCTCTCTGGAAATCCCATGAGTCAGATGTAGCACTGGTATGCCTCGGTGAGGTAACCATTACCTCGTGTTCAACAAGGTTCTAATCGCCAACCGCGGCGAAATCGCTGTCAGGGTCATACGCGCGTGCCAGGAGATGGGGGTCGCCACGGTCGCCGTCTACTCCGAACTCGACCGCAACGCACTTCATGTGAGGCTCGCTGATGAGGCCTACTCGCTCGGCGGCCAGACCGCGGCAGAGTCGTATCTCAACACCGACGCGATCCTCGATGCGATCGAGAGAAGCGGCGCCGACGCCGTTCATCCCGGCTACGGATTCTTTTCGGAGAACGCCGATTTCGCCCGCGCCATCACCGAAAAGGGCGTCACGTTCATCGGTCCGCCGCCGTCGGCGATCACGGTCATGGGCGACAAGATCTCGGCGCGAGAAGCTGCCGAGCAGGTTGGGGTACGGGGCGTCCCCGGCTCCACCAAGCTGATCACCGATCCCTCTCAGATCATCGAATTCGGCGACTCCCACGGATGGCCCATTGCCATCAAGGCTGCCTACGGTGGCGGCGGACGAGGAATGAAGGTCGTCGAGGCGGCCGACGAGGCGGCCGCCTCACTCGAGTCGGCCAAACGCGAGTCGCTCGCCTACTTCGGCCGCGACGAGTGCTACGTGGAGCGTTACCTCACCAGACCGCGCCACGTCGAAGTCCAGGTCCTCGCTGACTCCCACGGCAACTGTGTCTATCTCGGAACCCGCGACTGCTCCGCCCAACGCCGTCATCAAAAACTCATCGAAGAGGCGCCCGCGCCGGGCATACCAATCGAGACAATTGCCGCCATGGGAAAGGCTGCGGTGGCGGTGGCCAAGGGCTGCAACTACGTCAACGCCGGAACAGTCGAGTTTCTGTACGAAGACGGCGAGTTCCACTATCTGGAGATGAACACTCGACTCCAGGTCGAACATCCGGTGACCGAGATGGTCACGGGAATCGATCTCGTCGAGCAACAGCTCCGGGTCGCTGCCGGCGAGACTCTCTCGTTCGAGCAGTCCGACATCGACATTCGCGGTCACGCCATCGAACTGCGAATCAACGCCGAGGACCCAGTCGGTGGGGCCTTTCTCCCCTGCCCCGGAGTCATCACCTCAATGGCAACCCCCGACGGATTCGGCACCCGATTCGACACCGGATACGAGTCCGGCGACGAGGTCAGTCAGTTCTACGACAATCTGATCGGCAAGCTCGTCGTCTGGGGAGACACGAGGGCAAGCGCAACGGCGCGCGCGATTCGTGCCGTCAAGGAGCTTCACATCGAGGGAATCTCCACCACCGCACCGGCCGCCCTGGCAATTCTTCAACATCCCGAGTTCGAGGCCATCGAACACTCAACCAAGTGGGTCGAGGAATCGCTCGACCTCAGCCACCTGGCCCCGGCCGATGATTCGGCCCCCGGCGACGACGATTCGCCTTTGGTCAAGCGCGATCTAGATGTCGAGGTGAACGGCAAGCGATTCTCGGTATCGATGTGGGTGCCCGACACCTCAGCATCACCGGCCCGGTCGAAGCGATCGTCGAACTCCAGGTCTCGGACTGGAACTAGCGCCTCGGGCAATGGCGAGGTGGCCGTCCCGATGCAGGGAACGATCGTGAAGATCGCGGTCGCCGTCGGCGACACCGTCGAAGTAGGCGACACGATTGTCGTACTCGAAGCCATGAAGATGGAGAACAACATTGCTGCCGGAAGGGCCGGCGCCGTCGCCGAGATCAACGTCGGCGAGGGGGATTCGGTGGGGAGCGGCGATGTCGTTGCTCTCATCTCCTGAGGGTTCCGTCTCCCATGCCTGACCACCTGAACGATGCCCGCGCCGCGGCTCTGCAGCTGACCGAGAAGGCCGCCGCCCGACTCAGCCGAGATTCGAAGCTACACGTGCGCGCACGGATCGAATTGCTGTTCGACCGCGGCACGTTCGTCGAGGACGGTCAGCTCGCCCACGCCACCGCCGAGGGATACCCGGCCGATGGAGTTGTCACCGGCGTCGGCATGGTCGAAGGCAGGCCTGCGGTGGTCGTGGCCAACGATCCGACCGTCAAGGCCGGCTCATGGGGTGCTCGCACGGTGGAGAAAATCGTCCGGGCCACCGAAAAGGCCCTCGACTCCGACCTTCCCATCTTCTGGTTCGTCGATTCGGCCGGCGCCAGAATCACCGATCAGGTACAGCTGTTTCCCGGACGGCGAGGAGCCGGCCGCATCTTCCACAATCAGGTGAAACTCTCAGGCAGAGCACCGCAAATCTGCTGTTTGTTCGGGCCGAGCGCGGCCGGTGGGGCGTACATCCCGTCGTTCTGTGACGCGGTGTTCATGGTCGAGGGCAACGCGTCGATGTACCTCGGTTCCCCGCGGATGGCCGAAGAGGTGATCAACGAACACGTCACCCTCGAGGAAATGGGCGGGGCGAGAATGCACGCCACGGTCTCCGGTTGTGGCGACAACCTCGTAACCGACGACCCCGAGGCCATCGATACCGCCAAAGCATTCTTCTCGTACCTGCCGACTTCATGGGAAGAGGTTCCCCCTTCATTCGCCTTTGAGGAGCCCCCGTCACCATTGATGTCTGGTGTCATTCCCGACGACGAGAAGGTCGGCTACGACATCCATCGGGTGATTTCAGGCCTGGTCGACGACGACAGCTTCTTCGAGATCAAGCCTCTGTTCGCGCCTGAA
>JAJCXX010000003.1 GCA_029263195.1 Acidimicrobiales bacterium
GTGGAGCCACACCGTGTCGGCCGGCCATCGATTCACCGCCTACACCCTCGACCTGGTTCCGGGAGATCCCACCAGCTACATCTACGGCGACGAGACCCGGCAGATGACCTCCGAGACCGTCGAGGTCGAGGTACTCGATCCGGACACCGGTGTCGTGTCGACCGAGCAACACACCATCTGGTTCAGCCACTACGGACCAATCATCAGTATTCCGGGGGTCGGCTGGGGTGAGACCCTCGCCACCACAATCCGCGATGCCAACGCCGAGAACGACGAGATCATCCCCCAGTTCCTCGACATGAACATGGCCGACTCGATGGATGCGTTCATCGACGCCCACCGCGACAACCAGGGCATCCCGTGGGTCAACACGATCGCGGCCTCGGCCGACGGCCGAATCTGGTACGCCGACACCTCCGCTACACCCAACCTCTCCGACGAGGCCATCGATGCCTGGCTGCAGCAGGTCAACGACGGCGAGTTCGCCAAGATCGCTCTCGACCAAGGATTGGTCCTTCTCGACGGAAGCGATCCATTGTTCGAGTGGGTCGACGATCCGGCATCCCGAGATCCCGGTGTCGTGCCGTTCGACGAGTTCCCACAATTGGAACGGTCCGATTTCGTGTTCAACGCCAACGACCCCTACTGGATCGCCAACCCCGACGAACCCCTCACCGGATTCTCGCCAATGCACGGCCGGGCCGAACTCCAACTCTCCAACCGAAGCCGCATGAACGCCACCCAACTCAGCGTCGACAACGGCGACTCTGGTGCGGACGGACTCTTCACTCTCGATGAACTGGCCGCTTCCGCCATCGGAAACCGGGTGTTCACAGCCGAGGTGCTGGTCGATGCCGTGCTCGGCCGATGCGAGGAAGCCGGTGAGTCGGCCTCACCATCGGCGGTGGACGGATGCCTCGCCCTCGCCGGTTGGGACCGCCATGTAAATCTCGACAGCCGTGGTGCCGTCGTGTGGCGTGAGTTCATCTCCCGAATGGGGAACGACGTGTGGGCCACTGCCTTCAATCCCTCCGACCCCATCGGTTCGCCATCGGGTCTCGTGGGGTCGATCACCGGCGACGATCCGGTGCTGACCGCACTGGCCACCGCCGTCGACATCGTTGGATCAGCGGGTTTCCAGCCCGATACGCCTCTCGGCGAGGTGCAGTTCGCCAACCGCAACGGCCAACGTGTGCCGATCCACGGCGGCACCGGGCGTGAGGGGGTCACCAATGTGGTCGGCAGAGGAGACAACGACACCTCCACCGAACCCGACATCGACCTCGGCGAGCGCGTAGCGGAAACCACCAGCCTGACCACCGAGGGCTACTCGATCGCCAACGGCACCAGCTTCATCTACGCCCTCGAATTCACCGAGCAGGGTCCCGTCGCCAGAGCCTTTCTGACCTACGGCGAGTCGGGTGACCTCACTTCAGAGCATTACTCCGACCAGACCAAGCGATTCTCCGCCAAGGACTGGCGCGTGATCGCCTTCACCGAAGATGCCATCTCCGCCGACTCGACCCTCGACACTTACGAGGTGACGGGATGAGCATTGAGCGCCCCTCACGAGCCAAACTCGCGCTCGAACTCAGATCAGTACCCGAGCTCCTGGCGTTCTTCTTGGCCGCACCTGCTCTTTGGTCGATGCTGCCACGAGGCAAGGGTCGCCCGATTCTCGTGCTCCCGGGATTCATGGCCAACGATTCCAGCACCGGACCGCTCCGCGCCTTTCTGAGAGCGCTGGGCCACCGGCCGGTCGGCTGGGGCCTCGGCTCCAACATTGGACCCACCGACCGAATCCTCGAAGGCATGATCGATCTCCTCGACCGACTCGACCGACTCGACGGACCAGTCGACGTCATTGGATGGAGTCTCGGCGGAATCTATGCCCGAGAGATGGCCCGACTCGCTCCCGACACCGTCCGCCAGGCGATCACGCTTGGTAGTCCCTTCCAGATCAGCGACTCCAGCGAATCGAATGTCGGCCCGGTCTTCCACGCCCTGGCGGGCACCCACTCAAGCCACATCATGATGCCCCGAATCGCCGATCATGCTCGGGAAGATATCGCCGTACCCACCACGTCGGTGTACTCCCGAACCGACGGGGTGGTGCGTTGGAAGCACTGCCTCGATCCACAGCAACCGCTGAGCGAGAATATCGAGGTTCGCGGAAGTCACTGCGGTCTCGGCCACAATCCCGCCGCGCTGATGGTGATCGCCGACCGACTCGCCCATGTCACCGGAGAGTGGATGCCCTACCTTCCCCCGAACGCGGCCCGACATCTGTTTCCCGAACCCGAGACACTCGTCCACTGATCCCGACGGCGACCCAGTCACCGACTCGACTAATCACGCGGTACCTTCTCAACAGTGTCACCGCTACCACCGAAACCGATCCGCCGACTGATATCTCTGCCCCTTATCACCCTGGTGATCGTCTTGGCAGTGATCCTCACGCCTGTGGCAGTTCCTCTGCTCGCGTTGACAGATCTCGCCCAACGTAACCGGCAACACCGACTGGTTCGCTTCTGGTTTCTGGTGCTCTCCACTGCGTTGGTCGAGTTCGGCGGTGCGGTACTCGGAAACTTGGCACTGATGCGATTCGGCTGGCGTCGCGACCACCCGGGATGGTTCGCCGGAAACGAGAAGGCTCAGTTCTGGTGGGTCACCCATCACCTGGGCAACATCCGACGCTTTGCCGGTGTCGAGATCGAAGTCGACAACCCTGAGGAGTGCTCGATCGGAAACGCGATCGTGCTCGCCCACCACACCAGCCACATCGACGCTCTCCTGCCCGCGTACCTGTTCGGCCCCCACGGCGGACGGCACGTCCAGTACACCCTGAAACACACCCTTCAATGGCTGCCTGGTATGGACCTGGTGGCCGGCAATCTCCCAAATGTCTGGGTGAACCGCCGACCCGAGCCGGGGTCTCCGATGTTCGTCGAGATGGAGGATCTGGCATCCACCACCGACTCGGAAACCGTCACCGTGATCTTCCCGGAGGGCACGTTCCACACGCCTGAGCGACTCCAACAGGGAGCCGATCGGGTCGCCAAGAATCGTCCCGACCTGGAACCCATGGTGCGAGGCCTCAAGCACTGTCTGCCAATACGACCGGGTGGTGTGATGGCGCTCCTCCGGGGAGCACCCGACGCCGACATCGTGATAGTCGGACATGCCGGTCTGGAGTACTTCGGGTTCGTTGGAGAGATGGTGCGCAACATCCCGAGCAGTCGCCCGTGGACCGTTCACATCTGGCGATTCCCCCGCTCGGAAGTCCCCACTTCTGACGAAGAAGCGCTCACCTGGCTGACCGAGCGTTGGGTCGAGATGGACGACTGGATCGAACACCAAGTCAGCTCATGAGCGGCAACATCGATGTCCTCGCCGCGGCGGCCCTAGCCGTGCTCTTCTTGATGGTCGCGGTCTGGCTGATCAGCATCCCGTTGCGCAACGCCGGCGTCATCGACATCGCCTGGGGTATCGGGTTCGTGGTGATCGCATGGATCTCCGCAGCGACCGGCGACGGCAACTCAACCAGATCGAATCTTGTCGTCGTAATGGTTGCCGTATGGGGCGCCCGCCTGGCGATCAACCAGTGGTGGCGAAGCCGCGGCGAAGCGGAGCACTCCCGCTACGAGAGCATGCGCCGACGATCAGGCGAGGGATTCACGGTTCGCAGCCTGCTCACGGTGTTCCTCTTCCAGGGATTTCTCATCTGGATCGTGTCACTGCCAGTCCAGTTGGTGATGGTGGCCGAATCGCCCGAAGTCGGCGCCGTCGGAGTGGCCGGTGTGGTGCTCTGGGGCATCGGTTTCTTCTTCGAATCCGTGGGGGAATCCCAACTCGCTCGATTCAGGTCCCGATCCGACAACGCCGGCCTAATCCTCGAATCCGGACTGAGGCGTTTTGCCCGACACCCCAAGCACTTCGGCCAACTATGCGTCTGGTGGGGAATCTTCCTGGTGACAGCCGAAACCTCCGATGCCAGATTCGGCATTGTCGGACCGATCGTCATGACCATCATCTTGGTGAGAGCCTCCAACTCATCGATTCTCCCCCGTCTATCTCCCCTACCGAAGCCACATTCATGACCCACATCGATCCATCACAGCCGCCGGCTACGCCCACTGATCCGTCGTTGGTCGACTTCGCTACGGAGGTCGCCCGCGAGGCCGGGCAACTTACTCTTGGCTGGTTCCAGTCCGACACTCTTCACGTCGACCAGAAGATCGACGGCTCCCCGGTCACCGCGGCCGACCTGGCAGCCGAAACCCTCATCAGAGAGCGCATAGCCGCCGCCTTCCCCGACGATTCGATCATGGGTGAGGAACACGCTGACAGCATCGGCATGTCGGGCCGCACATGGGTGATCGATCCCATCGACGGCACCAAGGCCTTCACCCACGGAGTACCCCTCTACAGCAACCTGATCGCTCTCATCGACGAGCAGGGCCCCGCCGTTGGGGTGATCAACCTTCCCGGCCTCGACGAGACCATCGCAGCCGGTCGGGGTCTCGGTTGCACTCACAACGACCAGCCCTGTTCAGTGAGCCATAGGTCGTCTCTGGCAGGCGCCTACCTGTGCACGAGTGGCTTCGGCTACTGGCCGAGTGAGTCCCTCACACGCGCGCTCCGGAGCAAGGCATCGCTTCGCACGTGGGGCGACGCCTATGGCTACGCACTCGTCGCAACCGGTCGGGCCGAAGCAATGATCGATCCCGAGGTCAATCCGTGGGACATCGCCCCCATGGCGGTGATAATTGCCGAGGCCGGAGGATCCTTCACGACGCTCGACAACGAACAGGAATGGAACGGCGGTTCGGGCCTGGCCACCAACGGTCTCATTCACGATCAGGTTCTCGAGTTCTTCGCCGAATACTGACACCCGGTCGCCGCGATCCCGCGATCCCGCGAAAACGCCGAGACGACCCCGAAGGGCCGTCCCGGTCAGTCATTGGTGACGTCACCCTTGGGCAACGCACCGGATGTGTGCCGGGAGTGATCCCGGGCGAATTGTCAGCGCTGCATACCGGCGATCGCCGGAGCATCCGATTCGATCAGATTGACCTGTTCCATGCGGTCACCGAACTTCGACGCCTCGTCGATGCCCTTGGCATAGGTCGCCTTGCGGCGGGCCACCCGACCCGAGACCTCGCACGGCTCCGGAATTCGGCCCATGTACTGAGACTCGATTCCTTCCTTGAGCATCAGCAATGATTCGGATCGCAATTGGGAGATCCTCGACTCGGTTACACCGAGGAAGTCGGCCAGGTCCTGTGAGGTGCGTCCCTCGAGGAAGTAGCCGATCACCACCAAACGGTGCCGTTCGGGCAGAAGCGAGATGGCGTCACGAAGGTATGAATGGAGTTCGCGGATCTCGAGTTCGTTGGAGGGCTCGATCGATGCCGCATCAGCCAGCACGTCGACCAGGGTGAGGTCCTTCTCGACCTCATCGGTGGTCTCGTGTTCGAGAGCCAGGACGACCGATCGGAACATGCGATCTCGAAGACGATGGAGTTCGCCATGGCTCATGCCGAGCGCGTCGGCCATCTCATCCTTGGTCGGTACTCGACCCAGCTCTGTGGCGAGGGTCTGCTCGGCCCCCTCGAGCTTGCGAGCGAGATTCCTCACCGAGCGAGGGGCCCAGTCGGCAGCTCGTACCGAGTCGAGGATTGCTCCACGGATTCGCTGAGCGGCGAACCGTTCGAACGGAACTCCGCGGCTCTCGTCGTAGCGGCGAGCCGCCTCGACGAGACCCAAGGCGCCGGCTCTGGCCAAATCGTCACGATCGACGTGTCGGGGAAAGTGCACCGCTACCTGGAAGACAATGTGCTTCACCAGCGGCAGGTTCTCCTCGATCATCTCGGCCAGTTCCGGCTCGATCGATCCGGCACCAATATCCGGTCTTGTTGCGGCTCTGCGTGCTCTGCGTTGCCTGACTGCTCGTTGCATTTCGCCCTGATCCATCGCCCCTGCATCTCCTGTTGTAGAGCTGGAGTCGGACCGGAGTCCGAGCTTCTGCCAGCGAAGATAGTTTCGGCGGATCTCGATTTGAACTTGAGCGATTTCTCAAGAATCTTTTCTCAGGACCCCTGTTGGGCCCTGTTTGCCTGGCATTCGGCGGCTCTCGGGTACCTCTTGACAACCGGCACAGAGCGGTCGAGAAGCTGATGGAAGCCGTCAGGTGAAGATCGACAGACCCTCGAACTTCATCGGAGTCACGCCTCGGTCGCGCAGGTCGCCAAGCAAAACCTCAGGCCGCTCGATCTCCGCCAGTCCGTAGGCACCCGGCTCACATTGACCATCCAGAACATGGACGGTGGCCGCCGCCGCGACCGCTCCCGCGGCAACAGCCGGGCGTTCGGTTGCGCCAAGTACCGAAACCTTCCTCTCGGATCCGACAAGCCCGCGGATCTCGACTCTCACCGCGCCAACATTTCCTTCGGGATGAGGGCGACGCAGCATCGGCAGCGGTGACGTGAGTCGATCGCGTCGGGTTGCCGCCACACGCGCCGTCACCCGCGAAACTCCCGGGAACGCCGGCACCAACAGCAGCGCGTCGGGAAGAGCGCCGCGGTAACAATCCTGCCCGGCAACCGGATCCGGGAACCACACCAACTCACGACCCGAACCACCGGATCGTTTGGTCCATCGGCCATCTCGCCAGTCGAGCCCGCTCGAACGGAGAGCCCCGTGATGCTGACGAGCGCACGCCGGACCGCCGGTTCCGACCTTGGCAACATGAATCTCATCGACCTCATCGAACTCGGCTGCCGCGTGCCGGGCCAGCAACCCGGTCAGTCCCGGCATGAACCCGGCTCCCACCAGAACCGGAACGCCGTGATACCTGGCTTCTTGGTCGACCTCGAGTAGACGCCGGACCTCCGACAGGTCGTCGGATGTAGTGACTACCGGTACACCTGCCTGGACGGCCCTGCGGGCCCAGGCCACCTGAGTGCCCGAAGGAGTCGCTACAACCACCGCCTCCGTGTCGTCGGAGACCACCTGACCCGCCCCCGAGACCACTCCGGACCCCAGCGAACGAACCACTCGCCTGACGCGCTCGGTGTCGGAGTCGTGAAGCTCGACGGTCGACACATGTCCGGAGGAACGCAACTGCCTGGCAACTCGCGCTCCGGTGGCACCGGCGCCGATCACCATCACACGCATGTCGGGACGGCTCCTCGGCCGTTAGCGGAGATCGTCGCCATGCAACTCACGCCAGCCGCCGGTCTGTGGGGGCACTCCCCCGCCGCCTCTGACCCGAATTGCCGCGGCTACGGCAATTCCCGCGCCGACAGCAACAAGGCTCCGACGAATCAAGGTCACCAGGCCACCACCCATGGCTTCCTCCGGCCGGTAGGGAACTGCATCCTCGGCCAGCTGCGTAGCCAACGCTGACAACCAATCGATGCACGGAACGTGGGGCTAGCTGGAGTCGAACCAGCGACCTCACCCTTATCAGGGGTGCGCTCTAACCAACTGAGCTATAGCCCCGTGAGGCGATCACGCTACAGGTCGGTCGGGGTGCTCGCCACCTCGGAATCGCCATCTGAAACGAAGTCGTCCGGCATCGGCAACGGATCGAGAGGGTCGAAATTCGGTGGTAGTTGCTCGGGCTCTGGAGCAGCGATCGGCTGGTCGGCGCTCGGAGACACCTGTCGGCGAAGAACTCCTGGCCGCGGCCGAATGCGCTTCGGACGTGGTCGGGCCGTTTCTTCCTCGACCACAGTCACCCGGATGCCGCCGGTGACGTCGCTGATCAGATTGAACAGCACGGCCATGAGCACCGTGAATCCGGCGCCGGCGACCACGAGGACCAGACCACCGATGGCGCTGGCCCGGAAGATCTGATCGGCGTCGAAGGCGAAGGAGTCGAGAGCGAAAAGCTTCTCGATGAAGTTCTCGACGTTGTCGATGGTGCCCGAGCCGACGGCAAGGCTCCAGAGGATCACGCCGGCGATCAGCATGATTCCCCATAGGCAGAAGTAGAAGATCAACGACATCTTCAGCACCGACCACGGCTCGATGTGTCGGACCAGGCGACGCACCCGGCGCGCTCGGAGCTTCCCTGCTACACGACGATCGAGAAACGTCGGCCTCTGGGCCGTTGCCACCTTCATCACTGGTACAGGAGGCACAGGAGGTGCCACTTCGGTGACGGGCACGGGCTGAGAAGCCTCGGTCTCGGGTGGTGGCTCCTCGGCGGGCGCCATCCAATCGTCGCCGCCGCTCTCTCCGAAGAGTTCGTTGTCTGACTCAGGCAAGTTGGTCATCACTCGTGTCGGGCCGACCACACGCGGATCAGGCACCACGCGAGTGTACGCGATGACCACCGGTGGGCCTCCTCACCGACGCATCAGGAGATGAACACCTTCGCTGCGGCACTCGCTCGAGCTGTGGCGCCACCGACCCGGACCTCGACCCAGGCGGTGTGGCCGTCGCTGCGGAATTCCAACAATTCACCGCCATTGGCGGCTGCCATGTCTGTGGCGGCCTCGCGCCCTTCGACCACGCCGGCCAGCGCGGCCGCATCGGCCGCGGTGCGGGCCCGGGCCGAGTCGTCCAGGGCCGACCCCACCCGTGCCACGGCCAGGATGGCAACGATCGCCAACATGACCACGAGCGCCATGAACGGCACCACCTGGCCGGCCTCACGATCGGTCGCCGTGATCGATCTCTCGACAGCACCCATGATTCCTCCACTCCATCAATATCGGTGTGGGGGAAGCTGATGATCCGACAGCGCGGATCGAGTGGATCAGTCGGGATCGGCGAGATCGTCGTCGATATCGACTTCATCGCCGCCTCTCACCAACGCTATCGATGCCACGACATCATCGGCGTCGGGGCTGATCACCTTCACTCCGCTGGCCGAGCGGCCCTGGATCGAGATGTCGGCGGCCCGGGTGCGCATCAACACACCGTTTCGGGTCACGGCCAGAATCTCGTCGTCCTCTTCGACCACCAACGTGCCGACAACCTCACCGCGCTCAGCCGTGACCTTGATACCCCTGACCCCCATACCGGCCCGACCCTTGCGCGGATACTCATCGACCGGCGTGCGCTTCCCGTATCCCGCTTCGGTGATATGGATCAGTGTCGTGTCGTGCCGGGCGATGTCGCAGCCCACGACGCGATCGCCCTGCTTCTTGAACTTGATGCCCTTCACGCCGGCTGCGTTGCGGCCCATCTCGCGGACCTGGTCCTCGCCGAAACGTATGGTCTGGCCCATTCCGGACGACAACAAGATGTCGTGGATGCCATTGGTGGGAATGACCTCGACGAGCTCGTCATCGTCGTTGAGTTTCACCGCGATCAGCCCGGCCCGCAGCGAGGAATCGTAGGCGTTGAACCGGGTCTTTTTCACCCGACCCTTGGCGGTGGCGAAGAAGAGATACCGATTGGTCTCATAGTCGCGAGTATCGATGATCGCGCGTATCGTCTCGCCGTCCTGAAGCGGCAACAGATTTACGATTGCGGCTCCGCGGGAGGTGCGCGACGACACCGGGATGGTGTGGGCCTTGAGCCGATACACCTTGCCCCGCGTAGAGAAGAACAGCAGATACGAGTGTGCTGTGGTCTGGATCATGTGGGTGACGGTGTCTTCGTCTTTCAACTTGGCACCGGCCACTCCCCTGCCGCCGCGTCCCTGAATGCGGAACTCGTCGGCCGGAACCGTCTTGACGTATCCCGACGCCGACATGGTGAAAACGAGATCGTCGTCGTCGATGAGATCCTCGATGTCGAACTCACCGGGATCGATCTCGAGGCTCGAATGCCTCGGTTCGGAGAACTTCTCTTCGACGGCATCAATCTCCTCGATGATGACGCCACGTAGCTTCTGATCGTCGCCGAGAATCGACTCCAGCTCGGCGATCTCCTCGTTGAGTTCGGCGGCCTCGCTCTCGAGATTGTTTCGACCGAGTCTGGTGAGACGCACCAGCTGCATTTCGAGAATGTGATTGGCCTGCACCTCGGTGAACTCGAATGGTTCGGCCATCAGGGCCCCACGGGCCTCAGACCGGTCGCTGCTGGCCCTAATGGCCGCGATGATCTCATCGATGAGGTCGAGTGCCTTGATGAGGCCCTCGACAATGTGGAGACGCTGCTGCTTGTCGTCGAGAAGGTATTGCGACCGGCGGGTGACAACTTCGATCTGGTGATCGACGTAGGCCACGAGCGCCTTGCGCAGCGTGAGGGTGCGAGGCACCCCATCGACCAGCGCCACCATGTTGATCGCGAAGCTCGACTGCAGCGGCGTGTGCTTCCAAAGATTGTTGAGCACGACCTCTGGATTGGCGTCGCGCTTGAGTTTGATGACGAACCTGGTGTCGTCGCCGGAGGACTCGTCGTTGGCGTCGGCGACTCCATCCAACACACCGGACTTCACGAGCTCGACGATCTTGCGGGCCACCGCCCCGGCCGACACCTGATACGGAAGCGCCGTGACCACCAGGCAGGTGCGATTCTTGATCTCGGTGGTTTCGATGTTGGCCCGCATCTTCACCGAGCCGCGCCCGGTGCGGTAGGCCGATTCGATGCCGACCCGGCCGAGGATCTGACCACCGGTCGGGAAATCGGGGCCGTGCACGAACTCCATGAGGTCGTCGGTGGTGGCGTCGGGGTTCAGGAGCAGATGCTTGACCGCGGCGACCACTTCACTCAGGTTGTGGGGAGGAATGTTGGTGGCCATACCCACCGCGATCCCCTGAGACCCGTTGACCAGAAGATTCGGGAACCTGGCCGGCAGCACTGCCGGCTCGCTGAAGTCGCCCGAGTAGTTGTCGATGAAATCGACGGTGTCCTGGTCGATGTCGGCGAGCATCCGCATCGCCAGATGATCCAGCCTCGATTCGGTGTAGCGAGCGGCAGCGGCCGGGAGCTCGGGAGATCCGTAGTTTCCGTGGAAATCGATGAGCGGATGACGCAGAGAGAAGGGCTGCGCCATGCGAACCAGAGCGTCGTAGATAGCGGTGTCGCCGTGGGGATGGAATCGGGCCATCACATCGCCGACCACACGGGCGCACTTCACGTAGTTTCGGTCGGGTCTGAATCCTTGGTCGTACATCGACCACAAAATGCGGCGGTGCACGGGCTTGAGGCCATCGCGCGCGTCGGGAAGGGCTCGACTGACGATGACCGACATCGCGTAGTCGAGGAACGAACGTTCCATCTCTTCCTGGATCTCGATCTGGCTGTGAAACTCGTCGTCGTCGAATCCGGGATCGATGTCGGATGGTGGTTGATCGCTCATTCAGAAACCAGCCATTCAGAAATCGAGGTTGCGTACTTCGCGGGCGTTGGTGACGATGAAGTTGCGTCGCTGTTCGACGTCGTCGCCCATGAGAATCGACGTGACCTCATCGGCGATCGCGGCCTGCTCCACCTCCACCTTCAACAGGCTTCGACTACCGGACTTCATCGTGGTCGAACGCAGCTCATCCCAGTCCATCTCACCGAGGCCCTTGAGCCGCTGAAAATCCTTGGTGTAGTTGGGTCGCTCGGCCAGGAATTCGTCCTTGGCCTGATCGTCTTTGAGGTAGACGGTGTTGTTGGTGGAAACCCTCGTCGAATACAGAGGAGGCTGAGCGATGTAGACATAGCCGGCCTCGACCATCGGACGCATCTGACGGAAGAAGAACGTGAGTAGCAGGGTGCGGATGTGGCTGCCGTCGACATCGGCGTCGGCCAACAAGATGACCTTGTGATATCGGGCCTCTTCGATGTCGAACTCATCGCCGAAACCGGCCCCGATGGCCGTGATCAGGGCCTGGACCTCGGCGTTCTTGAGCATCTTGTCGATGCGGGCCCGTTCGACGTTGAGGATCTTGCCTCGAATGGGAAGAATCGCCTGCGTCTCGGGATCTCGGGCTCGGACTGCTGATCCCCCGGCTGAGTCGCCCTCGACTATGAACAATTCGCGGCGTTCGGCCTCCTTGGCCGAGCAGTCCTTGAGCTTGTCGGGCATACCTACGCCGTCGAGCAACGACTTCGACCTGATGGCCTTACGGGCATCGGCGGCCGCTACACGAGCTCTGGAGGCGCTGAGGGCCTTGCCGACGATGCGCTTGGCCTCGTTGGGATGCTCCTCGAGCCACTCGGCCAGCTTCTCGTTGGTGACCTTCTCGACCAACGAACGCATCGACACGTTGCCGAGTTTCGATTTGGTCTGGCCTTCGAACTGCGGATCGCCGATACGGGCACTGATGATCGTGGTGAGACCCTCGCGAATGTCCTCTCCCTGGAGGTTGGATTCCTTCTCCTTGAGGAGGCCTTTGTCGCGGCAGTAGGCATTGACGGTTCGGGTGAGAGCGGTGCGGAATCCCTGTTCGTGCATGCCGCCTTCGAGAGTGGCTATGCCGTTGGCGAAGCTGTGGAGACCATCGGAGTTGAAGCCGGTGTTCCATTGGAACGCGATCTCGACCTCATGGGCGTTGCCGTCGATGTCCTCGCTGCCCTCGAAGAATCCGACATCTTCGAACAGGGCTTCCTTGGCGGCGTTGACATGACTGACGAAGTCGATGATGCCGCCGTCGTATCGGAATGTCGTCCAGCCGTCGATCACCTCGCCGTCCTCGGTGGCCGTGGGGTCGGACTCCTCGGAAATCTCTTCGCTTTCGGCCTCTTCGTCGGCCGACGGAACGACCATCGACTGCACGGCGGAACCCGCGTCAGGCCGAAGGTCGCGAACCTTGATCTCGAGGCCCCGGTTGAGGAAGGCCATCATCTGGAACCGCTCGACCAGGGTCTTGAAGCGGAAGATGATCCCGTCGAGGATGGTCGGGTCGGGCCAGAACCTGACGGTGGTGCCAGTTCGCGGCTCACCATCGACCAACGGCGCGTCGCCGATAGGTTCGAGCTTCGACTCCAGCTCTCCACCATCGACGAACGACATGGCGTGGCGTTTGCCGTGGCGGTCGATCTCGACCTCGACCCGACTCGAAAGAGCGTTGACCACCGAGACACCGACGCCGTGGAGACCACCCGACACCTTGTAGCCCTTCCCTCCGAACTTGCCGCCGGCATGAAGAACTGTGAGGACCACTTCGGCCGCACTCATGTCGGTGTATTTCGGGTGGGTCTCGACGGGGATACCTCGACCGTTGTCGACCACCTCACAGCTGCCGTCGGGGAGTATCGAGATCTCGATACTGGTGCAGTAACCGGCCATTGCTTCGTCGATCGAGTTGTCGACCACTTCCCAGACGAGATGGTGAAGACCGGTGGACCCGGTGGAGCCGATGTACATGCCGGGACGACGCCTGACCGCCTCGAGACCCTCGAGCACGGTGATGTCTTGGGCTCCGTATGAAGACTCGCTCTTGGAGTTCAAACCTGACGATTCCTTTTCCGGATTCTCGGGCGGTGCGACCCGTCAGCCGATGTCGTTCGATGGCCTATGGCGAGCAACCGCGGGAGCCGAAAAGGCCCGTACACGGTCCACCAATTCTAGCAGCCGAGGGTGACTTATCCGCGGCTGTCGACCCTCACCCTGATGTCTGTTATCCGGGTGGTTCCCGTGATCTCGGCGACCCTTCCCACAACCTCGGCACGAAGCCACTTCAACTCCGCCGCCCATGCCGAATCGTCGACCGTCACCACCACCACCTCGCCGTCGATCGCGGTCGGACGACAGTGTCTCGCCAGGTCGGGGCCCACGATTTCATCCCATCTCCCGAAGACGGTGGACAGCACATCGACCGACGGCGCGCGCATCGAACCCAAAAGGTGATTGAGGGCTGATGAGATGGTCCTCGGTGAACTGTCGCGACGCTGATTCATACTGTCTCCGAGACGATTGTGCCACCGGCCACTCGTAGCACCTGGTCGGGCACGGCTCCGTCGGGAAGACCCGACGCCGACGTGAGCAGACGTTGGGCGTCGGGAAGGGCATCGAGGAGCGCACCGGCCCGACCCGGATCGAGCTCGGAGAACACATCGTCGAGCAACAACACCGGACTCGAGCCGCCGTCTCGGACCACAGAATCAACCGCCAATCTGAGCGCCAGGGCCAGTGACCGTTGTTCGCCCTGGGAGGCATGGGTACGGGCCGGAATGCCACCGATCGACAGTTCGATCTCATCGCGATGCGGACCAATCGTCGACACGCCTCTCCGCACGTCGATCTTCCGCGACTCGACGAGTGCAGAAGCCAGATCATCTCCCCAGCTCGACACGTAGTCAGCGCCGACATCGGTGGCTCGGCGGGCGACACTGTCGTAGGCGCCGGCGAGTCGTGGACCAATGTCGTCGAGAAGCTCGCGACGGCTCTGCCGGAGAGAGTCGCCGATGACTGCCAGCTTCGAATCCCATACATCGAGCGTGAACTCGGCATCGGCATCCAGGCGACCCCCAGCCGATCGCAGTAACGCATTGCGTTGCCGCAAGACCCTCTCCAGGTCGGTCCGCAACGGATCGTGTCGGGGATGCCGTCCGACCAACGCGTCGTCGATCCAGCGGCGTCTCAATGCCGGGCCACCCTTCACCAACGACAGATCATCGGGTGAGAACACCGTGACCCTCAACACCTCACGCAGATCGCTGTTGCGTTGAAGGCGCTGACGGTTGACCTGGAGTCGGTTGCGTCCGACCCGGGGAAGCTCGGCCTCGATCAATTGCTCGCGACCATCACCGGCCTCGACGGTCGCACGGATCACGGCGGAGTCAGCGCCGACCCGTGTGAGTGCATCGTCGGGGGCGCCCCGGAAGCTGCCTGTGCCCGACAGCCATCCGATCGCCTCGATCAGGTTGGACTTCCCCTGGCCGTTCTCGCCGAGGATCGCGGTGAGACCACGACCGAACTCGACGTCGGCCATTTCGTAGTTTCGAAAGTCGCGCAGTTGAAGTGAGGTGATCAACACCAGCTGATGTCGGTCAGCTCACCCGTACCGGCATGAGCAGGTAGAGGAAGTCCTCGTCCTCGACCGACCGCAACAGAGCTGGTTTGAGTTCGTCGACTGTCTCAAGAGTGAGCTCTTCTCCCGGAGCGACCTCGATCCCATCGATCAGATACTCGGGATTGAACGCCACGGTGAGGGCTTCACCTTGATAGGTGGCCGGCATCGACTCGTGGGCCTGCCCCACGTCCTGGGTGACCGCAACCAGTTCGAGCCCGTCCGACGACATCGACAGACGAATCGGAGTCGACTCTTGAGCCATCAATCTGACTCTCTTCACCGCGTCGAGGAGAGCCCCTCGGTCGACGGTGAGACGATTGGGATGGTTGGTGGGTATCAGACCGCGATAGTTGGGGAAGTCGCCCTCTATCAGACGAGTGGTGACCGAGACGTTGCCAACCTCGAAGCGGGCCTCTTGCTCACCCAGTCGGAGGGTGAGCTGATCGGCTTCACCGATCAATCGGCTCAGTTCGAGAAGCGACTTGCTCGGTACCAACACCTTCTGGCCCTCGCCGAGAATCGACGATCCAGCAATGTCGCATACCGACAGGCGATATGAGTCGGTGGACACCAGACGCAGACCATCGTCTTCGGAGGCCATCAGAACTCCGGTGAGGATCGGTCTGGCGTCATCGGAGGACGCCGACTTGACCACCTGCTGCAGTGCTCCCCTGAAGCTTGCGCCATCGAGGGTCACGGCATCGCCCTCCGGCGACGACAACTGTGGAAAATCATCGACCGGAATTGTGCGAACAGAGAACTCCGACGGCGCGGCCACGATGCTCAGCTCGTCGTCGTCCATGGTGATCTCAACTGCTCCTGGACGCAGAGAGCGAACGATGTCGGATACCAACTTCGACGGAACCACCGCGACACCATCTTCGGCACCGGCAACGGTTGTTTTCACTACGATCGTGAGATCGAGATCGCTTCCGGTGACAGTGAGTTGATCTCCGGACACATCAAGATGCACTCCGGACAGCACCGGTAGAACCCCTCCCCTGGTGGTGACGGCGCGTCCGGCGGAGCTGAGGGCGTCGTGCAGGACGTCTCTTTCGCAGCGAAACTTCATACCCATGATGCTGTTACTTCTCCTGGTTGACTTTGATCAAGGTAATAGTGGTCATAGGGCCTGTGG
Source organism: Acidimicrobiales bacterium (assembly GCA_029263195.1). Taxonomy (GTDB): domain Bacteria; phylum Actinomycetota; class Acidimicrobiia; order Acidimicrobiales; family Aldehydirespiratoraceae; genus SZUA-87. Next base: position 16,048 of record JAJCXX010000003.1, read on the forward strand.
ATTGTGGACGATGGCGAGTCTGCCTTGAAACGACAAGGGATTGTCGTCCCCAGGCAATCCATCGGATCGCACAGGTTGGTTCGATGTCGTGAGGGTGTGGTGGATGAAGGACGAGTTGCGCATGTCGCGTCCACGGCTGGTCAGCAGGGTTTCCACAACAGTGTCTACAGCTCCGACGTTCATCACGGGTGGTTGAGACGGTGCTGTAGTTCGGTGACCCTGTCGAAAATCTTCTGGCGTTCGCCCATGCGAGCTTCGATCTTGCGCACGGCGTGCATGACAGTGGTGTGATCTCGGTTGCCGAACGACTTGCCGATCTGGGGGTAGGAGAGTTCGGTGCTGTTGCGGGTGACGTACATGGCGACCTGGCGGGCGTCGACCAATGGTCGCTGTCGGCTACCTCCGGTGAGCTGTTCGATCGTGAATCCGAACATCTCGGCGGTGTGTTCGATGATTCGGGCCGCGGTCACCGGTGGCTTGGCCGACTTGCTGATCAGATCAGCGAGAACCATCGAAGCGAGATCCACCGTGAGGGGCTGATGGGTGAGGTTGGCGAACGCTGTGACCTTGATCAGCGCGCCCTCGAGCTCACGAATCGAGTCGGTGATGTTCTCGGCGATGAACGCGAACACCCCATCGGGGATGTCGACGATGTTGGAGCCGGCCTTCTTGCGCAAGATGGCGAGGCGGGTCTCGAGGTCGGGGGGCTGAATATCGGTGATCAGGCCCCACTTGAAGCGACTTCTCAGGCGGTCCTCGAGGGTGGGAATGGCATCGGGGGTTCGATCCGACGACAACACGATCTGCTTGTTGTTCTGGTGGAGTTCGTTGAAGGTGTGGAAGAACTCCTCCTGGAGTCCGTCCTTGCCTTCCATGAATTGAATGTCATCAACCAGCAACACGTCGTTCTCTCGGTAGCGACGCTTGAAGTCGGGGAGGTTGTTGTTGCGGATCGCCTCGACGAACTCGTTGAGGAAGGTTTCGGTCGAGACGTAGCGGACCTTGGCCTTGGGGTAGTGATGAGCCACGTAGTGGGCTATTCCCCTCAGCAGGTGGGTCTTGCCGAGACCGGAGTCGCCATGGATGAACAGAGGGTTGTAACTCAATGCCGGAGTTTCGGCGACGGCCAGTGCGGCGGCGTGAGCAAACCGGTTGGAGGGACCGATGACGAAGTGCTCGAAGGTGAACTTCTCGTCGATGCTGACGCTATCGAGCCCGCCGATCACCGCCGGCGTCGATTTGGAGTCGTCGGAGAACGACAGATCCGGGGCCGGGATGTCGAATGCAACGTCGTCCCAGTCGGTTTCGATCTCAACCCGTACGTTGCACGGATTGTCGGATTCGTCGATTGCGTCCTGTACCAGGCCGAGGTATCGCCCTTCGATTCTCTCCTTTTGCAGCCCGTTGGGAACGACCAACACCAAGTCGCCCTCATCGAAGGCCACAGCACGGGCGCCACTGAAGGTCGTACTCCACACAGCGTCGCTCACCTGGGCACGGATGGATTCTGAGCAACTCCCCCACAGACGGTCGGCGTCCTCGGTTTCTCCCACTCTTGTCAATCCTGTCTCCACAATGTCGTCCACAGGTGTGGACGAGTTCCTGTAAGGCCTTTGAGATCCAATCCGGCATCGACCGCGACATTCTCGCGGGCCAATCATCACCGGTGGACTGGCGAACGTAGCAGTGCTGTGGAAAGCCGCAACTCGGAGAGTCGACAGTCGCCAAAAGTCCTGCTCAAGTCGACTGTTGGTGGATGAAATTACATTGTTGGAAGATCCACTACATGCTTGTCGTTCTCACGAGTCCGATGTGTCGACGGCGTTTCGACCATGAAGCCAAAGAAATCTGTGATGGCCCTACTGGTTGCCGCGAGTGTGATCCGACCCTACCGTTGTCATCTGACGTCATCGGTTTCCACAACCTCGAGACCGAATTCTGCCATCGAACACGTCCCGTCGATGGTTTCTGGGAGGAAGACATGAAGCGGCCGTATCAACCAAACACCCGTAAGCGAAGCAAGAAGCACGGCTTTCGTTCGCGGATGAGCACACGTGGTGGACGAGCCGTCCTCCGCTCCCGTCGCCTGAAGGGCCGCGCCCGTCTTTCGGCGTGATCCGGAATCTTTCGGGTCGCCGTTCGTTTCAACGGCTGAGATCCTCGGGAATCCGGTCGGGTAAAGGGCCCATTAGGGTTGTTTACCTCCGAACCTCAGGAGAATCGGCACGAGTAGCGTTCGCCATTCCACGTTCTGTGGGTGGTGCGGTGGTCCGAAACCGGATCCGAAGACGGATCAAAGCCGTGTTACGGGAACTAGAAGCCATCGAACCAGGATCGCCACCGGCCGGCGATTATCTCATACGCGTCACGGCACCAATCGACGCGATGTCGCACGACCGCCTCAGTCGAACCCTGAGAGAACTGCTGTCAGCAGGGCAACGAACATGAGTCCGTTGGCTCGTTTGTTTCGTGCTGGCGTGCGTGCCTACCAGCGATTGTTTTCCAACCGACCTTCGCCGTGTCGCTACGTACCTTCGTGTTCGTCCTACGCCGTCGATGCCATCGAGAAGCACGGTGCCGCCCGTGGGGGCTGGTACGCAACCAAACGAATCTGTCGTTGCCATCCGTGGGGTGGCCATGGCTGGGACCCCGTGCCTGAAGCCAGGGAGCATCAATGTTCGACCTGATATTCGACAGTCTCGCCGACTTGGTGGCGTGGTTCTACTCGATATGGCCGTCGTACGGCATGTCCGTGGTGTTTCTCACGCTCACAGTGATGGTGTTCGTTACCCCGCTCACCCTGAAGAGCACCAAGTCGATGTTGCAGATGCAGCGTCTGCAGCCGGAGTTGAAGGCGATCCAGAATCGGCACAAGGACGATCGCCAGAAGATGAACGAAGAGTTGATGGCCTTCTATCAGGAGAATGGCATCAACCCCCTCGGCGGTTGCCTCCCGATGCTCATACAAATGCCGGTCTTCCTGGTGTTATTCAGGGTTGTTCAAGGCCTCACACGTCGAGTTAGCTCGGTCGGTGAACAGGCCGGCTGGACCTCCGGCCGGTTTGGAAGCAAGGGCGTACTCGACACCGATGCCATCCTGTCAACCGAACGTGTGTTCGATCCGGACAATGTGAGTGTCACCAGCGATCTCTACCAACGGCTCAGCGGATCGACCGAAATGGTGTCGTGGGGTATCGATCTTTCGAGGTCGGCGCAGTCGGTGATGCGCGACAGCGTGTTCTCGGCGCTCCCCTACTTCATTCTGATCGGCTTCGTGCTGGTCACCAGCGTCTATCAACAGCGTCAGATTCAGGGTCGAAACACCGGCGCTCAGATCAACCCACAACAGCAGATGATCATGAAGTTCATGCCCTACATGTTGCCGGTGTTCAGTTTCACCATGCCGGCGGCGTTGGTCGTGTACTTCGTCATTTCAAACGTCTACCGCATCGGGCAGCAGGGATACATCACCCATTCGCTCTACAGCGGCGACGACAGCATCGGTGCCCAGATCGCCAAGCAACGCAAGAACTCCGACGGCAACTCGAAGTCCGACTCCAAGGGTGGCGGTGCGTCCGGCGGAAATCAGAAGAACAAGAAGGGCGGAGCTTCGACTGGCGCCAAGAAGGACCTCGGTGCCAAGCGGCTCAGAAGTGATTCATCCTCCAAGAGTTCCTCTGGCGGATCAAAGAGCAAGGGATCGCAATCCAAGAAGTCGACACGGTCGGCCAAGAAGTCCAAGCCGCAGTCGTCGCGACGGAATCCACGTCAGGGTGGCAGCACCGGTCGAGCACCGACCCGTCGCCCGGGCGGCCGCACTACCAAACCAGGTAGTCCGCAGCACAAGAAGCGCAAGAAGTAGTCACGCAAACAAGAACCAACATACGAGGCGTGATCCGTGGAGATTGTGAGCAATCACCGGAGCGCCAATACCAGGGAGAAGAAGAGTGGAGTGGGTAGAGGGAATCGGCAATTCGATCGACGAGGCCAAGGAAAAGGCCTTTGTAGCGTTGGGAGTCCACGAGGACGACGCTGAGTTCGAAGTGATCAGCGACGCCAGGATCGGTCTGTTCAACCGGGTGAAAGAGGAGGCTCGAGTTCGCGCTCGGGTTCGCCCAGCCACTCCCCGATCGAAAGACGACCGTCGGCGCAAGCGGGGAAAGCAGAGCAACGGCGGTGGCTCCGGTCAACGAAAGGGGAATCGATCCGGTGGGTCGAAGGGCCGTTCGGAAAAGGCAGATCGCAAGGACGCACCGGCCAAGAATGGCTCCGGAGCAAGGAAGAAGGCCTCCAGCAGGCCCGAAGGAAGATCAGGAAACGAAGATGGCGAAAGACCCGCCAAGAACCAGCAGCAGTCAGGACGCGGCCGTGGGGCTGCCCAGAAGCCGAAGGACGAAAACATGGAAGCAATGACCCTCCCAGAACAGGCCGATATAGCGGAGTCGTTCATGACCGGCTTGGCCGAGCGGTTCGGGCAGTCCGTTTCCTTCGAACGCACCGACGTCGACGAAAACGAGATCAGAATAGAGGTGAGTGGCGAGGACCTTGGCCGAATGATCGGTCGGCGGGGCGCCACCGCCAACGCCATTGATGAGCTGGTACGAACGGTTCTGCAGCGTCGGGCCGGGAGTGGCCGCGATGGACGGATTCGCGTTGATATCGGTGGGGTAGCCAGCCGTCGGGAAGAGTCACTGCGTCAGTTCTGCGTACAGGTCGCCGAAAAGGTCCGTGAATCAGGCAACGAGATCGCTCTCGAGCCGATGCGCGGTTCCGATCGCAAGGTCGTTCATGACGCAATGTCGGCCGAGGATGGAGTGGACACCACCTCTGAAGGCGAAGATCCCAATCGCCGTGTCGTGGTGATTCCTGCCGGGAATGACGCCTGACAACCGATTTGAAGCCCTGGAGCCTGTTTGGCGACAGGCTCGGGCAATCGGCGCGCTAGGTAGCGCGTCGATGGAAGAACTGCTTGACAACGCGGCCGGATTCATTCCGGCCGCGTTGCGCGTTGGTGATGCGGTTCGTGGTGTTGATGTTGGCTCCGGTGTGGGTATACCCGGCGTGTTCTTGGCGGCGCTACTCCCCCACAGTTCTTGGACTCTCGTCGATTCCAATGAGCGCCGCTGTGATTTGGCCCGCAACGCTGCTTCGGTATTGGACCTGACTGAGCGTGTGACGGTAATACACGGCCGAATTGACGATCTCGCCCATGATTCGGAGCATCGTGGCGGCTACGACCTAGTGGTTTGTCGTCTGTTTGCTGCTCCCCCGGAGACCGCCGAGTGTTGCGTGCCGCTGATGAACTCGCGTGGATCGTTGGTGGTCTCGTGCTCGTCGGATGGTCTGGCTCAATGGAGGTCCGGGGGTCTTTCAGCCATTGGCGCCCACGTGTCGGATTCCTGGAGCCTCCCGGCTGGTACATACGTGCGGATCACTCGTGTTGGCGAGTTGGATTCGAAGTATCCCCGCCGGGTCGCCGCTCGACGCCGCGATCCCCTTTTCTGACCGGACTTGTTTCACGTGAAACATCCTGTGAATGATCTCCTGGTTTGTTTCACGTGAAACAAGTCCAGGTGTCCGAACAGTACTCACCCACAGAATCTGACCGTAGGGTCCTTGACCGTGCCGCGTCGATCAGGAAGGATTGCCGGGTTACGGGAAAGGAAGAACATCTGTGGCATCTGCCAAACGGAAATCATCAAGTTCCTCTCCGCGAATCTTCGCCGTGGCAAATCAGAAGGGCGGAGTTGGAAAGACAACCACGACGGTGAACCTTGGCGCGGCGATCGCTGAGTTGGATCGCAACGTCCTTGTTGTAGATCTGGATCCTCAAGCCAATGCCAGCACCGGGCTCGGGCTCAACCCCAGACAACTCGACCACTCGATGTACGACGTGCTCCTTCGGGACGCGCCGTTGGAGGATGTCATCGAGCCCACGACGGTGAAGAACCTGTTCGTGGCCCCATCCAGCCTGGATCTCGCCGGCGCAGAGATCGAATTGGTGCCGGCGTTCAGTCGTGAACGCAAGCTCAAGGATGCTATCGGTACGGTGATTGACGACTACGATTTCGTCTTCATCGATTGTCCGCCGTCTCTGGGACTGCTGACGATCAACGGGCTGACGGCCGCCACTGAGGTCATGGTGCCCATCCAGACCGAGTACTACGCGCTGGAAGGGCTCGGCCAACTGCTTCGGAACGTTGATCTGGTGAAGAAGAACCTGAATCCCGAACTCGAATTGAGCACAATCGTCCTGGTCATGTACGACGCGAGGACCAAGTTGTCGAGTCAAGTTTCCGACGAAGTGAGAGAACACTTCGGTGATCAGGTATGCAGGCAGGTGATTCCTCGCACCGTGAGGCTCAGTGAGGCACCGAGTTTCGGACAGCCGATCACTGTATTCGACCCGACGTCCAGAGGCGCAATTGCCTACCGAGAGCTGGCCAAGGAGGTCATCAATGCCAAGGCGTAGTGGTTTGGGTAAGGGGCTCAGCTCCCTCATCCCAGCTGATCTCGAGACGGAAGGGGCGGTGTATCGAGAGATTGACGTCGATTCCGTTGTTGCCAACAGCTACCAGCCACGAGAGCACTTCGACGAGGAATCATTGACGGCACTGGCCGCGTCGATAGCAGAGGTCGGAGTCATCCAGCCGATAGTGGTTCGCGAAACCGAGGACGGCGCTTACGAGTTGATAGCGGGGGAGAGGCGGTGGAGGGCGGCCCGCCGGGCCGGTAGTCCGTCAATTCCTGCGCTGGTGCGATCGGCTGACGATCTAACCAGCCTGGAGACCGCCGTCATAGAGAATCTTCATCGTCAGGATCTCAATGCGCTGGAAGAGGCTGCCGCCTATCAGCAACTGATCGAGGACTTCGGGCTTACCCAGGAGACTGTGGCCCAACGGGTGGGTCGATCCAGGTCAGCGGTGGCCAATGCCATTCGGTTGCTGCAGCTTCCACCGTCGGTTCAACAATTGGTGATTGAGTCTCAGATCTCGGCCGGCCATGCGAGGGCGCTGCTCGCTACCCCTGATCGTGCTCTGCAGGAGCAACTCGCGGCCAGAGTGGTGGCTGAGTCGCTCACCGTACGCGAGGTTGAAGAATTGTTGCGACTCGAAGATGACGGGGGAGAGGCGGGAACCGAGGAAGAGGGGACCGCCAGGACATCCGCACCCCGCGTCCCGGAACCGGCCGTTCTCGAACTGGAGGAATTGCTGTCGGCTCGGCTTGAAACCAGGGTCAATGTGCGGCTCGGAAAGGGCCCAGGAAGGATGATGGTCGAGTTCGCCGACCTGGATGATCTGGAGCGCATCTACCGAATCATCACGCCCCCTGGAACAATCGTCTAGCTCAACCTAGTGTGACATAAGTCACATTAGGTCTAGGCTCAACCAGTTGTCCACCGCTATGGATAACCCTGTGGACAGGGCAGAATCAGTCTTCGTGGAGCGGATCGGCGCACCATTCGACCACCGCGTTGCTGAGAGCGGAGACGATCGCCGCGGCACCTTCCACCACCTGCGCGGGTGGCCCGATGCGACACCAAACTGCAGGCATCCGAGTCTCTCGGAGTATCGGAAGCCTCAATCCGGCCACCGGCAATTCGGTCTCGAGAACATCTCCGAGGTGAGAGGCACAACAGGATGCCAGCGAACGTCCGCCGGCCGACTCGAAGCCTCCGGTGGCGAAATAGGCAACGGAAGTGTCTTCGCTGGCGAGAGTGACCCCGACGTAGACCGTTCCCTCCCACTCGTTGGCCGACTTGGCCTGAATCGACAGGTCGGGATGATGTAGTGCCAGGACCTGGGCCCCGTCCAAACGGAGTCGGCGCGCCAGACCGTCGACCACGACGGGAAGACCCCCGGATTCACCGAAGATGAGACGCCGACCGCTGACATCGCCCAGATGACTTCGCAGCGATTCGGCTTCGCGTACCTCGGCGACAGTCTTGGATCCCGACCGCCGTCCTTGAAGGTGGGAGAGCGACGTCACAGCATCTCGTCCGAGGACACCGTCAGGCATCAGGCCCTGGTTTCGTTGAAACTCCCGTAGGGCGCTCTCGGTCATTGGTCCGAATATCCCATCGACCCATCCGGCGTCGAACCCCAATGATCCCAACTGCTCCTGCAATTGGGTGACGTCGTCGCCTCGATACATGGGTGACCGGAGATAGAGCATCCGATCGCCGAGATGATGACCGGCCTCGACGAGCGCCGACCAGGTGTGCGGCCCGCAAATGCCATCCACGATCATGCCGCGGCGATGTTGGAACTCGCGGACCGAACGCTGCGTCTCGGAATCGAAGACGCCGGGGTCTCCGGTCTCCTCGAAGCCAACGACCAAGAGTCGACGATGGAGGTCCCGGACGGTGGGCCCTAGGTCTCCCAAGCGGAGAGGCAGGCCTGGTGTGGTCACCATCGACCGAACAAGTACGGGGGCATCTGGATGAATCGTACTCCGGCCGAGCCAACGCGGAACGACCGGCCCCTTGGGGGAGAGCTTGGCTCAGATGAACTCTGAGATATCGTCGAGCAGAGCCTGCTTGGGCTTGGCTCCGACGACGCGCTTCACGGGCTGACCGTCCTTGAAGAGGATCAACGTGGGAATGCTCATGACTTCAAACCGACGAGCAACGTCGGATGCTTCGTCGACATTGAGCTTGGCGATGCGGAGGGACCCAGACTTCTCTTCCGCGATCTCTTCGAGAACGGGAGCGATCATCTTGCAGGGTCCGCACCACTCGGCCCAGAAGTCGACCAGAACGGGTTCGGACGAGGCGGCGATCGTCTCGTCGAAGGTGGTGTCAGAGAGATGGGGGATTTCGGCGGACATCAGAGGTCCTTTCATGTAGAGGCACAAGGTGCGTCGTGGTGAACAACACGCGGCTGGTTGACTCTATTCCGTCGGCGTCAGTGGCCGTTCGATGGATTGTCCTCGAGCCAGCGTTCGGACTCGATCGCGGCCATGCAACCGGAACCGGCTGCGGTGATGGCTTGACGGAAATAGTCGTCCTGCACGTCTCCGCACGCGAACACCCCCTCGACATCAGTACGGGTGGAGTCGGGCAGCGTGATCAGGTAGCCGTTGTCCTTGAGTGCCAACTGGCCCTTGAAAAGGTCGGTGTTGGGCCGGTGTCCGATCGCCAGGAAGACGCCTGTGACCGGCAGAATCGATATTTCGCCGGTCTTGGTGTCCTCGAGGCGAAGGCCGGATATCGACGTGTCGGACTCGTAGCCATCGACCACGGAATTCCAGCGAAACTCGACCTTGTCGTTGGCGAACGCGCGGTCCTGCATGATTTTCGAGGCCCGTAGCTCGTCGCGTCGATGAACGATTGTGACCTTGCTGGCGAATCGTGAGAGGAATTGGGCCTCTTCGAGTGCCGAATCGCCTCCGCCCACCACGGCGATCTCCTGATCACGGAAGAAGAATCCGTCACATGTGGCGCAGGTCGAGAGACCGTGGCCGATCAGTTCGGCTTCTCGGTCGAGTCCCAGCATGATCGACTGGGCGCCGGTGGAGATGATCAGGGACTGGGCCCGATGGGTGGGTTCGGAGGTATCAGGATCTCCGACCCACACGCCGTAGGGCCGCGACGAGAGGTCGACACGTGATGCCTTAACGGTCTGGATTTCGGCTCCGAATCGAAGGGCCTGTGTCCGGAAGTTCTGCATCAACTCCGGTCCGAGAACACCCTCCGGGAATCCTGGGAAGTTCTCGACATCGGTGGTGAGCATCAGTTGCCCACCCGGCTGGTCGCTCGTCGAACTCGGTTCTCCCTCGAGCACGAGCGGCGAGAGGTTGGCTCGCGCCGTGTAGATCGCGGACGTGAGGCCCGCTGGCCCCGATCCGATGATGATCACCTCACGTACATCACTCATGATGCCTCCTACTTTGCCGTTCGGTGCTTCAACCGACCAGGACGGGCGCTGATTCCCGTGATCTAGATGAAAGCGTCGGCGATTGCGATCACGACGACCGATGTGATGATCACGACGTCGACGATCACCGCCAGATAGAGCCCCTTCGGGGCTCCGGTTCCGCCCCGTGATCCCCACGCTCCCAGACCGAGCACAGTGAGCAGGCTCCCGATGAACAGATGCGCCGACCAGGTGGCGTCCCCGACCCCGGCTCCTATCGGCAGGTAGGCGTCGGCCAACCGCACGAGAATCACGACGGTGAGGATCAGGGCCGCTCCAGACAACACCAGGATCACGAGGCCGTAGATCAGGCCTCGGATGGCTTTGACGGCGTTGTCGGTCGTGTATCCCTTGGCTTTGTCGACAAGATCGATGACCTTGTCGGCGGCTTGCTCAGGCCAGTCGTCGGGGCCGATCGACATGCCCCGTCGGGAGCCGTTGGGGGAGTGGGTGGCTTCGTCTTCGGCCATGGCGTGGGATCCTATCCCCGCTCTGCGGCCAGTGCCCCGATCAGGGAACGATCTCGAGAAGCTCGACGGTGGAACAGGTGAGGGTGTCGGCGGCCAGCACCGTCGGGATTTCGTCTTCGATCCGGACGACCGCAACTATGAACTCATTGCCGTCGACCAGGACGGTCGCGTAGTCGGCCAGCACCATACCAAGATCAGCATTTGCGACGTTGGAACCAGGGAACAGGACATCGACCATCTGCTGGGTGCACGCTGGTGAAATCTGGTCGAGGACTACACGACCACCGTCGCTGTCTGCGGCCGGGAGAGACTCAGCGCTGGAGAATTCTGCCAACAGGCTCGAGATCTGGGTCCCCAGCGAGGTGAGGTCGGTCGTGGGGAGCAGTTCCTCGGGCAGAGGATCGAAGGCGGGATCGGTCAGGGGAAGCCGGTAGTCGAAATCGGCGGTTGTGGCGTTGGCGGCGGCGGTGGTAGCTGTTGGCGCGTCGGCCTCAGATTGGAGGGAGTCGGAGGTGGAGCCTCCGGCCGAATCCAAACTGTCGTCGCCCAGCGGAGCGAGGGGAGCTTCGGCCGCGGCCGTCGTTGTGGCGGCTTCGCTGATCTCGGCGTCTCCGTCTTGGGCGAGTCCGGTTGGGGCAGCGGCGGAATCCGCACTGGAATCGGACTCCGAGATGCTTCGGAGTGCCGGCACGGCCAGAGCGAGCAGCGCCACGGCCGCGGCCGCGGCCAGAACCCGCGGCTGTTGCCACCATCGACGTTGTGTGGCTGCGGCGAGGTCGACCACGTTGCCCGATGTGTGGCTGGATTCGAGGGCTGATTCGATCAGGCTGTCGATATCCGGCGAGGCAAGAGGTGTGACCGGCGCGGCCATCAGGGAGGCCGATCTCCGGAACTCCCCCAAGCGGGCCATGAGTTGAGGAGAAGACTCGACGCGCTCGATCTCCGATGGTGTGGCTTCACCATCGAGGTAGGACGAGACCAGCTCGTCGTCGGAGGGAAATGCGTCGGTCATGGCTGTGAGTTCTGACGATCGGAAGGGGGGGTTTGGTTCCCGGAAATGATCTCGGCCATTCGTGAACGGCCTCGAGCAATGCGCGAACGAACGGTTCCGGGTGCGATTTCGAGCACTTGGGCGATCTCGGCGTAGTCGAGGCCGACCAGATCTCTCAGCACGACGGCGGCGCGGAAATCCTCGGGCAAAACCTCCAACGCAGAATCAACATCGACCTGGGCGGAGACGGTTTCGGCCGGGTCGCGGGCCTGTGACGTGGCGACGAAGGGGTCGCCGGTGTGTTCTTCGACGAGGCCGGGCAACGGTCGACGGGATCGGCGACGCATCTCATCGAGACAGGCGTTGGTGGCGACTCGATAGGCCCAAGTCGAGAACTTGGCGCGCCCATCAAATCTTTTGAGACCCTTGACGATCGAGATCAGGGCCTCCTGGGTGGCGTCGAGGGCATCGGCGTCGTTGCCGGTGATTCGTCGGCAGATCGAGTAGATCATCGGTTGATGAATCCGCAGAAGCTGATCGAGAGCGCGTCGATCCCCGCGCTGCGCCGCTGTGATCAGCATCGAGTCGTTGGCCTGATCCGGAATGCGCGGACCCTACCCGATCGGTCCGAGTCGGGGTATGTCCGGCCGGTCTGGCTCAGGCCGGCAGCTGGAAGGCAATCCCCGCCACCCGAGGTCCGCCGTGGGTGCCGATGACGGGTCCGATCTTCTCGACCCGATCAATCTTGTGACTGATCGAGCCTTCGAGCATTGAGATGAAGTCGTCGATGTCGGGGGCCTCGCCGTGCATGACCGCGAGATGCTCGATAGCCGGAAACTCGTTGAGCTTGTCGCGCAGCCAAGCCAGGGACTTACGTCGGGTCCGCTGCTTGGACGCCTCTTCGACCTCCCCGGATGAGATGTCGATGATCGGCTTGACCGACAACATCGTCCCGAGCATTGCCTGAGCGCTGCCGATGCGACCGCCCTTCTTGAGGTTGTCGAGGGTGTCGAGTGCCCCGAAGATTCGCGTTCGGTTGATCATCGAATCGACGGCGGCCAGGATCGTGTCGGTGTCGGCTCCATCGGCGGCGAGTTGGGCTGCACCGAGCACGATGGTGCCCAATCCGGCTGTGATCGATCGGCTGTCGACTACTCGTACATCGGCGTCGAGAGAATCAGCGGCGGTGCGGGCGGACTGCATGGTGGCGGACAGACCGGCCGAGAGGTTGATGCAAATGATCGAATCGGCGCCGGCGTCGAGATGGCGGCGAAAGGCCTGCTCGAATCGACCCGGTGACGGAGCCGATGTTTCGGGAAGATCAGATGATTGCTCAAGACGCTCGTAGAAGTTCTCGATTGTGAGTTCCTCCCGGTCGACGAATTCCTCGTCGCCGAATCGGATCGACAGCGGCACCACTTCGATGCCCATCTCCTCGACCTCACCACCACGAAGATCACATGCACTATCAGTGACGATTCTTACGGTCACGATTCTCCCAGTTCGGTGTCTGCGGCGGCCTCGGTGGCGTCACCTTCCGACCTGCTGAAACTAGCAGCGGCACGGTTGCGTCTCACGCGGAGGATGGTACGTATCCACCAGGTGCTCAGAATTGCGAGGGCGATGAGCGAGATGATCAGGCCGAGACCCGAAATGGCGGTCGATCGAATGTTGACGTTGCCGCGTGCCAGTTCGAGCTTGCCATCCGGTGAGGTCAGCGTGGAGGTGACGCGGGCGTCTCCCGATGTGATGGCTTCCACGGTGACGGTGAAAGTGTTGTCTCCAGGGGCGATTGTGATGGTGTGATGGTCGCCGTTGGGGAATCTGAGCTTCTCGGAGCTGAGGAACATGTCGACTGTGATCGGAAGTGTTTGGTCGTTTCGAATGCGTAGTGGTAGGTCGGCAGTTCTCGAAGCGAGAGTGACGCGGCCTCCCTCGATCACGGTGATTCCCTGGGTTCCCTTGCTGATCGCGTCGAACACCTCCGACGTGAAGAGCTCTACATCTTCGGCCTGGAGACTGCTCGAAACCGATGCCTCCAGGAGTTGACGGAGAGGAATAATTGGAGCCTCGGCTGGTGCGACCATCGACGCGTACGAGTCCAGGGTCGATCTGGTGAGTTGTAGATCGGCCGCAACAGAGGTGAGGTCTGGAGCTGGATCCGAAATCAATCGGGCGCTGAGGGCCGCGCCGTTGGAGCCACGGGCGAACGGCTGGTCGAAGGTCTCTTCGAGACTGACGATCTCGAGTTGGTCGCTCGCAGCGATTCCCTCGAGCAACACGTCGAGCGCCACGGGATCGAGATTGGTGATGTCGATGATCTCGGCACCATTGATCAGGAGATTGCGGGCCTCGACGGCCAGTTCGACCACGGCACGCTGAGCGGCGAGTTCGGAATCCGATCCGGAAAGAGTGTCGAGAATCGTCGAGTCGGTGACGACGGTCTGGATGGCGAACTCGTTGCTGTCGAGCAATTGCACTGGGTTGTGCAGGTCGCCGATGGCGGGGGACAACCGGACCTGATCGGTGTCGACCAACAAGCCGGTGGCGCCGGTCGATCGGAGCAAGGTGATGGTTTCGGCGGTGGCGTCGCGGTCGAGTCTGACAATGCCGGTCGAAACTGTTGCCAATTGGGTCTCAGTACTCGACCGGCCTCGGTCGTAGTTGCCGAGCACCGTGTCGGGCTCACCAGCGGCTCTCCAGGCCTCCTCATCCAGATCCACCCACGGTTCGAGGAAGAGTTGCTGTGTCGACAAGAGAGATCGCACCGAATCGATGGTTGGCCCGCCGTTCAATAAGCCGATGGCCTCGATTGCTTCGATGGTTTCGGCATTCACCCTCATGGCGATCGGCGTTTCGGGCCTGGTGGCGGGGAACTCCAGCGAGGCGGCGAGCGAATCCTGGTCGAGAACGATTGAGCCGTCGGGCTGGGCAGCCAACGGCTGTCGCAGGTCGTGGACCAGAGCGATCGACAGTTTCCGCCGAACGTTGGGTGATGGTCCATCGACGAGAACGTGAGTTATCAACGTGTCGAGGATCACGTCCTCCGACATCAGATCGATCACGACGATGAGTGCGCCGGGATCACGGCGCAACAGGATGCCGATCTCCTCATCGGGCATCACCACAGAGATCACGTCGCCCGATCCAACTCGAGCAGCTTCCAAGTCGATGACCTCGAAGAAGGCCAGCAGGTCTTTGGAGTCGTCGGTGCGTCGATAGCTGTCTCTGACCTCGTCGCGCGTGGTGGCCGGGCCAATAATGCGTACCGCGAGGCGGGCATCTTGGGGGGCGCCGGAGACCCGCAGGTCGATCGCCGCCGGTAGATCTCCGAGCCAGGTTGTCTGCGCTACGAGGTCGAGTCGCCCGCCGCTCTGGGCCCCGACCTGGCCGGCGGCGAACATTGTGGCGGCGATCACGGTCGCGACGATCGTCGCGAAGGCGGGGAGGCGATTCATGGGAGTTGTCGCTGGAGGACAGTCAGTTGGGTCGGCTCGGGACGGAATCCAAGTCGGAGATACAGCTGGTAGGCGCGCTCGTTGGTCTCCTGGGTGTTGACCCACACATGCTCGGCCCGCCTTCGCTTCAGCCACCGCAGGGCGTCGTGCACGAGTGCCGATCCGAGGCCCTCACCCTGTGCGCCGGGAGCAACAGCCAACCGTTGCAGGTAGCCATTGCGCCCGGCCCTACCCGTGATCGAATATGCCACCACCGGGCCGTCGCTGATCACTCGCAATCGGCTGACGGGCGTGGCGTCGAGAGCCTCCTGGAAGCCACTCTGGTCGAGCGACCAGAACCCGTCGAACGCGACGCTGTCGAGGGCCAGGATCGACTTGCGGTGAGTCAGTCGGCCCTTCTTGATTCGCCGACTCATGGAGTCGCGGCGCGCAATGGTGCCCTCCAGATCGTGGCGCAAAAGATGAAGATGCTCGCGGTCTACGAATCCGTCATCTCTCATGACCCGACATTCGCTGATCCCAACCGCCCCGGTTATGACCTCGGAGAAACCATCGGCGGTGAGCTTGGCCCGCGCTGCTTCCAGTGATCGCCGGTCGAGCGTGGAAGCCGCCGATATCGGCACTAGGTAGGCGATGTCGGCGCTACCGCGCCATCCGCCGCCCCGAAATCGGGCTTTGCCGAAGTTGATCGGATAAAGGGCCATGGTCGATGTAACGATACGCCGGTACGCCCGAGGGGTACGCTCCGCGCGTGCTGTTGGTGGTGACTGACGATCGCTTCTTGGATCATGAGGCCGGCCCGTCGCATCCTGAGCGACCCGGTCGGCTCACCGCGGCGCTCGACGGAATCCGGTTGGCGGGGGTTCCCGAGGCGGTCACATGGCGGTCTCCCAGGTTGGCCAGCGACCAGGAGATAACGGCAGTACACGAGCCCGGGTATCTGGCGAGAATGAACGAGCTCTCGGCGGCTGGTGGGGGTCGGCTCGATGCCGATACGTTGATGGGCCCCATGAGTCTTGACGTGGCCCGACTCGCGGCCGGAGCTGTGCTAACGGCGGTTGATGAGCTCGCGTCCTCCGAGGGGTTCAGAGCGGGCTACTGCGTCGTGCGTCCTCCGGGTCACCATGCCACGCCCGACCGGGCGATGGGATTCTGTCTGTTCAATTCGGTGGCGATCGCCGCTCGGTCGATCGCCACGACTGGTCAGAAGGTGGCGATCGTCGACTTCGATGCTCACCACGGCAACGGCACTCAGGATGCCTTCTTCGATGATCCTGCGGTGTTTTACGCCTCGATCCATCAGTCGCCGTGGTATCCGGGCACTGGGAAGCTCTCCGACATCGGGGTCGGCGCTGGCGTGGGCACCACGCTCAACGTGCCGTTGCCACGGGGAGCAACCGGCGATGTGGCGCTGAGAGCGCTCGACGATGTGATCGGGCCGGCTCTTGATTCCTTTGATCCAGACTGGCTGCTGGTGTCGGCCGGTTTCGACGCTCATCGCGACGATCCCCTCACTCAACTCATGTTCAGCGCCGGCGACATGGCGGATCTGATGGGCCGACTGCTGCAACTTGGCGCTCCCGGTCGAGTCGTTGCCGTGCTGGAGGGCGGCTACGACCTCGCGGCGATTCGCCTGTCATCGGCGGCACTCGTCGGATGTCTCACCGACACCCCGTGTCGCACCGAGGAATCGACAAGCGGAGGTCCGGGCACCGATATCGTCGAGTCGGCGCGGCGCCTACACATCGATGAGGCCCGTGACGATGCCTGATCAACCCCTGAACCCAACGCTCGAAGCAGCTCTCGAGCTCGCTCAGCCACTGGCCCGACGCTTTGCCGAAGCCGGGTATCACTTCTACCTCGTCGGTGGTGTCGTTCGCGACAGCTACTTGGGCATCGATCGTGTCGAGAGTGATCTCGATGCCACGACCGAGGCGCGGCCGGAGCAGATCAAGTCAATTGTGACCGAGTTGGCGGATGCCGTGTGGGCTCAGGGTGAACGGTTCGGCACGATCGGTTGCCGTATCGACGGACACGTCTATGAAGTCACCACCCACCGGGCCGAAACCTACGATCAGGGGTCGCGAAAGCCGGTTGTGGCGTTCGGCGACCGGCTCGACGACGATTTATCACGACGGGATTTCACCGTCAACGCCATGGCTGTCGATGTTCTCGAGCGTTCTGTGATCGACTTGTTCGGTGGCCTGACAGATCTTCGTGAACGAGTCCTACGTACACCGCTCGACCCGTCGGTCAGCTTCTCCGACGATCCGCTTCGGATGTTGAGAGCAGCTCGATTCCACTCCGATTACGGGCTGATTCCCGTGCCCGAACTCACGGCGGCCATTGCCGACATGGTCGACAGGCTCGACATCGTCTCGGCGGAGCGGGTTCGTGACGAACTGGAGAAGCTTCTTCTGCTGCCCGAACCCGGCCCCGGCTTCGAGATGCTTCGTGCGACCGGGTTGATGGAGAAGGTCCTACCTGAGTTGGCGTCGCTCGACCGTGGTCAGATCGTTGATCTGGTGTCGAGGGTCGAGGCGGTCCAACCCGTCATCGTGCAACGGTGGGCCGCCCTGCTGGGCGACGAGACCGCCGCAGGGCTCCGACTCCGTGAGCTCAAGTCAGCCAGAGTCGTGATCGACGACACCGAACTGTTGTTTCGGCTCGCGAACCAAGTTGATGGGTCCTCCGGATTCGCCGACTCCGATGTGCGGCGACTGGCCTCAATGGGCGGCTCGCGGATCAGGCTGGAAACGGTGATCGAGTGGCTTCGGGACATCCGGACCGCCGATGGACGTGGGGTCGAGCAGCTCGATGCTCTGGAAGCGAGCCTCGACCGGCTGAGAGAACTCGAACCCGACCTCGATGATCCCGACGTGGGTCTCGACGGAAACGAGATCTGTGCGTTGCTGGAGATCGAGCCGGGCGTAGATGTCGGTCGGGCCGTGGCCTGGCTGAAGAATCTGCGTTTCGCGAGAGGCGTGGTGCCAAGCGATGAACTCCAACGCGAGCTCTCCGACTGGTGGCGCTCAGGCGCCCAATCGGCGGGCCTTCACCGCCAAGGTGACCGGTAGAGAACCACCGGCATGGTGCTCAATGAGGGTGTCGACCGCGAAGTTGGCTCGCCCCAGCGATGTGACGATGTTGTCGGCGGTGTGAATCCACCGGCCGTCGACCGGGTTGGTGTCGTTCCAAGGTCGGACATTGAGGCGAGGATTGGCCTCATCGGCGCACAGCGCCGCCGGATGGGGGAGCGACAAGGCGATGTAGCCGCCTTGGCGAAGAACCCGATGAGCCTGTCGAAACGCTCGATCCAGATCCGAGGTGAACGAGAGCGCCGACACGGAGAGCACGAGATCAATCTGATCGGCCTGGATGAAAGCCAACTCCGCCGATTGGGCCTGGTGAAACTCGACCACTACTTCGTGACGTGTGGCCAGACCTCTTGCGGCGTCGATCTGAGCGACCGCCCCGTCTACGGCGGTGACCCTCGCTCCTCGCAGTGCAAGCCCGACCGCGGCATGACCGGCGCCGCAGCCGAGTTCCAGAACCCTTCGACCGGCGATCTCGCCGAGTAGACGTCGGTCGGTTTCGGCTCCCATTCCGGGACCGAACTCGACATGGTCGAGGGGTCGGTCGGAGCCACCGGTCCTGGTGTCGTAGATGAACATGGGACAAGTCTGGCTGTCGTGGGGAGAGGTGGGGTGGAGGGCATCAAGGCGTCGGCGGTCGCTAACATCGACGGGATGATCCCCGAACCTGTCGAGCCGACCAGGCCAACAGTGGCACCGGTTGACTATCGCCTGGCTCGAGAGGCGACCCTGCAGGCATGGAGGGAGGGCGATCTCGATCTGGGGCAAATCTGCGACGCCCAACCCGAACTCCGTCGCAACGCCGAGTTCTGCGGAACGATCTCCAGCCGGGATTGCCCTGTGTGTGAGGCAGAAAGGCTGGTCGAGGTCACCTACGTATTCGGACCCCGACTCCCCAAGCACGGCCGTTGCGTCACGACCGACAAAGAGATGCGCCGGCTCGAGGAAAAGCCCAGCACCTATCGGGGATATGTGGTCGAGGTCTGTAACGGCTGCGGCTGGAACCACCTAGCTCGATCAGCGCTCTTCTGACGGGTGTTGGTCGCCGCCTGTTGAGTCCTGGATCATCGCCTACTAGAATTCTTGGCACCGCCGGCAGCCTCTGTGCGCTGGACGGGAAAGGAAGTCCAGAAATGGGCAAACTCACGGTTCCAACCATCGGCGCACGCAAGGTCGGCAATGGTGCCGATCCCTTGGTAATGGTCACCGCCTACGACGCCCCGGGCGCACGCATCGCCAGCGAGGCGGGCGCCGACATGATTCTGGTGGGCGACAGCGTGGCCATGGTTGTACTGGGCTACGACGACACCCTTCAGGTCACCATCGACGACATGGTTCACCATGTGGCCGCCGTGGCGAGAGCCAAGCCCGAGTCACTCATCGTGGGCGACATGCCGTGGATGAGCTTTCACGTTTCGCCCGAAGACACGGTTCGCAATGCGGCGAAGCTCGTGAAGGCGGGTGCTCAGGCCGTGAAGATCGAGGGCGGTCGCAAACGTCTACCGATGATCGAGAGGCTGATTTCAGCCGAGATCCCGGTGATGGGGCACATTGGGCTCACCCCGCAGTCGGTGCACGCGATGGGCGGATTCAAGGTTCAGGGAAAGAAGGCCGAGGCGGCCCGAAAGTTGGCGCAAGCCGCCAAATCACTGGCCCATGCCGGGTGTTTCGCGATCGTGCTGGAAGGTGTTCCGGTGAAGGTTGCCCAGATGGTCACCGAGGCGGTCGATGTGCCCACCATCGGAATCGGAGCCGGCCCCCACTGTGATGGCCAGGTTCTCGTCTACCACGACATTCTCGGCATCGAAGATCGCATCATGCCGAAGTTCGTTCGGCGCTACGCCGATGTGAAGGGCATCTCGGTGGATGCCATGAGTGCCTTCGCCGACGATGTTCGCTCTGGTGCCTTCCCGAACGACGGCGAGTCGTATCACCTCAATGATGCGCAGGCCGAGGCACTGGGTCTCTACGGATCGATCGACTGACCCGACGACTCTCCGAACGGATCCAGGCCACCAACAAGATCTTCGAGGATGACGCGGGTCTCCTTGTCGGCCGGGAAGAACGTCTCGAGGCGGAGTTCGTCGAGCGTGATGTCGTAGGGGGCACCAATGGTGGCAATCGTCGACACGAGCGTGAGCGACCGCCCTTGAAGTGTGGTCAGCTGAAGTGTGACCAGTAGGTCCGCTCCGGTCGGTAGGGAGGTTTGCCGCCGAAGGGTTTCAATATCGGGGTAGGAGAGGACCTCGTCGAGGAGGTCGCTGAGCTGTTGGTCGGCGGGCCGATGCACCTGTTCGCGCTCGAGTCGCTGCAGCACGTTGGTCGCGATATCGCTCCAGTTTGTGGTTCGGTTCTTGATGCCGTCGGGGTGCAGTGTGAGACGGTTGAGGTTGGGCACTGGTTGCAGGGCGGCGCTGCCGGGCTCGACGACTGCACCGATCAGCTGAATGCCGGCGACATTGGCATCGACGAGATCGCCACGTCGATCTACCACCACAGCCGGGTTGGGCAGGTGAGCCGTCAGAATCTCACTGATGACGGACCTGACGCTATCCATGGTCGGAGCGCTGTATTCGCTGTGGGAGTAGGCGGGGGCGAAACCTGCTGAATGAAGCAACTGATTCCGGTCTCGAAGGGGGAGGTCGAGTACCACCGCGAGATGTATGACCATCTCGCGGCTCGGCTTGGCCCGTCCGGTCTCCAAGAAGCTGATGTGTCGACTCGAGACGTCGGCGTCGAGGGCGAGTTGGAGTTGGCTGAAACGGCGGGTGGTGCGCCACCATCGGAGTGTCGTCCCGAACGTCTCGGTGGCTACCGGCATGGTTCGAGCATGACAGCAGCCAAGCTTCGGTGCCATTACCTCACAGGTAATCGTCTACTGCCCAGAGCGGGTTCATGATGCTGTTCATGTCATCCATGTCGTCAGCCAAGCCGTCCACCCCTTCAGTCGACCAACCCGAAGTCGGATCGGACGCTGACCGACTACGTCAGGTGTTGAGAGTCAACTCTGCGTTCTCCCTGACGTCCGGGTTGGTCGCGGTGCTGGCTACGGGCTCGATGGCCGACTGGATGGGAGTCGAGCAGGTCTGGATCATGCGAACGATCGGCGCCGGACTGCTGGCGTTCGCTGTCGGGGTATTCGCCGTTGCCGCCGGCGGAACCACATTCGTCCTTCGATGGGGGAGGCTGATCTCGTTCGCCGACTTCGGCTGGGTGGCCGCAACGGTGGGAGTCATCGAGCTGGGATTGTTGTCGACCAACGGGTCGATTCTCATGGCGGCTCTTGGGGTCGTGGTATTCGCCTTGGCAGTGAGTCAGGTGAGGACCGGATGATCGCCGCGTCAGTCGACTCCGGAACGAAGGGCAACCGCCTCGACGGCGCCGACGAGGAAGCTGTCGAGCCAGTTCACCTGGGCCTGGAAGACGCTGACGCCCGACGAGAACTCGGTCCGGAAGAGGCCATCGGGGAGGCCGTGCGAGACGGCATCCACCGTGAACCGCTCGTAGGGGTGTCCGAGGGCCTCGGCTCGATCGACGATGTCCTGCGACAACTGGTACGGCACGACGGGATCGCCGGTGGCATGGGTCATGAAGATCGGGCCTTCGGAGAAGGAGTCCGGCGGCCCGGAGATGACGCCGTCGGTCTCCTCGATGAACATGGCTGCCGTGCCAGCCTGGCCGATGAAGCCTCCTGAGTTCGAGACCACGGCCGCGACCGGTGGCCGTTCGATGCCGAAGTCGTCCATCGCATAGCCCACGTAGAGGGCCGTGATGGCTCCCGCTGAGTTGCCCCACAAGACGGTCTGCGACGGATCCACGTCGGGGCGAGAATGGAGGAAGTCGAGGGCGGTCATCGTGTCGTCCATTGCGGCGACCGCAGCTCGCCGTTGGGCCGTCGCTCCGGCTCCGCCGATCTTGTCGTAGAGCGACTGCACGCGACTTGACGGCACGGGGTCGTCACCGCTGAGCCGGTAGTTGAGGGATGCCACGATGTAACCCCGCTGGGCGAACTGGTCGGAGACGAACGCGGTCGTGGCCTTGCTCCCGCCGTTGAAGCCGCCGCCGTGGATCGTGACCACCAACGGGAACCGGTCCTGGCCTTCCACATCGGGCACATAGAGGTCCATTGGCAGATCGGTGAGGGTGCCGCCGCCGCCAGTCTCGCCCTGGCCGTAGACGATGTCTGAAGTGACCGTCACAGCGTGGATCGGGTCGACCGAGGGCGTCCAGTCGGACTCAATGTCGGTATCCGCGACGGACGCTGGCTCTTCGGACTCGCCGACAGCAGTCGCAACCGGCACCGTGGAACTGACGCTGGATATTGCTGGTTGCTCAGAATCAGAACCACATGCCGCAGCGAATAGAGCGGCCGCGATGAGAAATCCCAACGACCGAACTCCCATGAAGCGACGGTACTTCACCGCGGAGTCACCGGCCATGTCGAACCGGCAGGTCGCCCACCCCCGGCAATATCGACGAGAGGCAGGTGGGGCTTAGCCGACATTCGAGGTGGAGGCGTTAGCGTCTTTGCGGTGATGTTGAAGCGTCGTTCGGGAATCTGAAGCAGTGAGATTGCGTGAGCGATTCGCATTCCTGCGCGAGGCGATCGTCTTGTTGGCGCGAAACATCACTGCTCATCACACGATGCTGGTCGCAAGTGGAGTCGCATTCTCCTGCGTCCTGGGGTTGATCCCGGCGCTATTGGCGGTGGTGGCGGTCTACGGGCTGGTGGCGTCGCCGTCTGATGTCGAATCCAATCTCGAACCTCTCGTCGAAGCTCTGCCTCCCGAAGCCGGGCAGTTGCTCATCGACCAACTCGAGAACGTCACGGCTGTGAGCAGCGCGAAGGTCACCGTTGGTCTCGTGATCGGTCTTCTTGGAGCGGCGTGGGCCATCTCGAATGCACTGAATTCGATGGTTATGGCTATTCGCATTGCCCATGAGATGCCGAGCCCTCACACGTGGATCAAGGGGCGGATCTTCGCTCTCAAGCTGAGCCTCGTCGGCGTGCTGGCAACTGCTGTGATGATCTGGCTGGTCGTTGTCCTGCCTCCGGTGATGGATCGAGCCAACGTCGGGGGACCGTTTCGATGGGGCCTGTCGATCGGTCGTTGGCCGTTGGTGGTCGTGACATCGATGGTGGCGTTGGCCGTGTTGTATCGAGCGGTCGTGGGGACGAGAAGTGGCCGCTACCACGCGATAAGCGTCGGCTCGGTGGTCGGCATGGCTATCTGGGTGCTCAGCACCTATGGGCTGAGCCTCACCTATTCCCAGATCGATCGGGTCGAGTCGACCTTCGGATCACTCGGTGCGGTGGCAGCACTGATGGTGTGGTTCTACCTTTCCGTCCTCGCTGCACTCATAGGTGCCGAGGTCGATGGTGCTCGGCACCGCAGCGATCCCGCCAACGGTGTCAGCTAACTCAGCGTAATCTTGGTTGCATCTATAACTCTAGAGTAGTAGAGTGATCAAGATGCCTGACTCCCTGCCCCCGAAACTGCTTGAACACGTGGCCGAACGGTTTCGTGTTCTTGGTGATGTGAGTCGACTTTCGATCATCAGTGCGCTAATTGATGTCGGCGAGCAAAACGTCGGGGAGCTCGCCGAACGACTCGGCGCCGGCCAGGCCAACGTGTCGAAGCACCTTAAGGTCCTCCACGACGCCGGAATCGTGACTCGCCGTCCCGACGGGACCGCGGCCTACTACTCAGTGACCGATCCGAGCCTGATGACACTCTGTTCGACAGTGTGTGATCGTCTCCGCGATCAGGTTCGCAGCGAAGCCCAGACCTTCTCGGTCTGACCCATTCCGATGGTCCTCCCGGGCCCGACCGTTTCAAATTGACTACTTCATGGTTATGGAGCAATTAAATATGAGTGACTCAAACACAAGCGTTCCCCCTCTGGCCCGACTCGGTCGATGGTCCCATCGATCTCGCCGTCTCGTGATCATCGGCTGGGCCGTCTTCGCCGTTGGTCTCGGGGTCTTCGCTCCGAGCCTCGAGCACGCCCTGTCGGGGGCCATGTGGGAGGTGAACGGCAGCGACTCGCTGGCGGCCCGAGAGATCATCGACGAACAGTTCGGTGGCCTTTCGTCGCAGTCGGCCGTGATCGTCGTGCACAGCGATTCGCTGGGTTTCGACACTCCGGAATTTCAGTCAACCATCGAGGCGGCCAACGCCGTGCTGGCCGGTGAACCAGCATTCGGCCCGGCTCTGCCGGCTCAACTCGGCGCCGATGGTCGAACCGCCATGATCCAGGCGGGTGCGCTGGTCGACCCGACGGAGGCGGTGCGCGCCACCGAACGAATTCACGATGAAGTCGGTGACCTCTCCACCATCGATGCCGGGGGCGACATGACTGTCGCCCTGACCGGCTCCCCGGCGTTCTGGGGTGACTTCAACGCCGTGAACCGAGAAGGAATGGTGAAGGCCGAGATACTCACCTGGCCCGTCACCGCGATCATCCTCGTGATCGCGTTCGGCACGTTGGCCGCCGCCGGTCTACCCCTTCTTCTCACCGCTGCCGGACTGCTCGCCTCGATGGGCGTCCTTTTCGGCATCACTCAGTTCACGGATCTTTCGATCTGGACTCTCAATTTCGCGATGATGTTCGCGCTGGCCCTCGGCATTGACTACGCCCTGTTCATAGTCACCCGCTACCGAGCGGCATTGCACGCCCATCCCGACGACCGACCTCATGCTGTCGGAGTCACCATGGACACCGCCGGAAAGGCCGTCCTGTTCTCGGGTCTGACCGTGCTGATCAGCCTCTCGGCGATCCTTCTCGTGCCGATTCCGGCTTTCCAATCCATGGCCGCAGGAATGATGCTGTCGGTGGGGTTTGTTCTTGCCGCCGCCCTCACATTGTTGCCGGCACTGCTCGGCCCCGGGATCGACCGGTTCCCCCTGCCATGGCACCGCGCCGGTGATCATCGCAGCCAGTTCTTCGCCCGCATGGCCGAACGCATCGAAGGCCGGCGGGTGCTCGTGGCGGTAGCCGCCGTCGCCGTGCTGCTCGGGTTGGCAACCCCTCTTCTCGGTCTGAAGACCGGTATGCCGAGCATCACCGTGCTGCCCGAGGACGAACAGGCGCGACAGGGTTACGATCTCATCGCCGCATCGTTCGGCCCCGGAGGACCCGGTCCCATTCAGATTGTTGTTCCTGCCGGTTCCGATGCATCGGCAATCTCGGAGCAGGTTGGTGGCATTGATGGTGTCGCCGCGGCCTTCCCGGCTCAGCCGGGCGCTGAGGGTGCGAGTCTGATCACCGCGATATCGGAGTTCGACCCCTCCTCCAAGGAGGCACTGGCTTTGATCTCCACCATGCGAGATGAACTGCCCGTAGAGGTCCTGGTCGGAGGTCCGGTCGCCGAGAATCACGATCTCGATCGGACCCTCGGAGACAAGGCCCCACTCGTCATCGGCGTGGTGCTGGTGCTCGGATTCCTTCTGCTGGTGCTGGCACTCCAAGCCGTGATCGTGGCCGTCGTCGGTGTGGTGTTCAACCTGTTGTCGGTGGGAGCAGCCTTCGGGGTGGGCGCGCTGGCGTTCCAGCACGGTTGGGCGGCCGGACCAATGGGATTCGAGAGCCAGGGGTATCTCACGTCGTGGGCACCGCTGTTCTTCTTCGCTCTCGTGTTCGCCATCTCGATGGACTACACGGTGTTCTTGTTGGCCTCCACGCGTGAGCACTTCGAGCGCTCGAAGGATGCCGCTGAGGCGGTCAAGAGATCGATTGCCCACACCGGTCGGCCGATCGTGGCCGCCGCCGGAGTGATGATCGGAGTCTTCTACACGTTCGCAATAGCGGGAACCCTTCCCATGAAGGAGATGGGCCTGATCCTGGGAACGGCTGTGCTCTTCGACGCCTTTCTGATTCGTCTCGTGCTGGTCCCCGCGGTGCTCTACATCATCGGTGACCGGGCCTGGTGGCTGCCGCACTCAGTGGATCGAATACTGCCGAAGGTGCGGTTCGCTCACTGAAAGGTTGAGACCGCGCTGGCCGTTCGGTTGGCGGCGTGACCGCACAGCACTCCGATGGCGAAGCCACCAGCGACATCCCAAGGAAGATGGGCGCCGACGTACATGCGAGCCACACCGGTGAACGCAGCGACGGACACCGCCGCGACCCGGGTTGCCGTACTGGTGTCGCGTGTTGCGGTGACTGCGAGGGTGAGGGCTACCGCGGCGTGTCCCGAGGGATACCCGAGCCCGGTCTGATCCTTACCGCGAACCGAGACGTGATCGAGATGGTGGGCGGGCCGCCCTCGACCGATGGCAGGTTTGGCGGCCTTCACCCCTCCCCACACCGCCGTTCCGGCGATCAGTGCGGTGGTGGCAGCGCGGGGTCGGCCGCGTCGTAAGGTCTCGGCGGCGATCACGAAGACTCCAGCGAGCGAACCCGACTGCATCACCGCCCAGACTGGGGCGTGAATCTGGTCGGGAAGGTTATTGAACGCTCGGAACACGCGTTCCTCGGTTTCTTCCACCTCGTGGGTTCGAGCTCGGCGAGCGCTCTCGAACAGGGCCGTGCCAGCGGCGGCGAGTGGCAGCAGAGAACGCGACCGTCTCATCACAGCTCCTCGTCCATGAAATTGTCGCGCATGCTCTCGTTGAGTGCCTGGCGTGTGACCAGGCTGAGAGAGTTGCCGAGTTCGACCGACAGAGATGCCGTGACGGCGCGGTCGAAGTCGAACACCCACGACACGCAACCTCCATCGAATGTGTAGTAGCGCTCGGCCTGAAATCCCGGAGCGACCCGCTTGATGTACTCGTGACGGTCGGCGAGTTTCTGATCGGAAGGCACCGAAACCGTCTCACCCAGGTCGCAGGTTTCCTGGTATCGGAACTCTGCGGCGCCATCTCCGGCTCGATCCGAATCGAAATGAATGACCGAGCCACTCTGGTTGATTCTGACGGTGTCGGCTTCCCAGCCGGCGGGCAGAGACTCGAAGCACGGAACCAGATCTCCGGTCGGCACCGATTGGGCGACGATGAATATTGACTCGCCCCGTTGACAGTCGGGGAGGGGTGTTGTTTCTTCGATCGAGCATGACGAGGACACCGCTGCGAGGCCGACCAAGATCGACCAGATCACTCTCGAGTTTCGGACCGGTCCGCGTTGAGAGTTCACAGTAGTCCGATGGCGGAGAGGTTCCCGAGGAAGACTGCCGCCACGGCCATGGCGACGATTGCAACCCACGCTGTGAGCCCGATCCGGCGAATCGACCAACGTTGGATGGAGACCGGTTCCTTGGCTGGTGCGAGTTCGCGAAAACGTTCCGTCAATTCCCGCCCGTCTCGTCGCACGCTGGCTCGCAGTTGCGATGGCAGGGTGACACCTCGAGAGGCCGCGAACGCTTCCGCGATCTCGTCTTCACTGAACTGCAGGAGGGCACGGTCGTAGACGAGTTCGGCGGAGCTGCCGAGCGCCAGCACCAACATCATGTTTGCCAGGTCGACTGCCTGGCGCCATGGCGAGGGCCGAATCTGGGCGAACGCCACATCGATCAGGTAGAGATGATCCCCGTGGACCATCACGTTGGCCGGCTTGACGTCGCGATGGGCCAGTCCGGAGTTCCACATCCTGGTGATCGCGGTGAGCCCGGCGTCGATCAGTTCGGTCGTGACCTCGACCTCGCTGATCTCCACCGCATCGTCCAGGAATTCGGTGACCAGAAGGTATTCGCGATCGGGAGTGATCTCGACAATGCCGATTGGATCCATGGTCTTGACTCCGGCACGTTGCATCACCTGCAGCATGTAGTCCTCGTGTTGAACAAGTCTCCGTACGGACGCGAATCGCTGTTCGTCCTCGAGGCGACCGTAGCGAAGTGTGCGCCAGAGCTTGTAGGAACGATCCGACCGCAGATGACTTCTCGCGTAGAGCTTGGCGAAGAAATCGTCGCCGTTGTCGTGGCTGATCCGCAGGGGCGTTGAGCCTGCGGAGCCGGCGAGCCCGACCGGGTTGACTTCATCGACGTTGATGTCGAGTTGGCGTTGCATGCCGAGGCATATCGCGTCGCACCGGGATCCGGTGACGTCGAGGTGGGCGGTCTTTCCGGATCCGTAGGTGATCGGAAAGACGCTCTCGGGTGCCCCCATCCGGTAAAGCAGCAGCGTGATGGCGACCCCTACTGTTGCGCCGGCAAAGACGTCGGAGGGATGATCCACGCCCACGTAGACCTGAGCGAAGCCGAATACGACGATCACGGCGGCGGTGCAGGCAATCCAGGCTCGCCGTTTCCCGCCGAGGGGCACCAGTGTCAGACCGGCGCCGACGAGGGCGGTCGTGAGCAGCGCCGCCGGCCGCGAGGGTTGAGCAAACCCCTCCCAGTGCCCGATCTGGGTCAGGCCCAGAGGCCGTGGGCGGGAGATCTGTCTGGCGACGACAGTGGAGATCGCAGCGACGATCGAAAGCGAGGCGATCAACAACAGAACGTGTCGTACCCTTTTCGAGGCCAGACCGAGAACGATCACGGCCCAACCGACGATCGCTGTCGCCCACAGCGTGCCGATCTCATTGACGTGTTGCATGAGCGGTGTCAGCCAAGATTGACGGTTGTCGACGATCGGCGCCATGAGTTCGAGGTCGCGTTCGGTGATCCAGATCGCGGGACGGTCGGAGAGAAATACCGTGAACCACACGACCGACCATCCGGCGAAGGTGATGAGCCACGCGATCGCGGCCCTGTTTAGTTCTCTCGGCAGCGGCGGGGGCTCTCCGGATGGTCGGCGCTGATGGCCGTGGGCCCGTCGATGACCAACCGTCGCTGAGTGATTCATCGACCGGTCCCCGGTGAAAGCTGCGAGACTTCGAACGTGACTCGTCGATTTGGTGTGTGTTTCGCAGTCGTGGCGGCGCTCCTCATGGGGGCGTGTGGCGGCGGTGACACCCAGGATGAACCAACTGCTTCCTCGGGGCTACGTATTGCCAGCTTCGACTTCGCCGAAAGCATGCTCCTTGCTGAGATGTACGCACAGATGGCCGAGTCGGTCGGTGTTCCGGTGGTTCGGTTGGGCGCGCTTGGCCCCAGGGAGATCATCGGGCCGGCCATGGAACTCGACCTGATCGATCTGGTGCCCGAGTATCTCGGCGCCGCGCTGCAGTTCGCCGGGGTGTCCCAACCAAATCCGGATCCGGAGTCGTCGCGGGTCCAGCTCGACATCGTGCTCGGCGGAAGCGTTCTGACCACGTTGGCATCATCGCCCGCGCAGGACCGAAACGCCATTGTGGTCACTCGGGAGTTGGCTGAACAAGAAGGGCTCGAAAACATCAGCGACTTGCTGGGAATCGCATCTGACCTCGGATTCGGTGGACCGGCAGAGTGCCGTGATCGGCCCCTCTGTCTAGTTGGACTGCAAGAGCTGTACGGACTCCGCTTCGCCGAGTTCGTTCCCCAGCCGTCGTTGATCTTCACCGCAGAGGCTCTCCGACGAGGTGAGATCGACGTCGGGCTGCTGTTCACGACCGCCCCCGAGTTGGACGACCCGGCGTTGGTCGAACTACTGGACGATCGGGGGCTGCAGCCCGCAGAAAACCTGCTTCCCGTGGTGAGGTCCGACGCGCTACAGCGATGGGGTCCCGACGTCTCCAGGGAGCTGAATGCCATGTCACAGCAACTGACGACGGCCGACCTGCGGGTACTCAACCGCAGAGTAGGCGACGGTGAGGTGATGGAAGACGTGGCTCGCGACTGGTTGACCAAACACGGCCTGTTGTAGCGGTTCAGGGCTCGACCGGTGTGTGGTTGCGGTTTATAGCGGTCTGGCGCGAGTGGGGGTCGTACTCCTCGGGCGACACGCCGGTGAGGTCGAGCAGATGCTGACGTTCGGCGCCGGTGCGACTACGGGTGACGACCAGCAGCACGCTGGGCAGAACCAATAGAGCCACCAGCAATGAGAAGACAATCATCACCGCCGTCAGAACGCCGAATGTGACAAAAATCGGCATCGGAGCGAAGGCCATCACCGTGAAACCGATGATCGACGACAGCGCCGAGATGGCTAGTGCTCCGCCGGTCCCCTCGCCGGCTCGACGCAGTGCCGGGAACCGGCTCGGTTCGCTCTCGAATTCCTCGCGGAAACGCATCGTGAAGTGGGTCGAGAAATCGATACCGACGCCCACTGCAATCGCCGCGATGGTGGCCGTGACGACGTTGATCTTGTAGTCGGCCACGTACATGAATCCGTAGACCCAACCAACGACGAGGAGGATGGGCGTCACTGCGGCGATGCCGTACTTGACCGAATGCATGAACACGCCGGCGAGAATCGCGCATAACACAAGCGCAACAGGGAGCGCGATCAGCATGGCGTCGGTGAACGCCGCGAGTCCGTCTTGTTGGGTGATGGTCTCCCCCGAGACGCTCACGTTTGTGAGTGATGCGCCCGCTGGCGACGCCTCGAGTGAGTCAGCGACGTCGTCCAATCCCGAGCGAGCGTTGAGGATGATGGCGTCCTCGGTGAAGGTGGGAATACCGACTTGCACCAGAGTTGCGTAGGTTCCGGCGCCGTCGGTCCACAGCAATTCGGTGACGCTGTCGGCCGGGAAAGCGACAAACCCGTCGTCGGTGGAAATCCCGTCGGTGAATGCCAGGTCGTATATGGCTCGAACTTGGTCGGCCGAGTCGGGAAGTCCGTCGTTGTCGGCATCGGTGATGTCGACGCCGGCGGCCGCCGTTGCGGCCCGAGAAGCCACCGCGGTTCGAACGATCGAAACCGCGTTGTCTCTCACGGTCACCGCACCACTGAGATCGCGAGATAGGTAGTCGTCGCCTGAAGCGGCTTCAGCTGAATCGAGTTCGGTGACCACTGTTTCCAGCGCGGCGAGTGTGTCGGGTTGGGTGAGATCGCCCTCGACGTACAGGAACCCTGATCCGCCGCCGCCGGTGCTGCCGAAGTGGGTGTCGAGGAGGTCGAGACTCTGGATGAAGTCGCTGTCCTCGGCGAAGAAATCACTGAAGGTGAACTCGGAATCGACCTGCGTGAAGGCGACGGCGCCGACGATCGCCAGAGCGATGGTGATCGGAATGGTGACCACCCGCCAACGGGCGAGGAAATGCACGATGTCGCCGGCCGGCTTGAGTCCGCGGCCAGCGCCTTTGATCACCGATCCGGTCGGTCGGCCGGCGGCGGCCGCTTTTGCGTAGCCCTTGCGGGTCCAGCGGATAGGTAGCAACACGAACAACGGTACGAACACGACCAGGGCGATTGCGCCGACGATTGGCAACACAACGCTGAAAGTTACGGTTGCGCCGGCGATCAACGTCATGAGAAAAAAGCCGAACTTGTAACGGATCATCAGTCCACGTTCGAGGGGCGGGTCACCCACCATGTCCTCAACCGTGAGGAGCCAACGAGGTGCGACCAAGCCGAGCACGACGAAAGCGATGATCAGAGCGATCGCGGTTCCGGTACCGAACTGCACGATGGCCTGGATACCGGCCACGCCGTTGGAGATGAAAGCGGCTGCCGAGGAGATGACAGCAAGCAATAGTGCCGGGAACACGAGTGTGAGGCCGGAGTGGTACGCGCGATCGCGGCTCATTCCGGCCACCTGTTGCTCGCGCGCTCGGCCGCTGGCGTGTACGAAGAAGTCGACGCCGAAAGCGATGACCGAGATTGGAGCGATGAACCCGAGCAACATGCCGCCCTCGAACTGGAGGGCGCTGAGAACGGCGGCGTACCAGATCATGGTGACGCCGAGTCCCACGGCGACAAGTGCGGCAGCCCAGTACGAGCGCAAGAGAGCGCCTACCAACACCATGATCCCCACTACCGACAACAAGATGAACGGCGAGGACGCCGCCAACTGCTCCTCTGCGGTGATGTCCGCGTCGATAGCGACGCCGAGCAGCCGGAAATTATCCTGATCGCCTTGGAGTTCGGACTGTACGTCGCGCAGTAGTTCCTGCCCATCCGGCCCGACGCCTCCGTTGGAATCGTCGGTACGGCCGCCGAGGTTCGTGAGATCAATCGACACGAAGGCCTGAAACGCTGGTGCCTCCCAGACGACGATTTCCTGCCCGGCGACCTGTCCGACACGGCTGGTGGCCAATTGAGACAGCCCGTCGCGCAAAGGGCTGCCTACCGCATCTTCACCGAGGATGTCGGCCAGTGCGAACTTGACGTCGGCGTCGGTGGCCCCGACGAGTCCGGCCGGGAGAGCATCATCGACCTTGTCGGCCAGCGAGAAGACACCATCGATCTCCTCCTCCAGGTCGGAACTGAACTGGACAGCAAGGTCATCGATGAGGTCGGCGTTCGACCGCATCGAGTCGGAGTTCTGCTTGAACTCGAGCAGCACGTCACGGGTGAGAGCGTCGCCTCGGTTGCGGGCTTCCACGATGAACAGTGCGATGGTGAGCGGTGATGAGTTCTGGAAATGTTCGTCCGCCAGATCGATGGTGTCGTAGATCTCACCTGAGGGTTCGAAGTCTGGGTCGTCCTGAGACCGAGACATCGCCAAGGGCACTGCGGCCACCGTGATGACGATGATGCCGATAGTGATCCATCGCACGTGACCATTGATCCACTCGAACAGCGATGCTGCTCTGCCGACGCTGTTGCCGGTCTGCGTCTCGCCAACCATTTGCCATCCCCCGAAGTTGTCGGCTCTAGTACCGCGCCTCAAACTCACCGTTGGTGAAAAGGCATTCCTAGTGGGTGTGATCTGAGTGGGTGTGAATCGAGACTATGCCCAGGTCCGCGTCCGCGTCCACGTCTCTGGTGGGAGCGCTGATCAGATACCCAGGAGACTCTTCGCGGTGCGAACCGCGGAGACGGCGTTGGGGGCGTAGCCATCGGCGCCGATCTGATCGGCATACTCCTGGGTGACGGGCGCTCCTCCGATGATGATCTTGGTGTCGCGTCGCACGCCGGCCGTGGTGATGGCGTCGATCGTCGTTTCGACCTCGGGCATCGTGGTCGTGAGGAACGCGCTGATACCGAGGACATCAGGTTGGTGTTCGCTGATGGCGGCCACGAAGTTGGCCGCGGGCACGTTGACGCCGAGGTCGATCACCTCGAAGCCCGCGCCCTCGAGCATCACATTGCAGAGGTTTTTCCCGATGTCGTGGATGTCGCCGGCGACGGTGCCCATCACGAACACCCCGACTCGTGCCGATGATTGATCGGCCAGATGGGGGCGGATCAGTTCCATGCTGGCCTGCATCGCCCGCGCCGATATGAGCATCTCCGGAAGGAATATCTCGCCTGTTTCGAATAGTCGCCCGACTTCCTCGAGCGCCGGAATCATCCCATTGAACAACAGGGTGAGCGGGTCCATGCCGGATTCGAGCCCTGACCGGGTCGATTCGACCGACACCTCGGCGTTTCCGGCGGTGATCGCGTCGTAGAGAGAGTCGAGAATCGAGTCGGTGGGATCGTAGTCGGACTCGTCGGCCATATCGTCGTCTACCACATTGTCGTCTACCACGATTTCGTCGAGGTGGAGCCGTATTCCTCGACCGCGTCGACCATGGCCAGCACGTTCTCGGCTGGCACATCGTCCATCACCGTGTGGACCGACGAGACCATGTAGCCGCCGCCGGGCCCGAGGATGTCGATCACCCTTCGGACCTCGGCTCGAATCTCGGCTGGTGTCCCATTGGGAAGAATTCGCTGGGTGTCGATCGCTCCGCAGAACACCATCTTGGTGCCGTAGCGGTCTCGGAGCGCCTCGAGATCAGACATCTGGCCGGCCGATGTCTGGATCGGGTTGAGGATATCGATGCCCATCTCCACGAACTCGTCGATTAACGGAAACACGTCGCCGTCGGTGTGGAACAACAACTTGGCGTCGGTACGGGCCTTGATGAACTCGATCCAATCGGCGTGAATCGGCTTGAGTACGTTGCGGTACATGTCGGGCGACATCAGAAGGCTCTCTTGGGTGCCGAGGTCGTCACCAATTTTGATGATGTCGACATTGGGTCCGAGTGCTTCCAGGAAACGGCCCATCAACTGTTTGCAGACATTCTGGAGCTTCCACAGCAGCGCTTCGGCGAATTCGGGATAGAGCGCCATGTTCATGAGGAACGTGTCCATTCCCTGCATGGCGAAGGCCCTCTCGAGCGGAAACAGGAGCCAGGGGGTGGCCACGATCGCGTATTGATTCTCGTCGGCCAATCTCTGGGCTTGTTCTGCCACATGAGCGACCCGCGTCGGGTCGTCCATGTCGGGCCAGGCGTGGGCCTCCATCTCCTCGATGGTGGTGGCGCCGGCCAAGGGATGAACCATCGGGAACCACTGACCGGGCTTGATCTCCGATGCCCCTGATCCCCAGGAGTCTATGTAGTCGTCGTGGGGGGGACGATTCCGGTTTCGATCCATCACCTGGGCGGGTTCGAGATCGAGAACACCGCGAACATCGGAGTGGAGTCGCAGCATCGTCTCCTCGTCGACGGCGGCGGTGCCCAACTCGGGCCAGTCGTAGAGGTAGTTGTCCGGGGCTTCGATACCAAGCATTTCCTTGATCGCCTGATATGGCTTCATCTTGATTCCGGTGGCGTTGCTGACTCCGAGCAGAATCGGCACCCGATCGGGTACCTCGTGGTCGATCGCCATCAATACGCGTTCGCGGGGAGTGATCGTCATGTCGTAACTCCGGATTGTCGACCCCATGATCATGCCGCGTGGACCAGCACGGAAGAGGCCAAGGTCACCCCGAGGTTCCGCAGGTGCTGTCGAGTTGAGACTGAACAGAATCGGTGAGTCTCGCCAACTCATCACTGTCGGGGAATTCGGCTGGGTTCCAGATCTCCGCGTCGACCAGTCCTTGGTATGCGCTGGCGTAGGCGATCAAATCCCGATCGGGGTTCGGTCCCGAGACGGTCACGAGCTGCTGTATGAGGTCGTTGACTGTGGTCACGTAGGTGCGGATGTCGTTCTCCTGAGCCGAAACTGGCCCGGGTGACGATGTTTCGTGGAGCAGATCCGCCGCCTCGCAGAAGGACACGCCGGCCAGCGATGTGGTCGATGCCGTGACAGACGTGGAGCTCGGAGTGATCGTCGATGTCGCGGAGGGAACCGTGGTCGTTGCCGCGATGAGGTTTTCTGCGGCCGAATCGTCGTCACCGTCCGCCATCGACCACAGACCAACACCTGACGCCGCGACGAGGGCGGCTGCGGCCACCATGGCGGCGACTTTGGACGCCGCGAATCCACCGACGCTGACAGCGGTTGATCCGGTGCCTGCGCCCGCTGCTTCCATGGCGGCCGCTCTGGATTGATCGACCGCGAGGGTCGACATGGCGACCACGGGAAGCAGACCGGCGAGCACCGCCGGACTCACCCGGAGGCGCTTGGTCTCACCGCACGTTGGGCAGGTTCGGACGTGGCGGGCCACCCGCTTACGCAGCAATGGCGTCAGATCGCCGTCCCACCCCTCGAGGAGCGTGTCGAGATCACTGCATTCGGCTCGACCGTGTCTGGCCACCATCAGCGAGGTGACCGACGAAGCGAAACGATCCTTGGCGTTGTGGATCATGGCGTAGGCGTTGTCGCGCGTGACCCCGAGAGATTCGGCCAGCTCGTCTCCACCGAGGCCCTGCCTCTCGGAGAGTTCGAGAGCGGCACGATCCTTCGGTTCGAGGCCGTCGAACGCCGCCACCACGAGTTGGATCATCTCCTCGCGATGGAGTCCGGAGATCATCTCGTCGGGGTCGGTGGTCGAGCCCACCGCCTCTTCGATCTCATCGTGGGCGACCTCACGGCCGCGACTGACGGAATCGAGGGCCAGTCGTCTCGCTATCGCCAGAAGCCACGGACGTAGCTTCGTCGGATCGCGAAGCTGGGAGATCGACTCGACGGCCTTCAGGAAGGTTGACTGGACGACGTCCTCGGCGTCGGTCTGGCGGCGGGTGATCGAGTAGGCCACCTGCCAGACCCGATCGCGGTAGCGGTCGAACACGTCGCCCCACGACCGAGGGTCGCCACCAACAATGGCGGCGACCAACTCGGAGTCTTCGGTATTCTCGGTCACTGTTCCGACCTCATCTCCATCCATCGGCCGACAGAGTGCCGATCCGAGGATCTCCGATCGAGACGACCGAGATCACAGGGAGTACTTGCGTCATGATTCCAGCTCGGTGCCGGCAATGACATCGGCATATCCGGCGTCGGCGATCAACTGCTGCATGGCCTGAGATCCCTGGCATCCGAGTTCCTCGAATGCGATCATCGGGGAGAGATCGCCGACGTCGAAGCCGGCTCCGGGATCGACGCCAGCCAGCACGTCGTCCATCGCTTGCAGGTACGGCCCGGACACCGCGGCATGGTCGATGCCGAGTCCGCCGGCGACTTCGATCAGGAGCCAGAACTGCATGCTTCCGCAGTTGCCGGTGGTCGTGTCGGTCGGGTCGGTGGTGTCGGTCGGGTCGGTCGGATCGGACGAGTGAGTCGGATCGACCGGGTCCTTGGTATCGATGACGACGTTGTCGCAGTACGACGACAGGAAGTCTTCGACTCGGTCGCGAAGAGCGGTGTCGCCGGGGCCAGGAACGACCTCGCTGTCGGCGGCGACCACGAGAGCATCTCGGTAGTCCTGAAGATCGGTGAGGGCCTCGGCTGGGAACCCAGCAGTGGCCTCA
This sequence comes from Acidimicrobiales bacterium, assembly GCA_029263195.1. GTDB lineage: Bacteria > Actinomycetota > Acidimicrobiia > Acidimicrobiales > Aldehydirespiratoraceae > SZUA-87. The sequence continues at coordinate 52,574 of JAJCXX010000003.1, forward strand.
GCGGCCGTCACCAACTGGTTGAAGCCGTCGACCATCCGGTCGAGATACTCCAGAACTCCGGGGAGCCCGGGTTCGGTGGGTCCGCCCATGATCGTCGGGGCCACGTTCGCCCACACGGCACAGAACCGGGTTGCGGGTGTGACCTCGGCGGGAATCGTGGAAGTGGTCGATGTGGTGGTGTTCGGAGCCTGAGTGGTGGGGGTCGAATGACTGATCGGTGCCGTCGGGCCGGGTTCGGCCAACGGATTGCCGCAGGCGCAGCGGACCCGAGGAACGCCGCTGTCGTCGATGAGCACGGCGGTTCCGGATGCGAGAGTCGCTTGGAAGCCTCGGGCGACACCGCCGCGATAGGCATGGTTGGTGACGCGGGTCGGCTGATTGAGCACGGCGGGCTCCAGCGAACGGATCGTGTCGGAGATCTCGCCGACTTCGACATCGGCTGCCTCGGCCCATGCCGCCGCGATCGTCGGGTTGTCGTCGAGGAACCCGATCAGGGCCTCTGGTCGGCACTCAGCGATCTCGGCATCAGGCACGAACGGGTCGGATCCCCGCTGATCGGCCGCCTCGAAGACCACATCCTCGGTCTGGAAGACCACATCCTCGGTCTGACCGAGTGCGGCTGCTGCGTTTTCCAATGTCGACTTTGAGCCGCATGCGGCGAGTATCAGCACCAAGAGCACGAGGTAGACGAGGGAGGTCAGCACACTGATGTGGCGTGAGCCTGCTTGGAAGGGGGTGGTGTCGGGAGTGGGAGGGATTTCCAGTGTCTTGACAGTTGCGATGCGGGCCATTGGCTCGTCTCCTTGTTGTGGGGGTACAAGGGAGACGCTCCACCAGGGACGATCTGAAAGTTTTCGCGGAGACTATTGTTTCGGCGAACTCGTGGCCGGAATGTCACACCCCCACACCACAGTGGTGACATGTCACTCGCACCGGTAGCCTTGCCGAGTCCCAATTGGGCCAGCCAAATATTTGTCGGTGTTCATCGACGAATCACAACCAATAACCCCTGCCCCGGGAATGGGGCCCCGGCCGTGCCGGGTCCACAGGAGGTCAGCTCGTGAAGCGAGCATACGAATTGATGATCATCATTGATCGCGATGTGGCGGACGCCGACATCGCCGAGGTGATGACACGAACCGAAGGTCAGGCCACCGAAGAGGGTGCCACCATTGCCTCGACCGACAATTGGGGTCGGCGTCGGTTCGCTTACGAGATCGACCACAAGCTCGAGGGAACCTACGTGGTGTGGGAGGTCGTCACCGAAACGGCCGGGCTCCCCGTCACCGAACGCCAGCTACGTCTCGCAGACGACATCGTCCGCCACAAGCTGTTCCGCCTTCCCGAGAAGGAGGCCACACGACGCGGCCTCCTCGGTGAAGCAACGCCGGCCGCGGCCGGCTGATCCGGAGGTATCGAAATGGGATACGACAACACCGTTACCGTCGTCGGGAATGTCACCCGCGACCCAGAACTTCGCTTCACCCAGGGCCAGATGGCGATTGCCACCTTTGGTGTGGCCTGGAACAAGAAGAAGCAAGACGCTGAGGATGAGGTGTCGTTCTTCGACGTCACCTGCTTTCGTCAGCTCGCCGAGAACGTGGCCGAGTCGATCACCAAGGGCACTCGTGTGGTGATCTACGGCACCTTGCAGCAGCGCAGCTGGGAAAACAACGAAGGTCAGCGCCGTTCCAAGGTCGAGATTCTCGCCGACGATGTCGCCCCGAGCCTCAAGTGGGCTTCGGCTCAGATAACTCGCAACGAATTCAAGGGCGGTGGAGCCCAGGGCGGTTCTGCCCCCCAAGGAGGAGGAGATCGCACGGTCTCCAACCAGAACCAGGGCGCAAGTGCCCCGGCTTACGACGTCGACGAAGAACCATTCTGAAGCTCGCTTCCGCGAGCCAACAATCAAATTCGAAAGATCTGACTGGCCGGACGTGTCCGGCCGAAAGGGAAAACCATGGCCAAGGTCAAGAAGCGGGGTAAGTCGAAGGACAACCTCCGCAGGGGTAAGAAGAAGATCAGCATTCTCAAGACCGAGAAGATCGACTATGTCGATTGGAAGGATGCGAATCTCCTTCGACGGTTCATGTCGGAACGGGCCAAGATCCGGGCCCGCCGCGTAACCGGTAACACTGTTCAGCAACAGAAGATGTGTGCCGACGCCGTCAAGGTGGCTCGCGAGATGGCTCTGGTGCCCTATGCCAGCAGGGTCACCACCCAACGCAGCAATCGCGGCGATCGCGGCGATCGCAATCAGCGAGCCGACGGACCGGCCCCGCGTCCGAGCGCTCCGCCTCCTCCTCCGCGCGAGGGTGAAGAAGACGCCGCGGCCGAGTCGGTCGACACCGTCGAAGCGAGCGTCGAGCAGACTGCCGAGGTCAGCGAATCGTGAAGATCGTACTTCGAGACGACGTGAGCGGTCTGGGCAACAAGGGCGATGTTTGCGATGTGGCCGACGGCTACTTCCGCAACTACCTCGATCCCAACAAGCTCGCCTTCAGGGCAACGGCAGGCAACCAGGATCAGGCCGAGGCCATGCGTCGGGCTGCGGCTCTGCGCAATGCAGCGAGTCGTGCCGATGCCGAAGAGGTCGCCACCGTCGTGGTGTCCTCCTCGATCACCATCGCCGCCAAGGCGGGCGAGGGTGGACGGCTGTTCGGATCGGTCACTGCTTCCGATATTGCCGAAGCCGTAGCCGAACAGACCGGCGCTGTCATCGATCGTCACGCCATCCTGTTCGATGGTCACATCAAGGACCTGGGGCAGACCATCGTGACATGCAAGCTTCACCCCGAGGTGGAGTTTCCGATCACCGTTGAGGTTGTCGAGGCCTGATGTCGCACCGGCGCACTCTTGTGCCGGTTATCCACAGATCATCCCTGAGAAATCCCCGTGTTTGCGCGGGCTTTCCACTGGTATCCCACAGGGCACTAGGGGCAAGATCAAAGCCAAGATTGGGTGAGTGGGCGACAACGGATGTACTGGAACGATCAAACGATGAACGGTGACCATGAGTTGGCCCATGCCACTCTGAATGTAGGAGTGGAATGGTCGCTTACGATCTGACCGACAATCGCACCACCCGGGTGCCGCCGCACAATCTCGAGGCCGAGGAGTCGCTTCTGGGAGCGATGTTGCTGTCGCGCGACGCTATTGCCGACGCGGTCGAAACGGCTCGCAGCGAACACTTCTACCGGCCGGCCAACGCTCATGTATTCGACGCCATATCGACGCTCTACGCGGCTGGCGATCCGGCTGATCCGGTGACCGTTGCCGAAGAGCTCGATCACGCCGGCGTGTTGGATGTGGTTGGAGGCATCGACGCGCTGTTGGCACTGCAGGTCAACACGCCCGCTACCTCCAATGCCTCCAAGTACGCCCAGATTGTGTCCGAACGTTTCACCCTTCGCCGGCTGATCGGCGTGGGTAGCGAGATCGCCGAACTCGGCTACAGCCTCCCCGACGACGTGACAAGGGCGGTCGACGAGGCCGAGAACATGATGTTCCAGGTGGGACAGGGCCGTGTGGCCGACACCATGGCCGAAATACGCGATCTGCTCGACGCCACCCTCGACCGTCTGGAGCGGCTCTACGAACAAGGCCAGGGAATCACCGGCACACCCACCGGATTCATCGACCTCGATGATCTCTTGTCGGGGCTTCAGCCCAGCTCGCTGGTGATCGTCGGGGCGCGCCCTGCCATGGGCAAGACCGCCTTCGCTCTCAACATTGCCGCTCATGCCGCGGTGAGGGAGTCTCGCTCCGTACTCGTCTTCAGCTTGGAGATGGGCCACCTCGAGCTCAGTCAGAGACTGCTGTGTTCCGAAGCTAGCGTCGACGCCAAGAACATGCGCGACGGCAAGCTCAGCGAAGACGACTGGACTCGTATCTCCAACGGCATCGGTCGTCTGGCCGAATCGAAGATTTGGATCGACGACAATCCCAACATGACGATCATGGAGATCAGATCGAAGGCCCGCCGTCTCAAGAGCCGGGTCGGCGACCTCGGAATGATCGTGGTCGACTATCTCCAGCTGATGTCCGGTCGAGCGAGCGCCGAGAATCGACAGGTGGAGGTTGCCGAAATCTCGCGAGGTCTGAAGATTCTGGCTCGCGAACTCGAGTGTCCGGTGGTCGGCTTGTCTCAGCTCTCGAGGAACCTGGAGATGCGAGCCGACAAGCGACCCATGCTGGCTGATCTTCGCGAATCGGGTTCGATCGAACAGGACGCCGACGTGGTGATGTTTCTCTATCGCGATGAGGTCTACAACCCGGGCAGCGACAGCGAGGGAATCGCCGAGGTCATCGTCGCCAAGCATCGAAACGGGCCAACCGGAACCGTCCAGCTCGGGTTTGTTCCACGCTTCACGTCGTTCCGAAACTTGACTCGCCGCGGCGAAGTCTGATCCCACGCGCCACGGCCCGGAGCTCGGGGATGGCTAGCGTCGACCGGGATGGATCGGGCTCCGAAGTTGATCGCAGCGTCATTGGTCGGATTTCTGGCTGTAGTGGCGATCGGTTGGTTGGTGTGGTCCGACGGCGAATCGCACTCGCCCGCTGGGATCCCGGCGGCCACGTCGTTTCCGGCGATCGACCACGACCCGGCCGCGGCCGGCGATCTCGAGGTCGCATGGCGGGCTTGGCGAAACGGAACATTTGTCGTGCAAGGCACCTGGACACGAACCCTTGACTCCGGTGGTTCACCCCTAACCGGTCCGACCCTTGTGGTCCAGGATCCGCCGCGTCGGGTCGTGCAGCGACTCGGCGCAACCGCTGAACTCTTCGACGATCGGGTCGCGGCATGTGAACCCGTGACCGGCAACGGCCCGGATGAAGTCGATGCAGTCGGTGTGGCACCGTGCGTGAGTGGTCAGGCGGGTCTCAGCTACGACGATCGGGTAACGATAGAATTGGCCACCGTCGCGGACTATGTCACCGGTGTGAACCGGATCTACGACATTGATCGCGGACCGATTGAGGGATGCTTTCGTGCGGAGTTATCCGTGTCGGCGCTGGCCTCACCGTGGGGTAGATGGGCCCAATTCTGTTTCGATTCCGACACCGGAGCCATGATCTCGAGTCGGATTCGTCGTCAGTCGGCGGTCGACGTGGAGGCCGCTTCGGTCGTGTCCACCGACGTCAGCGATTCCGACTTCCCCGAATCGTCGTAGTCATCGATCGACCGGCTTGTTCGGAGAAGTTGAGAGGGGGCGGAGGCTGAATGAGTGCGCCAGCACCCTGGAAAAGCGCTGGTGGCGATGCATTGGAGGGAGTATTCAACCCCCACCCTTCTCTCTGCGACCAGCGGGGGCGATACCGCTGGCCAGTATCTCTATCGGCGCGGGAATGGCCGTCCATGAGCAGAATTCCGTAGTTCTGCGAACAGATCATTCTTGCCGGGGGGTGAAATGGGGTGGAGGTTGAATGACAGCGCTAGCACCCTGGAAGGCGCTGGTGGCGATGCATTGGAGGGAGTTCTCAACCCCCACCCGATCTCTTGGCAAACGGGGGCGAATCCGTTGGCCGCCACCCCTATCGGACCACAGGTGCCGACTTTGAGACGAAGTCCTCAGAACATGCCGAAGGTCCCGGTTGGACGATGAGGTTGGTAATCAGTGAGACTGCGACGGCTCAGATCGGCTCGGACAAATGGAGTCGACTGCAAGCTGAAATTTCCTACGGAGGTCTCGGGTGTTCTTGGGTGACAATTTGTTGGCGTGGTTGGTTCTGGCGATCGGTGGTGCCATGGCGGCCGGAAACCTCATGGCGATCGTGCGCCCGCCCGAAACAAAGAACGACGACAGCGATCTCGAACGGGCGCCACTCATCCGAAGCATCGTGTTCATAGCGGTCGGCCTCGTGGCTTCGGTATGGGCAATTGCGAGCTTGATCAACTCCTGACCCAGTCGGCGCCCCGAGCTCGGTCCTGACTCCTCAGTCCTTCCAGCGGGGTTGGCGTTTTTCGACGAAGGCGCGAGCGGCCTCGCGGTAGTCGTCCTCAACCATCATCTCCCTGAGCCTGAGGTTCGAGTCTTCGACCGAGGCTGCCGGGTTGATGTTGATGGTGTCGACCGCGATTTGCCGCTTGGTCGCCCGCAACGAGTGAGGGCTGACGTCGTTGATGATGTCGCCGGCGTAGAGGAGGGTCGCCTTGAGAACCTGATCGGGCGGCTCGACTCGATTGACCAGTCCCATTCGCTGAGCTTCCTCGGATGTGAACGTTCGGCTCGACAACAAGATGTCGTTGGCATTGCCGAGTCCGATCAGACGGGGCAGCAACCACGACAGACCGAATTCGGCCGGGAGATTGAGCTTCCCGTGTGCGGTGGTGAACTTGGCACCGGCGGCCGCGAACCGAAGGTCGCACCAACAGGCGAGGGCGAGGCCGACTCCGGCAACCGCGCCGTTGATGGCGGCTATTGACACGGTTTCGAGCCCCAAGAAGTAGCTGAAGTCGGCATCGAACTCCGGACGCACACCGAAGCCGGGATTGGCGATGTCGGCGGGTGTTCCCGGGTCGTATCCACCACGATCGGCGTGTCCCTGCAAGGCCTGGCCATCGGCCCCAGGGCAGAATGTTCGGCCCTCGGGGTCGCCGGTGATCACGACGACTCGCACGTCAGAATCGTTCTCGACTTCATGGAGGCAGTAGCGGAGTTCGGTGTGCATTCTCCCGGTCCAGGAGTTGTGACGGTCGGGCCTCGACAGGGTGATGGTGGCGATCTCTCCGAACGTATCGAGCCTCGTGGTGTGCAATTCCATGTCGCCCCCTGGGTCGGCTTGGCTGATGCTGCCCGCAAGCTAGAGCATGCGAGCCGTTATCGTGCCCGACGATGTCGGTTTGTGGTACTCACAGCACTCTTGGTACTCGTGGTTCAGCAATTCACGCGGTCGGGGCAATCTTGATCTCAGCGACGATTCTGGCGCTGACGCTCAGCGCGGAATCGACACCGGCCTTGGCGCAGGAAGTGGCGGTCCCTGCCAATGAGTCGCTATCGGTCGACGCTTCGATTCGATTCGAAGTGGATCCCGATGCCGGCAGCGTCGTGGTGGAAGTGGACTATGTGCTCACCAACACCAGCGACGATCAGAATGTGTCCGAGTTCAACGAGCATCTGCCCGAGGATGCCACCGGCATCGAGGCATCGAGTCGGGGAGGGTCTCTCGACAGTTTCCTGGTGGCGTTGATCGACGATCGAGATGTGTGGCGAATCTCATTGGCTTCGCCCCTCCGACCCGGTCGTTCCACCGAACTCTTCCTGACTTGGGTTGTGTCTGGTGACGATCCATCCAACTCATCGGCTCGGTACCTGGTCAACCCGGCGTATGTATCGCTTCCGATCTTCGGGGTCGGTGGTGTCGGAGATCTGACATCGGTCGAAGTGAGCCTTCCCTCCGACTTCCAGCTGGTTGAACCGGTCGGGTTCCAGCTCTCGAATGAGCCCGAAGCCGACTCCGATGACGGCCGGCTGCGTCTCACCGACGGGGGGCGGATGATCCCCTACGAGTCCGCCACTGTGATGGCGGTCAACGACGGTGGTTTCATGATGAGATTGATCGGCGACACCGATATCGAAGCGGTCATCATGGGGTGGCCCGGACACAACGCCTGGTCAACCGCGATGGCCTTGGGCGTACGTTCCATGGTCCCCCAGCTCGAGAATTGGTTGGGGCTCCCCGTGCTCGATGTCTTCGAAATTCGTGAGGGACCCGAATCGGCATTCCCTGACTTGGTGGCGGGATCTGTTGTCGATGGCCGGTTGCTGGCCATCGTTGCCCCGGGCGCCGATTCCGCATCCTTGGGCCGACAGTTGTCCGCGGCTTGGTTTGATGCGGTGCTGTCTGATGTCGAGTGGTTTCGGGTGGCTGCCGCCGAGGTATACGGGACGCAAGCGGCTCAACTGATGGATCCGTCCCCCACAGCTCTTTCTGCCGATCCGTCAGACGAGAGTCAGCTCGAATACTCGGTGGTCGACTCTCTTTACGCTGAGATCGGTCCCACGGCAATGGCCGATGTGATTGCCCAGGTGATCGACGGCGGTTTCACCTATCCCGGCCCTGGTGCTGATCAGGCGGACGCCCTGCCGGGCGACTGGAGAACGCTTCTCGATGCCTTTGAGGGGATCGGGGGGAGTTCCCAGGCGGCGGAGCTGTTCAAACTGATCGATGTCGACTCCGAAGGCCTGAGTGGTTCGGTGAACATCGACGAACGGGCTGCAGCACGGGCGGTGCTCGGTGATCTCGAGGATCTGGCAGCGGGCTGGGAGCTCCCCATCTGGGTGAGACTCCCCATGGCGCAATGGGAGTTCGACATTTTCGCCTCGCGGCGGATCGAAGTCGAGACCACCCTGGCGGCTCGAAATGTTCTTCGTGAGTCCGCGGTCGAGTCGGACCTCGATCTCGGCGAGTTTGTCAGGGAGTCGTTTGAGACCGCTTCGGACGGAATGGCCGCCGTCGACGCTCTGATCGAGTCGCAGTCTGAAGCGCTCGAAGCGGTCTTGGAGGTGACCGAGGTCGTCGAATCGAACAGTGGCCTGATCTCGAGGATCGGCCTTATCGGCACTGACGTCGATGCCGAACTCGACCGGATCCGTTCCATGTTCGAATCGGGCGAATTCACTGAGGCGATCGAGCGCTCCCATGCGCTGACCGACACGATCGAGGGTTCGAACGCCGTCGGAATACTGAGGGTCGTGATACCGGCGGTCGTGGTGATCGCGATCGTTGCTGGGATGATCGAGATCTTTCGCCGGCGACGTTCGTTGGGGGGACTAGCTTCTCGACTCCGACGTGAAAAGGCGCCCGAGGCCGAGGCGTAGTTCGTTCTTCTGGATCTTCCCCATGGCATTGCGAGGTAGTTGTTCCATCACCTCGAATGTTTTCGGGTGCTTGAACCGAGCGAGGGACTCGTCCAGGCACATGTCGACCTCGGCTCGATCAATCGTCGTGGCTGAGGCATCGAGCACCACCACCGCCACAACGGCCTCGCCGAGATCAGGATGGGGCACACCAACCACCGCCGACTCGGCGATGCAATCGGCACGAACGAGCACCGCCTCGATCTCTCCGGGGTGGATGTTCTCGCCTCCGCTGATAATCATGTCGTGGGCTCGGCCCTCGAGTGTCAGTCGGCCGCGCTCCGACAGTCTCCCGATATCGCCGGTGGAGAACCATCCGCCGGCCCGGTGAGATTCGGCGGTGGCACGGCTGTTTCGCCAGTATCCGGCGAACAAATGGAGTCCGGTGATCTCGACCATCCCGTTGGTGTCATTGGGTGAGGGATTTCCGGAGTCGTCCACCACTCTGACCCGATACCCCGGCAGTGGATAGCCGACGGTGCCGGCGATCTGCCCCTCAGTGATGGGATTGGATGTGATGATGCCGGCCTCGCTCATGCCGTATCGCTCGCAGAGCCGGTGTCCGGTGCGGTTGGCGAAGGCTTCGAACGAGGCCGCAGGCAAAGGTGCCGAACCGGAAGTGAATAACCGGATATCGGCACACAGTTCGGCGTTGAACCTGGGGTCGGCCATGAGACGCGAGTAGTGAGTCGGGACTCCCATCATCACCGTCGATCTCGGAATCAGCGAGATCACGGTGTCGACATCGAAGCGAGGCAGAAGGTGAATCGGAATTCCGCTGAGCATTGCGCAGTGCAGTGCCACGAAGAGCCCGTGGACGTGAAAAATCGGCAGGGAGTGCAGCAGTACGTCGTTGGGGTTGAATCCCCACGATCGGCGCAGAGCCTCAGCGTTGTGGCGAAGGTTGGCGTGGGTGACCATCGCGCCCTTGGGCTTGCCAGTCGTGCCGGATGTGTAGACGAGGGCGGCCAGGTCTCCGTCGTCGCGTGATCTGATAGGGGAGGGGATACAACCCAGGGCCAGTTCGGTGAGTGTTCCACCTTCGTCGGCGTCGAGGGTGAGCACCTGGGCTTCGGGAGCCATCATTCCTGCGGCCTCGGAACGCGCTGATGACGTCACCACTACTGATGGCTCGGCGTCGACCACGAAGTGCTGGAGCTCACCGAGGGTAAACGTCGGGTTGAGTGGAACATGAACGACGCCGGCTCGAAGGCACGCGAGGTAGAGCGCAACTGCCGCTGCACTCTTGTCGACTTGTACCAGCACGCGGTCGCCGGGGTGAGCTCCTGACTCGTCGAGGACGGTGGCCATGCGTGCCGCCCACTGGTCGATCTCGGAATAGGTGAGAGCGGTGCCGCCGGGTACGTCGAGGCAGAGGTGATCCTCACGGTGGCCGGCCCGGTCGTGCAGGTCGGCGGCGAAGTTTCCTCCGAGGTTGGCTGCGGGCATCGGATCAATCGTGCCTCGTCGGTCGTCGTTTCGTTGAAATGGCACCCGTGAGGCGGCCGAGGCTAGCGTCAGCCGCTGATCAGCTCAGTAGCCAATCGGAGATCAGCCCAATGAATCCTGCCTCGGACGGCTTGTCGCTCACACGTTCGGACAATGTCTTCACGATCAATTTCGGAGACGGCGACAACATGACGACCGTCGCCTGGATCGATGAGATCAACGTCATGCTCGACGAGATCGAGGCAGCCGAAGGGCCCAAAGCTCTCATCACCACCGGAGGAGGAAAGCACTACTCCAACGGACTCGATGTGGCTCACATGACCGCTGATCCTGAAGGTGCAGGGGAGTATGTGTCGCGGGTCGAAGGTGTGCTGGGCCGCCTGCTCACGTTTCCTGCACCGACGATTGCCGCGGTCAACGGTCATGCGTTCGGGGCTGGTGCGTTCGTGGTTGCCGTCCACGATCAGGCAGTCATGCGTGACGACCGTGGATTCGTGTGCTGGCCCGAGGTGCTTCTTGGGATGCCGTTCACCCGTGGCTTGATGTCGATCGTGCGCGACATGCTCTCGACCAGAACCGCTCACGAAGCGGTGGTGACGGGTCGTCGCTACGGCGGAGCCGATGCCGTGGAGGCCGGATTCGTCGATGCCACAGCCTCACTCGATGACTTGATGGCGACCGCCGCGAGCATGGTCGAACCTCTGGCGACGACCGCCGGTCCGAATCTCGCGGGCATCAAGAAGTCGCTGCACTTCGAGACTTGGAGCGCCCTCGTCGGGAGTGACTGATCTCAGCTGCGGGCGACATCCTTCCATGGGATCGCCTTGTCGACCCGCGGCTCGCCGGGTAGTCCCAGCATCTGCTCACCGAGAATGTTTCGCATGATCTCGGTGGTTCCGCCTTCTATGGAGTTGGCCCTGGCTCTGAGGAAGGCGTAGCCGGTGGAGGCGCTGCTTCCGGTCAGGTCAATCGCACCGGGTCGCCGGTAGGTGTAGTCGAAACCAATCTGGCCGGCCATCCCCTGTAGTTCAATGCAGAACGAGAAAACATCTTTGTTTAGTTCGGAGCCGATCATCTTGCCCACCGACCCTTCAGGGCCGGGCTGGCCGATGCGGGCACTTTGTGCGGCCCGCATGGTGGTGAGTCGCAGTACCTCGGCCGTGACCCACAGCTTCATGAGTTCCTCACGCCGAGAGGCAGTCTGCTCCGATTCGGGGAGCTTGCTCCAGATGTCGACCGCCACGGCGATCGGGCCGGCGCCTCGCTTGGGCCCGCCGCCACCTCCGCCACCGATGGCGGTGCGTTCGTTCATGAACGTGGTGAGCGAAGCTCTCCAACCTTCACCCCGGTCGCCGATGCGCTGGCTGTCGGGGATACGAGCATCGGTGAAGTAGACCTCGTTGAATTCGGCCTCACCGGTGATCTGACGCAAAGGCCGGACCTCGACCCCGGGGCTGCGCATGTCGACCGCGAAGTAGGTCATGCCTTTGTGCTTTGGCATGTCGGGATCGGTACGGGTCACGAGCATGCCGAGATCGGCGATGTGGGCGAGCGTGTTCCACACCTTTTGACCATTGATGATCCATTCGTCGCCGTCTTCGATCGCTTTGCAGGCCAGACCGGCGAAATCCGATCCGGCACCGGGTTCCGAGAAGAGCTGGCACCACTTCTCTTCACCGGTGAACATCGGCTTGAGGTAGCGGACCTTCTGCTCGTCATCGCCGTGGGCGAGGATGGTAGGGCCGGCCAGCGCCATGAAGAAGCACGACGGGTCCATCGGAGGTGCGCCGGCCTCGCGCAGCCTCTGATCGACCACCTTCTGGAGTTGGGGACGAGCCCCGAGGCCGCCGTGACCGTCGGGGTACATCACCCAGGCCAGGCCATGATCGAACTGGTGGCCGCGAAACTCGGCGTAGTCCTGTGACTTGGGGTCGTGGGCGCCGAGAAGCGCGTCGAGAGCGGCTTCCACGTTCGCCAGTTCGGTGTCGGAAGAGGTTGATGTCGACGTCATGTGGTCAGTCTGCCCGTCGGATCCTCAACCGGTCCATACGGCCGACGGAACTATTCGGGTGGATCGACCCGATCGGGTGGAGATCCGTTGCTACTGGCGCGACATCTCCGATCGCATGGCGGCAGCCCGCGCCTCGAGGTCGGGCCGTGACACGAGTTGAATCTCGAGCTTGACGAGATCACCGGTGAACCGGAATGGGCCTTCGTATTGAAGGCTGACGGGGGAGCCGGCGTCGTAGCCGACGCTGGCCCCGACTGACGAAATCGTTCCCATCAACCAAGGGGCCGTACCGGATCCGGCGGGCTGGCCGTTGATCAGCAAGCCGATGGTGGCACTGCGGTCGTTGGCCCGGCGAACCTCCACTCCCAACTCGACGGCGTCCGCCGGTATCGGCTGATTTGATCTCACGATGGTGTGATCGTCGAAGGCGTTGTAGTCGAACACGAGATGGCCGTCCTTCACGAAGAACGTCAGCCCGGAGTTTTCGGTCCCGGTTGCATAGAGCACTCCTTCGTAACCACACTCGGTGTCGAGATCGGGGTGGTCGCTGTCGCCGGCGACTCGGCGCACCGAGGCTTTCATGTCGAAACTGCGTCCCCCCACCGGTGCGCCCGCCTGCATCGGCAGGGGTGCCATCGGGGGTCTGTAGACATACCGACGGTTCTGGGGGTGAGGTGAGTTGTCCCGGAATCTCGAACGAAACAACTCGATCAACCGGTCGTCGAGAGGCAGGACGCCATGTTGGTCGGCCTCCTGCCACCAGATCGCGATCAGCTCATCGAGCTTCTCGGGGTGTTGGGACGCCAGGTTGTTGCACTCCGAGGGGTCTTCGGCCACGTGGTACAACTCCCAATCGTCGTCCTCGAAGTCCGTACCGGCCTCATGGCGGGTCACCGCCTTCCAGCCGTCGTGCCAGATACCCCGGTGACCGACCATCTCGAAGTACTGAACTTCCTTTCGGGTGGGCTCGTCGGGCTCGTCGAACGAGTAGGCGAAGGACGTTCCGGTCACCGGCATCTGCTCGAGGCCTCGGAACATCGTCGGGGCCCTCACGTCGAGTGCTTCATAGATGGTGGCCACGACGTCGTTGACATGATGGAACTGGGTTCGAAGCGCCCCCGCGTCTGAGATTCCGTCCGGCCAGTGCACGACCAGAGGCACATGGACACCACCCTCGTGGGTGTTCTGCTTGTACCACTTGAACGGAGTGTTCCCGGCCTGGGCCCAGCCCCACGGATAGTTGGAGTGGCTGTGAGGGCCACCGATCTCGTCGAGATGCTCAACGGCTTCGTCCGGGGTTTCGAGAATGCCGTTGAAGAACTTCATCTCGTGGAGCACCCCGAACGGGCCGCCCTCCTGACTGGCACCGTTGTCGCCGAGCACCGTGATGATCGTGTTGTCGAGTTGGCCCATGTCGCTCAGCGAATCGACGAGTCGGCCGATCTGAGCGTCCGTGTGGTCAAGGAATGCTGCGAACGCCTCCTGCAGTCGGGCGGCCAGCAGCCTCTGGTTGTCCGGGAGTTCGTTCCATTCGTCGACGCCGGGATTGCGCGGAGCGAGTGTGGTGTCGGGCGGGAGCAGGCCCATATCCAGCTGTTTGGCGAACCAGCGCTCGCGCACAACGTCCCAGCCATCGTCGAAGGCGCCACGGTACTTGTCGAGATACTTCTCAGGTGATTGATGAGGTGCATGGGTGGCGCCGAACGCGCAATACAAAAAGAAGGGCCGGTCGGGCCTCACGCCCTTGGAGTCGTGAACGAATTCGATCGCCTTGTCGATCAGGTCCTCGCTCACGTGATATCCCTCGCTGGGGGTGGCCGGCGGCTCGATCATGTGGTTGTCGTAGGTGAGCGAGGGGCTGAACTGATCGGTCTCGCCGTCGAGAAATCCGTAGTAGCGGTCGAATCCCCGTTGTAGTGGCCACTGATCCATCGGGCCGGCGGCGGAACACTGCTCCATTGGGGCGAGATGCCATTTGCCGACCGCGAGCGTGGCGTAGCCCTCGGAATGGAGCACCTCGGCGACGGTGGCCGCATGGTTCGAGATGTGGCCGGTCATGTGGGGAAAGCCGGTGTTGAAGTTCGAGATGGCTCGCATGCCGACGGCGTGGTGGTTGCGGCCGGTGAGCAGAGCAGCGCGGGTTGGCGAGCACAACGGGGTGACGTGGAAATTGGTGTATCGCAGTCCTTTGTCGGCCAAGCCATCGATGTTGGGCGTGGCGATGGTGGATCCGTAACAGCCGAGTTGTGCGAAGCCCAGATCGTCGAGCAGAACGATCACCACATTCGGCTTGTCGGTGCCGGGATGGGGTGGTTCCTCGAACCAGGGATCAGAATCGGCCAGCGTGCGTCCGACCTTGCCCTCGTAGCGTCCGTAGCTCTTCATGGGTCCTCCGTTGCCGACTGGCCGAAATTCCTACGGCCGGGCATGCTGAATCTACGCACCCCCGATGATTAGGTGAAACCGATGAAGCTCTCGATGGCGCTCAACTACTCCGGTGACCCCCGCGCGGCCGCCGCGGAGGCCCAGGATCTCGAGAGGGCAGGGATCGATGTCGGGTGGGTGGCCGAGCTCTACAGCTTCGATGCGGTGAGCATCCTCGGGTATCTGGCTGCCAAGACCGAGACGATGGAGCTGGGCTCCGGCATCTTCCCCGTGTACTCACGTACCCCCACACTCACCGCGATGACCGCGGCCGGCCTCGATGCCGTGTCGGGCGGCCGGTTCATTCTGGGCCTCGGGGCCTCGGGCCCTCAGGTGATAGAGGGTTGGCATGGCGTGGTCTACGACCGTCCTCTGGGCCGCCAGCGCGAGATCATCGACATTTGTCGCAAGGTGTGGCGACGGGAGAGGTTGGAGCACCATGGCCCGAGCTACGACCTTCCCCTTCCGGCCGATCAGGGCACCGGTCTCGGCAAGCCACTGAAGCTCATCAACCATCCGGTACGTGAGTCGATTCCGATCTATATCGCTTCGCTGGGACCCAAGAACGTGGAGATGACCGCCGAGTTGGCCAACGGCTGGCTGCCGGTCTTCTTTCACCCCGGCAAGGCCGACTCGGTGTGGGGAGAGGCTCTGGCCGCCGGCGACGCGCTACGCGACCCCGAGCTGCCGCAACTCGAGGTCGTGGCTGGTGGAACCCTGTCGATCTGTGATGAGGAGACCGCCAAACAGATTCGTGACGGCGGCCGGTTCATGACTGCGTTGTACGTGGGCGGAATGGGCGCCAAGGGTAAGAACTTCTACAACAATATTTTTTGCAAGTACGGATACGAGGACGCTGCCCAGAAGATTCAGGATCTCTACCTCGACGGCAAGAAGGAGGAGGCCATGGCCGAGGTCCCCCAGGAGTTCCTCGATGCCACCGCGATGGTCGGTGACGTTGGCTGGGTTCGCGAGCGTGTGGAGGCTTACGCCGCGGCGGGGGTGACTCAGCTTCAGCTCCAGCCGATCGGTCCGGACCCGTTGGCTCTCATCGAAAAGGTGAAGGGCTGGATCAGCTGATCGGCCCGGCGCCGGTCAGCTTCGACGAGAGTTGATGTGGTCACCGAGGCTTTCGAGGGCCTTGCCGAGGCTTCTCTTGACCGGGACCTTCGCGCCGGCCTTCAGCAACGCTCCCACCACCGGATTGGGGTCGAATCCCATCGTGTAGGTGACCCTGGTGCGATCGTCGGAGATGGCTTGGAGCTGTACGAGCTCGTTGAGAGTTCGGAACGCGCCGATTGAAGCTTCATAGACCGTGAACCCCCAGGCCTTCCCGGGTTCCCAGACGATGAACTCCTCGTCGACGACCACACGTTTGTTGATGGTGACGCGGCGGCGCGAACCGACTCCTTCGCGTTGGTCCCCCAGACGCTCGACCTTCTTCAAGCTGCTGAACCATTCAGGCCATGATTCGTGATCGCAGAGTGCTTCGAACACCTCGTCGGGTGTCGCCGTCAGCTCGCGGGCGGCCTGAATCCTCACCGGCGCGCCAGCTATCCATTCAGGGGGTTGGGTCTGGAGCTTTTTGGCCACGATGGGGCCTCCCTGGTTGGGAAAGGCGATCAGCCGGCGAAGTTGCCGGCAACGAACTCCCAGTTGATGAGCTTCTCGATGAAGGTGTCGACGTAAGCGGGTCGGGCGTTCTGGTAGTCGAGGTAGTAGGCGTGCTCCCAGACGTCGATCGTGAGCAACGGGGTTTGTCCGTGCTTGATCGGCGTGTCGGCGTCGTCGGTCTTGACGATGGCCAGACCACTGCCGTCCTTGACCAGCCAGGTCCACCCAGAGCCGAAGTTACCGACCGCTCCGGCCTTGAACTGGCTCTTGAACTCGTCGGCCGAACCGAAGCTGGCGTCGATTGCCGCGGCGAGATCACCGGACGGGTTGCCCCCGCCACCGGGGGTCATGCAGTTCCAGTAGAAGGTGTGGTTCCACACCTGGGCGGCGTTGTTGTAGAGCCCTCCAGGTGAGGCCACGGCGATGATGTCCTCGAGCGAGGAGTCGGCCTGATCGGTGCCCTCGATGAGGCCGTTGAGGTTCTTGACGTAGGCGGCATGGTGCTTGCCGTAGTGGAAGCTGATGGTGCGAGCGCTGATATGGGGGTCGAGCGCGTTGTCGGCGTACGGAAGGGCGGGAAGTTCGATGGCCATGACTACTCCTGAAGGGGACTCTGCAGCGCCGCCCAACTTAACGGGCGCGGGAATGCACTGCACCGCCCCCAGACCCAGCGGACCGGCGACCGGTGGGAGGTCAGCCGGCTGGTGAGCCGCGCCACTCGATCAGGAGTCGCATGATTTCCTGGTGGCTGATCTCCGGGGGAGTGGAGATCAGGAGCACAGCGTTCCTCGATAGCGACGCGAACCAGAAGACATCGGTGTCGGCCGGATCCGGGGCGACTGTCGGTGTGAGTACGAGTTGGTTGGTCTGACCGAGATGGTCGGCGGTCGAGTCCGGGTTCCATCGATCACGCGCCTGCTGGAGAAACTCGAGCCCGGCCTCGCTTCGTCCGACGAACAACCACACATCGGCCACCCGGCCGGTGTCGCTGAAGAGCCGTCGCGCTCGAAACGGCTGGCTGCTCTCGGCCAGAACGATGAGGGTGTCGCCGGTGGGTGTGGAGATGTCGTCGACAATCGGCGCCGGTGACCATGGCTCCGGAAAGCCTCCCAGAATCTGGTCGGCGAGTTGCATGTCATCGGAGAAGTCGGTGTCCGCGATCAAATCTCCGGTGATCACATTCACCGGCTGGCTCTCCCACGGAGTAAGGCCCTGCCGAACGGAGCGTTCGACTCCGGCGCCGCCGGCGTCGGCCGATCCCAGCGGCGCGAGCGGGTCGGAAGCCCCCGGCTGAGGATCGGGTCGATCGACAGAGTGGGGGAGCTCGACGGGAACCGAGGGAACTGTGGGGGCAGGGAGCGTCGGGGCCGCTACCGGACCGGGCGCGGGATTGAGAAGACTCCACACCATCCAACCCCCGACCGCAGTGGCGATCACGGCGAGGGTGATCAGGAACGTGTCCCGTCTCGCAGTTGACTTCTTCTCGAATTCCATCCCTTACTGGTCGGCACACCGGGGGACACAGATGAGGTCGGTGAGGAAACCAGCTCAGAGCGTGGTGCTGCGATCCAGTAGGAAATCGACAAGCCACACGCCCACGGTCGGTCCGTCGGTCGGGACGTCTTCCAGTCGTCGCCGGGCCGACTCGACGGTGTCGGGGTCGATCCGATCGACTCGGGCATCGATCAACGACCGTACGTAGTCGACATCGAACTCTGGGTGGTCCTGCACGCACACGATGTTGTCGCCGAGAAGATAGGCGGGGTGGTCGGCGGTGGTACCGGTGGCAATTGAGCGGCCACCCGGAGGAAGCTCGGTGACAACGTCTTTGTGCATGGCGTTGAGCCTGACTTCGCCCCCCGCGAACCATCGGGTTGGCTCAACGACCGTGTCCTGGGGTCCGACCTTCCAAGTCTCGGCCTGCTCGACCGACCCGCCAAGCGCTACGGCTACCAGTTGGTGCCCGAAACACACACCTGCGATCCGTGCACCGGCGGTAGCGGCGGAAGCAATCCAGTCGCGAAATGCCACGATCCAGGACGCGTCGGAGAAGGCACTCTCATGTGAGCCGGTGATTATCCAGCCATCGCATTCGTGGGGCGACGCCGGCAGCTCGCCGTCGACCACCGCGTAGGTGATCATCTCGAGGCGGGGCTCGGCGGCCAGCAGGAGGCGGCGGTAGACGTGGTCGTAGTCACCGCCCGACAATTCCTGTAGATCGGCAGGCACATGGTCGCACATCAATACCCCGATGCGAGCAAGAGGTTCGGCTGCCGCAGACCTGGATCCGGCGAGGTTGTTGCTCATGTCAGATCCGTTCGAAGTATCGACGAAGCTCCCAATCGGTGACGGCCTGGTCGTAGGCCTCACACTCCTGGGAGAAGAACCAGCTGTAATGGTCGATGACGTCGTCTCCGAGCAGTCGCCTGGCATCAGCGCTCGACTTGAAGCGGTCGTTGGCTTCGCGCAGGGTTGTCGGCACGGTGGCGATGTCGGCAGCGGAGTAGACGTCGCCGGAGAATTCCTCGGGCGGCTCGATCTGGTTGGCGATGCCGTCGAGGCCGCTGGCGAGTGCCGCCGCGTAGGCCAGATAGGGGTTGACGTCGGCACCGGGTATGCGGCACTCGATTCGCAGGCTCGGACCCGACCCGACGATACGGAATCCTGCCGTGCGATTGTCGGTGGACCATGCCAAGCGGGTGGGAGCCCACGATTGTTCTTGGTAGCGCTTGTAGGAATTGACCGTCGGGGCGTAACAGGGCATCAGCGTCGGGGTGTGCTGCATCCATCCACCTAGGAACCAGCGGAATACGTCGCTGCGCTCGGCCTGCTCAGCCGTACCCGAAAAGGCGTTGTGACCGTCCTTCCAGAGGCTCAGGTGAATGTGGCAGCTGCTGCCCGGTTGCCCGGCGTGGGGCTTGGCCATGAAGGTGACGCTGACTCCCTGCGAGTCGGCGAGTTCTTTCATGGCCTGCTTCATGAGAACGTGCCGGTCGGCCATGTCGAGCACTTCGGAATAGCGAATGTTGAGCTCGTGCTGACCAATGGCGGCTTCGCCCTTGGAGTTCTCGACCGGGATCCCAGAATCGCGCAAGACCCGTCGGGCGGCACCGACGTAGTCCTCGACGCGCGCCCCTTGAAGCAGGTGGTAGTCCTCGACGTACCAGCCTGCGGCGGTGAGATCGACGTAGCCCTTCTCGTGAGCCTCCCGGTAGGTGTCTCGGTAGAGAAAGAACTCGAGTTCGGAGGCGGCCTTGGCGGTGTAGCCCGATTCGGCTGCCACATCGAGTTGTCGTCGCAGAATCGACCGGGGCGCAACCCCGACGTTGGTGTGGGTGCTGTCGTCGACCACATCGCAGAGCACCATCACGGTGCGCTCGGTCCAAGCACAGCGACGCATGGTGGAGAAGTCGGGCACCATGTGGAAGTCGCCGTATCCACCTTCCCAGTTGGTGTAGGTGTAGCCGTCGACCGGTTCCATCTCCATGTCGACGGCCAACAGGTAGTCACAGGCGTGGGTGCCGTCGTCGATGGTGTCGAGAAAGAAGTCGGCATCGGAGCGTTTGCCGAGAAGCCTCCCGTAGTGATCGGTGAAGGCGAGGATCACCGTGTCGATGTCGTCGGTCTCGACGAGTTGACGAAGGTCTTCCTGGGTCAAGGGCTCTCTGGAGGTCACGTGATCATCCTTTCAGCC
Source organism: Acidimicrobiales bacterium (assembly GCA_029263195.1). GTDB lineage: Bacteria > Actinomycetota > Acidimicrobiia > Acidimicrobiales > Aldehydirespiratoraceae > SZUA-87. The sequence goes on from JAJCXX010000003.1 coordinate 72,627, forward strand.
GCACCGTCGACATCGCCGGTACATGCTGCATTGAATATCAGGGTGGCGAACTCTCGCGTGAACTCGATCGGATTTCCGCCGGCTGATGGATCGGCTATGGCACCGGCCGCGATGATGTCGCCGGAATCGGTGTCGACGCCGAGCTCCACCAGGGTGTGGGGCACGTCCATCGCCGAGCGCATCTCGAGAATCCGATCAAGAAAGCCGTCGAATCCGCCCTCGATCCCGGTGTAGTTGGCCAACGACTCGATCACCGTCTCGATGGCGGGACGGTTGGCGGCCAGAACGTAGGGCATCACAACGGCGTTGGTCATGCCGTGGTGAGTGTTGAAGACCGCGCCGATGGGATGGGCCAGAGCGTGCATTGCGCCGAGCCCTTTCTGGAACGCGACCGCACCCATGGCGGCGGCGGTCATCATGTGGCCGCGGGCCTCGATGTTGCCGGGGTCGGACACGACCCTGGGGAGATTGTCGAGAACAAGTCGCACTCCCTCCAACCCGATTCCGTGCGACATCGGGTGGTAGCTCGGGGCACAGAGAGCTTCGAGCGAATGCGAAAGGGCATCGATGCCGGTGCCTACGGTGAGGTCCCGGGGCAGCCCCACCGTGAGTTCTGGATCGCAGATGACTTCAGCCGGAAGCATCTTGGGATGAAAGACGATGACTTTTCTGTGGGTGTCCTCGTCGATGACAACCCCGGCTCGTCCCACCTCGGAACCGGTTCCGGCGGTGGTGGGCACGGCGATCACCGGAGCGATGGTCGTCGGGTCGGCGCGGGTCCAGTTGTCGCCGATGTCCTCGAAGTCCCACACCGGCCGGTGCTGTCCGGCCATCAGCGCAACGATCTTTCCGACATCGAGAGCGGATCCACCTCCGAGAGCGATTACGCCGTCGTGGCCACGGGACCGAAAGTGGTCGACTCCAGCCTCGATGTTGCTACCAACCGGATTGGGTTGCACTTCGCTGAAGAATCCGACGTAGAGGCCGGCTCGCTTGCAGATCTCGTCGACGGCTTCCGCCACCGGTAGTTTCATCATCCCGGGATCGGTGACCACCAGAGGGCTCTTGATACCGGCTCCCGCACACACTTCGGCCAGTTCGGTGATGCGTCCCGGGCCGAATCGCATGGAGGTGGGGTAGCTCCAGTTGGCGTTGGCCATCACAAACCTCCAGGTGGGGTGAGACGAAGATGGTATGACTTGGCGCGGGTCAGCATGGTGTAACCGAGTCGAGAAAGAGTGATTCCCCTGCCGGTGTCCTTTACGCCGGTCCAGGCCAACGACGGATCGAGATAGTCGGCTCGGTTCATGAACACCGTTCCGGTCTGCAGCCGACTGCCGATCGAGCGGGCGGCTTCGGGGTCGGCGGTCCAGATGGATGCCGAGAGGCCGTAGTTGCTGTCGTTCATCTTCTCGATGGCTTCATCGTCGGAGTCGACCGGCATGACACCAACGATCGGGCCGAAGCTCTCGCGTGTCATGACAGGCATGGAATGATCGACGTCGACCAGAATCTCCGGAGCGAGGTAGGGAGAGCCGGTGTTGTCGTTCCACGCGCCAGCCGTCTTGGCGACAAGAGGGCGCGCGCCGTCTGAAACAGCTTCGGAGAGTTGGAGACGAACGGCATCAGCGGCCCGGGCCGTGACCATCGGTCCGAGTGTGGTTTCAGGCTTGGTCGGATCGCCGAGATCGAGAGCACCGGCTTCCGCGACCATGGCGTCGACGAACTCGTGATAGATCGATCGCTCGACGTAGACCCGCTCGATTCCACAACACGACTGTCCGGAGTTGAAGAACGCACCATCGGCAACGTTGGCGGCGGCGAACTCCAGATCGGTGTCGGCCCGCACATAGGCAGGATCCTTGCCTCCGAGCTCCAGCCCGACCTCGGTGAACGTGCCGGCGGCGGCCCGTTCAATGCTGCGGCCGCCTTCGACCGATCCGGTGAAGTTCACCCGGTCGACGCGATTGTCGGCCAGAGTCCGCCCAACCTGTTCGTGGCTGAGCACGAGGTTGGTGAACACCCCGCCGGGGATGCCGGCCTCGTCGGCGGCCCGCTGGAGTCGTTCGCCGACCAGCAGTGTCTGACTGGCGTGCTTCAGCACGACCACGTTTCCGGCCATGAGTGCCGGCATGATCGAGTTGACAGCGGTGAGCAGCGGATAGTTCCAGGGCGCGATCACCAGAACCAGACCGAGTGGTTCCAGGGCGATGTAGCGGTCGAATCCGTCGAGTGGCTCGCTCGCGATGGGAGCGAGGCATGACTCGGCGATCGAGATCATGTGTTGAGCGCGCTCGGTGAATCCTTGTATCTCGCCAGGGCCGAACCTGATCGGGCGGCCCATCTGCCAAGCCAACTCGTCGACAATCAGATCGGTCATGGCCACAACTCGATCGACGAACGCCGTGCACACCGCAGCCCGCTCGGCGACAGTAGAAGTGCCCCATGGCAGTCGCGCGGCCCGAGCGGCCTGCAGCGCATCCTCGAGTTGGGTGTCGGTGCTGCGGGCCCTGATGGCGTAGGTCGAGCCGTCGACCGGCGTGATGATGGATACTTCCTGCATGGGCGTCGCTTCCGAGTCGGAGGTGCTGGGCAATGACTACCGCGAAATTACCGTCGGTGCGGTTGGATGCCGATACGGGAGCTGAGTTGGTGGCCACGACCCGAGAAAGTCGCCGACATTTCTGGAGGTCTTCAATTGCCTGGTGACGACAATCCGCAGCCCCTTGGCGGAAACGAGATGCCGAGGTTCGCGGGCCCGGCCAGCTTCATGCGGCTACCGAGTCGATCGGCGCCGGCCGACCTCGACGTGGCGGTGGTGGGGGTTCCGCTCGACATCGGTACCTCGAATCGGCCGGGCGCCAGATACGGCCCGAGGTCGATTCGGGCCGAATCGGTGTTGATTCGTCCGTACAACATGGCCACCGGCGCTGCGCCGTTCGACAGTCTCCGTATCGACGACTCTGGCGACGTGGCGGTCAACCCGTACAACCTCGATGATTCGATCTCGCGAATCGAGTCCCACTACGAAGAGCTTCTCTCCGACGATGTCATCACCGTGTCGATCGGTGGCGATCACACGATCGCGTTGCCGATCTTGCGGGCGATGGCAGCCAAGCATGGTCCGGTCGGGGTGGTACACGTCGATGCTCACACCGACATCAACGATTCGATGTTCGGCGAACAGATCGCCCACGGAACTCCGTTTCGTAGGGCGGTCGAAGAGGGATTGCTCGATTGCGAACGGGTCGTTCAGATCGGCGTGCGAGGCACCGGCTACGCGGCCGACGACTTCAACTGGTCGCGCCAACAGGGTTTCCGGGTCGTGCAGGCCGAGGAGTGCTGGCACCGGTCGCTGGATCCTCTGATGGCCGAGGTCCGCGACCAGGTTGGGGGCGGGCCCGTCTATCTGAGCTTCGACATCGATGGCCTCGATCCGGCGTTCGCCGCAGGAACCGGCACTCCTGAAATCGGTGGCCTCACCACAATTCAGGGACTGGAGATCATCCGAGGTTGTCGAGGGCTCGACCTCGTGGGGGTCGATCTCGTGGAGGTGTCACCCGCGTACGACACGTCGGGAAACACGGCGTTGCTGGGTGCCAACCTTCTCTACGAGATGCTGTGCGTGCTGCCCGGAGTCGAACCTCGCGGCTGAGGCAGCGTCGTTCAGCCCCAGCGGATCGTGAACGGTAGAGCGAGGGTTTCTCCTGGCTGCAGCACCAGACAATCGGGATGATTGAAGGCGTTGGCTGGCCCGGTCTGAGGTTCCACACAGATCGCGTAGGGGGTCTCGTCGTAGACGACCCAGGTGTCGGTTGCTGATTCGAGGGTGACCGCCAGGTCGTCTCCCCAGGAGATGGACGGGTTGGAGGACACGCCCACGAAGCAGTCGTCCCAGGGGCCCGGAGGCACGGACACGTGGTCACCGGTCGGGATACCGTCGGAATCGCGCAGCCACATGCGCCGTGGCTCGAAGGTGAGAGCGGCCGACGCCGACCCGATGTGCTTGCGGAACACCGGATGCCATCCGACGACGGCCGGCATCGCTTGATGTCCGGCGGTCACCGAGATGGTGATCGTGAGGGAATCGGAATGCAGTTCGGCGTGTGTTCGTGCCACACCGCCGAAGGGCCACGGATCGGAGAGATCGAGTCGTAGTGTCCCGGGTGCTTCTTCGGTCCATTCGTTGGTCAGACCGGTGCCGTGAATGGAGTGAGGCGGGAGGTTGATCGGCATCTGGTGTGACCGGCCGTCGAACTCGAAAATGCCACGGTCGACACGACCGACCCAGGGCACCATCGGGTAGCAGCCCCACATAAGGGTCGAGTCGATCTCGCCGGTGTCGGCAACGAGAAGTTCGTTCCCGCCGACCCGTATCGACCTCAGACGGGCCCCGAAATGGTCGATCAAGACGACCGCATTGGCCGACTCGAGAGTGGTCCGGCCCGGCCCGGCGTGATTGGGATCGAATTGCTCGGTCACCTGAAAACACCCATGCCAATGGTCTAGCTTCCAGAGATCCGAGCGAGAGGGACGACAAAGTGGACAAGTTGCGGTGGGGGGTGCTGTCGACGGCGAAGATCGCCCGTGAGCATGTGGTCCCGGGAATCCGAAGCGCGACGAATGCCGAGTTGGTGGCGATCGCCTCTCGCGACCCTGCCTTGGCTCGATCGGTGGCGGACGACTTGGGAATTCCCAAGGCCCATGGCAGCTACGACGACCTGATCAACGACCCGACGGTCGATGCCATCTACATACCTCTGCCGAACCATCTTCACCTGGAATGGACCGAACGGGCTGCTGCTGCCGGCAAGCATGTGTTGTGTGAGAAGCCTCTAGGCCTCGATGCCGGAGAGGCGAGGCGCATGGTCGAAACCTGCGAGTCGGCCGGGGTCGTACTCCTCGAGGCATTCATGTATCGGTTCCACCCGCAGTGGGTGGCGGTCCGTGAGATCGTCGAGTCGGGCGGTATCGGCGAACTGTTGTCGATCCAGTCGTGGTTCTCGTACTACAACGACGATCCCGACAACATTCGCAACGTTGCCGAATGGGGTGGTGGGGCGCTGATGGACATCGGTTGCTACTGCATCCATCTCTCACGGACGCTCTTCGGACGTGAACCCGAGGGGGCGTCGGGTCTGATGAAGCGTGATCCCGATAGTGGGGTCGACATCCTCACGTCGGCGACCCTCGACTTTGGTGTCGGCACCGCTGGGTTCACAGTCGCCACACGAGTGGAGCCCGACCAACGGATTCACATCTTCGGGTCGCGGGGCCGTATCGACATCGAGATTCCCTTCAATACCCCGGCCGACCATGAGCCGCGAGTGATGCTCACGACGGGTCGGGGCTCACCCATTTCGCCGCAGGTTGAGACGATTCCTGTGGCTGCCGCCGACCAATACGGCCTCGAGGTCGAGGCCATTGGTCGCGCGGTGCTCGATGGTCAGCCGCTTGTTGGAACAGGCGCCGACAGCGTTGCCAACATGGCGGTTATCGATGCCTTGGTGGCCGCTGCCGGTTAGCAGGGCCCGGCCTGGAATTTGCCCATGAACGTGACCATTTCCTGACTTGAAGTCTGGACTTGGCGAGCGATTGTGCGGCCCAGCCCGTCGACCCGGGGCTGCCACCGCTCGCGGGGCTGGAAGGTCTCCGTGCGAACCGATCCGGTTGTTCTGATGGCACCCATGTCGATCTCGAGAACCCGCTCAGCGCATTTCTTGACGCCGTTTTCGCATTTCCACATCTCGACCCAGGTCATCTTCACGTGCTTCACCTGGAACCCGAACTCGGCGATCATTTCCACGTGGTTGTTTGCGATCCATTCGCCCCACTTGTCGACGAGCGCCGCTGAGGTCGCGGCCAGACCTTCGAGGACCACAACCGGCACCTGCGGGAGCGACGTCGGGATGTCGATGCCGAGAGCGTCCTCATCGCCGGCGAGCACCGTTGCTCCCGAGGCGGCAGCGCCAACGGCATCGCCCACTGTGCGGGTGGTGAGCCCCTTGACGGCTCCGGCCACGTTGATCGCTGACGATGCGCCGGCGAACACGTCTCGCCACCACCGCAGTTCGCCGGCGATACGTCTCGCCTCCTGGGGGCCGGAGGAACTCGGACGAACAGTGACCCACCAGTTGACTTTCACGTCCTTTTCGAACGAGTCGAGAACCCGTCGTTCGACGTTGTCGTCGGGGTAGCAGGCTCCGTCGGAGTCCTCGGCCAGACCGATCGGTCCGCCCCATCGTGTCGGTGAGCCGGTGCTGAGTCCGAGGCACTCGTCGAGCATGCGTTTCAGTTCGTCGGCCCTGTCTTCGGCGTCGTCGGCTTCCTTGTCGAGACGGTCGGCTTCCTCCCGGGCATCCTTGGCCTTCTGTTCAGCGGCGTCGCGCGCCTCGTCGGCCTCGCGCTTGGCATCGTTGGCCGTCTCCTCGGCGTCTTGTGCCTCTTCGAGGGCCTTGGCCCGAGCGGCCTGATCGGCCTCCCATGCTTCTCGACGGGCAGCGCGTGCTCCTTCGGCGTCGAGTGCCTCCCAATCGCTCTCGGTCTGTTCGGCCGACTCTTGGGACGGGTCGGACTGGTATTGGTCCCATGCCTCACCGGCGGCTTCACGACGTAGCCGGAGGTCCGTGCCGGTGATTCGTTCGCCGGTTTCGGAGTCCTCTATCCACGACTCTTCCTCGCTAGGCGGCGGTGCGTCGCGATTTCGTTCGGCCTTCTGACGAGCGTCCTTGGCGTCGTTGGCAGTGCCGTCGGCATCGTCAGCGTCGGAGCCGGCGTCGTCGGCCTCGGATTCGGCATCTTCGGCGCTGGTCTCGGCGTCGTCGGCCGAAGAGCGTTTGGACTCGGCGTCGGCCTTGGCTTCTTCGTACTTGCGGCGAAGACGATCGCACGGCCCCTCTGTCGCGGCGCCCGTCGTGGTTGCGACGGGCGATCCCGTCGTGGTCGACTTGGTGGTTGTGGTCGTCTCGGTGGTGCCATCGTCGTTGCGGGTGCGGCTGAAGAAGTATCCACCGACAATGAGAGCCAAGCCGCCGAGCAGTGCGGTGAGTCCCCATGGGAAGCCGCCGTCGTCGCTGGACTCGGGACGAGTCGTGGAGTCGTCCTTGGTTGTGGAGCCCTTCGACGTGGACTCATCGATGGTGGATGTTGGTGCGGTCGTGGAGGGGGCACTGGTTGATGACGATGGTGCGACCTCAGTGGGGGCGAGGTCGTCGAGTGCGGTCATGAACTCCGACATTCCCGAACCTGCCGACACGGCGTAGGAGCAGGACAGCTCACCCGGATTGAATCTGTACTCTCCGCCGGAACCTTCGAGAGCGAAGTTCTCGGTGAAATTGTCGCCGCCTCCGCTGGTCGTCATCATGAAGTCGGGTCCGGAGTAGGTGATCTTCCCCCAGGTGACCTGACCCGATGTGAACTGATAAAGGGCAACATCCATCACATCGGGGGTGCTGCCTTCAAACACGTAAGCCTCGAACAGAGCCGACCAGTCGGCGCCGCATGCAGATGCCTCGTCGGATCCCTCCGCGTAGGTCGAGGCGGTCATGTTGAGCTGGATCGGGAACGGCCCGTGCTCGATATTCGGGAATGGGTTTCCAACCAAGACCCGCGGGAGAGGCGGCATCAACGCCGGGAAGGTCGGGTAGGTCGTGGCGAATGTATTGCCGGCCTGGTAGCCCCCGCTGGCCGGTGTTTTGAACGCAAAGGACCGGTAGCCGATATCGCGTCCAAACTCGCCCGAGGGCGTGAAGGCAATGAATCCGTTGTTGAAGACCAGCGCGGTGGTGTTGGTGGTGGTCGACTGGAAGCTAGAACCGTTGTTGCTCAACGCGTCGACATACCAGTTGCTGCCGGTGCATCGAACGACAATTGCATCAGAGGTATCGGTGAACAGGTCGTATGGGGCGAAGCTAGGGGCCACCCAGGAAGGGCTACCCGCCCTCAGGAACGCCCGGCCGAACTCGTAGATGTACATCGAGTTCCTGCAGGGAGCGCCATCGCCGTAACTACCGGCGGTATGGGCACCCCAGATCGTGATGCCCCCGCCGAATGGAACGGATCCGGGGTTCATCGGCCGGGCGACCGTCACATGGGTGCCCAGCGCCTCTTGGGGTTCGTCGCTCGCCACATCGATACCGAGTCCGGTGATCAGATCATCGACAGAATCAGCGATCGTGCCGCCAAACGTCGGAACCTGGGACTTTTCGTAGACCAGCCAGTAGTCCCCCCACAGTTGGTTGGCGGTACCGGGGTCGCCGTCGGCTGGAGTGACCCTGACCAGGGTCGGTGACTCGGCGTTTCGTTCCCCGTTCTCCGTGGTGATGTCGTCGGTTCCATCGAAGTCGAGGTCGGTCGAGATTGCGAAGGGCTGCGGGTTGATGATCGCCTCGAACTCGTCGACGATCGAGATGTCGCCGGTTTCGTCGACCACCTCGGCTCCGAACGGTGAGATGGGCTGGCGGGGTGGCACCCCGGTGATGAGAGGACTGTCTCCGCTCACCAATGAGCGCAATACGTCCTCGAGGCCGGCTCCCTCGAACAGGGGAGCCCCCTTGCCGGTCGCGACCCCGGCGGTCGGCAAGGCCGCGTTGCGTACGTCTGCGGTTGCTGGTCCGACGGCCAGCGCGGCCGACGCGGCCAAGGCTGTGATCAGGACCGCGATGATGATGAGCCGACGACGCATCACTACCCCCTTCAGTTGCGATGTGCGGCACCATTGTTGTCGATCGTTCGATGCTTTGCCCGTGGAACGGCAACAGTCGTCGGAATGGGTCAGAATGCAGGTGCTTGCTCAATCGGGGAGAATTCATGGATCGCACGATCGCTGGCCGGGTGATGATGGCGGCCGGTGCTGTCCTTGCGGTCGTCGGACTGGTGGGATTGGTGACCGGCGGTGACGACGAGACCAATGTCGCGCCGGCCGCGACCACAACGGTTGGTCCGACCACCACCACGACAACCGTCCAGGCCACTACCACCACTGTTGTGGCCGAGACGACCACCGAGGCGCCCACCACATCCACGACCACTACGTCGACGACGACCACGACCTTGGCTCCGGAAACTGTCGAGGGCTTCCTGGCGGTGTTCAACGAAGCGTTCGATACTGGCGATGTGGATGTGCTGGCCGATCGACTCAGCGAGGCGACCATCGAGCGGTACGGAATCGATCAGTGCACCACCCACCTGATGGGCATATTGCCCCAGCCCCAGGGACTATCGCTGCGTAGAACCGTTGGAGTCGGACCGTGGGACTACGTGACCGACGACGTCACCACCTCACTTGGTGACGTCACCGCTCTTGAGGTGGATCGTGTCGTCAACGGCGAGACGATCATCCAGGAACTCCATTGGCAACTCGCCGACGGGTTCTACACCTGGTTCACCGACTGCGGCGAACCCCCGATCATCGACTAGTTGGAGACTCCCGACAGCCAGGAGATCAGGTCGGTGACCACCTCGTCGCGGTTGATCTCGTTGAGCATTTCGTGCCGGCCATCGGGATAGAGATTTGCGGTGACGCGCTCGACACCCAGAACCGCGAAGTTGGTGGCCAGAGCGCTCACGCTCTCACCGAATCCGCCCACCGGATCCTGCATTCCCGACATCACGAGCACGGGCACGTTCTTTGGAATCTTCGCCTCGGCCTCGTCGTCCCAGGCGTCGACCATTCCGCGGAGCATGTCGGCGACGAATCCGTTCGACAATGGAGTCCCGCACCATGGATCGTCGATGTAGTTGCGGACCTCGTCGGTGTCGCAGCTCAACCATTCGAATCCGTTGGTGTTGTCGCTGGTGAACGGTTCGTTGAAACCCGCGAACATGGCGGCGAAGAGATCGCTCGGAGCGTCGGGATCGGCGTCGGCCATGGAGTCGAGCAACGGAAGGAGTTCGTCGGATCCTTCGAGGCCGCGTGAACTCCCACTGAGAATCACACCGGAGAGGTCGTTGCCCCAGCGTTCGATGTATCCCTGGGCCACGAACGAGCCCATGCTGTGACCGAACAGCACGATCTCGGACTCGGGATGGTCGGTACGAATGCGGTCACTCACGACGGAGGCATCGTCGAGCATGGCGGCCCACCCGCCAGGGCGAGCGATTCCGTGCTCTCCGTGCCGGTCGGCGGTGCGACCGTGTCCCCGATGGTCGTGGGCATAGACCCCGAACCCGGCTTCGGTGAGCGCTATGGCCGCTCGGGCGTAGCGCTCGAGGTGTTCGCTGGCTCCGTGCATCATCTGCACGATCAGTGTGGGCTCGGTGTCGGGCAACCAACTGGTGGCTTCGAATAGCACGCCGTCGCGGCCAGTCAGTGTGAGGTCGGTGCGATTTGCCATCAGCGTTCCCTTCGTGGAACTCGTTGTTGTGTCTGAACTGTCTTGGTAAGTGGACTGTTTTGGTAAGTGGACTGTTTTGGTAAGTGGACTATGGAGCCAAATCGCCTAATTCCCCTCCCCCCATCCGAAATCAGTGTCGGTGGGCTACAAGGATTGTGGCTCAGGACCACTGATTTCGGATGGGGGGAGGGGGATTGAGATGGCGATGGCTTCGATGTTTCTGGTGGCGAGTTCGGCGAGAAGTTGATGGGCCAGCTCATCGTCGGGTGAGACCTTTGTGACTACCACCACGAATCGTGCTGAATCGGGGACGTTCTTTCGACTGCCTCGGGGGCTGGTCAGGGCTCGGGCGGCCAGTTGGGGTGTGAGTCTCTCCCACGGGGAGCATTCGGCGGCGGCGGCCAAACGAAGAGGTCGGAAGCATCGATCATGAATGACTCTTCCGAGGGCGTCGGCGCCGATCACCGCGATGGTGGTGGTGGTGAGCGACGGGATCGGTGGTTCGAACACTTTTGGGGCCTTGAAGGGGCGGCGGCGCGCTCCGTCGGCCTCCACCACGACATGGTCGGCCAGTCCGAACCAGCGGTCGACAAGGTCGGGGGACACGCCTACGGCTTTGTGTTCGAAGACGCTTCCCCACGCCTGCACCAGTTGGTGGGTGTCGAGAGCGTCGGTGAGATCGCCGTCGGATGGTTCGATCAGAACCGGACTGTCGCCTCGTTGCTCGCGGCCCATCTTGGTGGTGGTGGTGATGATTCTACGACCGGTGAGTTGCCCCGAAATGGCAAAAAGCAGAGTCGTCTTGCCGCCGCCGCCCACCAACGAGATCAACTCGTGGTCGCCCAGGTCGAGGTGGGCCGCCACCGTCGACAGTTCGATGGCTTCGGTGCTCATTCGCTGCTTCCCGACGTGAGGTCGGAGCCGAGCCGGCTGAGCACCGCTTCAACCACACCGCCACCCACTGCCAATGCCTTGTCGGAAATTTCGTGACACGCTGAAGCGTCGGGCCGGGGGTCCACATCGCCGATCTTTACTCCAACACCGACCGTTGCCGCGCTCGTGATCAAGCCGCGAATGGCACCATCGAACGGGGCCGATACCGCGACGCCGCCGATTGATCCGAGTCGGTCTCCCTCCGTGACGACGTCTCCAATGGAGCACTCCCACTCTGCTCGGCCCTCGACCGGTGCTCTCAGCACACGTTCAGATCCGCGACCGCCGATGATGCCCGGTGTGCCGGTGTTGACAGCCGGTGAGCCTTCCCAGATCACACGGCCCAAGTGATGGCCGCGCTTGGTTTCAACCGCGGCATGACAATCGATACCGGCCGTGAATCCGGGACCGAGACCGATCACTGTCTCGGCGTCGTCGATGGTGGTGTCGATGTTCACTTTCGCGAGTCGTGCATCCACCACGACCGATGCGTCGATCGGCGGTAGTCCTGGCGAGACGACCACTGGTATGACTCCGGCAAGCGCGGTCGCGATCAGTTCGTCGAGGTTGTCGATACGTCTTCCGACCAGTCCTTCGATCGTTACTGATTCATCGAGGACCGCTGAGGACAACGCGACGGTTCGGCGGACGGTCAGGGGCTCGGCGAGTTCGCACACGACCACCGGAAATCCAGCCCGATTGAGACGCCAGGCAACCCCCGTCGCGAGATCACCACCGCCTCGAATAACGACGGGATGCCGGCCGAACATCATCAGTCGGGGAGAGGGGTGCGTCTGTCGGCGATTATCTGGCCCATGATCGAGAGAGCAATCTCCTCCGGGGTCTCGGCATGTATCTCGACACCGATCGGCGCGGTGACACGTTCCAGATCCTCGTCACTTGTTCCAGCGTCACGCAGCTTCCCTGATGTCGTGTCCCAGCGGCGGACACTCCCCATCACACCGATCGAACGAACCGGAGATGCCAGCAACGGCGGAATCGTCTCGAGGTCGAGGGTGACGCTGCGGGTGACGAGCACGGCGTGGGTCTGATCGTTGACCGGTTCGGCCTGGAGTGCGTCGGCGATCGATCCCATGATCACGGCGTCGGCATTGGGCACTGCGGATGCGTCGGCCAGTTCGGCGCGGTCGTCGACCGCCACCACGCGGTAGCCCAGCCAGTGGGCGAGGTCGATGACGGCACGGCCTACATGGCCGCAGCCGACGACGAGAACGGTTGGACGGCTCATGAAGGGCTCCATGTGGATCGTGACGGTGCCGCCGCAGACGCCGGGATCGCCGGTGCTGGGGTCGATGAGGTCGTAGTCGAGCACTCGGCTGAGCCCGTCGGTTAGGGCAACAGCGGCTTCGGCCACGACCCGAGATTCCATTTCGCCACCGCCGACCGTGCCGATCTGGCGACCATCGGCCCAGATGAGCATCTTCGATCCGGCCCGCCTCGGAACCGACCGGTCGGTGCGGATGACGGTGGCGAGGACCACGGGGTGTCCGACTTCGATCGAATCGGCCAGTGTCCGCATGATGATGTGATCGGTAATGGCGGCTGTGCTCGTCTTGTCGTTTCCGGACTGGGGCATGTGTCTCGGTTTCTCGGCGGGGTTTGCTGGGCTGACGCTAGTCGGGCGTCTTGGTTCTAGACGATGCGGTCCTGAAGCGGACGGCCTTCGACGAAATTCACGATGTTGAGGTAGTCGCCGGCTCGAAACTCGACGCCCAGAACCATGTTTCCGAGGGCGCAGTGTGGAGTGAGGATCACGTTGGCTCGCCGATCGTCGGCCAGTTCCAGCAACGGGTTGTCGGCCCTCACCGGCTCCCATCGGTATCCGTCGGTGGCGACACCGGCGAGGTGACCACTCTTGTAAGCGGCGGCCACAGCGTCTTCATCGAGGGTGGTGGAAGCTCCGGTACTCACCAGGATCGAACCCGGTTTCATCGCTGCCAGGAATTCGCGGCCGGTGATTCCGTCGGTTTGGTCGGAGCTGGGTACGAGCATGCAGATGACGTCGCTCTCGCCCAGCAGACCGTCGAACGATGCGTACCGGATGCCCTGTTCCCGCTCGAGCGACTCGGGTAGGCGATTGGGATTGTGGTACACGACATCGGATCCGAAGGCCCTGAGACGCAGCGCCAATTGAGTGCCGATCTCGCCGAAACCCATGATTCCGACCGTCGCCCCGCTCAGCATCGTGATGCCCTGGCGTTGGCTCCAGTTGATGACGAAGTTGTTGGCGTCGGTGAGGGCCGGATCGCCCCAGTCGTGACCGCTCGCCGTCTCTTCGGTGCCGTCACGCAGGCGTTTCACCAGGGACAACACAAGAGCCATCGTGTGTTCGGCGACCGCCATCGATGTGGCCAGGGGACGACAACAAACGGCCACCCCGGCCTGTTCGGCGGCCGGCAGGTCGATGTCGTGGCTTCTGGTGCCCAGTCGCTGGATGAGCTCCAGACCGATTGCCCCTCGGATCATCTCGGCATCGATCACCCCGGACCTTTCCGAGATCATGAAGTCGGCTCCGTCGAGTGCCGCCACGATCGTTTCCCGATCCGGCGATTCGAGCATGTTGATGTCGAGCCAGTCGGGTGCCGCTTTCAGAGCGAGCTGTTGGTGAACGAGCGGTCTCTCGGTGATGAAGACCGCCCGGTGCGAATGACTTCCGGATGAACTCATCTCGTCAGATCACCTGCCATGACGACCCGAGATCATCGATCCCGCACCGTTGGGCCACAGCCCGCTGGGTCGTGCGGGCCTTCGCCACGATCGCGGACTCGTCCATGGTCTTGACCTCGCGTCGGTGCATCACCAGAGTGCCGTCAACTACGACCGTGTCGACGTCGCTTCCTTGCGCTGCGAACACCACCGATGCCACCGGGTTCCAAATGGGCTGAAGGTGTGGGGCATCAACATCGATCACAATGAAGTCAGCGGCCTTGCCGACTTCGAGCGAGCCGATCCTCGATTCGAGGCCGAGGGCCTTGGCCCCGTTGAGTGTCGCCATCTCCAGAATTGTCTCGGGAGTGATGGCCGCCCGGCGGTGTTCTCGCATCCGGGCCACATGGGCGGTGACCCGCAGGTCGCGCAACAGATCCATGTTGGCGTTGGTGGGTGCACCATCGCAGCCGAGAGTGACGTTGACTCCGGCATCGAGCATGTCGGTCACGCGTGCCGGGCCCCAACCAGTGGCCGAGTTGTTCCCGGGACAGTGAGCGACCGTCGTGCCGGTGGCGGCCAGAACGGCGATGTCTTCGTCGTCGGCGATCGTGCAGTGGGCGAGCACGGTACGAGGACCGAGCAGACCGAGGTGCTCGGCGAGAGCGACATGGCTTCGGTGGCCAAGCGACCGGGCGTAGTCGTTGTCGGAGGGAAGTTCGGCCAGATGGATGGTGATGCCGATTCCGTGCTCTCGAGCGAGAGACGCCACCTCTGGAAACAGCGAAAGGTCGTTGACTGGCTCGACCGATCTCGAACCGAACCAGATCTGCAGCCGTCCGTCCGGGTCGGTCCAGCGTTGGTGTCCGGCAATGGTTCCGGCCATGCCCGACTCGCGGTCCTGCCACATGCTCAGCGGCCAGCCGGCTTCGTCGCGCTTCTCCGGCGACACGTCCATCACGAGGTTTCCCAGCGCGGCACGAATTCCGGAATCGAGACACATCTGGGCAATACCGTCGAGCCCGTAGTGGTCGGCCAGAAGGCACTCGACAAACCCGGTGGTTCCCGACTTGAGCATCTCGAGTACGCACAGCGAGGCGCTCGCCAGAGCATCCTCGTGGGTGTAGGTGCCCTGCAGTGGGAAGATTCGTCCGAACAGCCAAGTGTGGAAATCGCCGGGACCGCTCGCCTCGCTGACCCCGCGCAGCATGCATTGCGAAGTGTGAACGTGAGTGTCGATCAGCCCCGGCAACATGATGCCCCCGCGGCAGTCGATCAATTCGTCGTCGGGATGGGCGGCCAAGAGTTCGTCGGCCTTGCCCACCGATTCGATGTCGCTGCCGACCACCCTGATGGCGCCTTCGGAGATGATCCGACGGTCGTTGTCCAGGGTCAGGATCGTGGCGTTCGAGTAGATCAAGTCGGACCTGATTCGTAGTAGTGGTTGGGGTAGTGCAAGGGGGAGTGGGGACGCCCGGTCAGGCCATGGCTGCTATCAACGAGCGGCAATCGCTGGTCTCGACCAGGCGAGGATTGTTGTGGACCATCACCATCCGCATTGACTCTTCGGCTATGGAATCGATGACGTCGGCGTCGAGAGATTCGCGGTGCTCCGATAGGTCGGTCGGGAGGCCGAGCAACCGAACGAACTCGGTCATGGAGACGACGAGGGCCTCGTCCGGGGCATCGGAGGGAAGCCCGACTATCCGGCTCAGCGTGTGGCGCCGCTCGGCGGATATGTGGCCCACGTTGAATTCGAACACGGTCGGCAACAAGGCGGCATTGGCGAGACCGTGGTGGAGGTGAAGGCGGCTGCACACACCCCCCGACAGGGCGTGGACGAGGCCGAGGCCGGACTGGTCCATGGCCATCCCTCCGTATAGGGCGGCGAGCATCATCTGCGATCGCGCCTCGATGTCTGACCCGGTGGTCGTCGCAATCGGCAGATGCTGCCAACAGAGTCGTAGCGATTCGATGGCGAGCATGTCGGTGATGGGACTGGTGCGCTTCCCGGTGAATGCCTCCAGAGCGTGAATGAAGGCGTCGATTCCGGTTGCGGCGGTGAGGCCGGAGGGGAGTCCAATGGTCACCTCAGGGTCGAGGATCGCTACTCGGGCATACATGAGGGGGCTCAGCACCCCCTTCTTGAATGGTTCGCTCTCGTCGGAGATCACCGCCACCTTCGAGATCTCGCTTCCAGTTCCTGCAGTGGTTGGAACGGTGATCAGGGGATGGCTTTGTTGGGTGATCGGCCTTCCGTCCCACTGATAATCGGAGTATTCGCCGCCGTTGGCCACCAGCATCGCGGCGGCCTTGGCGGTGTCGATCGGGGATCCTCCCCCAACCGCGACGATGACGTCTGCGTTGGTGTCCTGTGCCATTTCGCGGGCCGAGGCGACGTGGCGAGTGGTCGGATTCGAGCCGACGTCGGTGAACGTGGAGGTGGTGCAACCGGCCCCCGTGAGAGCATTGTCGATTCGATCGATGAGCCCGGTGCCGACGATTCCGGGATCGGTCACGATCATCACGCGTCGGCTGTCCAGATCGGCCACAGCGTCGGGCAGCGCCTCGCTCACGGGCATGCGCCAGGAGATGCGAGTCGGGAGTTGGAAGTCGAATGGCTGGATCATTTGGTGCCTACCCACACTGCCTTCGACTCGGTGTACATGTCGATCACCTCGCGTCCGTTGTCTCGACCAAAGCCGCTGCCCTTCATTCCGCCGAATGGAACGGTGGGGTCGAACATGTCGAATGTGTTGACCCAGACGACCCCTGTCTCGAGTTGCGCCGCCACTCGGTGGGCCCGGCCGACCGATTGGGTCCACACTGCCGACGCAAGTCCGTATGGCGTGTGGTTGGCGCGGGCTATGACTTCTTCCTCGGTGTCGAAACGGTGAACCGTGACCACCGGACCGAAGATCTCCTCGCACGCGACGGTCGCCGAGTCGTCGACATCGGTGAAGATTGTCGGCGGCATGAAGAAGCCCGACGCGAGGTCGCCGTTGGTGATTCGTCCGCCGCCGCATTGCATGTTGGCTCCTTCGGCGACCGCGGCGTCGATGAATCCGGTGATCCGATCGAGTTGTACCTGGTCGATGATCGGTCCGATCGTCGTGGCTGGATCGAGTGCGTGGCCGATTCGGGCTTCTGTGGCCAACTTGGTGAGTTGATCGACGACCAGTGAGTAGACGTCGCTTTGGACGAACAGGCGCGAACCGGCGACACAACTCTGGCCGGTGTTGCCGAACGCAGCCACGAAGCTTCGATTCACCGCGGCTTCGAGATCGGCGTCGGAGAAGATGATGTTGGCACCCTTGTTGCCGAGCTCGAGACTGAGTCGCTTGGTCGTGTCGGCGGCGGCTCGCATCACGGCTTGTCCCGACGCGACCGATCCGGTGAACGCGACCTTGTCGACTCCCGGATGTCGGGAGAGCGAGCTTCCCGTTGTGGGGCCGTCGCCGCTGATGATGTTGACCGTTCCCGGTGGGAGGTCGGCCTCGGCGAACAACTCGGCCATGCGCAGGCTCACGAGTGATGCCTTCTCCGAGGGTTTGAGGACGATGGTGTTGCCGCAGGCGAGCGCCGGCATGATCTTCTGAGCGGTGTGAACGAGTGGGTAGTTCCACGGAATGATGGCGCCGACCACACCCACCGGCTGGCGCAGTGTGTAGACGAAATGGCCGGGAATCGACACCGCTGGAGTGTCACCGGAGATCTTGGTGGGCCAGCCCGCGAAGTTGGCGGCGAGACGGGTCGCTACCGGACCATCGATCGGCTTGGTGTGGCCGATCGGTTTGCCGTTGTCGATCGATTCGATCTCGGCCAGTTGGTCGGAGTCTCGTTCGATCAGGTCGGTGACCCGTCGCAACAGTTGTTCTCGCTGGGCGGGCATCATCTGGCGCCACCGGCTGTCGTATGCGGCACGGGCCGCGGCGACGGCCGAATCGACATCGGCCCCGGTTGCCAGCGGGATGTGCCCGAGATCGCTCCCATCAGATGGGTTGGTCACGGAGAGCTGCTCGCCCGAGGATGAAACGGTGAGCTTCCCGTCGATGAGCATTGGGTGGGTGTCGGCGCCGACGAACCCGCTCACGGCTGAGCTCGGCCCGTGTGAGCCTGCTTTCGAGGACAGTTCGGTTGACATGTCGGTATCCGATCTCAGAGTTCGAGCACCCTGGCGACAGTGGCCATGAGCGGTACTGCACTTTGGTCGTCGAGGAGCGGCAGGAGAAACTCGGCGAGGTCGAATTGTTCGACGAGGTCGGCGATCTCCGTCTTGCACTCCTCTTCGTTTCCGGCGATCACGAAGTGGTGGACCCATTCCTCGCGCACGAACTCGGCGGCGGCTTCGAGCCCGTCGTTCATGGCGTTTCGGATGGCTTTCTCGTCGGTCTCACTGAGGCCGATCTCGGCCTTCACGTCGGCCGGCGAGTCGACCAGTCGATAGGTCATGTGTGGCTTGACTCTGGCCATCGCCTGTTCGTCGGTGATCACCGCGGTTGAGTAGCTGAGCCGCGGTTGGTTGCCCACGGCGGCCGCGGCACCTCTTACATGCTCAACCGAGCCGGCCAGTCGGGGCTTGTAGATGAAGTCGAGCATCACGCCATCGCAGGCCTTGCCGCCGAGCGCCAGCATCTTCGGACCTCGTCCGGCCAACCAGATCTCCGTTGAAGTGCGGGCGTAGCCGATCGACGCTTGGTTCAACGCCACCTCCCGGCCTTCGCAGGTGACGGTTTCGCCCTGGAACAGGCGTCGACAGGCGTCGATGGTTTCTCGAACAGAGGCCAGTGGGTGTTGCCACGTGTAGCCCATCGGGTGGAGGGTGAGAGATCCGCCGGCGCCCATGCCGAGCAGTGCCCGTCCGTCCGAGAGTTCGTCGAGTGTCGCGATTGCTGCGGCGGTGGACCCGGCATGTCTGGTGTAGGGGTTGGTGATCCCAGGTCCGATCACCAACTCGTTCGTGGCGAGGGCTATGGCGGTGAGGGTGACATAGACATCACGCGAGGCCAGGCCCTCGTCGTAGACCCAGCATCGGCTGTAGCCGAGATCCTCGGCGGCGGCGGCCAGGTCGACCGCTCTCGATACCGACTCCTCCGGCATGATGTTGATAGCGCCGTTGACGATCACGACCACAGCCTCAGAGCTTGTTGCCGCGTGGCCGAGCGAAGGGCCGCCGGATCGGCACCGATCACTTCGCCGCCGCTGACTCGCCAGTGGCCGTCGACCATCACGGCGTCGACATGGGTGCCGTTGCGCCACAGCACCAGTTGGTCGGTCAGGTTGTCGGCTGTGACGGGGGTGGGGAACTCGGCGTCGATCAGTTGCAGATCGGCGCGGTATCCGGGCTCGAGTCGCCCGATCCGATCGAGACCAAGAGCCCGGGCCCCTCCTTCAGTTGCCATGTGCAGGACAACCTCGGCCGGCATGGCACCGGGATCGAGGGTGCGAGCCTTGTGGATCAGGAACGCGCCGCGCATCACCTCGAACATGTCGTTGATATAGCCGTCGCTACCCAGCCCCATGGTCACCCCGCGGTCGAGGAGCTCAGGCACAGGTGCGATTCCTCCGCCGACCTCGCAGTTGGAGAGAGGCATGTGGGAGACCTTCACCCCGCGAGCCGCGATGATGTCGATCTCGTTCGGCGAGAGCTGGACGCACTGACTGGCCAGAAAGCCGGGGCCGGCGACGCCGATCTTGTCGTAGAACTCGAATGTCCGCAGACCCAGATTCTCTTCACACCAGAGGCCCTCGTGGATCCCCTCGTTGCTGTGGGCGTGGCAGAACACGTCGTGGTGTTCGGCCAACTCGAAGGCCTCGCGAATGAACGCCTCGCCACAAGTGAAGGTGGTGTGGAAACACATCGCGCCACTGACCAGGTTGTCGGGGTCGGCTCGGCAGGATTCGATCAGAGACACGTTCTCGTCGAGTCCGGCCCGGCCGTTTTCGGGCCCCATTCGTTCGGTTGCTTCGAAGCTCAGGATGCCACGTAGTCCGTATCGGTCGACGATCGACTTCTCGGTGAGAAGCGCATCGGGCATCGAATTGGGCGCTTCGAGGATGTCGTAGAACGTGGTCGTGCCGGATCGCAGCATGTCGTGGCAGACCAGATCCGTGGCGGCTTCGATCATCGGGTGGTCGAGCACGTCTTCGACCTTCGGCCACCAGTAGTCGTCGAGGAAGCTCCAGAAGTCGGCCGGAGCCTCGGTCATGGGGATGCCATGGGCGAGGGTGCCGTACATGTGCACGTGGGAGTTGACGAAGCCCGCCATCAATACCTGGCCGTGTCCCCGATGGACCGGATCGTCGGGGTATTGGGCGGTGAGCTGGTCGACCGGGGCCACATCGGTGATCAGCCCGTCGAGTACGCGGATGGCGTGATTGGCCAATGGTGGATCCAGCGCCGAGCCGATAACCCAGTCGGCGCCGACTATTGAAGGGGTTGCCATGGCGGCTCAGCTATCGGCTCGTAGGGCCTGCCAGACTCGTTCGGGGGTGAATGGCAGGTCGTTGATGGCCACGCCGGTTGCGTTGAGGATCGCGTTTCGGATGGCCGGAGCCACACCGTCTTTCGGGATTTCGGCGACGGCCTTGGCTCCGAATGGACCGCTGTCCTCCATGGTCTGCACCAGGTAGACCTCGAGTTCGGGCATCTCATCGGCCCGATAGATCTTGTAGGGACCCAGTTCGGCGTTAACCATCCGGCCGTCGGCATCGAATGCGTATTCCTCGCAGTGGGCGTATCCCAGCGCTTGGGTCATGCCTCCCTCGACCTGTCCCGAGGCGGTCATCGGGTTGATGGCAACGCCGCAGTCGACGGCCATCACCAACTTGACGACGGTGATCTGTCCGGTTTCGATATCGATCTCGATCTCGGCGAACTGCGCGCCGAACGGGGGAGGGCAGTCGGGCGAGACATAGGAACCAGTACCCATGATCTGTTCTTGGTCTTCGAGGTGAAGCGAATCGAGAGCGATGTCCTCGAGCGACACGGATCGGCCGTCGGCGGTCCAAGCCGTGTTGTCGCGTAGTTCGATCGTGCAGGGCTCGTCGACTCCGAGCATCTTGGCGGCACGTTCTTTGATTCGGGCACGAATCGCCTCGGCGGCCACCTTGGCTGCGGTGCCGGAAATGAACGTCGTGGACGACGCGTAGGCGCCGGTGTCGAACGGTGTGATGTCGGTGTCGGAGGAATAGACCTTGATGTCGTCGAGCTTGACTCCCAGGACCTCGGCGGCGATCTGGCCGATCACCGTGTCGGCGCCCGTTCCGAGATCAGTGGCGCCGATGAGCATGTTGAACGAGCCGTCGTCGTTCAGTTTCATGCTGCATCCGCCCATGTCGAGGAACGGGATGGCCGTTCCGTGCATACAGAATGCGAACCCGATTCCGCGACGAATGTTGGGTCGGTCGGCGGGCTGACGCCAGGCGGGATCGGCGTGGCGGTGCCAGCGGATCGCACGCGACGCCTGAGCCATGCACTCCTCGACCCCGCAGGACGAGACCCGCGGATACTCATCGAGTTCGTCCTCGGCGACGGCACGTTCCCCGAGGTGAGGGGCGATGTCGAGCTCGTCGCCCAACTTCACCCAGTTCCTGCGCTTGAACTCGATCGGATCGAGGCCCAGCTGGTGGGCGATGTCCTCCATGTGGGCTTCGAGAGCGAACTCGGCCTGAGGCGCTCCGTAACCGCGGTAGGCACCAGCCACCGGAATATTGGTGTAGACGACATCGCAGTTGAAGCGTTTGTTGGGGCAGTTGTAGGAGCTGAGGCCGCGGAGTCCGGTGACGGTCTGCACGGTGTAGGCGTGGGATCCATAGGGGCCGGTGTTGCCGATCACGTACAGATCCTGAGCAACCAACATGCCGTCGGAATTGACGCCGGTCTTGAAGGTGAGGGTTTGCGGGTGCCGGGTGCGGGATGAGACGAATTCCTCTTCGCGGGTCAGCTCGAGCTTGACGGGACGACGGGTCGCAATGGCGAGATGAGCCGCGATGTCCTCGATGAGCATCTCCTGCTTGGCTCCGAAACCACCCCCGATACGAGGCTTGATGATCCGGACGTCCTTCACGGCCCTTCCGATGAGTGGCGCCAGCATGCGCCGGGTGTGGAACGGCACCTGAGTGGCTGTCCGAACGACCATTCGTTCGTCGGCGTCGAGCCAGGCGACCGAGATGTGGGGTTCGATCGGGGTCGGCTGAACCTGGTGAACACGGAAGGTGTGTTCGAAGACGTGGTCGGCGCCGGCCAGGGCCCGGTCGACGTCGCCTCGGTTGGCACCGATGTGATGAACGATGTTTCGTTCGCGATCGAAGATCTCCTCGGTGTCGGGCTCGTCGTGGATGACCGGCGCCCCCGGCAGCAGGGCGTCGCGTTCGTCGAAGATCGCCGGCAGTGGCTCGTAGGTCACCTCGATGAGACGAATCGCCTCCTCGGCTATCTCGGCGGTATCGGCGGCGACGGCGGCCACCCGATCGCCGACGTGACGAACCTTGTCGTCGAAGCTCACCTGATCGTGGGGATGAGGGTTGGGATAGCTTTGTCCGCCGGAGGCGTACTTCACGCGCGGGGTGTTCTTGTAGTGCAGCACGGCGTGCACGCCCGGCAGAGCGCGGGCCTTGGAGTCGTCGATGTCGAGGATGTTGGCGTGGGCGTGGGGGCTGCGCAGGACCTTGGCGGTCAGCAGGTTGCGGTCCTCGAAATCATCAACAAACGCGGGGTTGCCCTTCACCAACCTGACGGCGTCGACCTTGATCTCGGGCTTTCCGACGACCGACATCTCGGGTACGTCCGGAGACGGCACGACCCGCGGGACGGCGTAGGACACGTCGGGTGGCTGGTCGGACGGGTCGACGTCTACGGGGTTGGATCCGTCGGTCATCGGTTCGAGAATCGCAGGTTCGAACGGCTCGGTCTGATCTCCTCGCATCACTGCCGCGGCCCGCATGATTGCCTCAACCGGCTTCACGTATCCGGTCTCCCGGTCGAGAATGCCCGACAGCATGTCGCGCACGTCGGCCTCGGACGGGTCGGGATTGCGATCGATGAGTGCGCGGGTGCCGAGGATCATCGCTGGCGTCGAGTATCCCGACTGAATCGCACCGGTGACCATGAATGACGTCTGGATCGGATCAAGATCCGGAGTGTTGAAGGCCTCGACAGTCGTCACCTCGTGCCCGTCGACTTGAGCAGCGAGCATGACATCGGTGTTGACCAGTCGGCCATCGACCAGCACTGCTGACGAGCCGGTCTCTCCGGTGTCGGATCCGAATCGCACACTGACCAGGCCGAGTCGGCGAAGAACGATGAGCAGTGTTTCGTGAGGCTCGACCGACGTAGCGGTCTGGGTTCCGTTGAGCAGAATTGAGATCTCCATCATGAAACCGCCTTGAGAACTCGCTGGGAAAGGGTGTCGGCGAGTTCGAGTCGGTAGCCGCTCGATCCTCTGAAGTCGGAGGGTGGCTCGAGTCCGGCGGTGGGCTCGGACGGGTCGACCTCCACGACAGTCGCGGAGGCGCCTGTGATGGCGAGACGAGGACCCCCGTCGGTCGAACGTGCCACCGCCGCGACGATCGGCAGGTCGGCCGGCGTTCGTCCGGTGGCCACGATCGAGCCCGACCCGGTCGGGTCGATGCTCACCGCGACGATGATCGCGCCATTGGTTCCGTCGGACAGCACCCGTGAAAGAGACGATGTTCGGCCGTCGTGGAACTCGACTTGGGCATCGTGCACGAGAAGTCCGGCGATGAGGACGCTGTCGGGGGACGCCGAAGCGACGGTGCCACCGACGGTCGCCTGATTCCTCATGGCGCTCGGCAACTCTCGCCGAGCCAGATCGTTGATCAACTCCCCAGCGCGGTCATCGGTTGCCAGATCTCCCAACCTGACCATGGCCCCCAAGGTGAGTCGCCCTTCGGTTTCGGAGATGCCGTCGAGTTGGAGGGCTTGAAGGTCGATCAGCTCGACACCGTCGGCTCGTCGGGATCGCGCCTCGGGAACGATCGCGGTGCCCCCAGCCAGGATCGAACGACCGGATTGGGCCAACAACTCGACGGCTTCGCCGAGGCTGTTTGGGCGGTGATATGCCACGATGCTGGACATGACCAGATCTCCTTGAATCGGCTCTACCGAGGATGCGCCATCGGCCAAGCACAGCTCATCTGTGGTTGTTCCTGAGACAACATAGACGATCGGATTCGGGAATGGTCGCCCGGCTCGGGTCAGCGGGTGATTCGGCTCGAGATTCCCGCTCGTTTGAAAACCTTGCGTGCTGATTGGGTGGCTTTCGCCAGTAGTTCTTGCTCGTCGACCATTGTGAGCTGTCGATCGTCGATGAGGATCCGGCCGTCGACCACGACCTCGGTGACGTCGAACGGTGTGGCGCAGAAGACCAGTGCGCTGGCTACACGATGCACGGGCGCGGTGAACACCGACTCGAGGTCCACCACCACCAGATCGGCTTTACGCCCTGAGGCGAGTACCCCGATTTCGTCGGGCAAGCCGAACGCCGCGGCCCCGCCGTTGCAGGCCATACGGATCGAGTCCTCAGGTTGCAGAGACATGGCATCGAGGGTGTGTACCTTCTGCAGGAGCACCGTGGCCTTGAGAACCTCGAACATGTCCTGGCGGTTGTTGCTTCCGGGTCCGTCGCTGGCAAGGGCAATGGTGATGCCGCGCTGCTTCATTTCGACGATGCGTGACACGCCTGAGGCGAGGTACATGTTGCTCACCGGGCAGTGGACCACGACAGCCCCACGTTGGGCGATGGTGTCTAGTTCGCCGTCGTCGAGCCAGATGCTGTGGGCCAGTTGTGTGTCGGGTCCGAGGACACCGAGGCTGTCGAGCCATTCGACGTGACGAACCCCTCGCTCGTCGAGGTTCATGTCGACCTCGATCTTTGTCTCGGCGCAGTGAATGTGGGTTCCGGCTCCCCATGATCTCGATTCGGCGACGGTCGAGATCAGGGTCTCGTCGGAGCATCCCCAAGGAATGAGCGGGGCGAGCTCGACACGGATTCGGCCCGAGTCGTGCTGATGCCATTTCCCGGTCACTCGTCGGACCCGTTCGAGAATCTGATCGCCCGACTCCATGAGGTCGGGCTGGTAGTTGCGATCCGACCATCCTCGGGCCAGTACGAATCGCACACCGAGTTGGTCGGCGGCCGAGCAAACCCCGTCGTCGATTCCCTCGTCGATGTGGATGTACTGGTGGTCGATCACCGAAGTGGCACCTGAGCGGAGGTTTTCGATCAGACCGACCATCGCGGCCAGGTGGGCCGATTCGCGATCGAGGTGCACGGCGGCAGGAAAGATGCAGTCCTTGAGCCACTCGAGAAGTGGCTTGTCGTCGGCGAGTCCGCGAAAGAAGGTCTGGAACAAGTGGGTGTGGCCGTTGACCATGCCGGGCATGACGGCTTTGCCGGTGGTGTCAATGACACGGCCGACTCCTGCGGCGATGTCGGGTGGGGGTTCGCCGGCACCCAAACCGACGATCCGATCGTCGATCACATGAACCCAACCGGGATCATGGATCGTGAAGTCGTCGTCGACGGTGACGACCGCTCCGCCGGTGATGAGCAACCCGCCGGCGGGCCGTTGAATCATGGCTGCCAGTTGGAGAATGCATCGACGACGGGTTTGATGTCGTCGAGCATCGGGAAGAGGATCGGGCAGGTCACGCCGGCTTCGATGTATTCGGCAACCTGTTGCCGGCATTCTTCCGACGTTCCGACGGCCATCAAACTGCGGACGAGGTCGTCGGGTATCAGCTTGGCGGCTTTGCGGTAGTCGGCTTCGGTGGCCGGCCAGCCGACGATCTCCTGCACCCGATCGACCAGACCCGGATCAGCTCCGGACGCCTTCATGATGTGAGGTTCGGTGCCGAGGTAGTAAGCCACGAGAGACTTGCCGGTGAGCATCGCCTCCTCGGGGTCATCGTCGGAGAGCGAACAGACGAGCAGTTCGGGGCGATCGATGTCGTCGATCGTGCGTCCTGATTTCTCAGCGCCGCGGCCGACTGTTGCAACCGCGTCACGTATGTAGTCGGGTGACACGATGTAGTTGAGTACGACCCCGTCGCAAATCTCGCCGGTGAGTTCCAGCATTTTCGGTCCGGTGGCTCCGATGTAGATCGGGATGTCGCGCGGTGACTTGTCGCCGTATGCCACGTCGAGACTGATCCGGTCGAGGTGAACGAACTCACCTTCGTAGGTGACCTCTTCCATTGTGAACAGTTGTCGAATCGCCTCGACATTTTCGCGAACCGCGGTCAGAGGTTTGCGCCGATCGACGCCGACCCGTCCGGCGATCGGCTCCCACCAGGCGCCGAGCCCCAGCATGACCCGACTCTCGCCTTCAGGGGTGAGCCCTCCCAACTCCCACATGGTGCTCCAGGTGGCGGCGATCACAGCTGGGTTTCGCGTGTAGATGGGAAGCACGCCGCTACCGATCTTCAGTGTCCTCGTCTCGGTGAGAAGCGCGCTCATGAGCACCACGCAGTCGCGGGCGAGCCTGGTGTCGGCCTGCCAGATCTCGGTGAAACCCTTTTCTTCTGCGTATTTCGCGACTTCGAGTTCGTATCGAATGTCGTGCTTGTCTTGGAGGTAGAGAGCCATGCGCTGGGTCATGTGGGCCGACACTAGTCGCGCGCCGCTCCGGCCCTGTCAGCGACGTCTGGGTCCGAACTCCCGAATCTCGCGAAGCGCCCCGGCGAGCATTTCCACAGCGGCATCGAGCGCGGCCTTGCCCTCGGCGGCGGTGGCCGAGGTCGGATCGCCAATGTGGCCGTCGGGTCCGAAGTCGTCGGAGAGCCACCCGAAGCCAGAGACTCCTCCGAACCGGACGAACTCGTTGGTCTGCAGTTGCTCGGGAAGATTGGGGGAGGCCTTTGACATGTCGACGGTGTCCGGACGGAGGTGCAACATGAGCGATGTCTCGAGATGGCCGCCGTGAATACCGAGGCCCTGTTCAGTGTCGGCTGACTCACCGCCTTGATCGGGTGGGATGAACGGATGAAGCAGAAACGTCGACAGCCCATGGACTCGTCGAAGGTCTCGGCAGGCCACGTTGAGGAGTGACGAGTTGCCTCCGTGGGCGTTGAGGAACACGAGGCGAGCCGACGGCAGCCGGGCGAGGCAACGACCCAGGTCGTCGAGCATGGCGAGCATCGTGGTCGACGAAAACCAGATGGTGCCGTCCGACCACGAGTGCTCGTCAGACTTGCTGTAGGCAATCGTCGGAAGCAGCCAAAGGTCGAGTTCCTCGCCGTGGTGTTCGACCAGTGATCGAGCCGATTCGTCGGCGATCACCTGATCGGTGTTGAAGGGGAGGTGGGGGCCGTGTTGCTCGATGGCCCCGATGGGCTGGATGAGAATCGACTCACCACTGACCAGTTCGGAGACCTGTGGAGATCGAAGGGAAGCAAAGTCGCGCACAACACGACAGTAACGTCGATGGCATGACCAACACTCGCATCGAGCCCACTGGCATCGCTCCACCGGCGGCCAACTACGTTCATGCCGTGAAGTCCACCGCGACCGAACACATCCTTCATTCGTCGGGGGTCGTACCAGCGAGCGCCGACGGCACCGTGCCTTCCGATGTGGTCGAGCAGGCCCGAACCGTGTGGTCCAACATCTCTGCGATTCTCACCGAGGCCGCGATGGAGGTCTCCGACATCGTGTCTGTCACCACCTACGTGACTCCCGGCAACGACTTGGCTGCGATTATGGCGGAGAGAGACGTTGCTCTGTCGGGCCATGTGGCCGCCTCGACGTTGGTGATCGTCCCGGAACTGGCGCAGGCGGCTTGGAAGATGGAGATATCGGTGGTGGCAGCGCGATGACCATGCGAGTTCTCGTAGTCGATTCGTTTGATCCGGATGGTCCCGGAGCCCATACCGCGGACGCGGCCGTGGAGGTGCTCGCCGAAGCCGGGCACGACGTGCGCAGGATCTCTCTTGTCACCGACGAATTCACACCGTTCATGTCGACGGCCGAACGACTCGTCTACCACGACGAGGGCTCAAACATTCTCACCGACGAGGTCCGGCGATCGGTTGAGGCGCTTGCTTGGGCCGAGGGATTGTTGTTCGCCTACCCGACCGTGTGCTTCAATCCGCCGGCTCGGCTCAAGGCGTGGATGGATCGTGTACTGCTACCGGGGGTCGCCTTTGGTTTCGATGACGCCGGTCGGGTCGCACCCGGCCTCACTCACATCCGTCGCCTAGGGGTGGTCACGTCGGGTCCCCATGGCCGCATTGCCACCGCTCGGGCTCGCGATGGTGGCCGCCGCATGATCATGCGAGCGCTCCGGATGAACTGTGCCAAGACATGTCGTCGAACGTTTGTTTCGGTCGGCGGGCCCGGCGAGCACAAGGCCCTTTCCAGAAAGCTCAGCCGTTGGTGATCGCCACGACCTCAGCCGCTGCGCTCTCGATGAAGTTCTCGAGGTCGATGCGTGACAGACGGTCGAGTTTGTAGAGCGAAACCCAATCGAACGTGGCTTCGTCGGCGCACAGCGGGAGCATGCTTCGCTTCAGGAGTTGGCGGGCCGGCTCACCTTCGAGTTGGTTGATCAGCCGCGACGAACCGTGGGTGACCACTGCGGCGAGATGCTGAATAGTTGAGAGCGGTGACGGCTGACCGGCGGTCTCCGTGCGGTCGATGGATGGCCCGAGCACGCGCTGTATCCAGGCCAACAGCTGAGCCGGCAGTCCTCCCCACCAGATGGGAGCAACGACAACGAGCATCTGATAGTCGTCGAGATCGTCGGGACCGTGTTCGCTTCCGTCGCCGAGGCGACTCAGTTCGACTTCGTGTCCGGCCTCCATGAGTGCCTGGACGGTGCGGTCCCGAACAGCAGCGCTGTAGCTCTCCTCGACCGGATGGGCGTGAATCACGAAGATGCGCACGTCGCCGACCATACCTACGATGCACGGATGGACCTACGAACCTGGATCAGCGCCGACCTCGAGTCACTCGGAAATCGACTCTCCAACGGAATTCTCTCGGTCATCCCCGTCGAGCGGATGACCGAGCGTGTCGACGGTGGCGGAATCGCGCCGGTCTACATGGCCTGGCACACCGCACGTCATCACGATCTGGCCGTCAATGGTGTGCTGCGCGGTGCGGCACCGGTGCTCGACCTGTGGGCCGATCGCGTCGGTGTGACCGGTGATTCATGGCGAGGCCTGGCCGAGGCGGAGGATCTCGAACTCGTGCCCGATCTCGACGCGGGGTCGGTCAACGGCTACTTGCTGGCGGTCATCGAGTCGACCAAGAATTGGGTATCCGACGGTGATCTGTCGGTGCTGGACTCGGTCCCCGACAGTGCGTCCGTTCTGGATTCGATCGGAACCCCGCCGGATCGTTTCGACTGGCTCTACGGGATGTGGTCGGGTAAGCCCGGACTCTTCTACTTGGCGTGGGAAGCCATCGGTCATGGCTACAACCACCTCGGTGAACTGACCGCCGCGAGGAACCGCATGGGGCTGAGCCCGTTCTGACACAGCCGGCCCGGGCTCTACCCGGTGATGCTGATGAGAGTTCCTCCGGCCAATACGAGTGATAGGGCAACGATGAGACGGGGCGAGCGCTCGCGGGCGCCGTAGACCCATGTCGACACCACGACCACGGAAACGATCTGGGCCGCATTGGCGAGCGGGGAGACGATCCCGACGTCGCCTTCCGAGAGAGCCCAGATCAATACCGGTAGAGCGAATCCGACCAGTGCTCCCGATACTGCCAGGTGAGGGAAAGCCCGTTTGCTGGATTGGATCAATTGCTCGCCGCGGATCAGCGCAATCAGTGCGATGAACAGTGCCCCTGACCCCAGAACAATGGTGGATGCCCACCAAACCTCGATGTCGACATCGACGGTGAACTGACGTGCCGCCACATCGCGAATTCCAAAAGCGAGGGCGGTGGTGAGTGCGAGCACGGAGCCGCCGCGAAGGAATCCACGAAGATTTACCGGACCTCCTTCGAGGCTGACGATGACTCCGCCGGCCACGGTGAGCAGCGTCCCGACTATCACCGCCGCTCGCCACGGTTCATTTATGAACGCGATCGCGAGGATTACCGAGAACATCGGCGCGGCACCAACGAACAACCCGGTTCGAGCGGGACCAATCGAATTGATTGCCGCCAGGAAGATTCCTTGGGAGGCGCCGGGTGCGATCGCTCCGATGAGGGCGTACCGACCAATCGACCCGGCATCGAGTCCGGCTGTGTCGACTCCCGCGATCAGGGCCGTGGTCGCGGCCACGAGTGTGGCGACCGCGATCGAGACGAAGGCTCCAATGTCGCTCGAAACCTTCGTGGCATCGAGGGCCCACCTGGAGGCCACCATGTTGAGTCCCCACAACAACCCGGCGGCGAGGGCGAGCAGTGTCGGGAGGCTCACGGTTGGGCCTCAGCCAATCTGGGGGAGTACATCTTCCGCCAGTCGTGAAATCTGTTCGGAGACTTTCGAATAGGCGTCGCCGGGCATGGCCGGGAAGAGAACCAGATTCTCGAGGCCGTCGAGATGTTCGGCGTACCAGTTGATCTGTTCGGCCACTTCGTCGGCGGTGCCGATCAGCCACGTGCGGTTCTCGAGTGATTCATCGAGTGTGGGAATCAATCCGGCCGGGGCGGGACCTCCATCGGGACCCATGTAGCCGCGACTCCAGCCATACGGGCCGAGGAACTTCCAGAACTCGTCGTGACCCGGCTTCACCGATTCCACGGCCGCCTCATGGGAGTCCTCGACGCAAGTGTTGAGCACGAGCATGCGCTTCTCACCCGGAGCGAGTTCGGCGCCGTGGGTCTCGGCATACACCTCGCCGAATCGCTCCCAGAAGTCGCGCATCATCTTGTAGTGCCGATTCCACATGACCCCACCCCACCCGTTGCGCGGAACGGCCTCGAGAGTCGGGGGTGAGGTGATGGCCTGCCAGATCTCATAGGGGTGGAGTGGTCTGGGAACGAGGCTCAACTCTTCGACGAAGCCGCCACGGTCGGGGATGCCGGAGACCGGATAGTCATAGATCTCTCCGTGGAACGAGAATGACTCGTTGTCGAGAGCGAGACGAATCACCTCCATCGACTCGTCGAATTGTCGACGGTTGAAGCGATCATCGGCAGCGGAATCGGGATTGTCGAAGGATCCGATTCGTGTTCCGAGATTCTCGGCTTCGCGTGGAACTGTTCCCCGGCCGACACCGAGAACTCCTCGGCCTCCGGAGATGTTGTGGAGGGTGGCGAAGTCCTCGGCGAGCTTGAGTGGATGCCACTGTCCGAGAATGTTGAAGAGCATGCCGATACGAATCGCTTCGGTTCGCTCGGCGAGAATTGATCCGAGAAGCACCCCGTTTGGAACGACCTCATAGCCCTCGAACTGGAAGTGATGTTCGGTGAGCCAGAAGGAATCGAAGCCGAGTCGATCAGCTTGGACTCCGATGTCGAGAATCTGCTCGGTGGCCCGCCAGATCTCGGCTGCGCTGTAGCGACGGTCGGTCGGCGCCGGTGGGCCGGCGCCGGCGTCGGACATCTCGACGCCGCCGAACAGAAATATGCCGGTTCTCATCCTGTGTCCTCGATTCGGGTTTGGTTCGGGTCGGGGCTCGAACGTACACCCCCCTCCCGGAAGGGCCGCGATTGTTGGTGATCGATTGAGCGAGATCAATGACGGTGGCTGCGGGCATACCGGTCCATGATCTCAGCCTTGAAAATATTTAGTCCGCACAAACATTCATCTGTAGTGGAAAAGAGTTTCGGCATGGGGCTACTCTTCCGCCTTCGCACGATCTCCCATTTGGAGGACCAATCAACATGGCAGATCCTGGGGCCACGCCGAGTCCCACCTTGTCGTTCAATTCAATCTCGATGGTCTTCCCTGATGGCACCGAAGCGGTGCAGGATGTGAGCTTCAGTGTCGACCGTGGGGAATTCGTCACGGTCGTCGGGCCCTCGGGTTGTGGCAAATCAACACTTCTCAAGATCGCCTCAGGTCTCTTGGAACCAACCGGAGGCTCGGTCGGCATCGATCGCGAGAATCTCGGCTACGTCTTTCAGGATGCCACCCTGCTCCAGTGGCGAACAGTGAAACAGAACGTCGAGTTGTTGGCCGAACTTCATTCCGTCGACAAGGCCGAGCGCGGCAGGATGAGCAAGGAAGCCATCGACCTGGTCGGACTGACCGGATTCGAGAATCACTATCCCAAGTCGCTCTCGGGTGGAATGAAGATGAGGGTGTCGCTGGCCCGGTCACTCACACGAAAGCCACCGGTGTTTCTGTTCGACGAGCCGTTCGGTGCGGTCGACGAGATCACCCGCGAGCATCTCAACGAAGAGACGTTGGCGCTGTTCCAAAGGGAAGGCTTCGCCGGACTCTTCATCACCCACTCGATCAGCGAGGCCGTATTCATGTCGACGCGTGTGCTGGTGATGTCGGCTCGACCTGGCAAGATCATCGCCGAATTCGAAGTGCCATTCGAGTATCCGCGATCGCCGGATCTGCGCTTCGACGCCGATTTCGCCCACCTGAGTGGTGAGATCTCGGCCTCCCTGCGAGGGGCCCACGTATGAGCACCGACACGGTCTCGCCGGACTCGGAGGTCCGAGTTCAGGGCCGCTCTCGTTTGAGCACGCTCCTGGCGACAGTGCTGCCGCCGATCATCTTCGGGTTCTTCATCATCGGGTTCTGGTACGCCGTCTCGTACGGCGTGCTGGACGCGGACCGAAGATTCCTGCTGGAGCCGCCCCACAAGGTCTGGCAGAAGGGCTTCGCCGACTGGGACAATTTCAGCGAGCTACTCGACGGCTTGAAATCGAGTGCCAGGGTGGCGATCCTCGGATTATCAATTTCTATCGTTCTCGGAATGACCTTGGCCGTGGTCATGAGTCAGGCCAAGTCGATCGAACGTGCACTGTTCCCCTACATGGTCACACTGCAGGCCATACCGGTTCTGGCCATCGTGCCCTTGATCGGGTTCTGGTTCGGATTCGGATTCAAGTCGAGGGTCGTGGTCGCAGTGATCATCTCGCTGTTTCCGATCATCGTGAACACGCTGTTCGGTCTGCAGTCTGCCGAGCGCGGCATTCACGACTTGTTCACTCTTCACCATGCGAGCCGGCTTACGCGACTTCGAAAGCTGACGTTTCCGAATGCCCTGCCGGCAATCTTCGCGGGTCTGAGAATCTCGGCGGGTCTGTCCGTGATCGGTGCCATCGTCGGAGACTTCTTCTTCGGCCAGGGCGACATCGGTGTCGGTCAGCTGCTACGGCGCTACGCCAACTTCCTTCAGGGTGAGCAGTTGCTTGCTGCGGTGATCATGTCGTCGTTGATGGGCGTGGTGGTATTTCTCGCATTCGGTTGGCTTCAGGACAAGGTCACCGGCAAATGGTACGAACATGGCGGCCAGGATGTCTGAGCAAGGCATCCACACGAAAACAGACCAACGAATACCCAAGGAGGGCAAGTGAATCACCAAAGGAAGCGAAGGTGGCTGTCGGCCGCTGCATTGCTATTGACGCTCGGACTCGTGGCTGCGGCCTGCGGTGACGACGGAGAAACCACTGCAGCACCAACGACCACCGCAGCGCCGGCAACCACAGAGGCGCCCGCCAGCGTCTTGTCGAACTGCGACTCACCACTCGTGATCCAGTCTGATTGGTTCCCCGAATCGGAGCACGGAGCCTCGTACAACCTGCTCGGCGACGACTACACCGTCGACATCGAGAAGAAGATCGTCAGCGGCAGCCTTGTGGCCTCTGGTGTCGACACCGGAATCGAGCTGGAGGTCCGCACCGGTGGACCGGCAATCGGGTTCACCCCGGTTTCGTCCCAGATGTACACCGACAAGTCGATCGATATCGGGTTCGTATCAACCGATCAGGTCATCCTTCTCCGCGAGGCCACTCCCACCATCTCGGTGATGGCACCGCTCGATAAGAATCCCCAGATCCTCATGTGGGATCCCGAGACTTATCCCGATGTGGAGACAATTGCCGATCTGAAGGACACCGGCGCCACGATCAATGTGTTCGGTGGTGGAACCTTCATCAGCGTGTTCACCAACGAGGGCATCTTGTCCGAGGATCAGGTTGATCCGTCCTACGACGGCTCGCCGGCTCGGTTCATTGCCGAAGGTGGAGCAATCGCTCAGCAGGGCTTTGCCTCGGCCGAGCCTTACAACTACGAGAACGTCTTCACCGACTGGGGCAAGCCAGTTGCCTTCCAGCTGGTTCACGATGCCGGTCTCGAGCTCTACTCGCAGACCCTCGCTATTCGTGAAGCGGATCTCGCTGACATGACTCCGTGTCTCGAGCAGTTCATCCCGGTGGCCCAGCAGGCTGCAGTCGACTTCTACGCATCGCCCGACCGGGCCAACGCGATCATCGTCGACGCAGTATTGCAGTACGCCGATTTCTGGCAGTACGACGATGCTCTGGCGGCCTTCTCGGTGGCGACTCAGAACGAATTGGGTCTCGCCTCCAATGGTCCCGACAGCACATTGGGCGACATGGTGACCGAGAGAGTTCAGGGTGTGATCGACAAGATCGCCGCAGCTGACCCGGCCGCTCCGGAGGGACTCACGGTCGACGACATCATGACCAACCAGTTCATCGATCCGAGCATCGGCTTGCCGTAACGCTCAGTGAATAGGGCCGGCGCCGTTCCCGACGGAATGGCGCCGGCCCTTTTCGCGCACTGAGGTCAGTGACGAGCCGATCAGCTCCGGTGTACCACGACCGTTTGATCGGCTGATGCCACCAGACGGCCGGCTCGGTAGGTGCGCCTCGACATGGGGGCGTCAGCAATGGCGGCGCGAATCGAAGAAGTGTCGATGGCCACGAAGTCAGCGGGATCTCCAATGCTGACAGTGACTGTGGGCAGACCCATGACCCGACGCACGTTGTTGCTCACGAGGTCGTAGGCCTCGTCGGGCAGCCGATGTCCGGCCATGATCATGAGAGCGGCGGTTTCGAGTGGGTCGCTGCGGCCGACCGGGTTGAACGGGTCCTGGACGTTGTCGGCACCGGCCGCCACAGTCACCCCGGCGTTGAGGAGTGCTTCCACGGCAGTGAGCCCGCGAGGAGTGG
Source organism: Acidimicrobiales bacterium (assembly GCA_029263195.1). Classification (GTDB taxonomy): domain Bacteria; phylum Actinomycetota; class Acidimicrobiia; order Acidimicrobiales; family Aldehydirespiratoraceae; genus SZUA-87. The sequence continues at coordinate 107,644 of JAJCXX010000003.1, forward strand.
CTGTCGGGTGAGACCGGCCCTGCAGAAACAGGTTGGTCTGGGGAAGAGTGACGATGGAGATCCCGGCTTCTGCCACTTCGGCCGACACTTCGGCCTGCGTCTCCTTCGAGTGCATTCCCAACGAAACGCAGTGGCTTGCGGTCACCGGGTACTCGAAGCCCGTGTCAATGACCTGCCGGGCGAGATACCGCAGAAGCTGCACGGAAGGATCAAGTGTCTCATCGGTGTGCAAGTCGATTCCGATGCCGGCCTCGGCGGCGAAGGCCAGCGCCTGCCGTGTCATCGTCTGGCCGTCGGGATCGAGGTGGGGTGCGCCACCCACCAGATCGACACCAATCTCGAGTGCTTCGGTCAGAGCAGCACGATTCACCGCACCGTCGGCTCCGGTCATCGGGCTGTGGGTCAGGGCCACGATCTGAACATCGAGCAGGCCCTCGAACCGCTCACGGGCCTCGCGGACCGCGAGAACGCTGCTAACCCCGGTATCGGATCCGACGTTCACATGGGTTCTCACCGCGGTGACTCCGTGAATCAACAGGAGATCCATGGCTCGGGTGGCGCGCTCGACGGTGTTTTCGTAGGTGAACTCACCGGCATCGGATGCCGTTACCCAGGCCTCGATGGCCCCCGTGAGGTCGCCAGTCGGATTCGGGACCCGTTCGGCGGTGAGGGCCTTGTCGATGTGGGCGTGGGGCTCCGCCATCGCGCCCAGCAGGAGCCAGTCGGATAGTTCATCGATCGGCACGTCGGGGGAGTAGCTGCCACCGGCCGGGTTGATCGCACTGATGGCGCCATCGGTGATCTCGATGTCGATCGGTCGACCGTCTGCTGTTGTGGCGTTCCGAAGAACCTTGTCCATGGTGTCTCCTTGGTCTGACATTGCAATCCAGGCACGCGCTGCGCTCACCCCGGCAGATGCCGCTTCGAGTCGAAGGGGACAGACGCGAAAGTAGTCGATCCTGTCTGTGGCGTAGTAGCTCGCTCGGTGTCTCTTAGGATCGAGCCATGACCGATCACAAGATTTTTGACCTGCGGAGCCACATTGAAGCTCTGCAGCAGTCGGGGGCGGTGTCGCGAATCTCTCGTCGGGTGGAACTAGATCACGAGCTGTCCGACGTAGGGGCCGCCATGCAGCGGGCCGATGCCGGTGCGGCCTTGTTCGAGGACGTCTCGGGTTCGCCCTGGAAGATCTTCACGGGCGGCGTGGCCAGCCAGAGGTTGGCAGCCGCCGCTCTCGGGTGCCCGGTAGACGAGATGGTCGATCGGATGGGAGAGGCGCTCGAACCGAACAACGGTGTCCCGACTCGCCGAGTCGAAACCGCGCCGTGGCAGGCCAACACGGCGCGAGGCGACGACGTCGACCTGTCGGTGATCCCGATTCCCGTGCACTCGCGTGGTGACGGCGGCGCGTTCATCACCGGTGCCGTGACCGTAACGAAGGACCCGATCGGTGGGCGCGGAAATCTCTCCTACAACCGGATGCTCCGCACGGGCCGAAACTCTCTGGGTTTCAATCTGAACGAATGGCGCGACGTCGGTACCTTCATGAAGAGCCGCCCTGATCCCGACGCCCCGTTTCCGGTGGCGCTGGCGATAGGGCTCGATCCGGCGATCATGATCGCCGCTGGGGTTCGAACGCCCGACGACGAACTGTTGATTGCCGGAGCCATTCGGGGCGAGGGCGTCGAGGTCTGTCGAGGTGTTGATGTCGACATCGACATCCCGGCCCACGCCGAGATCGTGCTCGAGGGATTGATTCACCCGTCCAGGCGGGAGCCTGAAGGTCCTCTGGCCGAGTTCCACGGCTACTTGGGTGAGATGTGGAACAGCCCCACCGTAGAGATCACGGCCATCTCGTGGCGTGACGATCCGATCTATCAGACGATCGTTCCCGGCTGGTACGAACACATCTACATCGGCAACGTCTTGCCACGTGAGCCGCTGCTGCGTCGTTTCATCCGACACGTCGACCCCACCGCCGATGTCCACATTCCTCCCTACGGAAACGGATTCCTGGCGGTGATCTCGATCGATCGCGACAACCCGGGAACGCCTCGAAATCTGGCGATGGCGGCGATGACCGCACACATCAACATCCGCAACGTGGTGGTCGTCGATCGCGATGTCGACGTCTCGCAGCCGTCGGATGTTCTCTGGGCCATCACCAATCGGGTGCACTGGCATGACGACATCTTCACCGCTCCCCATGCCCAAGGCCACGAGATGGATCCTGTGGCCGATCAGCGCGGCGTCGGCGTGAAGGTTGGAATCGACGCCACCTACAAGAGAGAACGTCGCGAATACGGCGAACGGGTTGCCTACGCGCCGATTGATCTCTCGGAGTACCTCCGGTGAAACCCACCCGCGTGGTGGTCGGAATCAGCGGCGCCAGCGGGGCGATCTACGGGGTACGGACCCTCGAGTTGTTGTCGGCGATCGATGACGTGGAAACCCACCTTGTGATCACTCCCTCGGCCCGTCAGACGTTGTTGATCGAGACCGATCTGTCGGTGGCCGATGTCGAGGCCCGGGCCGACTTCGCTCACGGCTCACGTGACGTTGCCGCTTCGATTGCATCGGGATCATTCGAGTCGTCGGGGATGATCATCGCCCCGTGCTCGATCAAGACTCTGTCGGGCGTGGCCCATTCCTTCAGTGCCGATCTGTTGGTTCGGGCCGCCGATGTGATGTTGAAGGAACGTCGGCCGTTGGTGCTGATGGTTCGTGAGACACCATTTCATCTCGGTCATATTCGGCTGATGGAGCGAGTCACCGAGATGGGGGCGATTGTTCAGCCCCCCGTGCCGGCGTTCTACAACCACCCGGCGACCATCGACGACATTGTCACTCATTCCGTGGGCCGGGCCCTCGAGCATCTCGGCATCGAGGTGTCGGGACTCCAGCGGTGGTCAGGTCCCGGCTGAGACAATCGCCATGGTGTCGGACAGGAGGTCGGGCGCCTTGTCGAGGTCGTCGATGGGAAGCAGGAACTCGTCGAGGCCGTTGGTGGCCGCGAGATCAGCCAACTCCTGTGCGCATTCTTGGCGACTGCCGGCGATGACGAATTGGGTGACCCATTCGTCGCGAATCAGATGAGCGGCGGCTGGTGGTCCGCCCTCGACCAACGCCGCTCGCAGGGCGGCGATGTCGTCGGGACCGATGTCCAGTCGTTCGTGGATGTCGGCAGGGGAGTCGGGAATGCGGAAGGTGAGGTCTCGGCGGGCCGCCTCGAAGTCGTCGTCGTCGACCACGATTCTCGTGGAGTAGGTGACCGTCATCGGTCGGGTGCCGGCCGAGCGCAGCTTCTCGACGGTGGGACCGATGAAGTCCTTGTGGATGTAGCTCATGTAGAAACCGTCGGCCACCCGTCCGGCCAACTCGATCATCCGGGGACCCCGCCCTGCCAGATGGATCTCGATGTCGGCGCGCGGTGAGGTGAGGGAGGCGGCGTTGAATCCCACGGTGTCGCCGTGGGTGTCGATCGTCGAGCCACGCCACAGGCTGCGCGTGGCATCGACCATTTCGGCAACAGCTGTGAACGGTCGCCGTCGGTCGACGGCGAGCGGTGCGAGAGTGAGTCCGCCGCCGGCACCGAGGCCGAGGAACGCCCGCCCTTTGCTGAATTCGTCGAGTGACGCTATTGCGTTGGCCGTGACCCCCGGGTGACGGGTGAAGGGGTTGGTGATTCCGGGACCGATCCGGATCGATTCGGTGGCCGCGGCCACGGCGGTGAGGGTCACGTAGACATCGCGTGTGACCAGTCCTTCGTCGTAGATCCAACAGCGTCGATACCCGAGGCGTTCGGCTTCGACTGCCAGCTCAGCTACCCGGGCGGCCGGGCCGGTCGGCATGAGATTGACTGATCCCGCCAGTTGGTTGGTGTGGGTCACATCGCCGATGGTAGTTGGCCCCGGGTCGGTGTAGAAATGTTTGGTGTCACAAAGAATTTCTTGACCCAGAGAAACATGCCAGCCTATATTTCTACCACGTCCTGAATGGAGGCGCCATGGACGAGACCACGTTTGCTTCGCTGTATCACGACATGTGGTTGATTCGAGCTTTCGAACAGGGCCTCGAATCGGAGTTCGAGAAGGGCAACGTTCCTGGAATGCTCCACACCGGCCTCGGCCAGGAGGCCACTCAGGCCGCGCTCGCCGCCCACCTGGAAGCCACCGACGCCTACTTCCCCGATCATCGGGGTCACGGCATCAACGCCCTCGCCCAACAACGCCACCGCGGCGACGGCAGGCGAATCATGGCCGAACTGTTCGGTCGATCAACCGGGGTGTGCAGCGGCAAGGGGGGAAGCCTCCACTCGGCCGATCCGTTGGCAGGAAACTTCGGCGACAACGCCATCGAAGGCTCCTACATGGCCACCGTGCTGGGAGTGGCGTTGGCCTCCAAGATGCGCGGCGAGTCCAAGGTCGCGTGCGCTATCATCGGCGATGGCACCGTCGGGCGAGGCGAGTTCCACGAGAGCCTCAACATGGCAGCCATTTGGGAGCTGCCGGTTCTTTACGCGTGCGTCAACAACGGCTACGCCATCCACACGCCGGTGGGCAAGGGCCACGCCTCAGCCGACATCGTCGACTTGGCGCGCGGCTACGGATTCCCCTGCGAACAGGTCGACGGAAACGACATCGATGCGTCCTACGACCTCGTCGAAAGGGCTGTTCGACACATCCGCGACGGCAACGGGCCATTCTTCGTCGAGTTCATGACCTGGCGGTGGCAGGGGGTCTTCACGGGCGAGTTCCGGCCGGCCGATGAGGTCAAGTACTGGCGTGAGGATCACGATCCGATTCTCATGGCCGCCGACCGCCTGCGCGAGATGGGCTGGACCGACGAACATCTGGACCAGGTCGAGCGAGAGGCCCACGACACGATCTCCTACTGGATCGATTTCGCCAAGGAGAGCCCGCCGCCCGATCCGGCGAAGGCCACCGCCGATGTCTACGTAGGATTCGAGGTGGCGGGATCATGACTGGTGATTCCAAGGTCAAGAAGCGCACGATGGTGAAGGCACTCAACGAGGCACTCGACCTCGGCATGGAGGCCTTTCCCGAGATGTTTCTCATCGGTGAGGACATCGGCGAAATGGGGGGCGACTTCGGCGTCACCCGCAAGCTCTGGGCCAAGTACGGCGAAGACCGCGTGCGCGATACGCCACTTTCGGAAGCGGCAATCATCGGCGCGTGTGTGGGCAGCGCCATGGTCGGCATGCGCCCCGTTGCCGAAATCATGTTCGCCGACTTTCTGGGCGAGTGCTACGACCAGATCGTCAACAACGCGGCCAAGCTCCACTACATGTTCGACGGCCAGTTCAAGGCCTCGCTGGTCATACGTACGGCATGTGGCGGGGGGTTCGGCGGCGGACCACACCACTCACAGTCGGTCGAGGGATGGTTTCTCAACGTTCCGGGCCTGGTGATCGTCGCTCCGTCAAACCCAGTCGATGCCAAGGGCCTGCTGCTGGCGTCGATCGAATCTGACGATCCTGTGCTGTTCCTCGAACACAAGGCGCTCTACCGAGCCAAGGGCGAAGTTCCCGAGGGTTACTACACCACTCCTCTGGGCACAGCGGCGGTGGCCCGACAAGGAACCGATGTAACGGTTGTGGCCACGATGAGAATGGTGCCGATGGCGCTCGAGGCCGCCGAAGTGTTGGCCGAGGAGGGAGTCTCGGTGGAGGTGATCGACCTCCGAACGATCAGGCCTTACGACGCCGACACGGTCGTCGACTCCGTGCGCCGCACCGGCCGGGCTGTTGTTGCCAACGAGGCTCCTGCGGTGGGAGGTCTCGGGTCAGAGCTGAGCGCCCGCATCAGCCAGGACTGCTTCCATGAATTGCTGGGCCCGGTGGTACGGGTCGACGGTCTCGACACTCCGATTCCGTTCTCGGTCGAACTCGAACTCCTGGTGCTTCCCGAAGCCGACCGGGTGATCGCCGCGATCAGGCAGGCAATGACACAACCAACGAGAGGTAGGCAGTAGTGGCGGTTGATGTGATTCTGCCCAAGTGGGGGCTCACCATGGAGGACGGAACCGTCGTTGCGTGGCACAAATCCGTCGGCGACACCGTCGCCGAGGGTGAGGTGCTCGCAGAGATCGAGACCGAGAAGGTCGAGACCGATCTCGAATCGCCGTGTGCTGGCATACTCGCCCGCATACTCGTGGAGGAAGACGACACGGTCGATGTCGGCACGGTGCTGGCGGTCATCGCTGCCGACGAGGCCGAAGCAGCGAGCCTCGCGTAGCGAGGACCCGTTTGATGTCCGACGAACCCGCGCCCCAGACAAGTGAAGTTGCCGGTGAGCCACTGGGTCGTCTCGGCCGGGTGATGGCCCGCAACATGGCGGCGAGTGTCGCCGAGAACGCGCTGAGCCGGATCGGTCGCGATATCGACCTCACCGACGTCGTCATCGATCGGGGAGCGTCTCCGATTCGCTACTCGATCAACACCTACGTTCTGGCGGCGGTCGCAAGAAGCCTCCCGGCTCACCCTCGTATCAACGGTCACCTCGACGGCAAGACAATCGTCGTGCCCAAGACCGTCAATCTTGGAGTGGCTGTTTCGGTCGACGATGGTCTGATCGTGCCGGTTGTTCAGGATGCCCAACGCCTCTCCGTCGGTGATCTCGACGCTGCGGTCGCAGATCTCGCAGCAAAGGCCCGGGCCGG
>JAJCXX010000004.1 GCA_029263195.1 Acidimicrobiales bacterium
CGCCGCCACCCTTGGCACCGGGTCGACCGCTGCGGCCGTGCTCGGGGCAGCCGTGCCGGCCGTCTTGCTCGGGTGGCGATTCGGGTGCTCGGCCAATGCCGACCAAGCGTCGCGCGGACGAATTGACAATGGTTCCCGGGCTGCAATATTTCTGGCGCCCGCGCTGCTGTTCATCTCCGTCACTCTGGTGGTTCCGACGATTCGAACCATCTATCTGTCCCTGCTCGACAGAGATTCCGAGAGCTTCGTCTGGTTCGAGAACTACCAGGCGGTGTTCACCGATGTCGACAGTTTCGACATCGGCGGCTGGACCAACATATTCACAAGTCGCCTGTTCCTGATCGGCGCCTTAATTCTGGCCTTCGCCCTCGCGGTTGCATGGTTCGGTCGCAAGGCGTCCGGGAAGGCCTTCGAAGTCGGTGGCCCTGCTATCGGACCATTGATCATCGCAATTGTCCTCATCGTCTTCGCTGTCTTCTCGGTGCTCCGAGGCACCATCTTGAACAATCTCTGGTGGGTGTTCACAGTGACCGCGATGTCGACCGCTATGGGTCTCGCCATCGCGGTGCTGGCAGATCGTGGTCGATTCGAATCGGTGGCGAAGTCGATCATCTTCATGCCGATGGCGGTCTCGTTGGTGGGCGCCAGCATTATCTGGCGTTTCATGTTCGTCGCCCGAAACGAGAACAAGCCACAGACTGGCGTGATGAACGCTCTCTGGGTCGGCCTCGGGCGGTTGAGCACCGGTAGCGGACTTCCCACTCTGATTTTCGGCATTGCGGTGGCGATTGTCGCGTTGGGGTTATTCGCCGTCCTGTCCAGATCGTTGGTGAGACGCCAGTGGAACCGGATTCCGATGCTGGGTCTCGCTTTCGCCGGATTGACTTGGTTCCTGATCCGCTATGTCGGCTCCGGAGTCGGTGGCATACGCACCAACGCGACCGGCGATCTGAAGGCCAACCCAATCCTGTTCGTGCAGGAGCCTCCGTTCAACAATGTGTGGCTCATGGTGATTCTGATCTGGATCGAGACGGGATTTGCCATGGTGATCCTGTCGGCGGCGATCAAGGCCGTGCCCACAGAATTGATCGAGGCGGCTCGGGTCGACGGGGCCGACGATTCCCAGATCTTCTGGCGGGTAACGCTCCCTCAGATCGCGACCACTATCGGAGTGGTGGTCACCACGCTCATCGTGTTGGTCATGAAGGTGTTCGACATAGTGAAGGTGGTCACCAACGGAAACTTCGGCACTCAGGTTCTCGCCAACGACATGTTCCAGGAGGCCTTTTCCAATAGAAATATCGGTCGGGGGGCGGCGCTGGCAGTGATCCTGTTCTTGTCGGTCCTGCCGGTGATGTATTCCAACATTCGACGCATGCAGGCAGAGGAGGTCTGAAGTGACCGCAGTCAAGTCTCTGTCGTCCGTATCCGGTGTGGGAGCCACCATATATCGCTCTCTCAAGAGCATCCCGACCTGGCTCCTCTGGCTGATCGTCAGCATCTGGAGTCTTCCGAGTGTCGGCCTGCTGGTAAACTCGTTCCAGACCCGCGACGCCCAGCGGGCCGGCGGCTGGTGGAAGGTCCTCACCGGGCAGGGTGACTTCACCCTCGACAACTACAACACGGTGTTGCGAGCCGACACTTCGGCCAAGCTCACCGACTCGCTCCTGAACTCACTGGCTATTGCCGTACCGGCCACGATCATCCCGATAGCCATCGCGGCGTTTGCGGCTTATGCGTTCGCGTGGATCGATTTCAAGGGCCGCATATGGGTGTTCATCTCAGTTGTGTCGCTGCTCGCCGTTCCGCTGCAGGTCGCGCTGATACCGCTGCTTCAGCTCTACGTGGGCGGAGCTCACCTCACGTTGCCGTTCCTGCACAAAACCATCACTCTCGTGCCCGATTTCGATCTGGCCGGCACCACCACCGCTGTGTGGCTGACTCACGCCGGCTTCGCGCTGCCGTTCGCCATTTTCTTGCTGCACAACTACATCTCGCAGTTGCCAGCCGATCTCTTCGAAGCGGCTCGAATTGATGGCGCCGACCATTTCACGATCTTCTGGCGGCTGGTCCTGCCCCTATCGGTGCCGGTGCTTGCGGCGTTCGGGATCTTCCAATTCCTCTGGACGTGGAACGACTTCCTCATCGCCAACACCATGGCCGGATCCAACCCCGACGCCACCCCGACCACGATTCGCATAGCGAACCTGGCCGGCGATTTCGGACGCAACGAGCATCTCTTGCCCGCGGCCGCGTTCGTCCAAGCCTTCGTGCCCCTCGGGGTATTCATAGGGCTGCAGCGCTACTTCGTCCGAGGGCTCCTGGCCGGCTCAGTGAAGGGCTGATCAGCCTCGAATAACGAAGGGTCGATCACCCCGGTATTGCGAAGGGTTGATCAGCTCCGTATAGCGAGGCGTGTTTCGGGGTCGAAGAAATGGAGACGGTCTGAGTCGACGACGATCTCGACCTTCTCTCCGGCCCGAACCCGACTACGCGGACTAAACCTGCCCACGGCCGAGCTCGTGGCGCTTGTCTCTCCGGTGGGAAGGTCCTGGACGTCCGGGTCACCTGAGTCGACCGGACGGGCATCGATGTCGAAGTGGACCATGACCTCAGAACCGAGCGACTCGACGAGCGTGACGGTTGAGGTAATCCGGCGGTCGGCAGGACCGTCGTCTGCGACGGCCGCGTCTTCAAGGTCCTCGGGCCGCACACCGACGATGACCGTCGACCCGATGTGAGACTTGAGTGCCGGCCGGTTCGCCAGAATTCGCTGGCCGAGGGCCAGCCGATTGGATCCGATCGTTATGGAATCGGCACCGAGTTCGGCTTCATACAGATTCATCGACGGTGAGCCTATGAATGCGGCCACGAACACATTGTCGGGGTTGTCGTACAACTCCTGAGGAGTGGCTACCTGCTGGAGGAACCCATCCTTGATGACGGCGACTCTGTCGCCCATGGTCATGGCTTCGATCTGGTCGTGGGTGACGTAGAAGGTGGTGACACCGAGGTCTCGCTGAAGCTTGGCAATTTCGGCACGCATCTGCACCCGAAGCTTCGCGTCGAGGTTCGACAGCGGCTCATCCATCAGGAACGCAGATGGCTTTCTGACGATGGCGCGACCCATGGCGACTCGCTGGCGCTGACCGCCGGAAAGCTGGCCGGGCTTACGATCGAGTTGGTCTTCGAGCTCGAGGATCGCGGCGGCCTCGCGGACACGCTCGTCGATCTCTTCCTTGGGAGTTTTCGCCAGTTTGAGAGCAAAACTGATGTTGTCGTAGACCGACATGTGGGGATACAGCGCGTAGTTCTGGAACACCATCGCGATGTCGCGGTCCTTCGGACCGAGATCGTTGACCACGCGTTCCCCGATACGGAGTTCGCCCTCGGAGATATCTTCGAGGCCGGCGATCATTCGCAGAGCCGTCGATTTGCCGCAACCGGACGGCCCTACCAGAACCAGAAACTCCCCGTCGTGGATCTCGAGATCGAGGTCGGTGACGGCCTGGAATCCGTTGGGGTACGTCTTGGTCAATCCGTCGAGAACCACTTGTGCCACGTCGGCCTCCTGTAAGCGCTTTCGGGCGACCATAGTCGACGGATGGGAATCGGGCTACCAGGACAGGCCTTCTCTGAGCTCAGCGACGACTGGAGTCGATCACCCCGGTGTTGAACCCAGCGAGGTGAAGTCCTCCGTGGAAGCGAGCGTGCTCGATCTTCAGGCATCGGTCCATCACGACATCGAGACCGGCGGCTGACGCGATCTGAGCTGCCTCGGCGCTCCACAAACCGAGTTGGACCCAGAAGGTCCGGGATCCGACGGCCACGGCCTCTTCAGCGACCCCGGGAAGGTCGTCGCTGCGGCGGAAGACATCAACGATGTCGGGGATGACCGGCAGGTCGGCGAGTGAGGCGTAGACGGGCTGACCGAGGATCTCGGTCTCGCGTGGGTTGACCAGATAGACCTCGAGGTCGGTCGACGAGCTGAGCAGATAGGTGGCCACGAAGTTGCTGGCCCGGGCCGGATTCGATGAAGCCCCCACAATCGCTACGGTGCTCGAACGCTGGATGATCGACAGGCGGGCGCTCGGTCCTGGTGGACTCCAGCCTTCGACCCGTGGGTGGTCGTCCTCAGCCATCATTCACCTGCCTTCGTGAGTGATTGGTCGATGTCCCAGAGGATGTCGTCGAGATCTTCGAGGCCGACCGAGATTCGCACCATGTCGGGGGTCACACCGGCCGCGTCGAGTTGATCGTCGGAGAGCTGTTGATGGGTGGTCGACGCGGGATGAAGGACGAGGGTTCGGGCATCGCCGATGTTGGCGAGATGGCTCACCATCTGGAGATTCTCGATGAAGGCGGCTCCGGCTTGGCGCCCGCCTTTCACTCCGAACGTGAAGACCGCACCAGGGCCGGCAGGGATGTACTTGTCGGCGAGCGCCTTGTGGGGTGAGTCGGGTAGACCGGCATATCTCACCCAGGCCACCCGGGGGTCGTCGTCGAGCCAGTGCGCGACGGCCAGCGCGTTGGCGACATGGCCTTCCATTCGCTGAGGGAGCGTTTCCAGTCCTTGGAGGAACATGAACGCGTTGAACGGCGAGAGGCTGGCCCCGACGTCTCGGAGCTGTTCGGCTCGAACCTTTGAGCAGTAGGCGTACTCGCCGAAGTTGTCCCACCACCTCAGGCCGTTGTAGCTGTCGACGGGCTCGGTCATCGTGGGGAAACGTCCGGATCCCCAATCGAAACGACCCGACTCGGTGATCACCCCGCCAATCGATGTGCCGTGCCCACCGATGAATTTTGTGGCCGAATGAATCACGATGTCGGCGCCCCACTCCATGGGTCGGCACAGGTATGGGGTGGCAAACGTGGAATCGATGATCAGCGGCAGTCCGTGGGAGTGAGCGACGCCGGAGAGCGCCTCGATGTCGGCGATCTCACCCGACGGGTTGCCAATCGTCTCGGTGTAGATCAGCTTTGTGCGGTCGTTGATGGCGGCCTCGAAAGCCGACGGATCGGTGGCGTCCACGAAGGTGGTCTCGATCCCGAACCGAGCAAGCGTGACCGAGAATTGCGTGATTGTGCCTCCATAGAGGCTCGAGCTGGCGACGATGTGGTCGCCCGCTCCAGCCAATGCCGTCACCGACAGAAACTCGGCGGCCTGCCCGGAAGCTGCAGCCACCGCTCCGATGGCTCCCTCGAGGCTGGCCATGCGCTCCTCGAACGCCGACGTGGTCGGGTTGCCTATGCGGCTGTAGATGAGACCGTACTTCTGCAGAGCGAACAGGTCGGCGGCGTCTTCGGTGTCCTCGAAGACGAAGCTGGTCGACTGGTAGATCGGAACGGCACGAGCTCCGGTGGCCGAGTCGGGCTGCCCGCCGGCATGCAGAGCACGGGTTCGGAAACCCCATTGATGGTCGGTCATGGCGTGACTCTAGGGGGTCGGCGATCGCTGCCGTAGCCTGACCGAATGTTCGCCGACAGACTCGACCGAGCCAGAGATCGAATGACAGCCGATGGCATCGATGTGATGCTTCTGTCGGTCGGCGCCGATCTGCCGTATTTCTGTGGCTATGAGGCCATGCCCCTCGAGCGACTCACGATGTTGGTGGTGCCACGCGATGGCGAGGCGACCTTGGTGGTGCCCGGCCTCGAGGCGCCGAGAGTTGCCGAGAGAGCGAACGTGTTCACGATCAGGTCGTGGGGCGAGACCGAGAATCCGATCGGGATCGTTGCCGACATTGCCGGGCCGGTTGGGCTAGCGGCGATAGGCGATCACACCTGGTCGGGGTTCCTCGTCGACCTGATGACAGCGATGCCGTCGGCAAATTTCTGCCGGGCATCGACTGTCACCAGTCCGATCCGGTCGGTGAAGGACGCCCATGAGATCGAGAGGCTTCGAGTCGCGGGAGCAGCAGTCGACCGCATAGCTGCCCGATTGCAGGCCGGCGAGGTGCCGCTGGTCGGCCGCACCGAGGCTGAGGTCTCGGCCGAGTTGAGCCGACAGATACTCGATGAGGGTCATCATCGGGTCAACTTTGCGATCGTGGCGGCGGGGGCCAACGCTGCGAGTCCGCACCACGAGGCGGGTGGTCGAGTGATCCGTCAGGGCGAGTCGGTGCTCTGTGATTTCGGAGGCACGATGGTCGGATCCGACGGTGTGGGCTACTGCTCCGACATCACGCGATGCGTATCGATCGGTGAGCCAACCGGAGAATTCGCTGATCTCTACGAGGTCCTGATGGCGGCTCAGCAGGCTTCGGTCGATGCAGCCACGATCGGCACTCCGTGTGAGGAGGTCGACCGGGCCGGCCGTTCGCTGATCGCCGATGCCGGATACGGCGAGTACTTCGTCCACCGCACCGGACACGGAATCGGGGTCGAGGCCCACGAAGATCCCTACATCGTCGAAGGTAACTCGACAGCGCTCGTGGAGGGGCACGCCTTCTCGATCGAGCCGGGCATCTACATCCCCGATAGGTGGGGGGCGAGACTAGAGGACATTGTGGTGGCGGCTTCCGGTGGCGCCGACCCGATGAACGTCGCGGCCCACGGCCTGGCGGTGGTCGACGCGTGATTCGAATCGACGCCGCCACCGTTCTGGTTCAGTGGGCAGCCGGAGGATGGCTCTTTCTTTGGGTCACCACCAGACGTCGTCAGGTGGGGCTGGGCTATGGCTGGCTTCAGCGAATCGTCTTTTTGACGATGGCAGCGGGATCGCTGGTCGCGGCCTTTGCCACCACACCCACATGGACTCGTGAGCTGACCACGATGGTCTTCGTGGCGGTCGGGCTGCTGGCACTCGTGGTGTCGGTCGTTCGCCGCTCGGCCGGAGTGCGCGGACAGCGAGGCGAGGTCGAGAAGAGATCGGTTCGGGTAGCCGAGATGACGGGAATCGACCGTGATGCGCAGCGCTTCGATTCGGACGCTGCGGAGTTCCCACCGACACTTGATCTGATCGCCGCTGTCGTTGGGATGGTGGCGGTCTTGTTCGGCGGGATCTCGGCCGGTGATCCGGTGCTGTTGTCAGTGAGTCGCGCCCTGGTTGGTGCGCTGTTCCTCGGCGCGGTGTCCGACGCCATGCTTCTCGGGCATTGGTATCTCGTGCAGCCCGGTTTGGCCCGGGGACCAATCCACGAGTTGGTGCGGTGGACTGGCATTCTCTGGCTGCCGGAGACCATCGTGATGCTCTGGCCGACCGGAATGGTGTCGGTGCTCAATGGCAACATCGACGATGGCTACAACGGCATTCTCGGTTGGTACTGGGTGGCGAGTGTCGTCACCACCATTGGACTGGTGATCGTCACCCGCGCCGCGCTGAAGGAGCGCGCCTACTCCGCAGTGATGGCAGCTACCGGCCTGATGTATCTGGCGATTCTCAGCGGCTTCGGCCAGGACATAGTCGCCCGAGTCCTGCTCGCCTAACCACAACGCCGCCCCACCGCCGAAATCAGGGCGCAGGAGCCACAAGGATTGTGGCTCCCGTGCCCTGATTTCGGCGTAGTGAGTTAGGGGAGGGTGTCGAGGGCGGCTTGCAGCTTGATGGTTGCGGCGGCGGCCAGGTCGTTGAAGCGGGGGTCGTCCATGAGAGCCCGCGGATCGACTGCCGACACCGACACGACATCACCGGACTGCTCGAGCACGACGTTGCAGGGCAGCAGTAATGCCACGGTGGGGTCGATGGTGAGCGCCTCATGGGCGAGATGGGGGTTGCAGGCACCCAGGATCTTGAGCGGGGTGCGGTCGACGCCGATCTTGGCCTTCAGCGTGGCGGCCACGTCGATCTCCGTCAGCACGCCGAAACCCTGATCGACGAGAGCCGAGCGAATCTGCTCTTCGGCCTCATCGAACGACAGGCTGGTTGTGGTCTCGATTCCCTGCATTCTCTTCTCCTGGAGATAAGCGATGGAAGGTCTTCGAGGATACCGCGGCACCTAAGCGGGATCAGCCCACAAGGGTGGCCGCTTTTCGATGAAGGCAGTCATACCTTCGCGGGCTTCGTCGCGCCTGAACAGGTCGCCCGAGAGCTTCTTGGTCCACTCGAAAGCATCGTCGATGGGCATGTCGGGCACGTTGGCCAGCAATTGCTTGGTCGCGGCCAAGGCCTGCGGTCCGCCCAGAAGCAGGTCGGCCACGATCGCGTCGACTTCTGCATCGAGGTCTTCGGGTGTCACGGCGGAGTTGATGAGCCCCATCTCGGCTGCTTCGCGCCCGGTGAATCGATTGCCCCGCAGAAACACCGACGAGGCGTCGGCGCGGCTCATCTTGGGAAGACAGATCACCGAGATCATGGCGGGGGCCACCCCGATACGAACCTCGGTGAATCCGAACTTGGCGTCGACCAGCCCGACAGAGATGTCGAGCGCCGCGGCCAGCCCCATACCGCCGGCGACGCAGTGGCCGGCGATGCGCCCGACGTAGGGCTTGGGCGATCTGCGGAATCGGCCGAACAGTTCGAGAGGGTCAACTATCCGACTCGGCTTCTCGCCCGAAGAGCGTTCCTTCAGGTTGGCGCCGGCGCAAAATACGGACCCCTTGTTGGTGAGGACCACGACCCGCACCGATGGGTCGGCATCGGCCTCGTCGAGAGTGTCGACCAACTCGATGAGAAGGTGGGAGCTGAGGGCATTGCGATTCTCTTCATCGTCCAGGGTGACGGTGAGGACTCCCCGGTCGAGGGCGGATTCGACGACCGACATCATCGGCCCCTCGGGTCGGGTGCGTCGGTCGGAGGGCCGGCGAAGGCCTGGGCCCGACTCATCCAGTCGGCCGCCCGATCGCCCGAGACGACCAGGCCGGTATCGGCAACGTTGCGGCGCTGCGTCGTGACGAGGCAGAAGTCCTCCGCTGTGCCGATCACCGAAGCATCGTCTGAATCGCCCCACGACCATGTGTCGCCCGAGGGGGAGGTCAGTTCGACTCGGACGTCGCCCTCAGGTATGTCCATACTCCGGTTGATGTAGGCCCAGTTCCGGGTGATGTACCCAAGTTGCGCGATGTGGCGTAGGCGGTCGGTCGCCGGTCTCACGGCTCCGACCGTGTCGACTATGTCCTGGCCGTGGGCCCACGTCTCCATGAGCCGGGCGGTGAGGAACGACTTCGAACCCATCGATGGTCCGTACCAGGGCACCCGGGTGTCGTTGGCGAGGGTTGCCGCGGCGTTGATCATGAGCACTCGGTTCGTTCGCCATGCCTCGATTTGGGCGGCGGGACTCAGGCGTCGAAATCCTCCCAGCGTGTGGTTGTCGACTCCTTCGTTTCCTTCAGCCGCCGCGCTCATGAGATCGGCGATGGCCTCCTGGAATCCCTCCGGGTCGGTGACGGCCAAAGCAGCCGTGCCGTCGAAGTAGGTGAGGTGCCCGACCTGGTCGGCGACGCTCCATCGAGGGCTCGGTGTCGCGCGACCCAACTGTTCATCGGTGAGGCCCCTCACGACCACATCGAGCGCTTCGTGCTCTGACTCGAGGTCAGAGGCGACTTCGGTCACGTCCATGTCGGTGACTCCATCCATTGGGTGTTCAAGACTGGCTCATATCGGGCCGGGCCGAAGTGGGCTGGAGGCCACGCAGCACGATGTCCATGACCATGTCGGCGGCGTCCTTCGGCGAAGATCTCAGTTCGGCCATCACCTCGGGGCGAGCGAAGTCGCGGCCCAGACCGGCAACTACTCGGGCCACGGCGGCGGTGTCGACATCGGGGATGTCGCCCCGTTCGACCGCCAGATCGAGGAGGGTGCGCGCCACGGCGACCAGATAGTCGCTGTGCTCGCTGTTTCGCCTTTGCGCTGCCGGCATGGCCGCGAGGTCGCGGGCCAGCCCTCCTGTGGTGTGGCCGACCGCGACGGTGGCGGCCGACAGGTAAGTGCGTAGTGCGTCGAGCGGCGCCATCTCCGGATCTATCTCGCCCATGGCGTTGCGGCCGATCTGCCACAGGTTTCTGTCGATCACGGTGAGCACGAGTTCGTCGCGACTCGGAGCGAGGCCGTAGAGCGTGCGAAGTGAACAGTTGAGGTTGGACGCGATGTCAGCCATCGTGAGGTGAGCGAACCCCTCTTCGAACATGGAGCCGAGTTCGTCGAGGATCTCGCGCTGCCGGGAAGTGAGTTTGTGCTCAGCATCGCGGTCGAGGATGGGGCGCGGCGAAGGAATGGCCCGCAGCCGGTGTGAGAGGCCGGCGGCCACCGGTGGGGTTTGGGTCATGTTCGTTGGGTCTCCGCCCACGACATGCCCTTCTGGATGTTGGGCTCGCGCGGGAGACCCAAAACCATCTCGCCGATGATGTTGCGTTGCACCGCGAAGGTTCCACCACCGAGGGTCAGCGCGGGCGAGAACAGGAACCCGTAGTGCCAGATCGGTTCGACATCGGGGAACTGCTCGCGGCTCGTGTTGACCTCGGTGGCACCTAGTCGGCCGCTCGGCGGGATCTCGCCGGCCGGCCCTGATCCCTCCAGCAGGCCTGATGTCCCCACCAGTCTCTTGGCCAACTCCATCACATGTTGGCCGTGCTCGTCTGCCATGGCCTTCTGGATCGAGGCCTCCGGTCCCGGAGTCTTGCCGGCCAGCCTGGCGCTGAGGGTGCGAAGGCGATTCAGACGGAGCACCTCGGCTTCGCAGTGGAGCTTGGCGATTTCTTGACGCAAGACAGGTTCGGCCTCGCCGCCGCTGGAGCGGACCAGGTCGATCAGCATCTTCGCCGATGGGCCCGACCCCCAGAGAGATCCGGCCGAGGAAAGCGACACTCGCTCATTGGACAATGTGACCTTCGCCAGGCGCCAGCCGTCGCCCTCCTCGCCGATTCGGAGGTCGGCCGGGATGCGGACGTCGTCGAAGAACACTTGGTTGAACGAATGCGCTGTCGTCATGTCGATGACGGGGCTCATCGAGATGCCCGGCAGGTCCATGGGACAGATGAAGTAGGAGATGCCGCGGTGCTTGGGCAGCTCGGGGTTGGTGCGGGCGATCAATATCCCGAACTTGGATCGATGTCCACCGCTGGTCCAGACCTTCGAACCGTTGACGATGTATTCATCGCCGTCGAGCACGGCCCGCGTGGAGAGATTGGCGAGATCGGATCCAGCGTCGGGTTCGCTGAACAGCTGGCACCAGATCTCTTCGGCGGTGAGCAGAGGCGGTAGATAGCGCTCCTGCTGTTCCTTGGTTCCGGCCATGAGGATCGTGGGTCCTGCCCAGCCGATACCGATTCCGTTCTGCGGTAGGGGTATCTGGGCGCGGCGCAACTCGTCGTCGATGATTATCTGCAACAGAGGATCAGCTTCAATGCCGTAGGGCGCGGGCCAGTGCGGCACCACGTAGCCGGCGTCGACCAGTTGCTCTGGAGTGGGTCGAGGGTGAGCATCGATCCATGCCCTGACCTCGAGACGGCGAGGGTCGTCGTCGGGCGGAAAGTCGAAGTCCATCAGGTCTCCATGAGTTCGGTTGGAATTTCAACGACTCGGGCACGCAGCCACTCGCCCAGGCTTTTGGCTTGCCCGTCCTGGCGAGTCGAGGCGGCGACACCTTCTTGCAGGATTCCGTGAATCAGGAAGTTGAGCGAGACGATGTTGGGAAGACGATGGCGTTCGATCTCGAGATCGGCTGTTTCGGGCAGGAGTTCGCGGAGCCTCTCGGTGGTGAGGTAACCGTCGAGCCAGTCGAACGCGGCCCTGGAGCGGGCGAACACTCCGAGGTTGGCGTTGCCGCCTTTGTCGCCCGATCGTGAACCGAACACCGATCCGAGTGGCGCTTTGGTGGTGGGTCCTGCGGTTGGCGTCTCGACCGGCAAGCTGGACTGAGAGATCGACACCTCTCCGTCGGGGGCAACCGAATCGACAACGGTCTGATCGCCTCCCAGGATCACGACGTGTTGTGGCACCAGGTCGGCCGGCACCAGAGCCGGCCGGAAGACACCGAACGCCCGGGCGCCTCCGCCGCCAACCCCGAAGAACCCGGGGATACTGGCGAGAGCCAGTTCGTTCATGGCGTTGGACAGACCTCGTCCGAGCTTCTTCTCGTCGACGGACTTGAGGTTGAGCTTCCAGACCGCGACCGCCTCCTCATTGCTGGCCGGATCGGTCTTGTCGGTCCGGATCACCGAGGTGCTGACCTCGTCGAAGTCGGCCGGTGACTGGGGGCAGGCTGCCCAGAACGCCTCATTGACGAGAGCGGCCTTCGCTTCGATGTCGAGGCCCGTAAGGGCGATAGAGATGTCGCGTCGGAAGCCACCGAACTCGTTCATGGCGACCTTGAGGGTCGAGGGCGGGGGTTCGCCTTTGGTGGAGCTGATTCTCACGCGATCGGTCGCGATCTGCTCGAGTTCGATCGTGTCGAATCTGGCGGTCACGTCGGGGCCGAGGTAGGCCGGCGCCCCGATCTCGTAGAGGAGTTGTGAGGTGACCGTTCCGATGGTGACGGCACCCCCGGCGTCGTCGTGCTTGCCGATCACCGTCGAGCCGTCGGCCGCCACCTCGGCCCAGGGAAAGCCCGGGTGTGACAGTCCGTCGATCTCGGTGAAGAAGGAATAGTTCCCGCCCGTTGCCTGGGTGCCGCATTCGATGACATGACCGGCCACGACCGCCCCCGCCAGGTTGTCCCAGTCGTCGCGGGCCCAACCGTGGTGCCATGCCGCGGGGCCACACACGACCGCCGCGTCGGTCACCCTCCCGGTGACGACGATGTCGGCGCCGCGATCGAGCGCCTCGACGATTCCCCATCCGCCGAGGTAGGCGTTGGCGCTGATGAACCGAGAAGTGTCGCCGACCGGTTCACCGGTCTCGAAATGGTCGAGGTCGACTCCAGCGGCGACGAGCTCACCCAGCCGGGGGAGGAGATTGTCGCCGCTCACGTAGGCAATGCTCGGACTGATACCGAGCCGTTCGGCCACCTCGGCGACCGCCTCGGCGCATCCGGCCGGGTCGAGGCCGCCGGCGTTGGTCACCACCTTGATGCCCCGGTCGAGGCAGGTGCCCATGACTTGTTCCATCTGCGTGACGAACGTGCGGGCGTATCCGCCTCCTGCCCGCTTGGCCTGGGTGCGGGCCAGGATCAACATGGTGAGTTCGGCCAGCCAGTCGCCGGTGAGCACATCGATGGGGCCGCCTTCGACCATCTCGCGGGCTGCGGCCAGTCGGTCGCCGTAGAAGCCGGAACAGTTGGCTATTCGGATGGGATCCTTGGTCGGCTGGGGTGTCATGTCAGCTCGTCTCGTTCGTGTTGGAATCGAAGAGGATCAGCAGTTCGCCGTTGTCGACCTGATCGCCCTCGGCCACTCGTACCTCAGCGACCACCCCGTCGATCGGTGCGTTCATGTGGTGCTCCATCTTCATGGCTTCGAGCACGACGAGGGTCTGCCCTGCCGTGACGTGGTCACCGGGCTCGGCACGAACCTCCAGCACCACCCCGGGCATGGGGGCGCTCAGACCGCCGGTCGGCGTATCCACCTCGGGTACGGCGAATCTCGGAGCAGCTTCGAGCGCCATGGTGCCGTGGCCGGCAGTGAGGTACAGGACCTCGTCGTGCCGGCTGACCCGATACCGACGACGGCTACCGAGGCAATCCACGTCGATGCAGTCAGAACGCCACTCGTGGATTGTGACCTCGCCACCTTCGCCGATGGCTCCCAGCTCGAAGTGTCCGTCACGGCGGCTTCGATACCGAATTGTCAACTCCTCGCCGCTGGTCAACCAGGTGGTGCTCTGCGGTGGGATTCGGCCCAGCACGAAACCACTGCGGACGTTGGGCAGCACGTCGGTCTGGTCTCGACGGCTGGCCTGGAGCCACATCGACGCGGCGATCGCCGAATGTTCGATCTCGAGTCGGGTTCGGCTGAACTGGCCGGGTAGGTCGACTCGGTCCATGAAACTGGTGGTGGTGGATCCGGCACGGAATTCTGGGCTACGCAGCACAGAGGCCAAGAGGTCCCGGTTGGTCACCACACCACCGAGATGGAAACGCTCGAGAGCGAGTGCCAGCCGGGCCGCCGCCTCGGATCGGCTCGGGGCCGAAGAGATCGCCTTGGCGAGCATCGGATCGAATTCCACGCCCACAACTGAGCCTTCAGCGACGCCGGTGTCCCATCTGACCGATGGGGCCGTCGCCGGCTGGTAGGCGCGGAGGGTGCCGGTCGCGGGGAGGAAGTCATTGGCCGGATCTTCGGCGTAGAGACGAGCCTCGATGGCATGGCCGGTGAACGTGACAGCGTCCTGTTGGTAGCCAAGGGGTTCGCCGCCGGCAACGCGAATCTGCTCACGCACGAGGTCGATTCCGGTCACCATCTCCGTGACGGGGTGCTCGACCTGCAGCCGAGTGTTGGTTTCGAGGAAGTAGAACTCGCCGTCTGACGGGTCGAGCAGGAACTCGACGGTTCCAGCTGATTGGTAACCAATGGTTGATGCCAGATCGAGCGCCGCCGCACCCATTCGTGCCCGGAGGTCCGAGTCGACGACCGGCGATGGCGACTCCTCGATGATCTTCTGGTGGCGCCGCTGAATCGAACACTCGCGTTCGCCCAGATGAACGAGGTTGCCGTGTGAGTCACCGAGTATCTGAATCTCGATGTGTCGCGACTCCGCTACGTATCGCTCAAGAAACACGGTGTCGTCGCCGAACGCGCTCGACGCCTCGCGTCGGGCCTGGGCCACCGAATCGGCGAGTTCGTCGACGGTCTCGACGAGTCGCATTCCTTTTCCGCCGCCACCAGCGGCCGCCTTCACGAGCAGTGGGAATCCGACGTCGCCGGCGTCGGTGGGATCATCAGAGGACGGGAGCGAAGGCACGCCGGCCTTGGCGGCGGCCCGCTTGGCTGCCAGCTTGTCGCCCATGGTGGAGATCACCTCGGGGGTCGGCCCGACCCACATGAGCCCGGCGCTGATCACCGCGGCGGCGAAGGCGGCATTCTCCGACAGGAAGCCGTAGCCGGGGTGAATGGCCTGCGCTCCGGTCGCCGAGGCCGCTTCAATGATGGCGGCTCCGTCGAGGTATCCGTCGCCGAGACGGATCGCTTCGTCGGCCTCGGTCACGAAAACGGCATCCGCGTCGGCATCGGTGTAGACGGCGACGCAGCGAATACCCATCTCCCGTGCGGTTCGAAAGACGCGGCACGCGATCTCGCCTCGATTGGCGACCAAAATGGTGTGGATGTTGGCGGTCACAGTCGGAACACCCCATATCCCTCGGCGCCTGATACTTCACGGTTTCTGACCACCGATAGGCACATGCCCAGAACGGTGCGGGTATCGCGGGGGTCGATGATTCCGTCGTCGCTGATCGCGCCGGTGGCACGCAGTGCCAGAGACCCCTTCTCCTGGATTTCCTCGACCATCGACACGATCGCGGCGTCTTCCTCTTCGTCGAACTCGATTCCCTTGCGGGCGGCTTGCCCCCTTCTGACCTGCGACATGACCCCGGCGATCTGCTTGGGACCCATCACCGCGATCTTTGCGGTGGGCCACAGGAACGTGAATCGGTTGCCGAAGGCCCGGCCCGACATTCCGTAGGTTCCGGCACCGTAGGAGGAGCCGATGATCACAGTGATGTGTGGCACCGTCGAGTTGGTTACGGCATTGATCATCTGTGACCCCTTCTTGATGATGCCGTCGCGTTCGAAGTCCTTGCCGACCATGTAACCGGTGATGTTCTGGAGAAAGACCAGGGGTACGTCGACCTGGTTGCACAGTTGGATGAAGTGAGCGGCCTTCTGGGCCGAGTCGGGGTAGATCACGCCGTTGTTTCCGAGAATGCCGACCGGGAAGCCGTGAATGGTCGACCATCCACAGATCATGGAGGTTCCGTAGCGAGCCTTGAATTCCTCGAATCTCGAGCCATCGGTGACGCGGGCGATCACGTCGCGCACATCGACGGGTTGGCGAAGATCGCGACTGACGAGTCCGAGTAGTTCCTCTGGATCGTGGACCGGCTCGTCTGGAGTGAAGGTCGGTTCGGGTCCGGGCTTGCGCCAGTTGAGATGGGACACGACTTCCCGGCACATTCGCAGCGCGTCCATCTCGTCCTCGGCGAAGTAGTCGCCGGTGCCCGACACTTCGGCGTGCATCTGGGCTCCACCGAGGGTCTCGTCGTCGCTCTCCTCGCCGGTGGCCATCTTCACCAGTGGGGGACCGGCCAGAAAGATCTTCGATTTCTCCTTCACGACGATGTTGTAATCGGAGAGTCCGGGTTGGTAGGCGCCGCCGGCGGTGGAGGATCCGAACGTGATGCACACGGTGGGAATTCCCATCTTCGAGAGCTCGATCATCTCGTAGAAGAATCGTCCGGTCTCGGCGAAATGCATGACCTCGGCCCTCCTGCGCTTGCTGTCGCCATCGCCGGCTTGGACCCGGAGGTCGCCGCCGGCGGATTCGACGAAGTTCACGTAGGGCATGCGGTTGTCGCGGGCGATCTCGAGCGCACGCATCCACTTCTTTCCGGCATAGGGCGTGAGGGCGCCGGCGAGAACGGTCGGGTCGTTGCCCATGATGACGCACTCGGTGTCGGCGATGACCCCTACGCCGACCACCATGCCACCTCCGACCGCGTAGTCGGATTGGTAGCCCGCCAAGGCACTGATCTCGAGGAAGGGGGTGTCGGGGTCGAGAGCGTTGTAGATGCGCTCCCGGATGGGCATCTTGTCGCGTGATCGCAGCCGGTCCATGGCTTTTGGGCCGCCGCCGCCCTCGGCCTCATCGAGCAACTCGTCGATCACGCCGAGTTGTTCCAGCATGTCGGTGCGGTTGGTGATGAACGCCGCGGAGCCGGTGTCGATCGCCGAGTTGAGCGGGAGTGTCTGGTGGGCTCGCATGGTGACGACACTACATAGGGTAAGGTTGTGCCGTCAAGATTATCCTATCGAGATCGGGCCGGTCCCGGTTGACCAAGAACGGTGCTTACGACATAAGTTCATGACAGAAACTCGGCACGATCGAAACGAACTGCCTATGGGGGTCAAAATGTCTTCGCTCGACATCGAATGCGGTGTATCGCCAATCGAACGCGAGGTTGTGTCGGCCGTGCATGACTTCGCCCGCGACGTGATGCGCCCGGCCGGAGCCGAGCTCGACAAGCTCGCCGATCCGGCCGATGTGATCGCCGCAGAGTCGCCGCTGTGGAACGTGCACCGTCGCTATCGGGAGCTGGGGATCGATGCGATCGCGACGGACGACTCGATGGATGCGATCCAAAAGGCCCGACTGCGAGCCATGATCAGCGAGGAGCTCGGATGGGGAGACTCCGGACTCGCGATCAGTCTCGGAGTAGCCGGCTTTCACCGGTTGTTCGCCGAACTGTCCGGCGACACCGAGTTGATCGAGCGCTATGCATCGAGCGAATCCCATGAGATCGGGTGCTGGGCAATCACCGAACCCGACCACGGCAGCGACCAACTCTCGCTCGACGATCCCTTCTTCACCGACCCGTCGATCGAGGTCAACTGTCAGGCCCGACTCGACGGCGACGAATACGTGATCAACGGGCAGAAGGCCGCGTGGGTATCCAACGGCACGATCGCCGACGTCGCCACGCTCTTCTGCAACATCGATCGGAGCCTCGGAATGGCAGGCGGCGGCGTGTGCATCGTGCCACTCGACCTGCCCGGCGTGTCGCGCGGAAAGCCACTCGACAAGCTGGGGCAACGTCCCCTCAACCAAGGTGAGATCTTCTTCTCCGACGTGCGGATACCGGCCACCAACATGTTGGTCGGAACCGACACCTACGTGTTTGCGGTGGAGCAGGTGCTCGCCGTGGCCAATATGTCGATGGGATCGACATTCGTGGGCGCCGCCCGCGCCGCCTACGAACATGCCCTCGAATACGCCAAGGATCGAGTTCAGGGCGGCAAGCCGATCATCAGGCATCAGAGCGTGCGGACCCGAATCTTCTCGATGTTCACCAAGGTCGAGGCAGCGCGGTCGTTGTCCAGGCGCGTCGCTATCTACAACGGCACGGAGATGCCGCGTATCGAATACTCGATCGCGTCGAAGACGTTCTGTACCAAGACGGCGTTCGAGGTGGCCAGCGAGGCGGTCCAGATCTTCGGGGGCAACGGACTCGCTCGCGAATACCCGGCAGAGAAGCTGTTGCGCGACACTCGTGCATCGATGATCGAGGACGGATGCAACGAGGTCCTCGCCATGGCCGGAGCGTTCAAGCTCTGATATCAGGCAGGA
>JAJCXX010000005.1 GCA_029263195.1 Acidimicrobiales bacterium
GCCGATCAGCAGAGCGCCGCCCTCATCGAACGACTCGTTGTTCTGGAAGACGTTTCCAGCAATGAGGCCGTTCTCGCTGACACCGAAGTGGCTCATGCCACCGCCGTACTCGGCGGAGTAGTTGCCGCAGATGTCGTTGTCGATGACGCTGTAGCCGTCGTTTCCGTTGAACACACCGATGGCGCCGGCAAGGGTGGTGCCACCGTTCTGGAGCAGACGGTTGTCGCGGATGACCACGCCGTCGCTTCCAGCATCGGATCGATCGTCGATCTTCTTCAGTTCGCCGGTGCCCGGGAATGCAGCAGGCTGGATGTGGCCGTTGACCCTGGTGAAGTTGCCGGCAACACGGTCGTAGGTGACCGGGCTGACGGTGCCGAGACTGATCGCAGCTCCGCCTTCACTGGAGTTGTTGGCCTGAACGGCATTGTTGGAGATGACCAGGCCATCGGCACGACCGTTGACGAAGATGGCGCCGTTGTTGGCACGAGTGCTCGTGATACCGAATCCATCGATCCGGAACGCTTGGCTGCCGTCGACATCACCGTCGGCGAGGAGGACCTGGAAGGCAGGTCCGACCTCGACACCCTGGTTGCCGTCCCATGTGAGGCCTGAAACGAGCGCCTCCCAAGGTTCGAACATGCGGTCGTCGAGAAGCGCCCCGAACGGTGAGATCACCGTGCCGGTGAAGACCGCATACGGGGTCTCGATCTGACCGATCGGTCCGAGCTCCGTACGGATTCCAATGATGCCACCGGGGCCGAAGCCCTGAATGACCATGCCCTCGTGAACCACGATCGACTCACGGTAGGTGAGCGGCGGAACCACGATCAGGTCGGGCAGGCCGCCACCGGCGATAGCCGCTTCGATGGTGTCCTGGATCACCTTGTCGTCCGCTGTCGAAGGTGCGGGCACCTCATGGACATCGAACTCGTAGCCGGTGCCGAGCACGTGGAACGTGATGGCGTTGCGGGGCGACTCGCTGAGGTCAGTACCCAGCGAGAACGACACCTGATACGGGCCCGGGGCCAGCGTCACGGCGGTGTCTAGAGCGCTCAGGTCGAGCACCATCTCGTGGTACAAGCTGCCCGGATCAAACGGGACCGCCAAAGTGGAGACCGTCGCATAGGGAGTGGCCAGAATGGCAGCGTCCTTGTCGAGGGTTCCGTCGGGAAGGCTGGGCGTCAGGAAGACGTCGGCGCCGTCGAGGAATATGCCATTGATGGTGTAGTCCGAAGGCAAGCTTCCGGCGTCACCCCATACATCGCTGACCTCGAACAGTTGCGGGGTAGCGGAGGGAAGCGAACACGGGCCGGCACCAACAGAAAGCACCGGAGTGTCGGCCTTCGTCATCTTGCCGGGATTGCTGTCGAGCACCTGGGGATTGGTGATGTAGGCCGGGTCGTAGCCCCAGTTGTTGCCGTCCGGGCCGGGATCGTTGATGATCAACGAGTACATGTTCGCCCCGACGCCACCCGGGCTGTTTCGGTTGATCGAGAACGTGGAGGGCAGAAGCACCTCGTAGTGACCGTTCTCGTCGGTCCAGACGGTGGTGACATGGTTGCCGGTGTGGTCGTAGAACCCGATCGGGATCCGTGCCACACCCTGCTGCTCACCGAAGGTGAGGGCGTTCTGGTTGGCGGTCATCTGAAGATCGTCGAGAACCAGACCGAACAGGCGGCCGGGCATCGGGACGGTCTCAATCGACTGCCAGGACTGATCGGCAATCGAGTAGGGATCGACTGGCGGATTGAGGACGGTGTCGGCCTCGTAGTTGGACTGCCAGGTGCGGTCCATGCCGTCGGGCATCAACATCATGTCGACACCGGCGTTGCGGAAGGGCTGGACCCGAACCAGACGACGATCACAAGTACGAACCGGCGAGGAATCAGCTAGGAAGCTGCCTGTGCCGTCGAAGGCGTCGTAGGGGCTGCCGTAGACACTGTCGAGCTGAGCGAAGTGGTAGCCACCGACACAACCCGACGGGGGCAGGGCCGGCACGAAGGAGTTACCTTCGTCGGTGTTGAGGTCGTTTTCCTTGACCGTCTGGTAGCCAGGCGGTACCTCGAGCTCGACCACGTAGAACCCGGCCGAAAGGTCGGCGAAGGCGAAGCCTCCGTCCCATGCGCCGTCCTTGGTGTGGGCGCCGACCAGCCAAGAGCCGGTGCAGTTGTCGCCGACCGGTCCGAAGATCGGGTTGATGGCGGCGTAGGGAGTTCCGTCGGACTGCGGCATGGTGCAGGTCTGACCATTTCGCTCAGCACCTGGATGCTGATACGAATCGGTCTCGAGGCTGTCGATTTCGATGCTGTAGCAATCGGGATTGTCGGCTCCCGTGGAACCGGTTTCGGAATCAGCGAGTCCACAAGCGGGGTCAAGACCGTAGAGCCTGATGGTCGCGCCGGGAACGCCGGGCTCGTTGTCCTCAGCGGCGCTCTTGGAAGCGGCCCACTGGGCACGAGTGACAGAGTTGATCACAGCACCGGCAATGCCGCCGTTGCCGGTTCCGCCATTGAAGAAGCCGTTGGGGGCGTTGGGATCGAGGTAGCTGAGCTTGCCGAAGTCGACCTCGGTGCGCTTGCCCTGCTGGAAGATGCTGGCGACCAGGAGTCCGCCACCGAGCACTGCCGGCTGGCAGTCCTCTGGCACGAGTCCGTAGGTGCCCGGGTCGTCCAAGCGGAGCTCGACGTCGGTCGGGCAGTTGCCTTGGCTGGCCACGGCATTGCGGTCGAAGTGGTCGTGGGTGGAGTGACCGGTCCAGTCGAGCGCACCAGCGCCGACTTCGAGGACCTGGAAGCGGAACATCGGAGACCAGATGTTGGGGATCTCGTAGTAGCCGTTTCCGTCGGTGACCGCTCCACTGAAGATCGAGCCGTCACGGTCGCGGATCAGTACGCTTTCCAGCGGAATGCCGGGCTCACAAAGGCTCGGGTCGACTGTGTCGTAGTTGAATCCGTTGGAGTTCTGACCGAGGCAGTCACGCACACCGTTGGCTGCAGCCTTGGTGCTGCCGTCCTTGAGTTCGGTGATGGCGACTCCGCTCTTGGAGATGCCAGAGTCGTAGAACACGTGGCCTGAGCTCCAGCCGAACCAGCGAAGGACGAACAGGTCGCCCATGTCGACCTGGCCGTTGATGAAGCCCTGATCGGCGCCCGAACCAGCGGTGGTGACATCGCTGACGGTGACGTTGTAGAAGCCGATGATGTAGAGAAGTTCGTAGTCCCACACAGCCAGCTGATAGGTGCCGTTGGGTACGTCGACGAAGCGGAAACAACCGTTGTCGTCGGTCTCGGCGAGGGCCATCATCGAGTCGTGGTTGCCCACATCGTTCAGGGCCACATAGGAATCGAACAGCGGCTCCGAGGTGCCGTCGAGGTTCTCGGAACCGTTCTGGACGACTGTCTCGATACCGAGACCCGACGGGTAGAGCTGCCCGTTGAAGAAGCAGCCGGTGATGTCGCCGCCACCAGAGTCAGGGGCGAACGGGAAGTGGTATCCGCCGGCAGCTTCGGTGTCAGCGTCGGGGCGGAGGGTCGGGGAAATGAAGCCGACTGCCTGGAAGGTAGCGGCATCGATATCTCCGACGAACTCGCCGCCGAGGCCGTTGTCGCCAGCCTTGAGCCACACGTCGATGACGTGCTTGCCTTCGATCGTGGTGGTCTGCACCCAGTCGCTGCCCCCCGGAGGAATCAGCACGAGCCCGTACAGGCCAGGGGTGATGTACTTGATGGTGAGGACACCGTCGTCACCGGTGAGGCAGTTGCCACCCGGATCCGTGGCATCGATTGTGGGCATGCCGCCGGCGTCGAGATCGCCCTCGTCGAGGACGCCAGGAGTGCCACCACCGAAGGCGGGATCATCGATATCGAGCACGTAGTTGGTGCACAGCACGTTGCCGAAGTAGTCGACCCCGCGCTCGCCGCCGTCTTCGAGAATCACATCGAAGTCGGCCAGGCCGGTCTCACCGATGTCGAACTGGGCGTTGACCTGGGCGAAGTCATGGAACGCCTGAACGACGACCTGCGCCATGGGAAGGCGGTCGTTGGTGACCATGTCGACATCGTTGGCGACGATGTCTTCGTTGCTCTCGATGCGGATCCAAGAGCCGCCGAGATCGTGCCCGTCGGACCGAACCGACATGAGATAGCGGCAGCCCGGGGGAAGATCGACGGTGACTTCTGAGCCGTCGCCGGTGCCCGAGACCACGATGGGAGAGCTGCTCGACATCGGATGGTAGGAGGGGTGACTGTTGACGTCGGGGTTGAAGGGATCGCCGGTGTTGTCGAGAACCACCGAGTAGGTGAAGGCACCTGTGTGGGCGACGGGAATACCGAAGCCAGGTGACTTGGCGTCACCATCCACGGAATTGACTCCCACGGTGACCTCAACAGCGTTGGGCCAATCGAGAGCGTTGTTGGTGAACGCGTCGTAGTCGTCGAACGCCGGACGATTGGTCTCGCACAGCGTGTCGGTCTGAGGCGGAGGAACCGCGCCGAACTGGGCTTCGGCCGATTCGACACCCCCTCCGACGACCGTCACGGTCGCCGTTGCCACAATGGCCGCGACCAGCGCTGCCCCTGTGATCTGGCGACGCCGGAAAAGACGCCGTCGGCGTCCTCCGGGCTTCGTGTTCAGTTCGCTGCTGTCGAGCCCGCTCGTTGCGGTGGTCATCGCCCGGCTCCTCATGGGTAGTTCGAAGTTTCAAACCAAAGCCGGGCTCACCATTAGCTCGTCCTATCCTCGGTGACCGATCTTCCGGATAGAAGTCAACGCATTCGTCGGTTTTCCATCGCTAACAGTGGTCACCGGATATCAACTGCCCAACACTCCCAACCCACCAAATTCACAACACTGACTAATCTCGTGGTGAAACGTTGCCGCGGGGGGCCAAATCGTGGACCCTTGCTGTCAGGAACAACCGGACCTTCCAGGGGGCCTTCATGTTTCGCCGGCTCATGAAACTCGACCACACCGGGCTGTTGCTCGACGTCGTGCTCGTGTTGTTGGTCGTCGCGGTCTTCGTATCCGACGATATTGTCATCGCCTTCCACGGGGCGTTCGTGGTGGTCGTGCTGGCGTCGATTCGCGTCGGTCTGACCGAGCTTCTCCTCAGAGGCATTCCCACCGGCATCGCCGTGCTAATCGGGCTTCTCATCGGTGCTTCCAACGACGAGGTTCCCGTAGAAGAGCTGTTCGAGCTTCCACTTCTGGGTGCCGTGGTGGTGATGGTCTATGTCAGCGCCACCCGACGCAAGCGACTGACAGACGAGGTCGTGGAGCAGGGGACCACCATCGAAGAGATGCACCGAGCCGGACAGCGCGAGTTGCAGGATCAACTGCTGCTCACCCAGCGACTACAGGTGAACGACCGTCTCAACGCCGCCGTCGCCCACGACGTCAACAACATTCTCTCCGCCATTCAGATGTCGGCGGAGAACCTCACCGATGGTGCCGCCAACCCTCGCGAGGTCATGACCACGGGTCGGGCCC
This sequence comes from Acidimicrobiales bacterium, assembly GCA_029263195.1. Lineage (GTDB taxonomy): Bacteria > Actinomycetota > Acidimicrobiia > Acidimicrobiales > Aldehydirespiratoraceae > SZUA-87. The sequence goes on from JAJCXX010000005.1 coordinate 5,488, forward strand.
TGGAACAACGAGTGGGTGAGGCCGCCGCAGTCTTGGGTGAACTCATCGAATCGGCCCGGATCACCAACAGCTCCACCCCTCAACCGCCGGCCGATCTCGTCGGCGCAGTCGACGCGTTCGAGCCGTTGTTACGCCGGTTGTGTAGCCGAAACATCCAGCTCAGGGTCTCGCATTGTGGCGAGACAGCCCGGCTGCAGATCCCCAGAATCCGCTTGGGGCAGATCCTCGTCAACCTGGTGATAAATGCCGTCGATGCTGCCTCGGGATCCGAAGCAACGATCGAAATCGATACCTGTCTCGACGGCGACGACGGAATCATCACCGTCACCGACAACGGGCCCGGGATAAGCCCGGGTGTAGTGGGGCAGATCTTTGAGCCGTTCTACACGTCGAAGGCCGGTGAAGGCGGCACCGGTCTGGGCTTGTTCGCCGTACGCGAACTCCTCGAGGATGTCAACGGCTCGGTGACGGTCGATACTGCCGTCGGAGAAGGCGCCAGATTCGAGCTCCGAATTCCCACTCTCAACGAGAACGTCGAGGCGGCGGTCGACAACCCGGTGATGTCACCATCCGTGAGGCGTGTTTCGCTTCGGGTGTTGGTGGCCGACGACGACGTCACCATCCGGGAATCTCTAGCCCGTAGCCTTCGCTCGGCCGGTCACTACGTGACAACCGCCGTCGACGGCGACGACGCCCGAAGTCTCATCGAGTCCTTCGATGGCAGCCTCGACGTGCTGATAGCCGATGTGATGATGCCGGGTGTTTCGGGCATCGACCTGGCCCGAGGGCTTCAGATGACCAACCCCGACCTTCCGATCATCCTCATGTCGGGATACGAGCGCATCAGCGTCGACTCGCTTGATTCACCACAATCGATCTGTTTTCGGCACAAGCCGTTCGCCATAGCCGACATGCTCACCGATCTGCAGTACATCACCTCGAAACAGCCGCAGCACTAGCCACGGTGCCGTTACGACGGATCGGGCTCGAATCGGTAACCGACGCCCCAAAGCGTGTCGATGCAGTTGGCCTTGCTTCGCTCGGTCTGCAGTTTGAGTCGGAGTCGCCGGACGTGCTCGGTGACTGTGGCCTCGCCGACCCAGCCCTCTTGGGCTTCCCATACGAGTTCGAGCAGCTGAGGCTTGCTCAGAACCTGGCGGGGATGTCGAACGAAACAGGCAAGAAGATCGAACTCACGCGGGGTGAGCGCAATCTCGCCGCCGTCGAGCATCACGCACCGGCGAGGGAAATCGACGTCTAGCTGAACACCGTCGATGCTGCAGTTGTAGTGATCGCCAACCTCGGCGGGATTCTCACGGAACATTGTCCGGCGAAGAAGATTTCGAGCCCGCACCGCGAGCTCACGGCTCGAGAACGGCTTCGTGACGTAGTCGTCGGCCCCCATCTCGAGACCAAGAACACGATCTGACTCGCTTCCGAGCCCCGACAACAGAATCACCGGAGGGCCGCCGGTGGCCTGAAGCCTCCGGAGCACCTCGAATCCTGAGAGAGATGGCAAGCCGAGGTCGAGCACAACCAGATCGGGGGCAAGTCGAGTGACCGCTGCGAGTGCAGCGTGTCCGTCGGCTGCCGGAATGGCTTCGAGCCCCTCCGCGATGAGCCGATCACACACACCTTTACGAATTGCCTCATCGTCCTCGACGACAAGCACCGTCGCTTTGAGTTCTGGCTGACTATCCAGTGCTGCCACTCTCAGCACCTTTCTGTTCGATTTGCCTTCATGACCACTATTGGTCAATTCACAACAAAGTTCTGACCCCGGAGAGTAGTCACGAGAACTGGATGGCGCAATAGGCCGTGTGACTCCCATGAAATAGGGCGATCTCGCCAAGATGGGATTGATCAACCACACCGAACGTAGCTCAGGTGTTGTGATCCTGGTGGGAATTCTCCGCCATACTGATGGCCATGCGAGCACGACTCCTGACCCTCATCGCCGCCCTCCTGCTCTTGCTGGCAGCCTGCGGTGGATCATCAGACGACACATCGAACGAACAGCCGGCAACGACCGGCGCCGTCACCACTGATTCCACGGCCGAACCCGCCGAGGACGACGTCCCAGAGCCCAGCGACACCGAGGGAGAAGGCACGATTCCCCCCGAGACAACTGAGACGCCCGAGACGCCCGAGACGACTGTGAATCCGACAATCGGCTTCGAAATCGACCCGGTCGGCTCCGGCCAGGCCGTCGACGACCTCATCGCCGAGGCCGCAGCCGACGGAAACGTCACAGGCGAGGAACTCACCGAGATTCTCGAAGTGTCGGGAACACCCGAAGCCCAAGCCACGTGCGAGGGAGACCTACTCGCTCAGCTCGGAATCACCGACCCGACCGATGTCGAAGCCCTTCAGCAGGCTGCCGCACTGATTACGGAAGATCAGCAGATCGAGTTGAGCACCCAGTTGAGCACCTGTATCGCTGCAGGCGGAAACTGAACTTCCATCTGACTGCTACGGGCAATCGGTCGGTCAGCGTGAAGACGGACGCAGATCGACAATTTCGGCGTCGACATCACTGAGAGTCATCTGCCAGCCCTTATCGGTCCGTGCGATGCCCACGGATAGTCTCACGTAGCCGTCGGTCCGGTGCAGGAATCTCAGAACGACAGGTTCGCCGAGGTTCCAGATCGAGGTAGGAGAGATTCCCACGTCGGTGGGATGGAGCAATTCGCCGATGGCCACGTCCGCCATCTCAGACCCGTCGATGTCGAGAAACTCGGCAAAACGCTCACGGCCGTTGAGGATCTTCCATTCGGAGTCGACTCGAACCTGTATGGGGTCGCCGCCGACGAACAGGGCCTGTTGGTCCGAACGAGTGGGGGTACCCCAACGTTGTCCGATTTCAGGTGGGGTGACTTCGACTGCTGTCATTGCTTGTTCTCCAACACATCGCGAAAACTTCCACCCGCGCGTCGACAACACGACACAGGCCTCTGGGTGGGTTTGGCCACATGAAGAGATTTCTGAATCTCCCAGATGTACAGCTGACCCGAACTCAGTCGAGAGCCAACTTGGCTTCCCTCTCCCCGTCGACGACACGTCCGGTTGTTTCGAACCCCAGCGATTCGTAGAACGGTCGCGGCGATCCCCGACCGTCGATCCAGCTCGTGAGCAAGAATCGGTCGCCCGAGGCCCGGCAATGTTCGAACACCAACTCCATGGCTCGACCGCCGACGCCGCGGCGTTGGTGCTGTCTATCGATCAACAGCCGCCACAAGTACGGCTCGAGATGATGTTCGGTGGTGACCGCAAGCATCACGAATCCGACCATCTCACCATCGGCCTCGATCGCCCGAAGCCACGGAACGACCGGATATCCGTCGACGATCTCGGGAAACTGGGCGTCGGCGAACGACTGCAACATCGGCGACACAAGGCGTTCCTGAGACTTGTGGGTGGCCAGTCGGCCCACCACCCGTTCGTTGTGGACGTCGATCTCGACGAGATCGACTCGATCCGGGGGTTCGGTTGATCGGCTTTGCCAGGACTCCCGGTCCTCGCGGGTCAGTCCGTAGATGCGATCGTCGGAATTGTCGTCACCCACCCAGTAGGACAACCGTTTCTGGCCCTCATACACGAAGCCGGTGCGTTCGAGAACCATCGCCGAGGCGACATTGTCCGGATGAACGAGCCCCTCGACCCGGGTGATGGGTTGATCGGTGAACAATGAACTCAGCAGGGCGTCGACCGCCTCAGTTGCGTAGCCGTTCCCCCAGTGCTCTCTCGACAGAGTGAACCCGATCTCGGCCGAACGATGCTGCCAGCTCAGGCGAAGCGCCAGATCCCCGTAGGTGATTGCATCGTCGCGATCGGCGATGATCAGCATCCACCAGGCGTCGTCCTCGGGACCGCTCATCGACATCGTCTCGGCGATGAGCGACTCGGCCCGAGCCAGAGGATATGGCGGCGTCCAACTCTGGAATTCGGCTACCTCGGACTGACTTCGTCGCCTCGCCAGCGACGAAGAATCTGCAGCTCGGACTGGTCGAAGCGTCAGCCGTTCGGACTGGATCGGTACACGCATGGGTCGCAATTGAATCACGCCGCCGACGATTGGTGGACGACACACACGGTGCGACACGCAACTTTCCATCGTCACGGTCACGACGTTAGGTTGGCCGATGCTGGCGATCTATGCCGGCGTCGGAGGTGCGATCGTGAACAGTGTGCCCGCCCGAAAGAGCCTCTGGACGTGGGGCACAACCGAAAACGAGCCCACCGACGAACAACGCCGCCATGCTGCAGCTGCCGTTTCGGCAATGGTTGGCAGTGAAGTGGTCGCTGTTGCCGCACCAACACCCGAGTCGATCGAGCTGCCTGTATCTCGAGTGACGGTTCCGGAGCAACTTCGGGACATCTGCCTCACCGACACCTACACCCGCGCCGCCCACAGCATTGGCGGCCACCCAATGGAATTGCTGCGGGGATTTCGCGGCGATTTCACCAACCCACCCGACGTCGTGGCACAGCCCCGTACCGAAGAGGATCTGGAACGGGTGCTCGAGTGGTGCGCCGACCAGGGGCACGCCACGATTCCGTACGGAGGCGGAACATCGGTCGTCTACGGAGTCAGTCCGCCCGACTCGGAGTCGATCGTCACCATCGTGATGGGAGGGCTCAGCCGCGTATTGGAGATCGACGAGACGTCGCGTGCCGCTCGCATCCAAGCCGGCGCCAACGGCCCCGATCTCGAGCATCAGCTCCGCTCATCGGGGCACACCATGCGGTTCTTCCCACAGAGTTTCCCCTGGTCGACCCTGGGAGGCTGGATCGCGACTCGAGCTGCCGGGCACTACGCCACCGGCCCGACCCACATCGACGACCTCGTCGAATCAACTCGGATGCTCACGCCCCAGGGATGGATGGAGTCAAGGCGTCTACCGGGCAGTGGCGCGGGGCCCAGCCCCGACCGCCTCGTGCTCGGTTCCGAAGGCACGCTGGGTCTGATCACCGAGGCCTGGGTACGAATCCAGAAGCGTCCGATCTTCAGGGCCAAGGCCTCAGCAGAGTTTCCCACGATGGACGGCGCCGCCGAGGCCGTCCGTCAGATCGTACAGACGAAGCTGTGGCCGTCGAACCTGCGATTGCTCGACCCGGTGGAGTCACAGAAGTCTGCCGGCGGAGATGGCACCCACGCTCTGTTGATACTCGCATTCGAGAGTGCCGACTTCTCCCAGCATGCCAACCTTCTCGAGGTCACCAAGATGGTTGAGCGGCTCGGAGGCTCGATCACATCGGGCTCCATGAGAGTCATCGATGAGTCCGACGCGGTCGGTGACGACGGATCCGCCGCGGGGGCTTGGCGCAAGTCGTTCACCGGCGTGAACGCCGGATTGATCCATGGTCTCGGCTTCATCACCGATACTTTCGAGACCGCCATCACCTGGGACAACTGGCCGGCGTTCGATGCTCACATTCGAGCCGAGGTCGGGCGGGCTCTGGAATCGACGCTCACGTCCAGTTGGTTGAGCTGTCGGTTCGCGTTCGTCTATCCCGACGGTCCGGCGCCGTATTACACGTTCGGCGGGTTGGGTACACCCGGCGGCGAACAGGCGCAGTGGCGAACGATCAAGGACGCCGCCAACCGGGCCGTCATCGAGGCCGGCGGCACTATCACCCACCATCACGGTGTGGGCCGACTTCACCGCGAGGGATGGGAGGCCCAGACCCCGGATCTGTTCCGGGCCGGTCTCACCGCCGTGAAGGATCGACTCGACCCGACCGGAATCCTCAATCCCGGGGTTTTCTTCTGACCCTTGTTGACGGTGCCGCCGATCGGTGCACCTATATACGCTGATCGTCATGAACTCGGTATCGACCGAAACCAACACCGACAGCGCCGACGTTCTCCACCGACTCCCCTTGCTCGACCGGTACCTACCGGCGTGGATCGGTCTGGCAATGCTCTCGGGAATCATCCTCGGTCGACTGTTCGACGATCTCGACGATGCTCTCGAGAGGATCGAGATCGGAACTGTGTCGTTGCCGATTGCCATCGGGCTACTGGCGATGATGTACCCGGTGCTCGCCAAGGTCCGTTACTCACGGGTGGGGGCGGTGGCTGCCGACCGGAGTCTGATCGTCTCTTCGCTGTTCCTCAACTGGGTGGCCGGACCAGCCCTCATGTTCGGACTCGCCTGGCTGTTCTTGTCCGATCTTCCCGAGTACCGCACCGGGCTCATCATCGTCGGGTTGGCGCGCTGCATCGCCATGGTGCTGATCTGGAACGATCTGGCCGGCGGCGACCGTGAGGCGGCGGCGGTGCTGGTGGCTCTCAACTCGGTCTTCCAAATCCTCGCCTATGCCGTACTTGGATACTTCTATCTCGAGCTGCTCCCCGACTGGCTCGGATTCGAGACGACGAGTCTCGACGTCTCGATGTGGGACATAGCCAAGATCGTTCTCGTCTTCCTCGGGATCCCGCTACTGGCGGGTTTCCTGACGCGGAAGTGGGGAGAACGCTCGAAAGGCATCGACTGGTACGAAGACAAGTTCCTTCCGGCAATCGGGCCGGTTGCGCTCTACGGATTGCTGTTCACCATTGTTGTCTTGTTCGCTCTGCAGGGCGACAAGATCACCAGCGAACCGTGGGACGTGGCCCGAATCGCGGTGCCGCTTCTGGCCTACTTCGTCATCATGTGGCTGGGTTCGTTTGCGCTCGGACTCAGGCTCGGTCTGTCGTACGAAAAGAACACGACTCTCGCGTTCACCGCCGCCGGCAACAACTTCGAGTTGGCGATAGCGGTCGCCATCGGGGTGTTCGGTGTGAGTTCGGGCCAAGCCCTGGCCGGTGTGGTCGGTCCGTTGATCGAGGTACCAGCGCTCGTCGCCCTCGTCTACGTCGCCCAAGCCGCCCGCCGCCGCTTCTACCCCTCACCCATCCGAAATCAGGGTCGCTGAGCTACACGGATTGTCGCCTGGCGACCCTGATTTCGGATGGGTGAGGGGTGTGGCGTGGTTGTGGTCAGCCGACTCGGGCGGATTGACCGCCGTCGACGGGAAGATTCACGCCGGTGATGAACTTCGCCTCGTCGGAGGCGAGGAACACCGCTGCGTTGGCGACGTCCCAACAAGTTCCCATGCCGCCCTTGAGCGGAACCAGCGAGTTGCGGATCGCTATCAGCTCCTCGCGCTCCCGACCCGAAGCTACGAAGCCCTCGATCGCCATCGGCGTCTCCATCAACCCCGGCATGATCACATTCGCTCGGATCCCGTACTTGGCGTTACCCATCGCCACGCTGTGGGTATAGGCGTTGAGGGCCGCCTTCGAGGCCTTGTAGGCGACAATCCCGACTGCACACACCGCCGCCACCGACGAGATGTTGATGATCGAGCCACTGCCCTGCCCGCGCATGATTCCGAGCACGTGTTTGGTCGCGAACACCGCGCCCTTGAGGTTCGTGCCCATGATTTCGTCCCAGACCTCTTCGGTCACGCGCGACGGGCTGGAGTCGCGGGCGCCGATCCCGACGTTGTTGTGAAGGACATCGACCACTCCGTGGAGGTCGACGCATCGCGACACGAACGCCTCGCATTCCGCCTCGACGGTGACATCGGCTGCCATGGCATCTGCCACACCTCCAGCCTCACGAATCTGGTCGACAGTCTGCTGAGCAGAGTCCAGTCGTCGATCGACGCAGAGAACCTTCGCGCCCTCTTCGGCGAACCTCAGGGCACAGGCCCGGCCGTTGCCGACCGTGTCCCCCGGGGTCTGGCCGGCCCCGGCCACGATCGCCACCTTGCCATCGAGTCGACTTCCCATGACCACGGTTCTACCCCACCACCCCCCATCCTTCCGAAATCAGGGTCCGTGAGCTGCACGGATTGTCGCCTGGCGCCACTGATTTCGGACGGGGAGGGGGTCAGATTTGGAAGGTGGGGGCGTTTGGTTCCAGTTGTACGCCGAGTGAATTGAGGGCCATCGACACGAGGTTGTACTGGCCGACGGTGAATATCAGGTCAAGTATCTGCTCGGTTTCGAAGATCAAACCGAGCTCAGCCCAGATGGCGTCGCTGATGTGGGAGTCGGCGAGCAGTTCGTCGACGGCCCGCAGAGCAGTGCGGTCGGCCGCCGACCACCCCGCCGCCTCCGGTCCGGCCTGCACCCGCCTGATCTCGTCGTCGGTAATTCCAGCGTCACGCGCAATGACCACATGCTGGCCCCACTCGTACTCAGCTCGGCACAACCAACCCACTCGCAAAATCACCAACTCCCGCTCTCGGGCAGGAAGAGTCGACTTCACCAACACGTGGGTACCGAACACCATCCAGCGTCTGGTCAGATCGGCGTGGTTGGCGAGCGTGCGGAAGATGTTGAGCACATCGCCGTCGGCGCCCCGCATCCTGTCGAGAAGTTGTTGCTGCGTTTCGTCGGCTTCGTCATCGCTGAGCGGGAACACACGTGGCTTGTCGAGTCTCATGGCCGACGATGATTGCACACGGGCGATCGGCCGTGATCATGGGGACGAGTGGGTGACCGCCTCGAACGTTTCGTGGCGATCTCGGATCTCGCGCCGTTCGTCTTCGCTGATCGAGGGATCAATCGGCTCGATCGAGTCGTCGACCGGAGCCGCCACCCGGGATCCGACGGCATCGGCGGCCAGCATCGCCGCTCCGCGCAGAGTGGTCTCAACATCGGTCGATGGTCGGACCGTTCGGCCGGTGAGGTCGGCCACCGTCTGCAACATGATGGTGCTGCGACTGAGTCCCCCGTCGACCAGCATTTCGTCGCCGACATCGAGGAGATCGGCGATCTGTGCTGCTCGCGCCGCTATCCCTCTCAGAGCCCCAGCGACGATGTCGGGCGCGGTGGTGTCGAGCCCGACGGCCCCGATCAGCGCTCTGGCCATCGGATCGAGGCGAGGCGACCCGAGCCCGGCCATGGCCGGCACGAACACAGCGGGATTGCGAGCCTGTCCGGCGATGCCGTCGAGCGACTCGACGTCCTGGAGCAGACCCACCGAGACGAGCCACTCGACAACAGCCCCGGCCGTGTTGATCGAACCCTCGATGCAGAACTGGTCTGGCTCCGAGTCCTCGCCGTCGAGTCGCCAAAGCGGCAGGGCGTAGGTGCCGTCTGGAGCATCCCCGATCACCGCGCCAGTGCTCGCATCGAGCATTCCGGATGTGCCGAGGGTGAGCTTCGCCTCGCCCTGTGAGATTCCGTGGGCGTAGCAAGAAGCCTGTTGGTCGCCGGCGCGTGCCGCAACGGGAACCGCCGACCCCAACAGGTCGACCGGGGTGGTGCCGGCAACAGCATTGGTGGCGACAACTTCGGGAAGCAGGCCGACCTCGGCACCGAACATCTCGACCACGAACTCGCTCCAGTCGCCCGATTGGGCGTCGTAGAAGCCCGTCGCTCCGGCGTTGGACGGGTCGGTCTGAAAGGCGTCGTCGGAGGTGAGAGCCGAGGTGAGCCAGGCGTCGATCGTGCCGAGTCGCAGCCTCGAGGATCGGCGGGCCTCCATCACTGACTCTTCGTTGGCGAGGAGCCACTCGACCTTCGAACACGACGCCGTGGTCGTGAGCGGTATCCCGTTGGCCCGAAACTCGGCGACACGATCGGCGGTGCGAGTGTCCTGCCACCCCACCGCCGGACAAAGCGGTTGACCGGTGACCGCGTCCCAGGCGACCACAGTCGATCGTTGATTGGCGATGCCGATTGCCGCCAGATCGCCCGAGCGAAGTCCGGACTGTTTCAGCGCTTCGCGCAGTAGATCGACCGCCACGTCGCGGATCTCGGAAGGATCCTGCTCGACCGCTCCGTCGAAGGGGTGTTGAATGCCGAGGCGACGCTGAGTCATCGAGATTCGTCGGCCGGCCTCATCGAACACACCGGCCCGGATGCTGGTGGTGCCGACGTCGAGACCGGCCACCGCGGTCATGCCGGGTCGTCTCCGATCAGGACGCCGGGGTTCATGAGGTTGTCCGCGTCGAGTGCGGCCTTCACCGCCCTCAACATCGCGAGCCCACCATCGCCCAACTCCTCGGCCATCCAGTCACGGCGCATCCGACCTATCCCGTGATGGTGGGACAGGCCCGCCCCCATTGCGGCCGCTGCCTCCATCGCCACCCGCCAGCAGGTGTCGTAGGTCGTAACGAAGTCGGCACGATCAGCCGGAATCGCGGCGAACGTGAAGTAGAGATTCGCGCCCGACCGGTAGCTATGGGATGTGTGTCCGGTGGCCGCGATCACTCCCGGCACCGCCGAGATCGCGTCGGTGACCGCCGTGTAGAGACCGGGCAGGTGGGTCCAGTCGGTGGCGATCTCAATCGTGTCGGCCATGATTCCCTGAGCGAGCAGTTCCTCCCAGGTGGGGACGGTGTTGCGGCTGTCGAACCACGCGTCGACAACTTCCTCGGCCGCCGCCAAACCGCCGTTTGCTACGCAGATGTCCTCAGCCGCCGCGGCCTGCAGTGGTGCGAAACCGGGAGGACCCTCATGCAGGAAGATGAGCATGCAGCGGCCCTTGGGAAGCTGATCCTTGAAGTGTCGCCAGGATTCACGACCGTCGTACAGGCGCACCACAGGAGGCAGCCATCCGGGGCGAATCACTTCACGGATGGCGCTGAGACCGGTGTCGAAGTCCTCGAAATGGAATGCCTGACGCACCCCTTGCTCGGGCAGGGGACGCAGCGAGAACGTGACCTCGGTGACCAGCCCCGTGACCCCTTCACCGCCGAGCAGCAGATGTCTGAGATCGGGACCGGCCGCGGCCCTCGGCGTGGCCCGGCTGCGATAGATCGACCCGTCGGGAAGGACGGCCTCGAGAGAATGGACCACGTCTTCGATGTTGCCGTATGCCGTGGAGTACTGGCCTGAGGCTCGCGTGGCGACCCAGCCGCCAACGGTCGACAACTCGATCGACTGCGGCCAATGCCCGATGGTGAGGCCCTCATCCTGGACCATCATCTCGGCCTCGTAGCCGTTGGTGCCCGCGCCGAAGGTGGCGAGAAGGTTGTGGGAGTCGAGGGTCCGCAAACCCGTCATTCGCTCAGTGCTTATGACCAGCGAATCGGCCGACGCGAGAACTCCTCCGACGACACCTGACCCACCGCCTCGGGGAATCATCTTCACGCCGTGGGATCGACAGAGCTTCACGACCTCGGACAACTGGCCCGCGTCAATCGGGGCGGCCACGGCCAGGGGAAGTTCGAACGAACCCTCGCCTTTCAGTATCTCCGATCGCATCCAGGTGTCGCGGGCTCGTTCGGCTCGCTGGGTTTCGTCGCGGATCAGTCCGTCTCCGAGTACTGCCGCTAGTTCGTCGATCAGATCGGTCACTTCTGTTCTCCTGTCTTGAACGCCATCTCGTCATCGAAATGCGCTTGCACTGCCGCTATCTCGGTGGCCCTCCGGTCGTCGTCCCATCCCAGCTTCGCGGCCATGTGTTCGGCGATCACCGGCGTGATCTTGTCGCGCTCGGCCGGCGCGTACCAAGCGGTGCGGGTGCGCCGGTAGATCACGTCCTCGAGTCGGAGGGCCGCCTCCATTTCGATCGCCCAGTCGATCTCGCCCCGGAGCGTCACGCCACCGTCGACGATCGGATCGGCGCCGAGCGCCACAACATCCTCGGTCTCTGAGCCGTAGAGGCGCACCATTCGTCGAGCGGCAGATTCGCTAATTCCGGTGCGATCCACCACCCCTTCCGCGTAGAGATCGAGATCACGGCCGGTGTCGGCTCCGGGAACAGCCGCTTTGCCGGGGCCTTCGGGGAGTTGTCGACCGAGTTCCTTGGCGGCAATCTCCACGACCTCTTCGGCCATGCGGCGGAAACCGGTCAGCTTGCCGCCGGCAATATTGATCATCCCGCCCGGCCCGACCCAGACCTCGTCCTTGCGGGAGATCTCCTTGGGGTCCTTCTTGTTCTGCGCGACCAGTGGTCGTACCCCCGACCACGTGGCAACCACGTCTCGAGGTTCGATCGGCTGGATGTCGAAGTACTTCACCAGCGGTTCCAGCAGATAGTCGACCTCGGACGCTTCGATTTCGGGCCACAACGGGCGGTCGCCGTCGTAGCTGGCGTCGGTGGTGCCGACGATCACCACATCGCCGCGTGGAACGACGAATATCGACCGCTTGTCGTTGGTATTGAGAATCACCAGATTGTTGACCGGGAGCCGGTCGCGCGGCAACACGACATGGATGCCCTTCGACAAATGCAGCAGCGTTCGCGGCGGATCGGCCTCCATGCGCGCCAGCTTCTCGACCCACGGTCCGGCGGCGTTGACCACCACATCGGCCCGGACCTCGATGGCGCGGCCGCTGATGCCACAGGTGGCGGCCACCCCGTCTATGCGTCCGTCCTCGAGCAGAAGATCGGTGACTTCGACCATGTTCGCGGCCACCGCGCCGGTGGCGGCAGCGGCACGCATCACGGCCAGCACGAGACGGGCATCGTCGGTGATGTACTCGCGGTAGGCCACCGCCCAGCGGTAGGGGTCGGTGCGCAGCAGCGGTTCTTCATCGGGGAGCTCGTCGACTCCCCAGATGACGTGACGATCGCGATCGTCTACCGCGCCTAGTCGTTCGTAGGTGCCGATTCCGGCCTTGAACGTCGCCAGCGATGTGCGGCCGCGTGCGGGAACCACCATCAGGCACGGCTCGGAGAGGTGTGGCGCCATGGCGTGAACGGCCTTGCGTTCGAGAGCGGTCCGGCGGACCAGGTTGACCTCACCCATCGCCAGATATCGCAGGCCCCCGTGTATCAGTTTCGACGACCTCGAGGAAGTGCCGGCCGCGAAATCGTCGGCCTCGACCACCGCGACCTTGAGACCTCGGGCCGACGCGTCGCGAGCCACTCCGGCTCCGGTGATACCGCCGCCTATCACCACCAGATCGAAACGATCGGACTCGAGATTGTCGAACAATCCGCCACGCGATTCGGGTGTGAGGGTCGCTTTTTCGTGTTCAGTCATCGGCCGACTCCGCTGCTGGTGACATCGGTCAGACCCGATCTTCACACAACAAGGGGACATACCCGCCAATCGCGGCCCTCAGAAGCGGGATAGCTTCGACCATGTGTGCACATGTGAGTGCCGGGCGGTTCCGGTCTGGCCGATCGTTTGATTTCATGAGGCCCACTCTTCTTGCCGCTTTGATTGTGGTCATCTTCGCTACGTCGTGCGGTTCGTCGAACAACGATCCGGCCGTGACCATCGGCGACGCCGAGACTCTGGCTCTCGCCGACTGGAACGGTTCGGGGATGACCGATTCCGAGATGGTCTGTGTGATCACCGACGTCTTGAACGGCGGGGTCGACCTTGCATCCATGGCCACCGACAGCCTCACCCCGACTGAGGACGGCGTGATCGCCACCGCCATTCTCGACTGCATCGAGGATCCGTCGCGTATCGATCGGCTCGTTCAACCTCTTGTCGATGAGTTGGCGGCGGCGGGTACCCCTGTCACATTCGAGCAAGGGCGTTGCGCCGTTGCCGCGATCGCCGCCATGGGCTCCGATGGCTCGATCACCGATCCGGCCGAACCTCTCGTTCTCACCCCCGAGGCGGCCGAAGCCGTGCTCGACTGCATGGCGCAGGCCGGACCCGGTGCCATAGATACCTACGGCGACGATGCTGTCTTCGATGGCTTGTGGGATTCGTGCGCCGGCGGCGACAACTCTGCATGCGACCTGCTCTACGAGACCTCCCCGCTGGTGTCGGGCTATGAGGACTTCGGACGAACATGCGGTGGGGTCCTTCCCGATTCGATCGGGCTCCGCTGTGTCACCGATCTAGAGGAGTGACCCGGACGGTCGGATGCCTGCTAGTCGTCGTTGCTTGTTGAGTCCTCGACCGTAGGTTTCGGATGGAAGAAGATCACGAGCTGAGCTATCGCCGAGCCGACACCTATTCCGACCGCGATGATCGCTCCAGTCCAGCCATCGAGGTCCTCGATGAGTTCGAGCTCGTAGTCGAGCGAGTACTTGCCGGCACCGGCCACCGCGACCGCCGCGGCCATGGCCGCCAGGATGAAGTTGTACTCCCAGCCGTCGCCAACGATGAAGAATCCGTTCTGTCGGTGAACGGTCCAGGCCGCCACGAACATCACGGCTACAACCGAGGCGGCCGCCAGCGGGGTCAGAAGACCAACGGCCAGCAAGAGACCGCCCGCGACCTCGGTGGATGCCGCCAGATAGGCGTGGAGTCGCCCGGGCTTCATGCCGATCGAGTCGAACCATCCGGCCGTGCCGGAGATCTTCCCGCCTCGGAAGAACTTTCCGTAGCCGTGGGCAGCAACGGTGACGCCGATGACGACCCGGATGATCAGCAGGGCAACATTTACGTTGTCGGGCAGGAGTTCGTAGGTGCCGTCAACTGATTGCGCCAAAAGCATGATGTTTCTCCCGGTCGGTGCGCCGTGTAGGAGTATGACTCAATGACGTCGGTATTGGCAGCTGCTCGGACCCCAGTCTGCCCGGTCGATGGTTCGCTCAGCGGACTTCACCCGGTCGACATGGCGGCCGCAGTGCTTCGCGAGCTCGTCGCCGGGGGGCCGGTCGGGGTCGACGAGATCGACGAGGTGTGGGTTGGATGCGCTGAGCCGGTCGGTGCCCAGGGGGCCGACATGGCCCGGGCCGCAGTCCTCTCGGCTGGTTGGCCGGTCCGAATCGCAGGAATGGTCGTCGATGCCGCCGAGACGAGCGGGTCAACGGCGCTTCACGCTGCGATTGCTGCCGTCGAGACGGGAGCGATTCGTCGTGCGGTGGTGCTGGGCGTTTCGAGCTCGTCGATCGTGCCACCGGGGGCGTCGGCGCTGAGCCGAACCTACGGCCGTCCCTGGTCTGATGGGCCGACCGAGAGGTTCGCCGACAGTGGCGGCTTGTTGTCGCCACACCGCGCCGCTGATGCCACGGCGGCATCGCTTCGCATCGACCGAGTCGAACAGGATCTCGCGGTGTCCCGGAGCCTGGAACGTCGCCGCGCCTCAGATCCATCGCGGGTCGTGGCCATCGCCGGACGGACGACTTCCGGTGCCGCTCGACGGCGAGGCGCCAGCGTCGGGGCCGACGTGTTGCGCGACCTCGCGGTCAGTCTCAGCCGGTTGCCGCCGGCGTTCGATCCCGACGGCACGATCACGGCGGCCTCGTTCGCACCGCCGGCCGACGGCGTGAGCGGCTTGATAATCGGTCCGACCCCCGACGACTCGGATCGGAAGCCGCTCGGCCGGATCGTCTCATTTGCTCGGTCCTCCGGAGATCCCGGGTCGCCGGCCGGCGGCGCGAGAGCAGCTGTGCAGGCCGCCGTCGATCAGGCCGATCTCAAGTTGTCCGATGTGAGCAACTGGGAGATCATCGAATCAAGCGCCGCGGCTCTGCTCTCGATCTGTCGTGTGCTCGACCTCGATCCGGCGATCGCCAACACTTGGGGAGGCGCCCTCGCCACCGGCGACAGTGGTGCCGCCGAGGAGATCCGGCTGATCGTCGACAGCCTCGATCGGCTCTCCGTTGCCGGGCCGACACTCGCGTTGGCCTCCGGTCAGACCGCCGCCGCCGCGACGATCATCGATTCCCGACCGGCGGCAGCCGGCCATCGCACTGGGTCCTAGGCTGACTCCACCATGGGATCAAGCCGGTGAACGCTCTGAATGTGATCATCGCGATCATTGCCGCGGTGGTGATGATCAAGATCGGGCTGGCCATGCTTCGTGGCTTGGCTCGGCCCACACCCGAGCCACCGCCGGCCGGCGAACTACGCAAGGTCAAGATCTCGTATCGCTGCAGTATCTGCGGTTCCGAGGTGAAAATGACGATCGCACCCGACGACGAGCCACAGGCTCCCCGGCACTGTCTCGAGGACATGGATCTGGTCACTCCGGTCGAGTGACTTCCCTGTCGTGCGAAAGACGACATGGCTCAACGGCGGCGCGCCCTCTATCCTCTGATCCATGACTGAGAAGCCAACCAAACGTCGGGTACAGAGCGGAAGGGTGACCCCGAAGGGCACCCATCCCGATGGCTATGTCTCGAAAACGGTGTCTCACACCGGCTACAAGACGCAGCCCCCAAGCCCCATATGGGTACCGGTTCTGATGTTCGGCCTCATGGGTGCCGGGATCATCGTGATCCTTCTCAACTACGTCGGTTCGCTCTGGACCACCAACAACGGCATTCTTCTCGCTGGCCTCGGAATGATCCTCGGCGGGATCATCACCGCCACGCAATACCGCTGACCACCCGTCACCTATTTCAGCCGAAGTTCTCCCAGTAGCGACTGGGCATTGGCCCCCGCTGGTTGAGGTATTTGGAGCCGAGCTTCCCTGATCCGTATGGGTGATCGGCGGCCGTGGTCATTTTCTGGAAGGAGATCTGGCCGATCTTCATGCCCGGGTAGAGCGTGATCGGCAGGTTGGCCACGTTGGACAACTCGAGTGTGAGCTGGCCGGCGAATCCGGCATCGACGAATCCCGCGGTGGAATGGATCAGCAAGCCCAGACGGCCGAGGCTGGATTTGCCTTCGAGTCGGGCCACCAGATCGTCGGGAACCTCGACTCGTTCGAGAGTCGAGCCGAGAACGAATTCGCCCGGGTGGAGCATGAAGGGATTGTCGTCGCCGGCCTCGATGAGCTGGGTCAGTTCTTCGAGGTTCTGTTTCACGTCGATGTGCCCCATCGTGTGGTTGCGAAACACACGAAACCAGCGGTCGAGGCGAAGATCGACCGACGATGGCTGCAACCCGTTGGGGTCGAGCGGGTCGATGATGATGCGTCCGGCGTCGAGCTGCTCACGAATGGAGCGATCGGAGAGGATCACGGAGTTGCTCCCATCTGGGTGGCGTGGAGTGGGGTCGGAACGTCCTGGGGGTGAACCTCGACCGGGCCGCTGCGGTCGGGATGTCCCGATGGTCGGGCGTCTTCGTTGTCGAGAAGTTCGAGTTGGTCGCCGGTGGCGGCACGGGCGCCTTCCATCCAATGTCGCCGGCACAACAGGTCGTAGGTGACCTCGCCGGCCGCGGGACCAGTGGTGTCGCCCACCACCTTCAATTGACCCGACACGACTTGGTGGCCGTCGACGAACCGTGCGTTGTGGGTGGCGCGTTCACCACATCGACAACGGGCCTCGACCTGGATTTCGGTGCGAATGTCGGCGAGTTCGAGGAGTCGTGCCGTGGCGGGAAACAACTCTCCCTGAAAGCTGGTGAGCAGTCCGAAGGCGTAGACGTCGACCCCGAGATCATCGACCACCCTGGCGAGTTGGTCGCATTGCACCGTTTCGTAGAACTGGGATTCGTCGCAGATCACGGCGTCGACATGGCCGTCTGACTTCACTCTCTGCCTGACCAGTTCAAACAGATCGGTCGACGAATCGACGACCTCGGCATCGGCGGAAACGCCGAGACGGCTCGACACCTGTCCGCCACTTCGGTCGAGTTGGGTGGTGAGGATCGTCGAGAGTCCCCGCGCCCGCAGGTTGTAGTGGATCTGAAGGACCTGAGTCGACTTGCCGGAGCCCATGGTTCCGAAGGTGAAACGAAGTTCGGCCATCGAGCGGACTGTACACGGATCAGCGCACCGGATCCCCGGTAGGCCCCACCTTCGCCGAGTTGTTCCCAGCAGCGCGCTTGCGGCCATGATTCAGCGAGGGCAGAGTTACCTCGAACGTTCGTTGGGGAGCCACCTACATGACCCATCCTGATCTAGAGGCGGTCGACGGCCACAGCCCCGTGAGGTCGGTCACCTCGTTCGATCCACTGCGCGGCAACATCGACGACGACGTCTCGACGGTTGCAGCCAGCATGCACCAGGCCGACTGCGGAGCGCTCCTGATCGACGACGAGCTGGGCGACACCGCCATAGTCACCGAACGCGACGTGGTCAGAGCGCTCGCCGCCAACCGGTCGAGCTCCCCGATCTCCGACTACATGACCCGCGACCTGATCGTCGTTCCCGGCGATATGACGATCTCTGATGCCGCCCTCACCATGCACCAGGCCGGCGTGCGCCATCTGGCCGTCGACCGTGGCGATGGGGTGCTCGGGATCACCTCGATCAAGGATCTGCTCGAGCCGCTTCTCGACACGATCGGAAATTGACTCCGCTACGCTCGGCCTCCCCCGCGGGTGTAGTTCAGGGGTAGAACATCAGCTTCCCAAGCTGA
>JAJCXX010000006.1 GCA_029263195.1 Acidimicrobiales bacterium
AGCGACCTGGTTGTCAACGCGTTGGTGATGGCGCTCACCCGCCGAGACCCCGACAACGACGTTGTCCACCACGCCGACAGGGGCCCGCAATACACGTCGCTGACGTTCAGCAACAGCCTCGCCGATTGGGGCGTCACGGCGCCGTTCGGCGCTACCGGGGTGTGCTGGGACAACGCCGCGATGGAATCGACCTGGGCGACCATCAAACGCGACATCCGCCACATCCACGGACCGTGGGAAGACATAACCCGCTCGCAGCTGCGCACGATCCTGTTCGACTACATCGAAACGTTCTACAACCGAAGCCGACACCAAGCCCGCCGCGAGCACCGAACCCCCGCCGAGGTCTACGCTGCCTCCAAAGCAGCATGAGAAACCACAATCACCCTGTCTCACGTAGCGGGGGAACTCCAGACCTCCACGATTCCATCCCTACTTTTCTCGAATAGTAGGGATACCCAGCGGTAGCCAGCGGATAGCACCGGTCGACGTTTCCCCAGGTCAGCTGGCATAAACGGACACCAGTGGACATCTGTGGGTAAGTCCAAATCAGACCCACGACATCTTCGAAGGCACCGAACAGATCCAGCAGCTGGTGATCAGCAGGGCCATCTCGGGGCTGCGTATCGAGTGATCTGACCTGGGGATTTGTTGATCACCGTCACAAGGGTGACCAGCGGAAAACAGCGGTCACAACTCAAGACAGTGCCCGCTGTGCGTGGTTCTCGGCGGTGCCGAACGCTCTTGCGGTCGCCCCAGTCGCCATCAAGCTGGCACTATGCTGCTGTTTTGGTGGCATAGCAGCATTATACTGCCTTCTTATACTACTGACTGGGAGAGTATGTCGATGGCTCGAGCAACTACACCGCAGGCTCGCGACGCCGCCCGCGCCCTTGGTGCCCAGGTGACAGCGGCTCGACGAGAACGTCGGTGGAGCGCAGTCCGACTCGCTGAACAAGCAGGGATCAATCTGCGGACCCTCCGCAAGGTCGAGCGCGGGGACGCGACGGTCGCACTTGGCACGGCGTTCGATGTCGCCGTCCTCGTGGGAGTCCCGCTCTTCACTCCGAGCCCCTCCGAGCTCGCAATCCTCGCTGACAATCTTGTGAATCGCGCCGCGCTGCTCGGCGAGCGAGTCTTGGCGATCTCCGACGAGGGCCTCGATGACGACTTCTGAGACGCCGGAGCGTGCATACGTCTGGTCATGGCTGCCGGGCGAAAGCGAGCCCATCCCGACCGGGGTACTCGAAGCGATTCCTGCGCCCGGCGGCGGCCACGTGATCACGTTTGCGTACGGTCGGTCCTATCTGGCAAACGAGAAGGCGATCCCTCTCTACCTTCCGGAGCTGCCGCTACGCCGCGGGCGAATCGAACCAGCCCCCGACCTCGAAGTGGCCGGTGTCATTCGTGACGGCGGTCCCGATGCGTGGGGTCAACGCGTAATCATGAGGCAGCTGATGTCTGGCGATGCGAGGGACCGCGACCCCGGAGATGTGCCGATTCTGACCTACCTGCTCCGATCAGGATCGAATCGAACGGGCTCGCTCGACTTCCAAGAATCGCCGATCGAGTACGTCCCACGCGTTCACGATGCACCGCTCGAGGATCTCCTGCGCGCCGCCAACGCGGTCCAGGAGGGTGAGGAACTCGAGGAGCCCTTGGCAGAAGCTTTGACTGCAGGATCGTCGGCTGGTGGCGCCCGCCCGAAGGCGACATTGATCGATGGTTCGCGCAACCTGATTGCGAAGTTCTCTTCGCCGACCGACAGCTATCCGGTGATCAAGGCGGAGGCGGCAGCGATGAAGCTTGCCGAACTCGTCGGAATCCGCGTAGCCAAGACCGAAGTGGTTCAGGTCTCTGGGCGAGATGTATTGCTAGTCGAGAGATTCGACCGTGGGCCGGATGGGACGCGGCGGGGATTCGTGTCTGCCCTGACGATCCTCGGGTTTCACGAGCTGGCGGGGCGGCATGCGACGTACCACGACCTCGCAGACGTGATCCGCCAGCGCTTCCTCACCCGCACTCAGACGCTCCACGAACTCTTTGCCCGGGTCGTGTTCAACATCCTTATGGGCAACACAGATGACCATGCGCGGAATCACGCAGCGTTCTGGGACGGCGAACGGCTAGAGCTCACACCGGCCTACGACATCTGTCCTCAGGCAAGGGCAGGTGGAGAACAGGCACAGGCGATGGCGATCGCTCCCGATGGAGGGCGACTGTCGCAGGTGACGGTATGCATAGGCGCGGCGCGTCACTACGACCTGAGCGAACGCGACGCACGTGCGATCATCGACCGACAGCTTGCTGTGATCACGGAGCGCTGGGATGAGGTCGCCGACACCGTTGGTCTGACGCGCGCTGAGCGACGGGAACTCTGGGGTAACCAGATCCTCAACCCGTTCTCGACCTACGGCTACGACGAGTAGCGAGCACTCCTCGAACTATCTTGCGAGGGTCTTCTCGTCCCCCCGCTGCCGTCCCCCCGCTGCCGCTCGTCAGCTAGTGGTCGAACAAGTGGGCGTTGTGGAAGAAACCGAGAACTCCCACCTTTGCCTCGACGTCTTCGTGGTGGGGCGGGAAGATCAATGCAGCAGCGAGTGCTCCGATTAGGCACGCCGCGCCGCAGATCGCGAACGCCAGCGGGAAGTTTCCGATGTCGCCGAGCCAGCCACCCAGAATCGGGAAGACGATGCCGCCCGCGCCGTAGGCAAGAAACACCCACGGGTAGTTCTGTCCGATGGCGTTGTCACCGAACTCGTCGGCCGTCAATGCGGGGAAGAGCGCGAAGTTGCCACCGAAGTTGAAACCGATCAAGGTGGCCGCCAGGTACAGCAGATACTCGTTGCCGGCCATCGGGATGAAGGCGAAGAGAAAGACGCCCTGGCTGGCGGTCATGGCAATGACCGAGTTCTTGCGGCCCAAGCGATCGCTGGCCGCCCCCCAAACCAAACGGCCTGCGCCGTTGGCAACGCTGAAGAACAGCGCCATAGCGGTCCCCGCAATTGCGCTGGCCTCGTTCTCGCTCAGACCAGAGTCGGTGAGTGATTCGACCGGATAGAGCTTCATCAATCCGATGGCCATGAGCCCGGCGCCGGCACTGACCGCGAAGGTCAGCGAGATCAGGTGGAACTGGGGCGTGCGTTGCATCTCGCGTGGGCTGAAATCCTCGCCGCCAGACCCCGCGGCGACCGGAGGTACGAACCCCTCGGGGACCCACCCCTCGGGTGGCATCTTCATCACGACGCTCGACCCGACAACGAGCAGGGCAAACACGAGGCCGTAGGTGAGGAAGGTCCCGTCGAGTCCGTAGGAATCGATCAGCCCACCCCATGAACCGGCGATCTTGATCCACGCCAACGCGCCAAATCCGAATCCGGCAACGGCCGCGCCGGCGATCATGCCCTTTCGGTCAGGGAACCACCGCATGCCGACGGCAATCGGGACGACGTAGGCGAGCCCGATCCCCGCGCCGCCGATCACGCCCGCGCCGATCAGGACAACTGCGAAGTTGTCCCCGCCGTCGAGGCTGGCGATCGCGTAGCCGGCGCCGAGTGTGGTTCCCCCCATCGCGGCGAGGCGGCGTGGCCCCCAGGTCTTGAGCCTCCGGCCGGCCAGGACCATGACGAGAGCAAACATGCCGAGCCCGATCGAGAAGACGATCTGCGTTTCCAGCCGACTCCATCCGGCGTCGCGGAGAGCGGGAGTGAACACCGACCAGGCGTAGATGGCGCCAAGACACAGCTGGATCACGATGGCGCCGACGACGGCCGGCCACCGCCGCAACGCCAGAACCGAGTGGGAAGGCAAGGTGTGCATGGCCATCAGGGATTAACCGTATGAATGATCGCTCGCCGGGGGCAGGGGCGAAGGTCACGTGCCTGCGTGCCCGCTGACGCCGACGTGAACGTGGTCGGATATGGTCCGGTCGGCATGTGCGCACGGCTCTGCTGAGGTGACTGAGATGTCCCACGTGACCTGCATCGGGATCGCCACACTGGATCTGGTGTTTCGCGTCGACACCTATCCCACCGGGCCCGGCAAGTACCCGGCCCACGGACGCGACGAGATTGGTGGGGGAGTGGCCGCGAATGCGGCGGTGACCGTGGCCGCGCTAGGCGGCGAGGCCGCATTCATCGGGTGCGTGGGCGATGACTTGACCGGTGACCGCATCGTGGCCGGTCTGGCTAGCGCGGGTGTCGACGTGGCTGCGGTTCGTCGGGTGGCAGGTGCAGCCTCGCCGCTCTCGGCGGTACTCGTCGACGGAACGGGTGACCGCCTGATCGTGAACCACGCCGACCCGGATCTTTTCAGCGCGGGCCCGCCGGTCGACCACCACGAACTTGCGGGGACGGCAGCCGTACTCACCGATATGCGCTGGCCGGGCGGTGCCGTGCCCGCTTTGCTGGAGGCGCGAGAGCGTGGGTTGCCGGCCATCGTGGACTGCGATCACGATCCCGCGGTCAACCGCGGTACCGAGATTCTGGCGGCGGCAACCCATGTGATCTTCTCTCTTCCGACATTGATGGCCTTCACTGGTGGCGCAGATGCCGAGGAGGCAATGCGCAGCGTCGCGGAACACACCGATGCCTGGGTCGCAGCCACCGCGGGTGATGAAGGCGTCTACTGGCTCGATGACGGCTCAGTGCATCACCGCAGTGCGTTCGTGGTCGACGTAGTCGACACTCTTGGTGCCGGCGACGTGTTTCACGGGGCCTTCGCGTTGGCCATCGTCGAAGGCCAGTCGGTCGAGTCGGCCCTACGCTTCGCGACGGGGGCCTCGGCTGTGAAATGCACCAGAACCGGGGGAAGAGCCGGGATTCCCGATCGCCGAGAGGTCGCAGCCTTCCTCGAGTCAAACCCATGACATCGAGGCCCAAGGAGGTCAGCCAATGCGTCTAGCGGTCGCCGCCATTGCCAGCCCGATGTTCGATACCGCGTTCGCCCAGCGGATGGCGACCGCAGCGTTCGAGGTCCTCGACACCGTTGGCGCCGAGTTGATCGGTTCGCCTTCTCTGTTGGTGAACGAAGACGCCGTCAATGCTGCAGTGACAGCGTGGACCGGCGCCGACCTCGACGCCCTGGTGCTTCTCCAGGCCAGCTTCGCCGACTCCAGGCTTGCCGTCGCCCTGGCCGAATCCACCGATGCCCCGACATTGTTGTGGGCGTTCCCGGAGGACCGCACCGGAGGGCGACTCCTACTCAACTCACTCTGCGGCATCAACCTGGCCGGGTTCGCTCTCAAGCGCCGAGGCCGCGATTACCGCTGGATGTACCGTCGGCCCTCCGATGCAAACGCGCTCGCCGAGTTGAGGCGTGCCCTCGTCACCGCGCAGTCGCCACCGCTGGCTCCTTCGCCCGTTCTGGCGCTGGACTCCGGAGCTCAGCGTGAGGTCGATGACGTCCGGCGTCGTCTCGCCGAGTCGACCATCGGCATCGTGGGTGAGCGCCCGGCGGGCTTCGAACCTTGCGACTACGACCCGACCCGGCTTGCTGATGTAACGGGCGCGGCGGCCGAGCAAGTGTCGTTGCCTCTGTTCTTCGCTCGGGCGCGCCAAGCCTCCGATGCTGATGTCGCCGCCCTGCGGGCCGAAATCGCGGTGGATCTGCATGGACTCGACGCACTCGACCAGTTGTCCCTGGATCGGAGCCTGCGTCTGAATCTGGGTCTGAGCAGCCTGATTCAGGAGCGCGGCTGGAGCGCCGTCGCCACCCGGTGTTGGCCCGAGTGCTTCACCGAGTTCGGAGCGGCGGCGTGCGCTCCGCAGGCATTCCTGGCTGACGCCGGGGTGCCCGCGTGCTGTGAGGCCGACGCCTACGGCAGCGTCACAGGCCTCGTCCTGCAATGGCTCACCGGGTCCCCGTCTTTCGTGGCCGATCTGGTGGGGGTTGATTTCGACGAGGGCACCGGCGTCTTCTGGCACTGCGGGCTGGCGCCGATCTCGTTGGCGGATCCCGAAGCAGTCGCTACTGCGACGGTGCACAGCAACCGGGGGAAGCCACTGCTCAACGAGTTTCCCCTCAAGCCGGGGCGGGTGACGCTCGCCCGTTTCAGTCAGTCGGCCGGGGAGGACCGCCTGGTGATCGGAGGTGGGGAGATGCTGCGGGCACCGCTGGCGTTCGCCGGCACGGCAGGAGTGCTCCAGTTCGATCGGCCCGCGGTCGACGTGTTGGACACCGTGATGGGCGAAGGACTGGAACACCACTACGGCATCGGCTACGGCGATGTCCGTGCCGAGTTGTACGCACTCGCCGACCAACTCGACCTGGCGGTTGTCAGCCTCTGAGAACGGCCGGCGCGACTGCGAAATCAACACTCCGCACCACACGAAGACACCCCGTAGACCCCTCGGCAGGGACGAGGCGGTTTACGGCGGACTCAAATGGCCTCCATCGGAATGCGCCGACCCGGCGACATGGCCGGTGCTACGTTCGGCGGCATGAGTCGGTCACTCGGGACTTCCGATGAACCCGTAGATGGTCTCGGGCAGCGGACCAGATTCGACAAGGCGATGGTGGTCGGGTTCGAGAGGGCGATCGCTCTGGACATCGTGGAAGTGGCGAGGGCGCTGGCGATTCATGACCGTTCGTGGAAAACGGAGACCTTCGAGCTGGCGGATGGGCAGGCTGTGCTGCTGGGCCCGAGTCTCTATGTGAACCGAGTACTGGCTGCGGGCCTTGAGACAGACGTGACCGACATTCAACTCGACCTACTCGAGAGGCGCAGCAGCGCCGTCGGGGTCGAGCCGGCCTTCGAGATCAATGAGCACACGTTGCCGTCGGTTGCACCTCGATTGGCTGCCCGAGGATTCAGAGCCGGAGGTCAAACATCATTGATGTCCCGTGTAATCGATGACCACTCGCCCGACCCGGATCGTTCGGTCGAGGTGGAGGTGGTGGGCGAATCGGCTCTCGCCGTCTGGCAGGCTACGACCGCCGATGGTTGGGGTCACGGCAGCGGTGAGGCGCGCCGCGCCAGCGATGTGTTCGCCGCCGCTGCTGCCGATGCCCAGTCTCCCGGTCTGCTGCTTGCCCGCTCCGTTCTCGACAGAAGAATTCTGGGCTGTGCGACTCTGTCGATCCGAGACGATCTGGCGTTGCTCGGAGGAACGTCGACCCTCCCGACCGAGCGCGGACGTGGCGTCCACGCGGCGTTGATCACACATCGTCTGCGCATGGCTGCCGATGCCGGCTGCACGATAGCGCTCGCGCAATGTGCCCCCGGTGGCGGATCAGAGCGAAACCTCGTTCGGCACGGGTTTGTGCGCATGCATACGACAACAACCCGGACAAGGTCGCGGAAATGACCAGCCTCGCTTGTCGTTGTTGATGCGGCTGCTCCCGGTCCGACTGCTCTCCGCCCGCAGACGTCGCAGCCGGTTCTGATACGAATTGGGTCATGTCGAAACTGACCATCGCGCTGGTGAGTGACACCCATATTCGTCCCGAACACGACGACGGTCAGCTCGCCTACGCCTCGGACACGTCCCACAATGACCGCAACCGAACCGCTGCTGCCGCCATACGTGCCATGAAACCGGATCTCGTCGTGCATCTCGGCGATGTCGTTCACCCGATACCCACACTGGCGACCCACGCCGACGCCCTCCGGGTGGCCTCGGAGATCTACGCCGACCTCGGTGCTCCCATGGTCGTGGTGCCCGGCAACCACGATGTGGGTGACAAGAGCGGGAGTGGCTACGCCCCGGAACACGTCGAGCAGGGACGAGATGCCTTCGCTCACACCTGGGGCGCTCCGTTCCGGAGCCTCGATTCGGCAGGGGTGCATCTCGTCGTCGTCGATGGGGGGCTGCTCGGGGCCGACATCGAAGAGGGAGCCCGTCAGTGGAATTGGCTGGAAGCCGACCTTCGCTCAAACCGCGAACGATGTTTCGTTTTCATGCACTATCCCCCCTTTCTCACCGACCCCGACGAAGACGATCACTACGACAATCTCGAGACGGGTGTCAGGGCCCGTCTGCTCGCTCTGTTGGTCGACAACGGCGTCGAGGCCGTGTTCAGCGGCCACGTCCATCGCTTCTTCCTGAACCGATTCGAGGGAGTCGACCTCGTGTCTCTTCCATCGGTGGCATTCACCCGACCCGAATACAGCGCCCTGCGGTCGACACCGCCGGTCGACGCCGAAAATGGCAGGGACGACGTCGAGCATCTGGGGGTGTCGAAACTGACCGTGCTGGAGACGGGCTACGCGCTCGAGGTCGTTCGCCCGTTCGGCCTGGCGCCGGGTCCACCGGCCCCGTCCAAGCAGCTGGGGGTGTGGCTTCGTCACCGCCTGGGTCGCCGCTCGGAGTTGCCCTACGGCGACCTCGACGCCCTCGACCGCAAGGTGGCCCGCGACGAGGCCGCACTGCTGCAGGTCCTCGACCTCGGGCTGTCGCGGGTGCGGGTTCCGTTATCGGATCTGAGGGACGACGACGTCCGCCTCCGACTCGAGTGGCTGAGCCGCCACGGCGTGGAAAGCCATTTCTTCTCCGGCGGTCCACCAACCCCGGCTCAGCGCGAACTCCACGAACGTCACGGTGGCGACGCCCTGTGGGAGGTGGTCGTCGGTGATTCCCAGGTGGGTGAGCTGGCGGAATTGCTCACCCACTGGGACGGGCCGCGACTGATCGTGGGCCGTCTGGGCAAGACCGACGAGAACACGGGTGCGTATTTCTCCCACTTCCCCCGGGAAGGTTTCCACCCGTCGCATCCGGCCATCGAGCCGCTCACACGAGCCGGAGCCCACGGAATCGCGTTCCGGATCGCGGCTGAGGGACCGGTCGACGAACAGATCGGCGAGGCTCTGGCGAGGGCCGGCCAGCTGGGGGTGGAGGCCACCTGCCACGTCGAACTGCCGTTCCGAACCGAGGCGCTCGCCCAGACCGACGACACGCTGGTCGAAAGGAAGGTCGTCGCCGCGGCCCGCGCCGCACAGATCCATCCAGAAGCGCGGGTCTTCATCGACATGCTCGCCGACAAGGACCGCGGATACTGGTGCCGCCACGGCCTGGTCGACGTCGCCGACTGCCCCCGCGCCGCATACCGGGCGTTGAAATCCATGCGCCCGACGCGATAACGCCGACCCGAATTGGCAAGCGAAGACACCGAGCGAATGCGCCAGGCAGTCGCTACTCGCGTTAGGGCGACTCGGTGAGAGCGTCGAGCATCTCGCGCCCGGCTCGCAGTTGCTCGGGACTCAACCGATCGATCAGCGCCGAACGCACCGCCTCGACATGCTGGGGCGCGGCAATCTCAATTGCGGTCAATCCGGTGTCGGTGAGCACCGCGAACGTGCCTCGGCCATCATCGGCGCACTTCTCGCGTCGCACCAGGCCACGCGCCTCCATGCGATCGACCCGTTGCGATAGTCGACTTCGCGAGTGCAGCAGTCGATCGGACAACTCACTCATCCGCATCCTGTGCCCGTCCGTTTCTGACAGGTGAACAAGCACTTCATAGTCGTCGAAGCCGATACCGGCATCAGCTTTGAGTTCGGCTTCGATGCTGCCCATCACCGTGAAGTTGGCGGCGATGAACGCTCGCCAGAAGGCGAGCTCCTCTTCGTTCAGCCAATTCGGTGGGGGCATATAGGTCAGTGTAGGAGCCGAAACCTTCAACCTTGAAGAAGTTGGTGGAATTAGTTCAATATTGCAGTATTATCTAATTCAACAGTTAACCAACTATCAGGAGATCCCCCATGAGCACTGCAACCGCCATCAATACCGGCACCTGGATCGTTGAGCCCGTACACAGCGAAGTCGGCTTCACCGTCCGGCACCTCGGAATGTCAAAGGTCCGCGGCCGATTCAATTCGTTCACCGGCACCGTCCAGATCGGCGACGAGCCGAGCGCCAGTTCGGTTACCGCCGAGGTCGACCTCAGCTCGGTCGATACGAACAACGCCGATCGCGATGGCCATCTCACCAGCGGCGACTTCTTCAACGCCGAGACCCACCCGAAGATGACCTTCGTCTCGACGTCGATCACCAACGATGCCCTCGCCGGCAACCTCACGATCAACGGCATCACCAAGCCGGTCGAGTTCGACCTCGACGTCTACGGCTCGACCGTCGACATGTACGAGACGACTCGCGCCGGGTTCAGCGCATCGGGCACGATCAGCCGGGGCGACTTCGGTATCGACTTCAATGCCCCGCTCGGCCTCGACGGCGTGATGATCTCAGACAAGGTCAATATCGAGCTCGAAATACAGCTTGTCCCGCAGAGCTAACGCCTGCACGGTCGTCATGAACGACTTCATGCAGATCGAGCACGACCTCTTCCACGACATCAACAACGGCGTCTACAAGACCGGCTCTGCATCAACGCAAGAGTCCCATGTGGACGCGTACGACGCCCTCTTTCCCCACCGTCGCCGGGTCAGCCGTGCAGGATCAGGTCGGCCGCCATGGCGCCCCACGCGTCGGATCCCTTTGCGCCGCCACCGTTACCGGCCGTCGCGACGATGAGACCCGGTTGTGCTTCGGCGATGAGAGGGAACCGGTTTGGTGTGTAGGTCACGATGCAGGGTCTGGTCCGAAACGAGGTGAACACGACGTCCGGCCACAGCGCCTGGAGTGCCGGCTGGAGGAGTTCCAGGTAGGAGTCGTCCGTGGCGGTCCGAAACCACCGCTGCACGGTGTCGAGGTCGGCCGGATTCGTGTCGAGGCAGGTGTTGGCACCCATCTTTACGTAGCTCCGCCCGTCGGGATACCGCACCGGGGGCGTCATGTAGATTGCGTCGAGCTCGTCACCGTCGTTGAGGTATTTGACTGTCGGGTAGCCGGCGAGCTCATCGGCGTCGGCGGGGATGACCTCGCCGAGCACGACCACTTCGGTCTTGAGCTCGAGGTCGACCGGTGTCTCGATCAGGCGATTGAAGTTGGTGAACGCGCCGGCCGCCAGCACGACCTTCGAGCTCCGGATGCGATGGCCTGCGGCGGTGACGATCTCGAACCCCGCGCCGGCGCCGAGCCGGCGGACACCGGTGACGGTGTCGGCGAGGAGGGTGCCGCCGCTGCGGCGGGTGAGTGTCTCCTGGGCGGCGATCAGATGTTTCGGTCGGATGAAGCCGGCGGGTGACGGCTCGAAGGCGATCGCGTGTGTCGCGGGGAAATCCAGGCGGGGCCAGCGGTCGGCCCAGGTCCTGTCGCCGGGGTCGAAGTACTCGTGGGTGATGCCCCGCTCGCGAAGATGGGCGACCGGGTCGGGGTTTCGGCCGTCGCCGCCGGGGAGCGACGCGATGAGGCAGCCCACGTCGTGGTGGAAGTCGATGCCGCTGGCGTCTTCGAGAGCCCGGTAGTCGCCGAGTGCTCGGGCGGTGACCTGACCCCACGCCTCGTTTCGGTCCTGAAGGCGAGTCAGGCGGGCCTCGTCGTTGTGGCTCGAGAACACTTCGTGCTCGTCGACGGTCGCCGGGCTGTGGTCGGGGTCGTACGCGTCGGCGCCGATCGCGATGAGGTCCACGCCGCTCTGGGAAAGATGGCGGGCCGCAGCCGCCCCGAACATGCCGCGGCCCACGACCACCACCTCGGCGGTGTCACGGGCAGGCGTCGGCGGCATCACGCCGAGGCTAGTTGAGCAGCCGCGCCATCTCGGGCCTGCGGCCGCCGGATCGGCTCGGTTGCTTGGGTCGGGAACCAATGGACAATGGCAAACGTCTAACTCCTGACCGCAACCCTGGGGGAGACCGATGACGCGCACGATCAGAGTGGCGACCTTGCTAGCGGTGCTCAGCCTGATGGCCGCAGCGTGCGGAGCGGATAGTGCGGGCACAGAGGTGACGCCGGCCATTTCGGTGCCGGGAATGACCGAACCTGAACCGAGCACTCCGGTCGAAACAGCCGCAGTCGAGCCCGTCACGGATGCGGAGTTGGCGTCGCTCGTCGCCGCCAACAACGATTTTGCCGCGGATCTCTATCGTGTGTTGGCTGACGATTCTGAGGACAATCTCGCGCTCGGCCCGTGGAGCATCTCGGAAGGTCTCGCGCTGCCCTACACCGGGGCTCGCGGCGCGACCGCTGATCAGATGGCAGACGTGCTCGGCTACGTGTTGCCGGGAGACACGCAGCACGAGGGGTTCTGGACGCTGCGCCAGCAACTTCGCGCTCGGCAAAACGATGGGCTGTCGCTCACGACGGCGAATCGGCTCTTCGGGCAGGAGGGGTTCACCTTCCTGGACAGCTTCCTCGCCGATCAGTCACGTTTCTACGAGGCGCCGCTCGGCACGCTCGACTTCGCGAGCGATGCGGAGGCGGCCCGCGAAGCCATCAACGACTGGACGGCAGCACGGACCAACGACCTGATCGCGGATCTGTTCCCGCCGGGGTCGATCGTCGGCAACACGAAGCTCGTCCTCGTGAACGCGATCCACCTCGATGCAAACTGGTTCTACCCGTTCAACAAGGATCTGACCCGGCTCGAGCCCTTCACCCGGCCCGACGGATCGACCATCAACGCAGAGATGATGAGCTTCAACGAGTTTCTCCCCTCCGTGTTCACGGAGGACTACTCCGCTGTGCAACTGCCCTACGAGGGCCAGGAAATGTCGATGGTCGTGCTTCTGCCTCGCCAAGCAATGGCCTCGCTGGAAGCGGGGTTGGACGCCGACCTCATCGCTGAGGTGCAGTCGACGCTGATTCACGGCGGGATTCACCTCGGATTGCCCAAGTTCGAGGTCAGCTATCACACCAGTCTTGTCGACCCTCTCCGTGAGCTTGGCCTCGAGCTGCCGTTCGACGACGCCGACTTCTCGGGGATGACTGGCGCCGCCAATCTCAGGATTGCCGCGATCGAACACGAGGCCTTTGTTCAGATCGACGAGACCGGCACCGAAGCCGCCGCCGCGACGGGAACGGATATGGCCGATTCGCACGGGCCGACGATCAGCTTCGACAAGCCGTTCCTGTTCTGGGTGCAGGACGACGTGACCGGTCAGGTGTTGTTTCTCGGTCGAATCAACGACCCGGATCCCGTCGGCTAGCGGGGCGCCGCCCTGGTGACCCCGCCCCTTCCGCAGGCCAGCGGGCCACTGCGCCCTCTGACCTGCATGTTTGGGCACTCAGCGTTCACTCAGCGTCCGTTGTCACGATGTAACACATCAACTGAACAACGGAGCCAACATGCACACCACCCCCACCTCGATCCGAGTCTTCACCCACCAGGACCTGCCCAACACCGAAGGCTTGGTGGCACAGGCGACCGCCCTGGCCACCGCCCACGGGCTCGGCGTCGAGCTCGTCGCCGTTGATGTCGACGCATCGCAGGCCAGGGCTGCCGGCGTGATTGCTCTGCCCGCGATCATCGCCTACAGCGGCTCCACCGAAATCGCCCGCCGAGAGTGCGCCCTTGCCGGTCGTCGGACGCAGCGTTGGTTCGATCGCAAGGTGGCCCCGTCCTACCGTTCCCCCGCTTTGGTTCCCGCGATGGCGTAGAACACAGAGCATGAGATCGGGCCGACGAGCTGCACTAGTGATCGTGCTGGCGCTGTTGGCCACGGCATGTGGAGGCTCCGGCGACGACACCGAATTAGCGGCCGGAATCGATGGTGCCGATGTTGGTGGTGAGGGCGGCCCCGCTGAAACGACTCGTGAGGTCACCCAGGTGGTGGTGGTCGGCGCCGACGTTGAGGCGGTTGACGCAATCCGAAGCGTGCTCGGCAACTACGAACCCGGGCCGGTGCTGGAACAGGTGGTGTTCCTCGCTGCTCCGTCGTGCGACGAGACTGAGGATGCCCTCATCGTGTGTCAGGGGGAACCGGAGGCCCTGGAGCCCACCACAGGTCGGCGGTCGATAGTGGTGCTCGATGGAGATCTCGGTCTCGCCGCTGAGGCTGCGGAGGTGGTCGGTGGCCCGCTGACGATGGTCGTGGCGGGCGAGCCGGACGAGGCCGCGGCGGCCCTGCTCGACCTCGGCTCTGCAGTCATCTTTGTTCCTGCCGGACTCTCGGAGCTGGTCGTCGACCCGGTGGTCGCCTTCCTGCTGGGAGTCAATGACGAGCTGGCGGCATTCGATCCGGTTGTTGTCGGCGGCGAGCCGGCGCGGCAAACCAGCCGTTTCTTCGACGATCGAATCGCTGACATGACGCTGGAGCTCCCCGAGACCGTTGCCACAGACGATCCACTTCCCGAACCGGACGTGAGGTGGGTGCTGGACCTACCCGAGCCGACGACAAACCTCGGCCTTCACGAAAGGGCCGTCGTCGTCGACGGTGTGGTTGCGTTCCTCGGCAACGATGGGTTGGTCCGTGGGGTCGACACCGATGACGGAACGGTGCTGTGGTCGAGAGAGATCGACGCCGGAACTTTCACCATGGCCGAGTCGTTCGTCTCGGCCGCCGGCAGCACCCTTTTCGTAAGTGGGGGCTTCGCAGGTCCGGCGGGGCAACCTCTCGGGACCGACCCTGATCTCAACGCTCCGGATCGATCGCTGTGGGCCCTCGATGTCCGAAACGGGGATCCGATCTGGTCTCTCAAGGTGCCGCCTGTGGGCGTGATCGGGCATCCGGCGACGGATGGTGAGCGGGTGTTCGTGTGGGTGGCGGAGGATGAGGCCGACATCTCGCTGCGGGCTCTCGACATCGTCGACGGCACCGAACTCTGGCGAGAGGACAGTGATTCGATTGGTGCCGGCCCGCCCCGTGTGGACAACGGCCAGGTATGGGCTGGAGCCGGCGACGGGTCCCTGCGAGGTTTCGATGCAGCTACCGGCGAGGAGTTGGTGCAATTCGATGGAGTTGGGCTGGGTGTGAACGGCGTTGCGTCGCGCCCAGCAGTCACCGCGGATCGGGTCTTCTTCGGCAGCGACAACGGCACATTCTACGCCATCGACCGGACGAGCGGAGATGCGATATGGGCCTTCTCCACCGATTCGACCAACTTGCCGAGCTCGCCGGTGATCGCTGATGACCTAGTCATCTTCGGTTCCTTCGACGGTGGGGTGTATGGGCTCGACTCCAACAGCGGCGAGCTTCGGTGGCGCTTCGACGGCGGAGGCAACGCACTGTTCCTCTCATCGGCCGCCTTCGTCGATGATGCTGTGTACATCGCCTCTTTCAATTCTCCGTCTTCGCTGTTCGCCATCGATACGCGAACCGGTGACGGAATCTGGGAGCTTCCGATTGGTCGGCAGCTGACGTCCGCGTCGCCGTTCATCGACGGCGACACGATCTACATTCAGACGCCCGGGAAGCTCTGGGCTATCACCCGCTGATCGGGCAACCACATCGTCACGAACAACCCTCTTCGCCGCCGTAGGTCAGACACTCGTTGTCGGTGAGTTCCCGTGTCAACCGGCTCCGTGCGATCTCGACCAACACTGCCGTGTCGAGCGTGCGGACGTGGACGACGCCGGCTATGTCTGCGCTGAGTATGCGATCACCTGCGGCATTGACCGACAAGGCGATGATCACGCCGGGGTGGGCCGGCAGCGTGAAGAGCTCTCGCCCATCCTCCAGTGACCACGCCGCCACGACCCCATCGACGCGGCCGATGAACAAACGCCCCCGGGCCGCGTCGACCTTCAGCAATTCGCTCCCCCCGGCCACGGCAAAGACTCGCTGAGGTTCGTCCGACCCCACCCTCCACACGGATACGTTGCCGGACTGGCCAGCCGAGACGAAACGTTCGTCGTCGATCCACGCCACGGCCAATTGGCTGAACGCCTCGAATTTCTGCACCAGTTCGCCGGACGCGGAGTCGTACAGGTCGACGGTGTCCCGCCTCGGCGCTGCTATCAGTCTCCCCGATGGATTCATCTCGACTTGCTCGAATAGCTGGAACTCGCCTTCGGGTTCGTCGGTCGACCACAGCAACTGCCCGTCGTCGAGCGACCAACGAAACAGCGAGCCCCTCTCGCCGAGTCCGACAACGTGTTCGACTTCGGAGTCGAATCGAGTCTCGGTCAGCCCCTGCGAGGCGCCCTCCAGGCTCTGCACTAGCTCGAGAGTGTCCAGTGAACGGATCTCAGCTCGCCCGGAGGACGTCGGCGAGGGAAGTACCACGAGAGTGTCATCGGTCGAGATGTCGAAGAGATCGATGAGCAGGGCACCGGCTGGACGCGCCATGTTCGACTCTGCGAGTCTCGCGCCGGTTGCGACGTCGGTGACCCGCATGCCGCGATCATCGCGAGAGACGATTCGATCACCTGCCGCGGTCAGCCTGGCTCCGGGTGTGTTGCCGAGATCGGGTGACAGTATTTCCACGTGGAACGTGCTCGATACATCCCACTCGAACATGTCGCCCGCCGCCGACACCGAAAGCAGACGAGTGCCGGTCTGGTTGAACGAGATGGAGGTGATGTCGGCTCCATGGCCCACCAGCCTTGTTTCGGAGCCTCCGTTCGAAGTTGACCAAACTTGAATCGTGCCGTCGATGCTTCCGGTAGCCACCCGCGTCTCGTCGGGCGAGAACGCAGCTGTGCAACCCTGCGCACTACGCCCTATGAGAGGCACTGGCTCATCGTCGGGGCCGGGGCCGATCAGCCTCGGAGGATCGCCTCCCACCAGGATCTGGCTCGATTCCCTTGCAATACTGATCGTGCAGAAGCCGTCGCGGTCGTTGTCGATTTCCTCGAGCAGGCCCAGGTCGTCGGGATCGACGATCACAATGCGCGCATCGCCGGTCAGCACAGCGATGCGCTCATTGGACATCCATCTGGCCGACGGTTCGCCACCTTGCGACACGGGCCTCCGGACCAGGAGTTCACCAGTCCGCGAATCGCTGACTTCTATCGAACCGTCGACTGAAGCCGCAACGAATCGCTCCCCATCGGGAGAGAAGTCGACTCCGGCCAGCCGCTCTGAGCCGGGGGCGGTGGCCAACAACAGGCCAGTCCCGAGCTCCCAGATTCGCACATCGGCGTCGACACCGACCGAAGCCAGCCTTCCTCCGTCAGCGGTGAAGACGACCTCCTCCACCCGCCCGTCGTGGGCTGCCTCGATCGTTCGGACGAGCGAACCGTCCGAGGCAAGCAGCAAAGAGATGTCACCGTTGGCTCGACCGGCGGCGATCAGCACTCCATCGGGTGAGTAGGTGGCGGCGGTCGCGTCGCCGAGGCGTCGCAGGAGTCGGTGGTGGCTCAATCCTTCATGCAGGGCAATAGTCGCATCATCGGATGGTTCGGTGTTGTTGGCTTCGCTGAGGTCGACCGACTCCAGGGCGAGCAGGAGCGACCGCTCGGGATCGAACGGCAGGTCGATGATGGCGGCCGAGGCGAGACTCTGC
This sequence comes from Acidimicrobiales bacterium, assembly GCA_029263195.1. Lineage (GTDB taxonomy): Bacteria > Actinomycetota > Acidimicrobiia > Acidimicrobiales > Aldehydirespiratoraceae > SZUA-87. Next base: position 17,226 of record JAJCXX010000006.1, read on the forward strand.
GCGGTCGCCCGCCGTGCTTGGCTTTGGGCCTCGCTCCGCTGATCGCTAGCGGTTCGGCTCTGTTGGAAGGCAAAGAGGGACAGCGCGACCGCAACCACTGCCGCAACCGCGAATACGCCGACCAGCAATCGGAGCCGCCGGTTGGCCTGCTGCTCGAGTCCGGCCTCGCGCTCCAGACGGTCACGCTCGCTGGTTTCCTCCTGGCGGCGGACCTCGAGGCTGGTGCGGATGAAGTCGGCCTCCTCGTCGGTGAGCGCGAGGTTCGCTGATTCGCGCCATGCCGATATCCGGTCGAGTCGGGCGCCGCGGAGAAGAAAGCTCGGGTCGCGTTGCCCGTGAATCCAATCGGTAGTGCCGACGCTCACCCTCCGGTGCTGACGGAGATCATCGCGGCTCTGTTCGATCCAGTCGCGTAGCAGCGTCCACTCTCGCAGCAGGGCTTCATGGGCGACCTCTGTGACCGGCTCACCGGTTGTCGGGTCTCGGTCGAATGTGAGTAGGCGATGGCGGCCGAATTCCGAGAGCACCTGGTCGACGAGGACGGGGTCGCCCAGCGACTCCAGCTCGGCGCGGTTGACGCGTCGTCGAGTGTCGCTGTGGGTGTCGGTGCCGACAGTGACGAGACGGAGCAGCAGTTGGCGCAGCAACAACTGCTGAGGTCCGGTCTGGCGCGTGTAGAGCCAGTCGGCGCGGCGGGCCAGCGCGCCGAGCACGCCTCCCACCTCGCGATAGTCGTCGGGACCAATGCGGTCCGATGATCGTGCGTCGAACATCTCGGTGAGGGCGTACTGCAGGAGCGGAAGGGTCGATGGCTGATCGACGACCTCGCTGACCATCTCGGCCACGAGGCCGGGATCGAAGGTAATACCGGCTCGCTCGGCCGGCCCCATGATTGCCCGTTCGAGCTCGTCGGCCTTGAGCGGAATGACGGTCTCGGTCGCAGCCTGGAAGAGGGCTCCCAGCCCGGCGCTGGCCAGGGGTCGGTCGTAGAAGTCGGCCCTCATCGTGACCACAACCCGCAGCCGAGACCGTGGGTCGCTCACCACCGCGACCAGCGACTCGATGAAGCGCTGGCGGGCCCGCTCCGCGGGCACCAATGTGAACAGTTCCTCGAACTGGTCGATGACGAGCACCATCTCCGAGCCCGGTTCCGGCAGCACCAGATCGATCACCTGGCGCAGACCATCGGGGCCGCTGCCCAGGAGAGATCGGAGATCGTCGGGGGGATCGACGGCCACCCTTCGAACGGCTCGTACCAGCTCGTCGAGCGGCGCGGCGCCCGGGATCATGTCGACGATGAACCAGTTCTCGCTGCCGTCTATGCCGCCCCGGCGGAGGCGGGGGAGAAGACCGGCCCTCACCGCACTGGACTTGCCGCTGCCACTTGCACCGATGAGAGCGAGGAATCGGCCTTTGCGAAGGCGCTCGAGCATGCGGTCGACGAGGGTGTCACGACCGAAGAAGTCGGCGGCGTCGGCCTCCTGGAATGCACGGAGCCCCTTGTAGGGGGAGGCGGTGTCGGACCGGGCGGTGGGTGGTCCGTCGAGGGCGCGCAGCAGGTCGTCGACGCTGTCGTAGCTCGAGTCGCCGAGCCGGCCCGGGAGCTGCTGTTCGATCAGGAGAGACAGGGCCTCGATGTCGTCTTCGCGGGTGGCGTCGCGTCCGATCCCGAAGTCGGTGAGGTAGGCGTTGCCGTTGTCATCGAGCAAGACGTTGCCAGGCATCACCGCTCCGTGGTGAATGCCTCGACTATGGGCAACTCGGAGTGCATCGGCCACCTGAGTCAGGGCGGCGCGGCGGGCGTCGTCGGCGAGCGCAATGTCGCCGTGGAGGGTGCCGCCCCGAAGCAACCGCATCACGACGTAGGCCGCCGACGGTTCGCGCCACCAGTCGTACATGGGGACTATGTGGGGGTGCTCCAGTCCGGCGACCCCCTTGTTGGCCTCATCGAAGGCCCGAATGAAGGGCGGATCGTCGGCGGTGGCGGCATCGATGACCTTCACCGCCACATCGCGTCCGGTGGAGACCTGACGGGCCTCGAGCACCCGGCCGTATTCTCCCTCCCCGATCACGTCGCCGAACTCGTAGCCCCGGGGCCCGACACCGGAGTCGCCGACGGGGACGGGCGCGGCGATGTCGTCCGTCGGAAGTTCCTGGTTGAGGACCCGCAGCTCGAGGTCGCGCAGTTCGGGCGCGGGATCGACGCCGAGCTCCTCCAACAAGGTGTCCCGCAGAGTCGCATAGGTGGCTAGCGCGTCGGCCTGTCGATGCGAGTGGTAGAGAGCAGAGATCAGTTGGGCCCAGATTCGCTCGCGGAAGGGGTTGGCGGCGGCTTCAACTTCGAGGGCAGAGACCAGGTCGCGGTGGTGGCCGAGCATCAGCTCAGCATCGGCCCATTGCTCGAAAGCGCCGAGCCTTCTGTCGTTCAGCCGGGCTTGTTCCGCCAGCGCGAACGGCGGGTCGCCGACCCCGTCCAGTGGTGGCCCGGTCCATGTATCGAGCGCGCCACGGAGGCTGGCAGACTCAGCAGCCGTGTCGCCATTTGCCTCGTAATCGGCGGCGAGCGCCCCGGCGGTGTCGAAGCGGTCGAGGTCGAGCTCACCCTCTTCGACTCGAAGCGTGTATCCGGCGCGATCTGATTCCAGCCGATTCGCCAATTCGTCGTGGCTGGCGCGAATGTCGGCGACGAAGCGCTGGACTGAGTTGCGGGCCGACTTCGGTGGTTCGTCCCAGAGGGCATCGACGATCCGGTCGGCTGACAGACGGCGGTTGCGGTTCAACAGCAGCAGGGCCAACACGGCGCGCGGTCGAGATCCACCGACGTTGACCTCATGGCCATCTGTTCGGGCACTGACGGGCCCCAACACCCGAAACTCCAACTTGCCCCCCGGCAACGTGGTCGGCGTTCACCGACCGCACGCTATGGAAACCGGGAATCTCGCCCCGGCATTCCTCGCTCGGTGTGGCGGTCTATCTCCAGCCGGTCAGCGAGGGTCGTTGATTCGGTCTTCGAGTCGGAGGTAGCCGCGGATAGCGCCGCCGACCGCGCGCCGTATCGGTTCCGGCGGGACCAGCGGAACTCGACGATTCACGAAGAAGATGTCGGTCAGCTCCGTCTCGCGATCGAGCAACAGATCGGTGATCGTCTGACCGTTGAGGTGGGTCGAACTAACGGCGTGCCCGACGCATCCAAGGCTGTAGACGATCTGGTCGCCGATCTGCCCGATGGCTGGTGCCATGTCGAGGGTGACCGAGACAGGACCACCCCAGCGATGTGTGAACTTCACCTTCGCCAGAGCGGGGAACAGGTCTCGAACGTCCTGTTCGAGTCCGGCGAAGATCTTGGTGTTGAGATCCTTGTCCATGTTGTTGCCGTAGGTCAGAGACACATCTCGCCCGCCCATCACCAGACGGTTGTCGGCGGTGAGCCGGTAGTAGTGCACCAGGCTTCTGGCATCCTCGATCCCTTGGCGGTTCTTCCAGCCGATCGTGTCCATCTGGGCGTCGGTCAGCGGCTCGGTGATGACGATGTGGGTCCACACCGGAAGCTGCTTCCACTTGAGTTGGGGCACGAGATGGGAGTAGCCGTTGGTGGCCAGCACTACCTTGCGGGCCTTCACCCGTCCGTTCGGGGTGGTGAGGGTGGCGTGGGGTCGGCCCGGGGTGATCTCGCCGGCCGGCGTGTTTTCGTATATGTCGATTCCCTGCGACTCCAGTTCGGTCTTCCATGCCCGGGCCAATTTGGCCGGATTGAGGATTCCGCAGTGGGGCTCGGACCAGGCCCCGCGATACATTGGGCTCTGGATCTGCTCGGCCAGTTCGTCGGGGCCGATCCATTCGATCCCCTCCAAGCCGAGCTTCTGGGCCAGTTCGACATCGTGGCGAATGCGCTTTTCGTAGCGCGGAGCGGTGGCCACTCGCAGGAACCCGCTGTATTCGTAGTCGCAGTCGAGCGACAGGTCCTCGATGAGCGATTTGGTGGTGCTGACTGCGCGCTCCATGTAGTGGTGGGCGGCCTTGGCCTTCTTCTTTCCGAACCTCAAGGAGGTGATCGGCAGGGTCAGCCCGAACAAGGTCATCGCGAATCCGCCGTTTCGGCCGCTGGCCCCAAAGCCGATGAACTCGCTTTCGAGGATGGCGATGGTTGCGCTCGGCTCGGCCTGTTTGAGGTGATATGCGGTGGAGAGACCGGTGAAACCACCTCCGACAATGGCGTAGTCGACCTCGATCTCACCGTGGAGGGCTCGAGGCTCGTCTCTGGAGATCGTGGTCAGCCAGTAGACGTAGTCCTCGACCGAGTCGGTCATGTCGCGTCCTTGTCGGTCCGGAGAATCACTGCACCGAATCCCATCCAACGACCCTACCGATGGGCGGCCTGCCGAACCAGATCGGCCGTCGCGGTGAGACTCAGTCTCGTCCGATGCCGGGAACGAAGCGCCCGACACGAGACGCGTAGGTCGTGTAGTCGTCGCCGTGGAGTCTGCGAAGGTGGGGTTCCTCGACGACGCGGACCTGTAGTTCAATCGCCACGATCAAGGTTGCGGCGCCGGCGATCGAGATCGGATTCGGAACCATCATCGCCAATCCGATGGCGGCGACTATGAAGGCCGTGAAGATCGGGTTGCGCGCCAGCCTGAACGCGCCCTGGGTGACGAGCCCGGTGCGTTCTTCGGTGTCGACACCAATGCGCCACTCGGTTCCCATGTTGAGCTGTGCCAGGAACGTCAAGGTGATCCCGGCGCCCGCCACGACCAACCCGAATCCACGTAGCCACCCACTCCTCGACATGGGATCCAGCCCTACGATCTCCGCGATTGGTGCCGCCAGTCCGGCGATCACGGCCAGGACGAGGAGCACCCCTGCCAGCCATTCCAGCGAGCCGGTCGACGCGCTCAACACCCCGACCCGTATGCCGGTGTCGCCAGTGGAACGTTTCTGAATCACCGAGCGAGCCACGAACACGACGAGGAACATGACCACATACATCACCAACGCGAGGACATCCATCATGAACCCCCGGCCATGTGGTCGTGCTCACCGATGTCGAGTTCGACGGCCACCAGATCTTCCAAGGCGTGGGCGAGGCGTTCCGATGCCAACTCGTAGCAGACCTGACGGCCCTCCCGTGTGGTGCGAACCAGCCCGCAGCCCCGAAGACACCCGAGATGGTTGGAGAGATTCGGCTGGCTGGTGTCGATTTCGGCCAACAATTCGTTGGGGTAACTCGGGCCGGCGAGCAGCAACAGCAGGATCTGTCGCCTGATCGGATCGGCCAGCGCTATTCCGAATCGTTCGAGGGTGTCGCTGCCGGAGGAGTCCATGTCGACAACATATCACTCCATATAAATATAAGGCAAGACTGATATATGGAGGAACTTGTACCGACGCTCTACCGGGTGAATCGCTTCGCGGCGGGCGTGAACTCGATGGCTCCTGATCGGCCGACGCCCGGAAACGTCTCCATCAACAGGGTTCGATCATCAAGGAGCTGTAGCAGCACGGATCCGTGAACGGAGTCAGCCGGCACGGCCTCTATGCCCTCGGCCCATGTCATCCGATCCCATCGTTCTTGGCCCACCCAGTAGTCCCATTCGACGAGTTCGTAGATCACCGGCCCGGTCGCAACAGAGATCGATGCCGGGTCCGGAGCGTTTCCGAGTACCGCGAACTGGCGCGACTGATCGACAAACGTTCCGATCGAGATGACCAGGGTCGACGGGTCGATGTGGTTGTAAGCAAGGGCGAGATGGCCTCCCCAATAGCGATCCTGGTCCACTCCCTGATACCCGTCAGTGCCCTCTTCGAACCAGTTTCCGACCATTCGGCCGTCGATGTCGTGGGTGAACACTCCGCCCCTGGGCTCCTCGGTCCGTAGGCTCAACGACTTCATCTGCGCGCCGATCTCAGGCAAGAAGTAGTCGAACGTGTCGGGGACGTGGATCTTCCATGGTTCGCGTACATAACTCGACGGGTCGATGAGGCCATCGGTCACGTAGTCGAGATCCACCAGGTTGTAGTCCACGTTCTTGGTGAACCAGCCGATCTTCTCGCCGGCCGTCACGGATATGTCGACCGAGGAGTATTGGCCGATCTCCGGCGCTTCGTCCCGGAGCCGATCACTGAGCTCGGTGATGTGGATGAAGATTGATGAAACGGTGCAGGTGTGCTCGATCACCAATCGAAAGTCGTCGACCACACCCGTGGGGTTCTCCGATACCGGGGTACCAAAATGCTGCATGGAGACGACTCGGCCATCCGCCGGTGAGTAGACGTCGATCTGCAAGTCCGGCTCTTTGAAGTTCTGGAAGTACTGGTGGTCCACCGGAGTCACATGCGAGCCGGTCATCAAGCCAAATGGAGTCAGATACTCCACCGAGTCGAGATCGACCGGAGGGTACTCAAACGGCTCCGGCCGGCAATCGGGTTCCATAGTGACCGGCGGTTCCGTGGCGACGGGCGATTCAGCGGCGGCTGAAGTCTCGGGCGGAGTCGCCGCGGGTCCTGAGTCGGTGCTTTCTACGCTGCTGAGAGCGCTATCAATCGGAGCGGAGGACGTTGAGACCTGGTCTGATGTCCCGCAGCCGACGGCGACCACGGCAAGGCAGACGATCAACGCGACTCGGCGCACCGACAACTATCGGCAAGTGTCGCCAAACTGTGAGTAGTGGGAACATCACGGCCGGCGGAGTGGTTGTCGTCATAGTCGACTACCCGTGCCGGATCTTCCGACCGGCCTAATCACTCTCGATAGCTCTACAGCACACTGCAAAGAGGTAAGGAAATGACCACATCCCAAGATCAGGGCGGCGCCACCGCTCCGGCCGACGAGGCCACCGAAGAAGGCCAGGCCTATCAATTCGATCGACTCTCGCTGCCTCTGATCCTCGCCGACATGCGATTCAGACGCGACGACCCGAAAGCCGGCGATCAGGTCCCGCAGTTCGACCTGGCCACCAGCAGCGGCGATCGCTTCCGAAGCGATCAGCTCGGAGACCGACCGGTGCTCCTGGTATTCGGTTCGCTCACCTGCCCCATCACCGAAGCCGCCGGACCCGGCATCAACGAGCTGCATGCTCGCTACGGCGACCGAGTCAGGTTCGTCGTCGTCAACGTGCGAGAGGCGCACCCCGGCGAGAACATCGAACAACCTCACAACATGGCGGACAAGTTGGCCCACGCCGATGACTTCCAGAAGCACCACGATTTCGGCTTCGAAGTCGCCGTCGACGACATGGAGGGATCACTGCACCGGGCACTGGGACCAAAGCCCAACTCGGCCTATCTGATCGACCCTTCGGGAGCGATTCTCGTTCGTGCCCAGTGGGCGAACGACACCAAGGCGCTCGACGAAGCTCTCGGCGCGGTCGTCGCCGGCCAGGCACCGCCCCGTAGTTCAATCGGCAGTACGATGCCCAACGTCGTGCGTTCGATGGGTTACATCGACGGGGTTCTCGATCGAGCAGGGACCCAAGCGAAGCGCGACATGTGGACACGCGCCACGCCGATGGCAGCCATGGCCCGCCTCGCTTCACTCTTCGGCCGCCTCCCCGTGGCCAAGCGCGGTGCCGCCGCCGTGGCCACGATGATGACCACCATGATCGTCGCAGCGGCAATCGTCGCCGTGATCATCATCTGAGGATTCGCGGGCGTCGGACGGCTGTGAGCATTTCCCGCTCACGGTCGCTTCGGCGACGGACTCGGCTCAGAGGACCGATTCGAGGATGATCGTGACCATGTCGGAGAGCGACGTCTCGCGGTCCTCGGGGCTGAGTGCCTCTCCGGTGACCATGTCGTCGCTGACCGAGCAGACCGCGAGAGCCGAAGCCCCCCGCTCGGCCGCCAGTCCGTAGAGCCCGGCCGCTTCCATCTCGACGGCAAGCACCCCCATTCGCACCAGCGGCGCCATTGTCTCCTCGAGCGACAGGTTGGTCGGCCCGTAGAAGAGATCCGAGGTCATGATGTTGCCGACGTGCACGTTCTTGCCGAGCGCCTCGGCGGCGTCGACCGCGGCTCGCACCAGGTTGTAGTCAGCAATCGCGGCGAAGTCCCAGCCGGAGAATCGAGCCCGGTTGACCCCAGAGTCGGTGCAGGCCCCGACTCCGATCACCACGTCCATCAAGCTCAGGTGGGGCTGAAGCGAGCCGCAGCTTCCCACCCGGATCAGCTTGCGCACGCCGTAGGTGTCGATGAGTTCCGAGGCGTAGATCGAAATCGACGGAACACCCATGCCGGTGCCCATGACCGACACCCGCTGTCCCTTGTAGGTACCGGTGTAGCCGAAAATGTTGCGCACGGCCGTCACCTGCTCGGCATCGTCGAGGAACTTCTCGGCGATCCACCTTGCACGTAGTGGGTCGCCCGGAAGCAGGCAGGTTTCGGCGAAGGCGTCGTCGGGAGCGGAGATGTGAGGTGTCGGCATGGGTCGACACGGTAATGCCGGGAAACGGCTGATCCGAACTCGGCTCGACTAGATCAGCGTCGCAGGGCCCGGCCCGGTCGGTCGCCGGTGTGATTCTGGCCCGTCACGATCCGTCGACCGTTGACCCACACGCCATGAATACCGACCGGAGGACGGGCGGGGTCCTCGTAGGTGCCGACGTCTGTGATCGTGTCGGGGTCGAAGAGCACCATGTCGGCGAACGCACCAACCTCGATCCGGCCTCGATCAGTGATCCCGAACCGTTTCGCGGGCGCTCCAGTCATGCGATGGACCGCCTCGCCGAGCTCGAGAACTCCGGCATCGCGAACATAGCGACCCAATACTCGGGGGAAGGTGCCCCAGAGCCTCGGGTGAGGCTTGCCGCCGGCCGGAATTCCATCGGATCCGATCAAGGTCAGGGGGTGGGTCATCACGGTGCGAACGTCGCCCTCATCCATGATCTCGAACACGGCGAACGTGCCGTTGCCGCCATCGACCACGATCCGCTCGGCCGCGGCCCGAAGATCAAGGCCGAGTTCGGCCGCCAGATCCGAAAGTCGTCGACCTTCGATCTCGGGCTTGTCGGGCGCCGACCCGATCAGGACCTGATCGCCGTTGAGATCTCCGAAGGGTCGGGTGCCCGAGACGCTGTCGCCGCCCAGGGCACCTTGGCGGATTAGCTGCTCCAGCGAGGTGCTTCCGGCCGTGTAGGGATACTGATCGAGAGCCACGTCGACACCGCGGGCCCGGGCTTCGTCGACCATCGCCAGGGTTTGCACGACCCGGCCCCAGTTGTCGCGTCCGGCGGCCTTGTGATGCGACAGTTGCACGGCCACGCCCGAACGTTCGCCGACACGGATCGCCTCGGCGACCGCGGCCTCGAGGCCGGCCCCTTCGTTGCGAATGTGCGATGTGTACACGCCCCCGGCCTCGGCAACCACACTGGCCAAGTCGGCCAGTTCCTCCTCGGGGGCGTATGTGCCGGGCTCATACGCCAGACCGCTCGACATACCGAGCGCGCCGGAGCGGAGGGCCTCGCTGACGTGTTCGGCCATCTGATCGAGTTCGGCTGAGGACGCGGCGCGGTTCTCATGGCGCCCCATCACCTCGGTTCGAATGGTGCCGTGTCCGGCCAGGACTCCCACATTGCATGAGGCCGGTTCACGGTCGAGCAACTCGAAGTATCCGGCGTGATTGCTCCACGAAGCGGCGACCTCGTTTCCGAATCCGAGGAGGGCCCGGTCGGTCAGTGGTCCGGTGCCGCAGTTGCCGACTACCACGGTGGTCACGCCCTGCAGCGTCTTGCAACGATGCGTCGGTTCGATCAGCACCGCCAGGTCGTCATGAGTGTGAACGTCGATGAAGCCGGGCGACAGGACCAGGCCTGCACCATCGATTTGGACTCCGGCCGAATCGCCTTGTGTCCCGACCCCGACGATCCGGTCATCGCTCACCGATACATCGGCCACGAACGGGCGTGCACCGCTGCCATCGACCACGGTCGTGTTTCTGATGATCAATTCGGGTCGATCGGACATGGCCATCCCTGGTGGTAGTGGGGCGCAGTCTCGCGGACCGGCGGCTGGCTACTCCATTCGTGGAGCCTTCCTTCAGCGAGCCTCGACAGGATCAGGAAGGAGCGGAATCCTCGGGCCGGCGTCGCCTCCGAGCAGGGCCGCCCTACCGATCGACGAGGTTCCGTATCGATCGCGGACCGCATCGAGGGTCTCGTCGAGCTGGCGGGCCGACCGACCGTCGAAGGGGAGTGACTGCTGTACGGCGTCGGCGGGGGAGAGGTTGGCGATCGTGAGGCCGAGCAGGGTCAGCTTGCGCTGCTCGATCTCGTCTCGTCGCAGAGCTAGCAGCCGGCGCGATACGTCGAGAAACGTGGCGGTGGACCCGGTGGCTTCGCTGAGAGTGTGAGATCGCGTGTCGCGGCTGAAATCGCCAAACCTGAACCGAAGGGTGAGGGTTCGGCCGACACGGTGTCCGTTGCGCAGTCGACGCGACACCCGATCAACCAGCTCGAGAAGAATCGTCTCGAGTTCGGCGAAGGACCGAGCGCGGCGGCCCAGTGCCCGTTGCGAACCGATCGACGATCGACGCTTCCCGGTGACAACGGGGCGGGGGTCGCGATTGTGGGCAAGAGCGTGGATGTGGCGCCCGGACCCGGTGCCGAGAATCGCGACGAGCGGCCCCTCTCCCAAGATCGCGACGTCGCCCACGGTGACGATGCCCTTCTCGGCCAACCTCTCGGCCGTCTTGGGCCCGACCCCCCATAACCGGCCAACCGGCAGGGGATGGAGGAAGTCGAGTTCGCCATCGGGTTCCACGATGAGCAAACCGTCGGGCTTGCTGACACCGCTGGCGACCTTCGCGAGGAACTTGGTGCGGGCGACGCCGACCGATATCACCAGGCCGACATCGGCGGCGACACGTCGGCGCAGTTCGGACGCGATCATCTCCGGCGACCCGACCAGCCGACCGAGGCCCGAGACGTCGAGAAAAGCCTCGTCGATCGAGATGGGCTCGACCAGCGGCGTGGTGTCGTCGAAGATCTCGAACACCCGTCGGCTGGCCTCGGTGTAGCTGTCCATCCGAGGCTCGACCGTGATCAGGCCCGGACACAACTCGCGGGCGGTCCGTATGGGCATGGCGGTGCGAACCCCGAGAGCCCGCGCTTCGTAGCTCGCGGCAAGGATCACACCTCTGCCGACCGCCATGGCTCTACCTCTGAGAGCCGGCCTGTCGCGCTGCTCGACCGACGCGTAGAACGCGTCGAGATCGGCATGGAGAATGGATGCCGAAACCGAACACATGTTCGTATGGTAATCGCCGGGTCACGACGTTGGCAAAGCTCGGGTCAGACCGTGCCCTCGAAGGCGGGATCCACACCGGCTTGGTCGCCGCCGTCGGTGTCGTGCCACGTGCTCACCACGACCTTCTTGTCGGTGTAGAAGTCGACCGCATCGACACCCCGGCCGCGAAGCGCCCCGTAGAACGACGACTTTCGACCCCCTACGGGATAAAAGGCGATCGGAGCAGGAGTTCCGACATTGATACCGACCTGGCCAGTCTCGACCGACTGTCGGAAGCGCCGAGCCAGGCCACCACGCTCGGTGTAGATCACAGCCGAATGTCCGTAGTCGGAGGCGTTGATCGTGTCGATGGCTTCGTCGAGGCTGTCGACTGGGTGGATGCATCGAACCGGTCCGAACAGCTCCGTGTCCCAGATGGCGCTGCCCGGCTCGGCCTCGATCAGGGTCGGGCCCAGCCAGTGACCGTCGGGGTATCCCTCCACCGTCGCCCCCCGGCCATCGACGAGGAGTCGGGCACCGGCTGCTTCGGCGGCATCGATGGCGGCGACGTAGCGCTCGAGAGCGGCAGCGTTGATGACCGGCCCCATGCCGGCGTCTGGATCGGTTCCCACACCTAACTTCAACGACTCGGCCTGGGTCACCAGCCGTTGGACCACATCGTCGTAGATCGATCGGTAGACCAGCAGGTTGGAGCCGGCGAAGCAGCGCTGAGAGGCACATCCGAAAAGCGACGACGAGATGTTGGCCACACATCGATCGAGCGCGGCGGTGTCGGTGACCACCAGATGATTCTTGGCGCCTCCCTGGGCCTGACATCGCTTCAGATTCCCCGTGACCCGCTGGTACACCGTCGCGGCGATCTCCGACGACCCGACGAAGGTGAGCCCCTCGACCAGGTCGTGGTCGCTGAGCGCCTCCACCGCCGACTTGTCGCCCAGCACCATGTTGATCACGCCCGGAGGGAATCCGGCCTCCGCCGCGAGTTCGATCATCCGCACCGTGGTCAACGGACAATGCTCGCTGGGCTTGACCACCACGGTGTTGCCGGTGGCCACCGCCCACGAGAAGTAGAGCGGAATCATGGCCGGGAAATTGAACGGGGCGATGACGACGAACACTCCGAGAGGCTCCCGGATGAACTCGATGTCGACGGCGGTGGCGACGTTTTCGGTCACCGCACCTTTCTGAGTCTCGGGGACGGTGGCGGCGTTCTCCACATACTGGATTGCTCGAAGCAGCTCACCGAGAGCTTCGGAGACAGACTTGCCGTTTTCCCTGACGATGGTCATCGCCAGCTCATCGCGTGCCTCGTGCAGAAGGTGGCGGTACCGAAACATCATCGCGGCTCGGGTCGGCACCGGTGTACGGCGCCACTCACCGAAGGCGTCGGCCGCGGCCCGCACCGCCGAGTCGACCGCGGAATTGGACGACATCGGATGGACGGCCAAGCCCTCACCGGTGGCGGGGTCGCTGACGATCACATCGCCCGTTGAGTCGATATCGACCCACTCACCTGCGACGTAGTTCTGCAGGACTCGCTCGGGGCGATCGACGACAGACGCTTGGGTCGTGGACATTGGTTCTCCTGTCGTGTTCATCGTTTCGATCAGCCGGCGAAGGTCAGCGTGCGAGATGGGGGTGGCGTGTTGCGGCTCTTGGTGAAACGGATCGCTCCGTCGATCACCAGCGCGGCGACGGCCAACGTGTCGCCGATGGCGAGCGCCCCCAGAGCGTCGGCGGCCTGAGATCCCATCGGAGCATCGACCACAGCGAGATCGGCCTCGGCTCCGACTCGCACGACCCCCCGATTGAGACCGTGCAGCTTGGCGGTGTTGCCGGTGGCGAGGGCCACGGCGTCGGCCGGATCGACACCACCGAACGCCGCTACGTAGGACATCACCCGGAGCACCCCCAACGGTTGCACTCCCGAGCCGGCCGGGCAGTCGGTGCCGATCACCACTCGGTGGAGTTCGTTGCGTTCTTGGGCGAGACGGGCGATCTGGCCAAGAGTGACGATGTTGCCGTTGTGGACCAACTCGATGTGGGCGCCGGTCTCGTCGAGGATGCGCACCACATCGCCCAGCGGCAGGCTGGTTGGTCCGCCGTTGACATGACCGGCAACATCGGGATCGACCTCACCCACGAAGTCGGCATCGATTACACCACTGCCGGGTATCGACGCTCCACCGGTGTGCACCATCACCTTCATGTCGCGGGCTTGGGCCCAACGAGTCATTCGTGCCGCCTCGACCGGGTCCTTGAGCCCCGATATTCCGATCTCACCGACCAGCCGACAGCCGGCCGCGGCCAGATCGTCGAAATCGGACTCGACCAAGCCCTCCTCCAACAGCACCGCGCCGGCGTGCACCTTCACTCCGGACGGCCGCAGATTGGCGAAGGATTTGTGGGCGAGGATCGCCAGCGCCTTCACGCCCGCTGGATCGGTGGGACGACCCGGCACGTGGGGCTCGCCTGCCGACAGCATGGTGCTGACGCCACCGTGCATGCACGAGTCGATGAAGTCGAAGGTTCGCTGGCGAGGCGTGAAGTCACCGATCACCGGATGAACGTGGTTGTCGTGCAACCCCGGGATGACGGTCGCTCCGCCGGCATTGATGACGGTGTCGATTCCATCGACGTCACAGTCGGACTCGGCGCCGACCGCTGCGATCATCCCGTTGCGCACCACGATGGTGTCGCCATCGACGATGGGTGCGCCCAGATCGCCGGACACGATCAAGCCAATCCCTTTGATCACCACATCGCTCACGACAAGACCTCCCGAACGGAACCATCGACGGTTGGGGGCACGCTCGCCCGTTCACTTGTGTACCAGTGACCGGATGGTAATGTTGCCCCCGTCACCAGACAAGCGATTGTACGCACATCGAGATGACCTATCTGCTGCCCAGAACTATCGAGTCGGCGCTGGAAACGCTGGCAGATCGCGAACCCACGATCGTCGCCGGAGCCACCGACTACTACCCGGCTCTCGGTCGCCGCGAAGCCACCGGCGACATCATCGACATCAGCCGTCTCGATGACCTGCGCGGTATCTCCCGCCGCCACGACCACTGGCGCTTCGGATCACTCACCACCTGGACCGACGTGGTCCGAGCCGATCTGCCGGAAGCATTCGCCGGCCTTCAGGCCGCGGCCTCCGAAGTCGGTGGGAAGCAGATCCAAAACGTCGCCTCGATGGCCGGCAACGTCTGCAACGCATCGCCGGCCGCCGACGGAGTGCCGCCGCTGCTCACACTCGATGCCGACATCGAACTCCGATCAGCCACCCAGACCCGGGTGATGCCGATCGGTGACTTCATTCTCGGGAATCGGTCGACAGATCGACAGCCCGACGAACTCGTCACGGCGATTCTGGTTCCCACCCCGCCGGACGGAGTGGTCGGTGGCTTCGAAAAGCTCGGCGCCCGTGTCTATCTGGTCATCTCCATCGTGATGGCCGCGGCGCTGGCCGACATCGACCCGCATGGCACCATCCGGTCAGCACGAATCGCGGTCGGGGCGTGCTCCCCTGTGGCTCAGCGCCTCACGAAGCTCGAACACGATCTGGTCGGATCCTCGATCCACGACCCGATCGTGCGCTCCATTGGCGAAGATCATCTGGCGGTTCTGTCACCAATCGACGATGTTCGAGCCAGCGCGGCCTACCGCACCGCGGTCACTCCGGTTCTGATCGCCAAGGCGCTGCGGGCTTGCGCTGAGGTCGAGTCGTGAGCAGCACCTCCAGGACCAACCTGAGCGTCAACCACCGGCACGTCGAGATCAGCTCCGCCCCCATGACCCGGCTGAGCGAGGTGCTGCGTGAAGAACTCGGGCTCACCGGCACCAAGGTCGGCTGCGATGCCGGAGACTGCGGTGCCTGCACGGTTCTGATCGATGGCGATCCCGTGTGCGCCTGCCTCACCCCGGTCGGTCGACTCGAAGGCCGAACAATCGAGACGGTCGAGTCGCTCACCGAGACCACCGAAGGCCGGGCCCTGCAGGCATCGTTTCTTCGTCATGGTTCGACACAATGCGGGTTCTGCACCCCGGGCATGTTGATGGCGAGCAGCGCCCTGCTCACCGAGACACCATCCCCCACGCCCAATCAGATCAGCGACGCGCTGAGCGGTGTGCTGTGCCGATGCACCGGATACCGCCAGATCATCGCCGGGGTCGCCGACGCCCGCCGCCTCGAACCCGACGACCCCTCCGAACCTTCGGTGGGAAAGGCCGTCGGCGCTCGGGTCCCGCGGGTCGATGGCGCTGCCAAGATGAACGGAACCGACTGCTTCGGGGACGACGACGCTCCGGCGGATGCCTTGGTCGTATCGGTGATTCGATCACCCCATCACTCAGCCAAGTTCGTCATCGGCGACACCGACGCCTACCTATCGGGTCTTCCGGGAGCCATTGCGGTGATCACCGCAGCCGACGTTCCCGGCCGGAACTGTTTCGGTGTCATTCCACCGATGGCCGACCAGCCGGTTCTCGCCGAGACCCAGGTCCGGTTCGTTGGTGAAGCGGTCGCGGCGGTCGTGGCCGAAGCAGGCACCTTCATCGATCCGAGCCGATTCCCGATCTCGTGGGATCCCGTCGCCGCGATGATGGAGCCCGCCGAGAGTTCGGCTCCCGAAGCCCGGCTGATCCACCCCGATCGACCCGACAACATCCTGATCCGTGGCCGGGTTGCCAGAGGCGACATCGACTCCGCGCAACGCGACGCGGTGGCCTCGGTGAATGGCGAATTCCAGACTGCGTTCGTGGAGCACGCGTACATCGAACCCGAAGCAGGATGGGCCGAAGTCGACGGAGACCTGGTCGTGATCCACGCCACCACCCAGGCCCCCTACATGGATCGCTCGGACACCGCCCTGATCCTCGGCATCGACCCCGAACGGGTCGTGATCAGGCCCACGTCCTGCGGTGGCGGCTTCGGCGGCAAGCTCGATGTTTCGATTCAGCCCATCCTCGCGGTGGCGGCCACGCTGGTCGACCGGCCCGTCCGAATCACCTACAGCCGCCCCGAGTCGATGGCCTCCACCACCAAGCGACACCCGGCCTCGATTTCGGCACGGCTCTCCGTCGGAGGCGACGATCGCCTGTCGCTCGACTTCGAGGGGACCTTCAATACCGGCGCCTACGCATCGTGGGGACCCACCGTCGCCAACCGGGTCCCGATCCACGCCAGTGGTCCCTACCGATACGCCGCCTACCGGGCGCTCACCACGGCCGTGCACACCAACTGCGTCCCATCGGGGGCGTTCCGAGGGTTCGGAGTGCCCCAGGCAGCCATTGCCCAGGAATGCCTCCTCGATGAGCTGGCCCAGCACTTGGGCGTCGATCCGCTCGAACTCCGACTCTCTCACGCGCTGAGGGCGGGAGATCCGACGGTCACCGGCCAGGTCTTCGAATCGGGCGTCGGATACGTCGAGTGCCTCGAAGCCCTCCGGCAGCCCCGGCTCGACGCTCTCCAACGCGCCGCCGACTTCAACAGGCACGGCGGAACCAGGCGAGCCGGCGTCGGATTGGCGGGCGCGTGGTATGGCTGCGGCAACACGTCGATGTCGAACCCTTCCACGATCAAGGTCGGCCTCACCGCCGACGGTCGGACGTTGCTGCACCAGGGCGCGGTCGACATCGGACAAGGATCCAACACCGTGATGGCGCAGATCTGCGCCGATGCCATGGGACTACCGCTCGCCGACGTCGAGCTCGTCGACGCCGACACCGACCACACCCCGGATGCCGGCAAGACCTCGGCGTCGCGCCAGACCTACGTCACCGGCAACGCCACCAACGAGGCGGCGTTGGCGTTGCGAGCTTCGATGGCGGCATTGGCCGGCGTCGACAGCAACGCCCACATGGCGATCGAGGGCCCGATTGTCACGATGACGAGTGGCCCCGACCGGGTCCGTCTCGATCTCGGCAAGTTGCCGACCGACGAAGAGGGATACGTGGCAGTTGGTGTCGGCACCTACGACCCACCAACCACTCCTCTCGACGAGAACGGCCAGGGAAATCCCTATGCGGTCTTCGGGTTCGGCGCCCAGGTGGTCGAGCTCGATGTCGACACCGACACCGGCGTCATCACCCTGCATTCGATCGACGCCGCCTACGACGTCGGCCGAGCCATCAACCCGGGCCTGGTCGAGGGACAAATCATCGGAGGCATCGCCCAAGGCATCGGGCTGGCGCTGATGGAGGAATACCTGCCCGGACGAAACAACAACCTTCACGACTACCTCATCCCGACCATCGGCGACGTGCCCGAGATTCGGGTGACCCTGGTGGAATCGGGCGATTCCCTGGGGCCATTCGGGGCCAAGGGAGTGGGCGAGCACTCACTGCTGCCGACCCCTCCGGCCGTGCTCAACGCCCTTCGTGACGCCATCGGCAAGCCGGTCCGGCGGGTTCCGGCCACCCCAGAGCGCGTCCTGGAGGTGATCAACGAATGAATGTTGATCCCCTGGAGGGCACCGCCCCGACCGACGACAACGATGGCAACGACAAGATCCGCTGTGATGCCTGCCCCATTCGGTGTTTCATCAAGTTGGACCGCACCGGCTCATGTGATCGCTACGGAAACGTCGCGGGGGTACTCACACGTTTGGACCCGGTAACGGTGCTGCAGCGCTACCACGATGCCGACAAGCCGGTGGTGCCGTTCCTGACGGTGGCCGAGGAATGGACGGGCGATCTCGTGCGTAGCGGCGATGTGTATCTCACCGGCACCGGAGCCGGAACCACATATCCCGACTACAAGCCGGCGCCGTTCATCGTCTCGCAGCCCGTCGACGGCATCGACATGGTCACCGTCGTCACCGAGGGGATCTTCTCCTACTGCGGCGTGAAGGTGAAGATCGATACCGACCGCCACATCGGATCGGAGCGGGCCACGGTGTCGGCCGAGGGAGAGGTGATCGGTCACGTCACCACCGCCGAATACGGATCCCAGATGTTGTCGCTGGGCGGGGTCAATCACTTCACCGGCAACGGGCGCCCGGCCGGGCTGGCCACGATGCGGGCACTGCTCGAGCTGTGTGCGGGCGCCCCGGTCGAGGTAGCGGTCGAGGGAGGCACCGACCTGATTCTTCAAGCCGGCGTGGCGCCGGTGGTCAACGGTGAGATCGACGAGCGGATGCGGGTCGGGTGTGGGTCGGCCGCCATTGGAATGTTCGCCGGGCAGTGGGCGCCCCACGTCGACGAGGTCGTGGTGGTCGACGACCACATCACCGGTGTGCTCACCGAACACCAAGCCGGCGTGGTACTCGGCGTGGCGCCGAGCGGAATCCAACTTCGAGGCCGCAAGTCGACGCCGGGAAGGTACTTCGAGGTGGCCTCACCGGGCGGGGGATGGGGCGGAACCGACATCGACGATCCGCTCGAGATAATCGAGGGATTCAAACCGACGGTCGCCAAGCCCGGGCAGACCTTGCTGATGGTCAGCACGACAGGCACCGACTACGCCTACTACGTGCTCGACGACGATCTCCGACCACAACCGGCCGCTCTGCCCGATGCTCTGCGCGAGTCCGTCGACCGAGTTCGGGGAAACTGTGAGCCGACCCTGACCTCGGTGCTGTTCATGGCCGGCGCCGGAGGGTCGCTGCGGGCGGGAGTCACCGCCGATCCGGTGCAGCTGACCAGATCCGTCAGGTCGGGCCAAACCACCCTCACCTGCGGCGGCGCCCCCACCTTTGTCTGGCCGGGCGGTGGCATCACGTTCATGGTCGACGTCAGCCGCATGCCACCGAATTCGTTCGGCCACGTACCCACCCCGGCGCTCGTTGCCCCACTCGAATTCACCATGCCGGCCGCGACCTTTCGTGATCTCGGTGGTCACACCGGGTCGGTGGTGTCGATCGGCGATGCCCTGAACGACGTGCCTACACGCATCGTCGAGGCGGCGGCACAGAATCCGTGGCCGCACGACGCGCCCACTGCCGGCCATGCCTGATCTCGGCCCGATTGTGGCCCAGCGCGCCAACGGCGAGACCCTGCACCTACAGCACGGCCCCATTGATCTGATCATCGAATGCGACGGTGCCCCCGACGACTGCGCCGCGGCCCGACATGCGGCGGTCCAACGTTTCGACGGACTTCTCGATCAGCTCGTCGATGAAATCGACCTCCTCCGTACCCCACTCGGCTCGGAGTCGCTTCCATCGCCGACGGGTCCGGTTGCGGATCGCATGGTGAGGGCGGCCGCCCGGCACTGCCGCAGCACGACTCTCACGCCCATGGCGGCGGTGGCCGGAGCAGTAGCCGACGAGATAGCCGCCGCAATGTCCAACGCTGCTCAACTCGATCGATGGATGGTCAACAACGGCGGCGACATCTCCTTTGGACTCGGCCCGGGCCGGGACTACCGGATCGGCCTCGTGGTCGACCCCCGCCGGGGCTCGGTCGAGTATCCAGTGGTCGTTGACGCCGCTAGTGGGATCGGTGGAGTCGCCACCAGCGGTCGACACGGTCGGAGCTTCTCCTTGGGCATCGCCGACTCAGTCACCGCATTCGCGGCGACCTCCGCCGCTGCTGATGTCGCCGCCACGGTCATCGCCAATCACGTTGACATCGGGCCTCACCCCGAGATCACACGCCAACCGGCCAAGGATCTCGAGCCGGACAGCGACCTGGCCGACCGCTTGGTCACAACGGATGTCGGCATCCTGACCACCGATGAGGTTCGATCGGCGCTCGCCAACGGACTCCGCTGCGCCGAGCAGTGCGTCGACGACGGGCTCATCACGGGAGCGGTCCTGCATCTCGCCGGCGTGGGTGCGGCAACTACCACCTCACAGGCGATGCTGCCATGACCGAGAACAGTCCCTACGTGCTCGAAGAGCAAGTCGGGTTTCTGCTCCGAAAAGCCAATCAGCGACATCGTCTGATCTTCAGCACCGAGGTTGCCAACGAAATTGCGCCGGCCCAGTTCTCGGCGCTCGCGAAGCTCCACGAGATCGGACCGGTGTCGCAGAACCAGTTGGGACGCATGATCGCGCTGGATTCCGCCACCATCAAAGGGGTGGTCGAGCGGTTGGTCGCCAGTGGCTACGTGAGCAGCCAACGATCGCCCGACGACGCCCGACTCCGGATCATCGAGTTGACCGCCGAAGGCAGACGGGCCATCGAACGTTTGCTACCGGTTGCGCAGCTCATCACCCAGATGACGCTCGATCCGCTCAACGAACGCGAAGTTGCGACGCTGACCAGGCTTCTCGCCAAGATCACCCTCTGATCATCGTCGGGCCTATCGCAGGCCGTCCTCGCCCAACATGTCGTCGATGGTGAGCCCTCCGACCCGCGGGTGGGGACGGCCCCCGTCGGTGACCGCGACCGCCAGAATGATCTCATCGGCCGAGGGCCCGTCGGGCACGCGCAGCTCGACCGCATCGAAGTGACTTCGCACGAAAGCGGCGTTGCGGTGATGAAGCGGAATGTCGAGCGTGCAACCGGGGCCGCCCATCTTCTTTGAGGACGGAATGATCGACTTACCGCCGCCGCAGGCTTTGCGCAGTGGAGCGCCAAGGGCCGGATGCATCAGAGCCGCGGCATGCTCCAACTCACCGCTGGTGCCCACGATCACTCCCTTGCCGTAGCTGTGCACCTCCTTGCCTTCGAGTTGGGCGACGGCCCGGCCCGCCAGCTCCGCCGCCAGCCATTTGCTGGCCTCGATCAACGGTTCGAGATCGTCGACGTATCGACCGGCGAACGGATTGGTGAGTACTGCTGCGGCAACCACTCGTCGCACCGGTTGGGCAAGCTCACGTCCGATCTCGAAACGCATGTCCTGCACCGTCACCTGGGTTCTACGTACGACGATCTCGATGTCAGCCACTGGTTCACTCCCGATGGTTCGCTGCAGTCACTCAAAGCCCAGCGATTCCGACGATAGCTCAGGCCGAGGATGTGCGACCATGGGGTCAATCCCGTCTCCCGAGAGGTATCCATGATCCGAGCACTCATCGTTGTCGACGTACAGGGCGACTTCTGCGAAGGCGGATCAATGGGAGTTGACGGGGGCGCGATGGTGGCCGAACGGATCTCGGCTCACATCCGGGATCAAGCCCACGACTACGCCACCATCGTTGCCACACGCGACTGGCACATCGATCCCGGCGATCACTTCGCCGACGGCGAACCGAACTTCGAGACGACCTGGCCCGCCCACTGTGTGGCGGGAAGTCCCGGGGCAGAGTTCCATCCCGGCGTCGACACCCATGTCGACTTCTCCCATGTCGTCGACGCGATCTTCTCGAAAGGCCAGTTCAGCGCGGCCTACAGCGGATTCGAAGGAACCGAGCCGGACGGGGGAACCCTCGATGACCACCTCCGTTCCCACGATGTCGGCTCGGTCGATGTGGTCGGGATTGCCACCGACTACTGCGACAAGGCAACCGCGACCGACGCGCGCGAACTGGGTTACAAGGTGCGACTGCTCACCGACATGTGCGTCGGGGTAGCTCCCGACACCACCGCGCAGGCGCTCGACGACATGCGGGCCGAGGGCATAGAGACCATCTGACGTCGGGCCGACGGGATTCGGCCCCGGTACGGAGCATCTGCCGGGGTGCCCTGCGACAATGGCTCGATGCCAGACGCGATGGAGCGAAATCTCGATCGCTATCGACACCTCCAGTGGTCGACCGGTGCGTTGTTCTGGCTCCCCACGTCGGTCCTGTTCTTCATCGATCGTTTCGGCTTGGGGGACGCTCTGCGCCTCCAAGCCGTCTACTACCTGGCCGTCGTAGCGTTCGAGGTTCCATCTGGTTGGTTCAGCGACCGGATCGGGCGGGTGGTCACCCTTCGCCTCGCTGCACTGTGGTGGGTGGCGGCCCACGCGTTCTTCGTGTTCTCCGACGGCTTTGCTGGTGTCGCCACAGCCCAGGTGCTTTTGGCGATGGGATTCGCTTTCACCTCCGGCACGGATGTGACACTCCACTACGACTCCCTCGAGGCACTGGGTCGAACGCCAGAATTCGAGGATCGGGAGTCGCGGGTGCGGCGCGATCATCTCGTGTTCACGGCGGTGGCCACTGTCACGGGCGGCGCGCTCGGTCTGATCGATCTCCGATTGCCCTTCCTGGCTGCACTGGTCGCGTCGGCCATCCAATTCCTGGTGACCCTTCGTTTGGCCGAGCCTCAGGGAGACCCCCACGCTTCAGGTGTCGGGAGCGAACTGCTGAGGGTTGTCGCCTATCTCCGAAACCGGACGCTGGCTTGGGTGATGGTCTACGTGTTGGGCGAGGTGATCACGGTTCACCTGACATCGGAGCTAGCCGCGCCGTATCTCGCCGGTGTCATGGGCGAAGCCCTCGACCAGATCGATCGAACTCCGCTCGTCAACGGGCTGCTGGCCGCTCTGATCGCTCTGGTGGCCGCGGCCGCGGTGAGAGGCGTGGGTCGGTTCCGCCGACGTTTCGGTGTCGTGCTCGTGTTCATGATGGTTGCGGCGATACCGGTGATCACGCTCACGGCCATGGCTTTGGTGACCTCGGCCCTGGTCCTTCCGCTGATCGTTCTGCGCAGCGTGCAGACTGCGGTGGTGTCCGTGCTCGTTCCAGCAACCGTTGCACCGCGCGTTGACCGTCGGCATCGGGCGACGTTCCTCTCACTCACGAGCCTGGTGGGACGCCTCGGCTACGGGAGTGTCCTGCTCGCCATCGGGACCGTTGGAGACTTTGGTGAGACCCTGCAGTGGGCGGCTGCCATCGCCGCAGTTGTATTCGTCGTGGTGGGCGCGACGGGTTGGTTCGTCGACGACGAACCTTGACCGCTACGCCGGCTCTTCGCGGTGCCCGTCCGGGTAGACCGCGAATCGGGCACTGGTAGGGCCGTGATTGGGGTCGTCCGATGGCCACGGCCAATCTCCGTACCCGGTCTGCCTGTAGTCGAGAAATGCCTGCTCGAGTTGGGCCCGACTGTTCATCACGAACGGCCCGACATGGGCGACGGGCTCACCGATCGGTCGGCCCTGAAGCACCAAAATGTGTGCCCCGCCATCGAGACCAGTCAGGGCCACGGGCCAGTCGACCTCGACCGATGCCCCGTGTCCGGAGGTGACGATGTCGCCTCCGAGATCTATCCCCTCACCATCGAACACATAGACCGTGCGGTCAGTGCCGGCTGCCGCCGGTGGAAGTGTCCACTCCGCATGGGGATCCATCTCTATGTGCCAGATGGCGACATCAGAATCGGATCGCGAGGCCCACGACGACGGGGGAGGCGACATCGGATCGGCCGATCCGATCCGCCCGGCGACGGCGACCACCCGAGTGGACCGCCCATTAGCGTCGTCGAAGGACAACCGATGGATCTGCTCGCTCCAGTGCATGTGAAACGACGGCTCGGCCATCTTGTCCTCGCCGGGAAGATTGAGCCAGATCTGGAACAGCTCGACGGGGTTGGGTTGCGACGACTCGACCAGTGGGAACATCTCTGAGTGCTGGATTCCCCGGCCGGCGGTGATCCACTGCACGTCGCCCGGTCCGAATCGGGCGCCGGCGCCCATCGAGTCGGCGTGATCCATGAGGCCGCTGCGAACGTAGGAGACGGTTTCGAATCCTCGATGGGGATGACGAGGAAATCCGGGCACCGCGGAGCCGTGATACATGCTCCAGCCCGACTTTCCGCTGAAGTCCTGCCCGATGCTTCGACCGATCAGATCGGCGGTAGGAGCCCCGAGATCGTCGGTGCCTGCGGGGTAGGCGTCGACATGATGCACACAGAAGAGGAACGGATCGAACGTCCTCCACACGAATTCCAGGTCGAAGACCTCGCCAATTGGGCTGTCTGTCGCTGAGTCTGACATGGGCATTCCTTGGTCGTTGGTGCCGCTGGCCGTTTCGTCGGCACGGTATATGCGATAGCCGCCTTGTGGTTGACGGCCACTGATCGTGCTGGTGCACGACACTCCAAGTAGGTCACGCATGCGGAATGAGTGGGCCGCCCGACAGGTTGCTGATCAGAGATCAGGAATCCGATATGACTGCAACCGACATCACGACAACCCAGCGACCGATACTCAACTCGACGACGGCGAGCAAGCGTCGCCGCTCCCTTCGCATCGCCGACTCGCTCGTGGTGGTTGGCCTGGTTGTCAGCTATCTCACGTCCAGCTCCGTCTTGCTGCACGCCTTGGTGAGCCTGTCCTGGTCGGCCGCGGTTGGCTGGCACTTCTGGCTCCACCGCAAGTGGTTCAAGTCGCTGGCCCGACGACTGGCCAGGGGCCGATCTCGAAAGTCGCGCGCGTCGGCGTTCGTGACCGCTGCAATCAGCGTCGAGCTCTCCGCGGTGGTCATATTCGGGGTCGTCGCCTGGCTGGGCCCCCGCTCGCTAAAGGGCTTCCACGGAACCCTGGGCGACATCTTGCTGGCAGTGGCCGTGGCTCACATTCTCCTCAACCTTCGACAGCTGACGGCTCTCGTTCGGCGTCGATCCACCGTGATCGATCGCCGATTCCGCGGCGCCTCCACCTCGGCACAAAGGGGATACGCGGCCGGCAAGGCTGCGTCTCACACCCAGGGTGCAGCCAAGGTCGAATTCTTGGCGTCCACACCGGTGGAGCAAGAATTGCAGGTGGAGATCGATTCCGAAGAGAGGGTCACGATCTTCCACGGACCCGATGCGGTGATGGAGGCATGTCCCGACGACGACTTCACGATGACGGTTCCGGCCTCCAGCGACATCATCGAAAAAGTATTCGCTCGAGGACCGGTGGAAGCGACTCGCACCACGGGACGACCTCACTGCTTTGGTTGCAGCCAGGAACGTGGAGACGGTTTGGGGATCACCACCACCCCTGTCGGCGCCAGCGGCATCTGGGGGTCGACCTGGACGCCTGATGAGACGCTTCCGTCGACGGGTGGGTTCGTCGACGACGAGGTGATCTGGGCAGCGTTGGATTGCCCGGGCAGCTTCGTGGCGACCAGTCCGACCGGCACCTCCGCTGAGGCCACAGGTTCGCCTTCGCTCGACGCGATATCGGTTCAGATCCTCGAGCGGGTTCGGATCGGTGAGCAGCTCGCTGTGGTCGGTTGGACGCTGAGTCGAGAGGATTCCGGGGTGGACTGTGGCACGGCGGTGATCGACCGAAGAGGAGAGATCAAGGCCTACGCCCACCTCTGTCTCTCGATCTCCGACGCGAACACCCCCCACGGGCTGTAGCTGTCGTCTACTCCATCGGCGCTGAGCGCATCTCGTTCCCGAACAGGGCGGAGGCGCACGCTCGTGCCGATTCGATTGGCCGGGTGCTCTTGAACACCGCGGCCTGGACGATGGCTCCGTCGATGATCACAGCCAGTTCGTTGGGCCGGGTGGTGGTGGTTGCGAGGAACTCGATGAGGGCTCGTTTGTGAGCGCGGATGAGTTCCTCATGTTCAGCGGTGAGTTCCCCCGTCTCGGCGTGGGTGTTGATGAAGGCGCATCCTCTGAACTCTGAGGACTTCAGCCACTCGGTCATCGAATCAAAGACAGCCTCGACAGGAGCGACTCCGTCAGCCGTCCTCTGGGCGACTTCGGTTTCGAGCCATGCCATCCAGGTCTCGTGTCTGTGGGTGAGCCAGCCTCCGATCAAATCGGCCTTTGAAGGGAACATCGAGTAGAGGCGTCGCAACGACACTCCGGACATGTCGCGGATTTCGACGACGGACACGGCGCTGGTTCCTCGCCGGTAGAACAGGTCGTCGGCGGCAGCCAGCGCCGCGTCGCGAGCCTGTTCGATGTCCTGAGTTGCTACTGGGCTCATTGAATCGGGATCCCGATTCGATCGTCGTCGGGCCGTGGTCCGAAGATCCGTCGCTGGGATTCGTCGATCGCCAGATCGTTGATGCTTGCTTCTCTTCTCCGCATCAGCCCGTGCTCATCGAACTCCCAGTTCTCGTTTCCGTACGAACGCCACCATTGGCCGTCGGTGGTGAGGCTCTCATACTGGAATCGCACCGCGATCCGGTTGCCCGAGAAGGCCCACAGGTCCTTGCGCAGGGCGTACTGCGTCTCGCGGTCCCACTTCTGGGTCAGAAACTCCCGGATTTCGTCGCGGCCCCGCAGGAAGGTGTCGCGATTTCGCCAGATCGAGTCCTGGGAGTAGGCCATGGCCACGCGGCCCGGGTCCCTGGAGTTCCAGGCCGCCTCGGCTCCGAGCACCTTGGCCCAGGCGGTCTCTTCGGTGAACGGTGGTAGGGGCGGGCGGTCTTCTGACATCAGAGCTCCATTGTGAGAACGATCATTCTCACAATGGAACCCATCAGCGACCGGATCTCTTCCGGTGAGATACTGGCTCATGGACACATACGAGGCAGTCATCTCCAAGCGCGATATTCGGCACTACACCGAGGCCCCCATACCCGACGATGTGCTGAACCGCATCCTGCAGGCCGGTCGGATGGCCGGCAGCGCCAAGAACAACGAATCAAACCGGCTGATCGTGTTTCGCGACCAGGCCGTACAGAACGCGCTGGCCGAGTCCGGCGACTTCTCCTCGTGGATCGGAACCTCAGCGGCGGTCATCGGAATAGCCGTGCCGAAGAATCTCATGTTGATGTTCGACGTCGGGCGCATGGCGCAGAACATGATGGTGAGTGCCCACGCCGAGGGACTCGGATCGTGCCCGGTCACTCTCCAGCACCAAGACCGGACACGTGCCGCCGCTGGTCTGCCCGACGACTGGGACATGACAATGGTGATCACCCTGGGCTGGCCGATTCCCGATGCCCCGGACAGCCCCCTCAAGCGCACCCGAGTTCCCCTCGAGGAGCTGGTCAGCTACGACCGCTGGACCTGATCCGATGGCAGCTCCTGAGTCCGACATTCTGTTCGCCGGATCGGTTCCGGAGCTCTACGACCAACACCTCGTGCCCCTGATCTTTGAGCGCTACGCGGCCGATCTGGTCACGCGTCGCGAACTGCGACATTGCGGCCATGGCCTACTGCCAGGGCACACCGCTGCCAAACGAGATCGATGCCATCGACCCGGCGCGGCTGGGCGAAGCCACTACCGCCGCCGCCGACGCCATCGCCGCACAATTTGGCAGGATGGACGTCGACGACCTGATCAGTGCATTCGTGGTCACGGCGTTGAAGCCGTGACCACGAACGGGCAGTACCAATCAATGCGGTAACAGGTTTCCCCTTGAACTAGTTGGGCTTCAGTGCGACGTCACTCACCGTCGTGGTGCCGTCGCCGACCGAGTATCCGATCGAGAGGACCCCGGGGTCTTCGATCGTTTCGCTCTTCACCACCAGCGATCCGCCGGCCAGTGTCTTGGTCTTCTGCTCTCCACCATCGAACATGTAGCTGACCTGGGCATCGGGTTCGCCGACGATGGTCAGCTCCACGAACCACTTGCCCTCACCGATGTCAATGGAACCGGCGGAGACCTGGAGTGGCAAGCCTCCGCCGGTTCCAGAATTGGGGTTGGGGACGACGTCGGAGACTGCCGGCGAGACGCACGTGACGATCGTCGTGTTGTCCGGGTTGTACGTGTAGAACGCCGGCCCGGTCACGGTGTCGACCGTGAAGAAGACGTCGCTGAAGAAGTCAGACGGGACCTGCATCGACAAGGTCGCAATTCCGTTGACAGCGTCGGCGGTACCCCCCTCTCCGGTGCTCCAAGTGCCGAAGATAGACACCGGCCCGGCCGTGACAGGCATTCCCTGATCGCCATCTTCCTCGCTCATCGTCACGCTGACGACAGCCGTCCACGGATCCGCAGGTCCGGCGTTGGCCACGATCATGTCGGTGACACAGATGTCCACCGTCACCGCAGGAATCAAGGGAGGTACGAGCGACCAGTCTGCTTCAAACTTGTTGCCACCCTGACCGAACGCGTAGGCGAGCTCCATTGGATCGAAGTCGGGCTGGAAGCAGTCGAGGTTTCCGTTCCCGTTGACATCCTCCCCGGCCTGGAGTATCCCGTCGCCGTTTCGATCCTCGCAGAAGCCGTCGTCGTTGCCGAGGTAGCGGTGGACGCCGGACGCAAAGCGTCCCTGGGCCACCGGATCCTGGATGTTGCCGGCGGGGCAGTCGGCGGCAGTGGCCGTGGGGTGACACATCGGGTCGCCCATGAACATGACCCCGAGGAGGTAGCCCTGGTGGTCGTAGACGCCGACCGGGGCACCGACGATGCCGGCCTTCTCCCAGGCCAAGAGGCTTCCCATCCTGATGTCGAGAGGACCGGTGTCATCGAACACTCCACCTTCGGCGAACCCGGCTCGGGGTACACCGAACTCGCGTGGCCCGATGACCGACGTGCTCAGATCAAGACCCTTGATGTCGTAGGCGGGATCGAGCCCGAGCGAAGCACCGTCGAGGGTGAGGGCCCAACCGGAACAGGTGAGTGGTGCGGTCAATGGGGTCGAGGGGGTGCACGTGGCGATGTCATCGTCCTGGCCCCTGGTGCCGCCGGTCCACGGTGCCACCTTCCACGGCTTGTTCCCCACGGCGAAGTTGGCGAGGGTCGACAGGTGAACGTCGCCGTTGGTGGCGTCGAGCGCAAAGGCGTCGATGTCTTCACCTCCGCGGGTCAACTCGTTGGTGTAGGTACCGGTCGCGCTGCCATCGAAGTAGGGGCTGAAGGTTCCGGCTGTGACCGTTCCCGGCCCTCCCGCACCGAAGTCGAAGCGGAAGACGTCTTCGTCCGGGAACGTGCCGCCCGCGACCACGGCATCGGCGACCGTCGATATCAACAGACCTCCGCCAGGTAGCGCGGCGACGGCATCGATGTCTTCGCCCCCCGTGGTGAGCCCCACGTCGGACCCGTCGAAGTAGCGGCTCCACACGCCGCTGGTGGTTCCCTCCCCGAGGCTGTCGGCGGTGAACAACAATACGTCGGAGTCATCGACCGCGGGTCCCGGGGGAAGCCCGAACACCTTGCGATTCAGCCCCCTCTGGAACGAGACGAGAATCTCCGACTCGCTCAGGAATGAGAAGCCGTCGATTTGGGCGTGGAGCGGATCAAGCCAGACCTTCGTGCCGACGGCGGTGGTGACGTTGCTGCCGTCGAATATCACGGTGGTCGAGTTGTCAGCGTTGACCCGCATGATGTCGAGGTCTTCGGCACAGGTCGAGGCGTTACCGAGCGGACCACAGTCGAGCGAGAAGTACAGCGACTGGTCGGGGCTGGGTGTGGTGCTGGCTCCGATGTCGACGCGGGCGCTCGTTCCGGCGCCGACGATCGCGGACTCGCCTCCGGACTGTGAGTTGGCTGACGGCGAGTACTCGTAGCCGACCGGCGGCACCACCTTGACGATGTAGTTGCCGGGCGGCTGGTCGCGGAAGTCGTACACGCCAATCGTGGGAGCGACCGGGTCGACCCCGTTGTACACCGGTCCGGCGAAGACTCCGCCGATCTCGTTGAGCGGCAGCGTGGATGGCAGTTGCCAGCCCTGGAGGACCGTGTCGGCGGGATCGAAGACGCCGGTGGTTGTCGACGCCAGCGGGATGGCACCGGGCCCGGCGTTGGCGGCGTCGTACAGTTCCACGGTGACGCCGTGAAGGGTGCGTTCGACGCTGTCGTCGTAGATGCCATCGGGGGTCCACGAGCCTTGCTTGAGATTGTCGTAGAAGACCGCACCGTGAATGTCGCCGGTGGTGGCCGGAACGTCTTCGACCTGGATGTCGACCCAGTAGTTGAAGGTCGCCCACATCACGTAGCGGTTCATCGAGTTGTGGGTGATGAACACAGTCTCGCCGTTGTTGATGGGCTGGCCGGTGAGCACGTCGACCGCATCGGGGTCGAATTCCTCGGTGATGATCTTGCCGCGCCACTCGGAGCCGTCCGGCATCTCGACCGACACGTAGCCCATAGTCTCGATTTCAGGCAAGAACTCGAAGTTGAAGTACCCGAGCGAATCGGTGGTCGCCACTTGCTTGACGGCCCCACTCTCGTAGTGCGCCAGGACTCTCGCATTGGGCACCGGCGTAGTGCCGTTCATGACCGTGCCCTGGCCTCGAGCCCCGAATCTCGGTATGAGCAGCCCGAGGTTGATGGGCGGCCCGGTACTCACCGTCAGACCGGTTCCGATCAGAGGCACGTTGTAGAGCGGGGAGTCGTAGGCGAAGATCTCGTACTTCCCGGGGGGAACGTTGACGAAGTCGAACTCGCCACCGTTCTGTTGGTTCTGGCCGCTGGGTTGAGACGCGTGGGTGGTCGCCACGAGCCTCGGGAAGTCGCCGATGGAGTAGAGGGCCACCCGGCCGTTGGTGATCCGAGCATTGGGCTCGACATCTGCGCCGTTCGGGTAGTGGCCGTTGATCCGACCACCCACCTGGAAGGGGAACGGCTCTTGGGCGTCGTTGCCGTCGGCGTCGAGCAGAACTCCCGTGATGCTGTTGGAGATGAGCGGATTGCCTCCGGCGTCGTTGCCGATTTCCTCGATGAAGCCGTGCCAAGTCATGTAGGCGCCGGCTTCGGTGCCGGGGTCGCCGGGAGCAAGGGGCAGATCCCAAGCGGTGCCGCCCTCCTCGGTGAACGTCGCCGACCAGCTGCGGGCGGCGTTGGTGATCGGGTCGAAATCGGGCAAGTGGAGGATGCTGGGGTTGCACGCGCTGGTAACCGATGATGGGTCGGACTCGACGATGATCTCACCGGGGGGCAGGCCCCTGAAGTACACGTAGCCGTCCGACGGAATCCCTCCAGCTCCGAAGACCATTCCGTCCTTGGTGGTGAAGTCAGGTTCGCCGCCGGTCTGGCGTGTCTGGAGGAGATTGCCGGAATCGTCGTAGGCCCTGACCGTCACACAATTGAGGCCGGGATCGATCAGCGTGCCGTCGTCGGCGCCGTTGACGAACTCGTCGTAGAACACGTAGTGCAACAAGTTCGCCGTGGGTAGGTCACCGGCGCCGGTGACCGGGTCGACGTTGAGAAGGGGAGGCAGGTAGGCGTCCTGAAGGTTGCCGCCGACGTTGACCCCGGTCGTACCGAGAGCGTCGGTGACACCCGGGATCGAATGGGTGTAGGCGAGCTTGGAGGCGTCCCAGTTGAACTCGCGGCTGGTCACGTCGTGGCCCGGAGCACTGAACGTCGCGACCACGCTGGGGTGGACCGCGGCGTCCACCGCTGCGGTCCACGAACTACCGGTCACGACTCCGTATCCGAGCGGCTCGCCGGTGTTCTGATCCTGAATCAAGACCTTGGCGCCGCTGAGGGGGTCGCACATGGCGGCGCCATCGAGGCCGGCGCCGCTGGGCCCGGGGTCGGCGGTGCCATCGGACAGCGTGAGCGGCGCGCTGTCGATAGGAGACAGCACGCTGCCTGCGGGCGCGGGGCGGACACAGTTGTCGTACACCGCGACAGGCTCACCGACCGGACTCGCAAGATCGAACAAATACCGCACCGAACTGTCGCCGGTGAAAATGGATCCGCCGATGTCCTGAGGGTTCGTGGGTGTGGTGGCCGCTATGGCAGAACCGCCGCTGACGGCGATTGCCCCTATTAAGGCCATTACCAATACCGATGTGAATGCCTTCCGCATGATGTCTCCCCAGAGGCACCTTCTTCACGGTCACCGTTGACCGTCGCCCGAAGTTTGAAGTCCGGATACCTCTACGCCGATACGACACTAGGCATCGACGGGCTACGCCGATACCCGCTCATTCAGCCAGGAAATACTCTCAAATGGGTAGTGCCCGAGCCTCGCGTGTTCAGGCGATGACCCCTATTCGCAGTGCGCTGGCTACCGCCTCGGCACGCGAGTTGACATCAAGTTTCGCGAATACGTTCTTCAGGCACCACTTGACGGTCGCCTGTGAAAGGTTCAAATCGCGGGCTATCTGCTTGTTGGAGGCGCCATCGGATATCAGCTGCAGCATCTCGACCTCGCGTGGGCCCAGGGACTTTCCGAGAGATTGGTCTCCGTCGACCCCCTGAATCAGCGCACCGCTGAGTTCTCCCTGCACGTAGATGTGGCCTTCGTGGGCTGACTCGAGAGCCCGCACCAATTCGGCCTGACCGACGTTCTTGAGTAGATAGCCGGACGCCCCGAGTGAGATCGCCCGTCTGACGAAGATGGGGTCATCGTGCATCGACATCACCACCGCCTTCACGTCGGGTGCTTCCTCGGCCAGCTGTTCGAGGGCTTCGAAGCCGTTGAGTCCCGGCATCCTCAGGTCGAGCAGAACGAGGTCGACGTCAGCGGTTTCGGAGACCATCCGCAACAGATCGGCACCGTCGACAGCTTCCCCGACGATCTCGATTCCCGATTCGGGTTCGAGCATCCAGCGAACACCTTCCCGGACCACACGATGGTCGTCGGCTATCAGGATTCTCATGTCGGCACCGCCTCGGTGGGAACTGTGATTCGGACCGTGGTGCCCCTCGGCCGTTTGAGGCGGATCTTGAGGTCGCCCCGCACCGACCTGAGTATCTGGCGAGTTGTCACCAGACCGATCCCCTCGTTGCCGTTCCAGCCCACGCCGTTGTCTGACACGACGGCAACCATCGTGCCGTCGTCGGTGGCCACGGCGATCGACACTGCCGAGGCATCAGCGTGACGGCGAATGTTGAACAGTGATTCCTGGATGGAGCGATATACAGCGGACCCAGCTTCGGAGCGCAGGTCGCTCGAGTCGTCGACGTCGAGGGTGATTTCGAGGTCGGTTTCGCGGCGGGCGGTGTCGACCAGTTCGGCCAGGGCGACCTGAAGGCCGGTCTCCTCCACGACCGAGCCGTGCAACCTCCGAAGCTCGGACCGGATTCGGGATTCAATCTCGCGGGTCAGACCCTCGAGGCGCACCATCTCTTCGCTGACCGCGGGGTCGCTCACCCGGTGTCGACATCCTTGTAGACCGAACAGGATGCGGTACAGGGGCTGGCTCACGTC
This sequence comes from Acidimicrobiales bacterium, assembly GCA_029263195.1. Lineage (GTDB taxonomy): Bacteria > Actinomycetota > Acidimicrobiia > Acidimicrobiales > Aldehydirespiratoraceae > SZUA-87. Next base: position 50,286 of record JAJCXX010000006.1, read on the forward strand.
GTCGTGGAGGGCGTTGACCAGACGACTGCGCTCGCCTTCGCGAGCCCTCGTGATCGAGATGGCGAGTTCGTCGGCCTGCGTGCGGCTTCTGTTGTAGCTACGCGCGGTTGACACGCCGACGGCCAGTGCGAGTGCCACGAGAGCGGTCAGGCCGATGCCGACGCTCCACCAGACGTCGCCACGGATCTCGGAGAGTGACTGATCGAGTGGTGCACTGCGCTCGTAGACCTCCAGGACGCCGATCACCGAGTCAGAGTCGTCTCGCACCGGCAGGTAGAATTCGATGAGCCGGCCGAATTCGCGGTCGTAGACGTTGCTCGGTCCGTCCACATCGGCCGTCTTGTGGCTGAACTCTCCCGCCAGACCGGCGATGAGGTCGGGGTGAAGCTCGAACTGCTCACCGATGAGTGGCTCGGCATCTGAGTAGATGATCGTCCCGTCGGGTGCCCACATCTTGACCCTCACGGTTTCGCCACCGAGAAGTCTGTGTTCCACCTCTTCGGAGATCTCACCGAACTGGGGCGAGTCGGGCGCAAACGAGAAGTCGGAGATCGGCAGGTCGGCTACCACCTGAGCCAAAATGTTGGCGCGGCCCTGGAGCAGGTTCGATCTGGCGGTGCTCTCGATTCTGAATCCGAGTCCCACCGCAAGTGCCGCGGCCAGGACCAATCCCAGGAGTCCCAATCGGCCCAAACGGCCCACGGCTCGCCATGCGAGATTCAACCCCAGGGCAAGGGACCGCAGTCGTGAGCCAAGGCTGTGTCTCGATTTCTCTGGCGTGGGAGAAGTGCCGGGCTTTGATCTCGCGGTCGAGTCACCAAGCCGACCACGAAGCCCTCCATCCGTCGAGACGGAGTCAACCCGGGGACGTGAAAGAACGTTCATCCGCACCACTCCAGTACGTTGCGTCATTCGGATGACCACTAACAGTGGTCTCTAAGGTACCTGTCGCCGTCCGTTGGTACAAGGGTGGGAAACGATCGCCGAACGGTCACTGACCGTGTGGTATTCACAACGTTGTGTCCGTTCGAGGCTGTGAGGAGAGATTTCTTGGACCGAGTTGGAAATCTGTTGTGAAAGTCAGTTAGGGTAAATCCCGTTGGTGATCAAACAGATACTAGCGATCTATTTGAGTGATAGTGGATCGTGACAACTGATCCTGGATCGACCCGGATCAAAACCGACGAGTCGGTCTTGGCCATCGGCCGATACCAAGGCATAGGGGGACGGCGCATGATTCGAAGAGTGACGATCTCAGCAGTCGTCGTAACGATCGCCACGCTTGTCTTCTTGGCAGGTTCGGCTTTTGGGTTCAGCAACGGAGTTGGCGGCAATTCCGGCAACCCGTCTACCGGTGGGGCTACGTGCGCCAGCTGCCATTCCGGTGGAGTCACTCCGACGGTGTCGCTGACGGGGCCGGCTGTGGTTGTCCCAGGGTCCACCTCCACCTACACCATCACGATCGCGGGCGGTCAAGCCGCTGGCGGCGGATTCGATGTCTCGTCCACCTCCGGCGTTCTGGCTGCTCCCAGCGCCGACACCAAGATCCTCGGGAGCGAGATCGTCCACAGCGGGACCAAGGCGGCCGACGCCGGAGGCCTCGTTTCGTGGACTTTCGATTGGACCGCACCCGCCGCCCCTGGAGCCGCCACTCTCTACGCGGTCGGAAACTCCGTCGACGGTGCGTCCAACACAGGTGGCGACGCATCGGCCGCGGCGACGCTCGCCATCACCATCCAGGCCCCCGCCAACCAAGCCCCGACCGCTGTTGTTTCCGGCAATCTGCAAGGTGCCCCACAGGAAGGCATCAGATTCGACGGAAGTGGTTCCACGGACGCCGACGGAACCATCGTTTCCTACCTCTGGGACTTCGGCGACGGAAGCCCGACGGTCGACTTCGGCGTTGTCAGCGCGATTCTCCAGCACAGCTATCTCTCGGCAGGGACGTATACCGCGACCCTCACCGTTGCCGACGATGTCGGTGCAACCAACGTGGCCTCCACCATCGTCACGATCACGGCGGGTACACCTCCACCGCCCCCCACGGTCCCAGCTCCGACTACAACAACGACGACTACCGCCGCCCCACCGGCCACGACCACAACTCCGGCCCCGACCACCACGGCCCCCGCCACGACCACGCCTGATGCGGGTGCGGCCTATGGATCCTTCTGCGCCAGCTGCCACGGCGCGTCCGGCCAGGGCGGCGCCGGGCCCTCTCTGGTGACCTCGAATGCCTCGCTGGCCCGGATCTCGGCGGTGATCACAGGCGGCAGCGGCTCCATGCCTGGATTCGGCCCAATGCTCACCCCGGGAGAGGTGGACGCAGTCTCGAAGTTGGTGGCCGGCTTCCAGAGCTCCACCCCGGCGCCCACCACCACCATTGCGGCGGCTGCGACCGGAGCCGACATATATGCCTCGAGCTGCGCCTCCTGCCACGGTTCAACGGGGGCCGGTGGAGTAGGTCCGTCCCTTGTCGATTCGCCGGCTTCTGCGGCAGTGGTGGGATCGATCGTGGCCAACGGGGTTGGCACGATGCCAGGATTCTCCGACCGCCTGACCGCCGAACAGATCCAACTCGTGGGCGCCCACGTCGCATCCATCGCACCGTCAATCGACGCAACCGGTGACGACAGCGACGATGGTACGGATGGCGGATCGGCCGGCGCCACCGACCCGGGTGCTGCCCTGTTCGCTCTCAACTGCTCGAGCTGCCACGGAGCCAATGGCGAGGGCGGCTCGGCTGATGCGCTGAATGTGTTCTTCGAAGATGATGAGCTGATCAGCGCGATCCAACGTGGTCCGAGCGAGATGCCGAGATTCTCCGACCTGCTCAGCGAAGCAGAAATTCGACTGATTGCGGACTACGTCCATGAGCTCGAAGTGGGGCCCGATACGGCAGTCGCCGGCGCTGTGGCGACACCCGGGCCGTCGGCGTCGATTACGCGGGGGCCGACCCAAGCTGACCTCGACGCAGCAGTGAGCCGCGCCGGGGCATCCGCCTCCGGTCTCGACGACGGACCGGACTTCCCGTTCGGAGCGGCGGCAGGCATATTCGCCGCGATGGCCGTGTTGTTGGCGCTCTGGTTCGTCCTCGAGCGTCGTTCCGGCACAAGTGCAGGTATCTCAGGCCTGGGAGGGTCGCAATGACACCCACTAGACACAGATCTTTGTTCGGGACGATCACGGCTACGGCTACGGCCGCAGCACTGGCTTTCTGGATGGGAACCGGTAGTGCCTCACCGGTATTGATGCAGGGCTACGCGGCACCTGTTCCTGCTTCATCGAGTCTGGATCTGTTCGGTGGGCTGGCGCCCAATGCCGTCGGTGATTCGTTCTCCACGCCGACCGGGCAGGCTCTCACCGTCAACCCTCCCGGTGTCCTCTTGAACGATTCGGACCCCGAAGGCGATCCTCTCGAAGCCGTGCTGAGTATCGGGCCGGGGAACGGTTCGTTGACGCTGCTTGGTGTCGGGGCGTTCGTCTACGATCCCACGTCCGGATTCACCGGAACCGACACCTTCCAATACGTGGCCAGTGATGGTCTGAGCGTGTCCTCCGCGGTAACGGTGACCGTGACAGTCGGTGGCGTCGGTCCAACGCCAACCACCGCACCGCCAACCACCGCGCCTCCGACGACCGCGCCTCCGACGACCGCGCCTCCCGTGACCACCGTCCCCACGCCTACCACGACACCTGCTGGTGGCGGAATCGACGGGGCGGCCCTCTATGCAGCGAGTTGTGCCGGTTGCCACGGAGCCAGTGGTGAAGGAGGGTTCGGTCCAGCCCTGGTTGGTGCAGGGTTGTCCGCCAACCAGATCATCACGGTTACGTCATCAGGCGCTGGAGTGATGCCAGGATTCGCCTCAAGTCTCTCAGGTCCCGAGATTCAAGCAATTACGGACTTCCTGCTCGGGAACCCGTCGGGTGGCGGGACTCCTCCGCCGACCACGGTTCCGTCGGGTGGTGGTGGAACTCCTCCGCCGACTACGGTTCCGACGGTTTCGGGTCCGGCGGCGGTTTATGGGGCGTTCTGTGCGTCGTGTCATGGGGCTGATGGCAGCGGGACGGTTGCCGGTCCCGACATTGTTGGTGAGGGCGTTGGCGAGATTGTGTCGACTGTTCGTACTGGTGATGGGACGATGCCGGGGTTCCCGGTGGCGGCGATCAGTGATGCCGATTTGGTTGGTCTGGCCGACTATGTAGCGGGCGGTCTCGTGGCGGGTGGAGATGGCAGCGACAGCCACCACGACGACGATCACAGCGACCACGATGACGCCGACGACCATTCGGCGGTCGTACGAGACGACGACTCGGATCACGACTGACTCCACGGTCTCGCCGCACCAACGCGGTGCATAAGTCGTCCTGAATCTGACGAGCGCTGATTCTCGGTGCAAACTCCCTCCATGGACGATCGAGGCGTAGCAATAGTCACGGGTGGCGCCCAAGGGATTGGCAGTAGTTGCGCGGCGGCGATGGCCGAGGCCGGATGGTCGGTCGTCGTGGCCGACCTCGACGAAGCCGGAGCGGCAGCCGTCGCGGCAAAGATGCAGGCCGACCATGGAGTCGAGTCGTTTGCTCACCGGGTCGATATCTCCAGGGCGGACGAGTGCGAGCGACTGGTCAGCGCCGCAGCCAATCGAATCGGCGAGCCGACAGTGCTGGTCAACTGTGCGGCCTACTACCGCGAATCCAGCGGATTGGAGATGGAGGTTGAGGAGTGGGCCAAGGTGATCGACGTCGACCTCAACGGCACGTTCTATCTCTCGCAGGCGTTTGCCAGGTCGTTGGTCGCCGGCAACCGGGCCGGATGCATCGTCAACATCGGGAGTGTCTCCTCGACCCACAGCATGTCGGGTAAGACTGCCTACGGAGCAGCCAAGGCTGCTGTCGACAGCATCACCAGGTCGCTGGCTCTCGAATGGGGCCCCCTCGGTATTCGTGTCAACGCGGTTGCACCCAGTCACACGGCGACCGAGACGATCAAACGACTCGAGGAACAAGGGCTTCTGGCCGTCGACCAGATTGTCGCCAGGATTCCTCTGGGTCGCCTGGCTGAACCGAGCGAGATTGCCGATGCCGTCGTATTCCTCTGCTCGGACCAGGCCCGATTCATCACCGGGCAGGTGCTGGCAGTCGACGGTGGATACACCGCGAACGGAGCCTGGTGAACAACCCACCACAGATGGAACTCGTGGCCCATCGATTCGGAAACGAAGCGCGCCGGGCCGTTGAGGGCGCCGCGATCGCCGACCTGATCGAGATCGACATTCATCTGTGGCGAGGTCGCCTCGAGGTAAGACACGCCAAGCGTCTTTGGCTTCTCCAGCGCATGTGGGAACGCTGGCATCTGCTGGAGAGGGATACTCCGGTTCCGTCTCTCGAGGAAATTCTGGCCGTCCTCCCCCAGTCGACGCCTCTGCTGCTCGACCTCAAGGGCTGGAGACCGAAGATGGTCTCGATGGTTCAGTCGATCGTCGGTGAGGAACGGCCCATCGTCGTGTCGGCCCGGTCGTGGTGGTTGTTGAAGCGAGTCAAGGACCATGACGGGGTTCGCATACTCCGATCGGTCGGCGCCAATTGGCAACTGTGGCTGGTTCTTCGTTTGCGTCGGCCGGCTCGAGCCTCGGGCGTCGTGATCGATCAGCGACTGCTTCAGCCTGAAATTGCCCTCAGATTGCTCAAACGGTCGCCGATGATTTTCTCCTGGAACGTCGATTCGGAGGTTCGCGCCGTTGAGCTGGTCGACATGGGTGTCACCGGTCTGATCATCGACGACCCAGACCTGATCAGACTGTTGCATAGCCGACCTCGACGTTGATCGGTACGCATTCTCGGCCGATGGATTCATAGAATTCCAGGAGCGAGCGATCGAAGTTCAGAGGTGGCCGAGTTGCCCAAACCGATCGTGGTTCCGGATCTCGCTTCGGTCGCGCGTCGATCCATCCCCAACGTTGTCATCGGCAAAGTAGTGCCGGTGGTGCTGTTCATCGGGCTACTCGAGATCGGAAACGCCACGTGGGCGCTCTTGGCGGCCCTCGCATGGTCGGGCGGAGCTGTGGGTTGCCAGATCATCAGAGGAAAGCGGGTGCCGGGCTTGGTACTCCTCAGTGCCTTGATGCTCGCGGCCAAGACGATCGCGGCGATCGCCAGCGGAAGTCTGTTCGTCTACTTCATCCCTCCGACCATCACCACCGCTTTGGTGGGCGTGGCGTTCTTCGTGTCGGTGCGATTCGGGTCGCCGCTGGCCGGTCGCCTCGCCGAGGACTTCTGCCCGTTCGACGACGAGACTCGCAGCCACCCCGTCCTCTACGACTTCTTCATTCGGCTCTCGCTGGTGTGGGCGGCAACGAGCCTCATCAATGCAGCCATCACCCTCTGGGTGCTGCTGACCCAATCGACGACCACATTCGTCGTGGTGAAATCCTTGCTCGGTCCGACCACAACGATCATCACACTCGCCATTGGCGCGGTGTGGTTCAAGATATTGCTTGCCCAGAGCGGCACCTCGCTTCAGTTCTCACCGGAGCAGGCCGCCTCCCTGCGGTAGGGAAAGTCGCCGAAAGGCCGACTACCCAAACGAGAGTTGCACCTAGCCGAATGGGGCATGGCAGCCCAACTCACGACCATTTAACGTGGCTACTCAGAGTGAGAAACGTAGCAAACCCGCTACGTGGAGTGGTCAGGGGTGGCGACAATGAATACGTACTGGAACCCGCGACCAGCGCGGTACGCACTGATGCTGGCATTCATGCTCGTGGCGTCGTTGGTGGCCCCGATGCCACCGATCGGCGATGGCGGTGCCGCATCGGCTCTGGCTCCGACTGCGACCATCGGAGGATCGATCTGGGCCGGATCGAACGATGGAACCGGCCCGAACCTGACACCCGAACCGGCCGACGCCATAGTCGGCGCCAGTGTGATGGTTCAGAATCAGCACTCGGGCGGTGCGTTCATCACCTACGGCACAGTCGTCGGCAACACCTGGACGGCCACCGTTCCGGCACCGGGCGACTACGTGGTGATGTTCAGCGCTCCGGGGTACGACCTCACCAGCCGCGAGTTCACGGTCCAAGAAGGTGACAGCCAGAGCAAAGACGCCTTCCTGGCACCGGCGCCGGTACCGACGGCGAGCCTGCTGTTCTACGCCTTCTACGACAACTACATCAACGGGGAGGACGACGCCCCGGACGATCCGGCGATGAACGGCATCACCGTGACCGTCACCGACAAGGACGGAGTCGAGCTGGCTACCGGCCTCACTGGTAGCCAACGCACGATCACCCTCGCGGACGGGACGGTCAAGACGGAGACGGACGGCCTGTACTACTTCACCGGCCTACCCGCGGGCCAGGTCTTCGTATCGTCGGACGCCTCGACCGCCTGGTCCAGCCCTCAGCCCACCGACCCGGTCACCGCGGCTCCGCTCGGAGCGGGATGGGACGCGTCCACCGAGTTTCATCTCATGACCAGCGAAGAGGGCGGCACCACCTGGGAGTTGAGTCTCTATCCCGGTGATCCCGGAACCGAAATGGGGGGATACATGCTCTGGCATGGATACGTGGAAAGGCTCGGCCAGATCGGCTCACCGGGGAATCCGGTGCCGTTCAATCCGTTGTTGGCCGGTTCCATAAGCGGCACCATGCTGGACGCCGACGGCGGGGTGATCGATCCCCTGGAGCCCTTCCCGGTTCCAGGACAAGATCACCCCGGCGTCTCGCTCAACGTGACCGTGCCCGACGGGTTCGTGATCCTGTACACCGATACCGAAACCGTGCGAGTGCACGCGGTTGCCACGACACTGGCTGATTCCAGCGGAAACTACGAGTTCGTCAACGTTCCGCCAGGGCCGTACAAGCTGTTCTTCTCCGACACCTCGATCGACTACGTGTGGATGCAACGCCAGATCCGGGTGAGCCCGGCCCAGGAAGCCGTCGTGAACCCCCTTGTTCCACGGTTCTTCGCGAGGGCCCAGGGATACGTGTACGACGACTCGACCGGGTTGCCCATCGCCGGCGCTGTAGTGCACATCCGTTTCAAGAGTGGCGCCATCGAGATGACCACCCAAACCGATGCCGACGGTTGGTACAACTTCGACGATCTGCCTGAGATCGAGGTACTCGGACACGTCGATGTGGAGCCGCCGGTTGGCTATCGCGGAGCCATCAAGACCGAGACGTTCTATCCGGGCGGCACCAACCCGAGCCACCCCAACTACGCGCTGCGTCCACCCATCGATGTGACCTCCAACTCGATGAACCGCTACCTCCAGTGGTACACGGCCAACTACCGGGCGGATTTCCATCTGGAACCAGTCCCGGCTTCCACGGGCGACATCGCCGGCTTCGTCTGGAACGAGAACCTCGCGTCGGGCACATGGACGGTGGATGGCGTCTACCAGCCGACGGACGAGAGAACCTTGCACGGAGTGACCGTCGAACTCTGGAATTCCGCGGGGACGACACTGCTCGACTCGACCACCACCGGAAAGGTCAACCAGACCGACCTCGAGGCTCAGGGCTGGATGCCGGCGTACACGATGCCCATCGACGAGTTCGGCGGCGTGTTCGCCGGACCAATGCCAGGGTTCTATGAGTTCCGCGACCTGGCACCCGGCAACTACGAGCTGCGCATGATTCTTCCCGACGGCTACTCGGCATCCCCAGTCGGATCGGACACCATCGCGGTCACGGTGTCGATCGGCGCACAAATCGAGGAGAACTTCGGGGCCAACACCATGGTCCCTCAAGCCGGTGAAATCGAGGGCGGTGTCTTCGACGACGTCTTCGTGGACAACAACTCCCTCAGTCTCCTGTTCCTCGAAAAGGCCGGGATTCCAGGCGCTCCGGTCGGCGTGTACGACCACCTCGGCTACTTCCTCGGCTCGGGCGTCATGGGCAATCCGCTCTGCTACAGCGGTTCGCCCCCCGGCTCCTGTCCGGTAGGCGAAACTCCTGTGCAGAAGCCGGAGATCGAGAGGCGCTTCGCTCCGGGTGTTCACATTTTCATGGGCAACGACCCGTCTCTACCGGGCCACAACAGGGACTATCTACCCATGTCGCTGGCCTATGAGTTCGGTCAGGGTCAATTCAAGTTCGAAGCCGACTGGTCTCTGATGCCCACGGCAGCCCTCGGGCTCGGAGGGGCGATGCTCGGGGATGCCCCCATCGTCCCGGCCAACAGTCCGGTGATCTCCACCGGGTCGACACCCGGCTCGGTTGCGGCTGGTGGCACCCTGGTGATCGCCGGGTCGTTCTTCGGCTCGACGAAGGACCACGGCACAGTATCGATCTCAGGCAAGCAGATGGAGGTTGTGAGCTGGTCCGACACCGAGATCGTGGTGAGTATCCCGCTCGATGCGGAAAGCGGACCGCTCCTGGTCTCCACCACGACCGGCGTGTCCAACGGCGTTCCGACAACCGTCACTGCGGCGCTGGTGCCAGCGGCATTCAGCGCCATGTCCGTCCCGGCGGCGGCGATCGACGTGTATGTCGACGCATCCAACGCTGGGCCGGCCGACGGATCCGCCGCCAAGCCGTGGCCGACCATCGGCGACGCCCTGGACAATCTGCCAATCGGATCGCTGCCCGGCACCACTCGCAATGTCTTCGTGGCACCCGGCACCTACTACGAGAGGGTGACCATCGCGGAGTCCGATGTCCGAATCATCGGTGCCGGTCCCCACGAGACGACTGTCGACGGGAACACCGCCGCTGACCTGAATTCGCAGGGAGTCCCAAATGGGGGAGGACCGGTGTTCTCGATTGGAGCGACGCCACTGAGCGGAGGAGTGTCAAACGTGACGATCAGTGGTCTCACGATCACTGGCGGAAGTGTGCGCGACGAGATCGGGGCGGGGATCTTCGCCGGCTTCCACAATCGAAACATCGATATCAACAACAACATCATCGTGCGCAATGGCGGGTACTACGGCGGCGGTATCTGGTTCCATTACTCGGTGCACGACGTGTCGATCTGGTCGAACACGATCGCCGAAAACGGCAACTTCGGGGGATACGGCGGCGGAATCAGCGTCAATGACGAACCCGAGGACCACAGCCAACCGGAGCACAGCGAACCAGAGCACATCTACGATGACATACCCACTGGTCCGCCTCCCGGTACATACGAGATCTACAACAACTTGATCTTCCACAACCTGTCGGCCGACTACGGCGGTGGCATCACCCTCTATGAGGTGAAGGACCGTCTCGAGGTCTACGGGAACATGATCGTCGAGAACGTCGCTCTGGATCATGGAGGAGCGATGTTCGCCGAGGACTCAGGTCCGATCCGTGTGTACGACAATGTCTTCCTGCGCAACTTCTCGCCCGATGACGGGGGAGCGGTCAGCTTCGAAGACGTGGGTGACACCGTCTTCGTCCCTGGCGCGGCCCATCAAGTCGAGGTGTTCAACAACCTGTTCGCCGAGAATATCGCGGACGATCACGGTGAGAACCACGCCCGTGGTGGAGCGCTGGCGCTTGACGACACATTCGATGCGGTGGTCCGCAACAACACGTTTGTCGGCAACATCGTTGCCGGTAGCGAGGACCCGGCCGGAGGTGCCATCGACAGCGAACGCAACGGGCACGAATACAACGGTGACGATGCTCCTCTGATCGAACCCGGCTACAGCAATCCGGAGATCTACAACAACATCATCTGGGACAACTGGAAGCTCGAATACGACCAGCCGTTCCATGTCGAAGAGGAAGACCTGGACTACTCGTGGGCGGTCAACTACAGCTGGACGCCCGATCAGCTACATGTCGACAACCCCAATCTCCAGGAAGAATGGGAGACGGCCGAAAACTCGCTCAGCTTCACTCATGTCAACAACAACGTGATCAGCTGCGGCTACCCGATCGGGGCGGGAAATCGCGACATAGATCCGAAGTTCGCCGATCCTGCTGGGTTCGACTGGCGGCTCGCCGCTGATTCACCAGTCATCGACATGGGTGTCGGAATATCCACGCTCGCCGAGATACCAACAGGAATCATGGGGGCCCTTGATTTCCCGGTACGTGACCCGGATCTGTCCAACGACTGCCCCGCGACCCCACTGGTACTCCCGCCGGGACTCTCGAAGGATGCGGCAAGCGAGCCGTTGAACGTCTCGGCTGTTGCCGACGAACACCGTGTGGTCGTGTCCTGGACCGCGCCGGTATCGGTCGGTGACTCACCGATCATCAACTACACCGTTAGTTCGGTGCCCGCCTCTGCCGGATGCACCACGCCGGACAGCGCCACGGTGAGCTGTGAGGTCACTGGGCTCGTCAACTTCACCGAATACGAGTTCATGGTCGTCGCCAACAACGCATCCGGTGCAGGCCCCGCAGGTTTGGTTACCGCTACCCCAACCGGTACGACGTGTGACACCACCGCCGATACGGCGTTCACCGACATCTCCCGGAGTTTCGCCGCCGCAGCGGTCGCGTGTATCCGCCATCTGGGGATCACCACCGGTACATCCACCGCGACATACTCGCCCTACCGGGTTGTGCCCCGCGATGAGATGGCCGCGTTCTTGGTCCGACTCTGGGAGACACTGTCGAACACCTCTCCGGATACCTCGAGTCCGTTCACCGACATCTCCGGCAGCTTCGCCCGCAGCGAAATCGGATTCATATTCAACCTGGACATAACCACCGGCACCTCGGCAACCAAGTACTCGCCGAGCGCAGCGACGACCCGGGAGCAGGCCGCCGCATTCCTTGCCCGCACCTGGCGTGCACTTGGTGGAGCCTGTGATGGATCAGCGACACCGTTCACCGATATCGCCGGCAGCTTCGCGGCCGCCGACATCGCGTGCATCTACAACCTCGACATAACCACCGGCACCTCAGCAACCAAGTACTCGCCGAACCGGTCGGTAACCCGCGAGCAGGTGGCGGCGTTTGTGGCCCGGCTCTGGCAGGCCGCCATCAACTGGGACCTGTGAAGACTGGGACCCGACAATCTCAATCGCCCGGCTTGGCCACCAACCGGTAGCGCAATGTCAGACAACGAGTGCTCTCGTCTTCGCAGTAGTACGAATCGAAATGGACCAGGGCATCGCGGTCGCCGTCGGTGCGTACCAAGAAGGTGTTGTCCCGGGTATTGACGATGTGACGTAGAAAGTCGTAGCCGTACCAACCCGAGAGGGCCGGATTCTCCGGCTTGTCGTCGTCGTCGCCACCCAAGGCGTCGACGGCGAATGCAACAGAATCGGGAACGACGGCATCAATCAGGGCTACTTCCCCGAGGTCGATCGCCCCGCCGGGACCAGTCGGGTTGGTGGTGCCGGAGTTGGTGAGGATGGTGGTCTTTCGGAACGCCAGATCCCACGCCGGCGTGGTGAAGTCGCCTGCCACCAGTCGTCCTTCGTTGAGATCGAACAGCGCATAGTCATCGCCGGTGTCTACATCGACGGTGAACTGGGCCCACTGGTCGGTGATGATCGCCCCGGCTTCGGGGTCGGTGGGAGCGAACCCGGGAGGTCGGGGCTGCAACTCCCCCCAAACGACCAATCCGGCCAGAGCCAGAATCAACACGAGAGGCAATCCCACAAACCACGTGCGTTTGTAGGTCCACCACCGCCGTCTTGTCGACGTATCAATCTCTGACATGTTGGTGCTGCCTGACTCTCGAGCTGTCTGTCGCCGGGATCGTCTCCGGCGAGACCGGCTTGAAACGTATGACGAGGGTGGTCCGAGAGGTAGGGGACAAGGTCATCGTGGTTGGATCGGCGGCGCTACAGCGGTAGCCATGGGGTGATGTCGACGCAGCCAGCACCGCGATTTTTGCATACCGGATCGGGTTCCGATACAGGAGAATTCACGACACGCCACTGGCTGTGGCTACTCGGCAATGCTGCGATTTTCGGCTCGGCCTTTCTGTGGATCTCGGTGTCCCTGCGCGGTTTCCCGGCCCCTATTGTGGCGATCGGCCGGGTTGCCCTCGGATGTGCCGCACTCGCGTTGCTGCCGGCAGCACGAAAACGAATTGAGAGGACCGATTGGCCGCGACTCGTCGTCGTGGGAATCGCCGGACAGGGCGGACCGGCGCTTCTGTTCGCCATGGCCGAGGAACGGATATCTTCCGCCCTCACGGGGATGTTGGTTAGCGCCGCTCCGATCGCGACCGTGATATTTGCAACAATTCTCACCCGCACTGCTCCCAGCAGTCGACGCATGCTCGGGCTCGGAGTCGGCAGTCTCGGGGTCATCCTCTTGGTTTTTCCTGCTCTCGGAGACACATCGGCCCGCCCAAGTGGCGTGCTCCTCGTGCTTCTGGCCGTCATGGGGTACGGACTTTCAGGGAATCTCTATGTCCCGTTACAGCAGAAGTACGGAGCCATCCCGGTTGCGATGTGGGCCCTGGCTGTGGGCACGGTCCTGTTGGCCCCAGTGGCCGCTCCGTCGATGGGCGACATCGAATGGCGCACCGATTCGACCGTGGCCCTGGTGATCCTGGGAGTCCTGGGCACCGGCATCGGAAGAGCGATGGTCATCACCCTGATGGGGAGGGTCGGAGCGGAACGGGGATCTATCGTCGCCTACATAGTGCCGATCATGGCCCTCGTGCTCGGCGTGGTCGCCCTCGACGAGTCGGTCGAAATCGTCCAGGTGATCGGTGTCGGCGTGGCGTTGATCGGTGGCTGGTTGGTGAGCCGTCAGGAGTAGGACGGGCCTCTCTCAGGTTGGACTCGACTCAGGCCCGAATCGCTTTACGATTCTTGCGGGCACTCCAGCGGCGATCGAATAGTCGGGCACGTCGCCTCGCACGACCGCCCCGGCGCCGACGATCGAGTTCCTGCCGATTGTTGATCCGGCAAGAATGATCGCACCGTGACCGATCCAGGAATTGTCGCCGATCGACACAGCCTCCACCGATCCCTTCTGCGACCCGATCGGCTGGTCGGTGTCGTCGTAGCCGTGGTTGCCGTCGGTGATGAATACGTCTTGGCCCAGCCAGACGTCGTTTCCGAGCTCCACACTCTGGTGGGCGATGATTCCCGAACGCAGCCCGATCACACAACGTTCGCCTATGACGAGGGCTCGCGGGGGCGTGTCGGGATCATCGGGTACGTATCCGGCGGCGAGCGTGGCCCACGAGGCCACGAGGGTGCCGGCCCCGATGTGTATCGACTGTTCTCCGTCGATGGCGGTGTACGGAAACGAGATGATGCTGCCCTCGCCGAGGTGACCGAACTTCTCGGAACGGAATGAGCCGGGATGGATTGCGCCGAACGTCCTGATCCGAGCCCAACCGCGGTGAACCAGCCTTCCCTTCAACCGGTGCAGTCGACCTCGCATCGGCCTCACGGAGCCCACTCCGTCTCTCGCATGGTTCGACTCTACGGTTGTTCGGGTTGATCGTCGGAGGTTCGGTAGTCGCCGTACGGGTCGTCGCGGTCGGAAAGGGTGGACGTGAGTCCCTGCTCGCGAACCGTGCCGATGAAACTCTGCAATGACTCGCTGTGAATGCCGAGCGCACACAACTCTGTGCCCTGACGGATGCCGGTTCGAATACCCATGACCTCCATCTGACGATGCACGGCCCTCTTGTTGAGTTGAGCCACGTCGGTGGGTGTTCGGGCGATTCGTTCGGCGATCTCCAAAACGCGGTCGGTGAGATCGTCGGCGGGGAACGCCCGGTTGGCCCACCCTTCGGACACGGCTTCGACTCCCGAGATCGAGTCACCCGTCATCATCATTTCCATGGCTCTGCGCATTCCCAGGAACCACGTATGGAAATGCATGTCGGGGACACCGAAGCGAGTCGCCGGGTATCCCATCTGAGCATCCTCGGCCACGTAGACGAGATCGCAACAGGTGGCGAGTTCGCTCCCGCCAGCGAGGCAGTAGCCGTGAACCTGCGCGATCACGGGCTTGGCCAGATCCCAGATACTCATCCATCCGTCGGTGACATGACGCGGCCACTGGCCCTCGCCACCGGCGGTGAAGAACGGTAGGTCGTGGCCCTCGTTGCCCCCGCCCAGGTCGTAACCCGCCGAGAACGACGGGCCGTCACCGCGAATGATCGACACCTTCACCGAAGGATCGTCGTCGGCGTCGCGCAAAGCGCCGAGGATCGCGCCCCGCAGCGGGTGGATGAGCGAGTTTCGCTTCTCGGCGCGATTGAAGGTGATCCGCCTGACCCCCGGAAGGGGATCGTCGAGGATGACCCACTGATGACCAGCTGCTTCGCCACCGGAATTGGACGGGCTGGGTGTGGCCTCACCGTATTCACTCATCGGAATCCTCCTGGTCTCGCTTCGGCGTGCCGATGATGACACGGGGCACCGCCAAGTCCGAAATGGGGCTCCTGAGCCGGGATCTCGGCCCGGTTACCTCACACACTGACAATCGACGGTGTCGTCGAGAGCCTGCCACTTGAATGGCCGGGCTTCGGAAGCGACGCCGCAACCGGTGCACCGCAGCACCCATTCCTTGCCCTGGCGCTGCAACGTCACCGGATGCTCACCGGTCGACAATCGCGGCTTCTTCTTCACGATCCTCGGCTTGGCGATATCAGGCAGTTCGGGCGCTTCGATGGCGAGATAATCGGTCTTGTTCCACCTGTCGACCAACTCCTCAGCGGTGAGTGCGGGAGCGACGAACGTGCCGACGGTCTCCGGCTCGATCACAACAGAAGGACCGTCGTAGTCGAGGAATTCCGCCAGGGCCTTGGTTTCGTTGGGCTTGAAGATCCGGGTCGACTCGGCGATGTGCTCGATCTCCTCCAGGAACCCGTCGCGACCGTCGGTCATCCGGGGATCTTCAAGGGTGTCGGCCGCAAACAGGATCACGAACCGAGCGCCGCTTCCCAGCGGTTTGCGCCGGAGGACTCGACCCATGCGCTGAATCATCTGACGTCGGGTTCGAGACGCACTGATCACAACCCCGAGATTGGCGTTGGGGACGTCGACTCCTTCGTCGAGTACTCGTGGTGCGGCAACCGCATCGAGATTGCCGTCGCGAAGATCGTCGAGGATCGCACCTCGGTCGCGGCGTCCCGTGCCTCCGGTGATGATCTCGATCTGTATGTGGGGATCGAGACGCACTATCGCGTGATTCGCGGCCCGAACCGTTTCGGTGAACAGCAGTGTTCCATCAGCCGCCTTGATTGCCGGAGCGAAACTCCCCAGCGTCTCGTACTTGGCTGAACTGGAGGCCACGATCTCTCGTCGAGATCCGAGTGCCGCGAGATACTCGTTGGCCGCGCTCCCTCCAGGTCCCGCGTCGTGCTCAGCGAGATGAGCTACCGCGGCCAAGAAAGCTCCAAATGGAGCATGAGGAACGCCCGGAATCTGTCGCAGAGCCCTGCGAGAATCGACGATCTTGGCTTCTGTGGCGTCGTACTCGTCTCTCTCTTCACGAGTGAGAGGGACCGCTACGAACGCGATCCGTGGATGAGCGCAGACCCCATCGGCGATGGCGTCAACGAAGCCGTAACGAAACGAGATCCCGCCGAAATAGGGAAGCAGGATCGACTCGACGGCGTCGTCGGAACGCTGGAGCGTGGCAGTCAGGCCCAGACGCTCTTCGTACTCGGGCAGAAGCGACTTTCGCAGAATGGCACCGCCGAATCCGTGGCACTCGTCGGCGATGAGCAGGCCGCCGAGCTCACCCGGAGGCAGCGGAACACGTGCGGCGGCTGAATGCCGCGTGGTGATCAGTACATCGCAGTCGATGGGTCGGTCTCGGTAGCCGTCACCGAGACGGCCGATCTCGCGGTCCGGCATGGATGAGCTCAGGCGCTCGTTCCATTGTTCCATCAGCACCCGGGATGGGACTATCACCAGCACGAACAATCCACGATCGACAGCGTCGATTATTGCGGCGATCGCAACATCGGTCTTGCCCGATCCGGTCACGGCCTCGATCACACCGCGACGACCACAGTCGTGCCAAGCCTCCAGCGCGTCGTACTGCCATCGGTAAAGCGAACGTGTCGGCGTGTCGAGTATTTCGTCTGGTTGGGCCGCCGATGATGGTCCGATCACCGCGAAAGGCTACGGGGTGACGAAGGGCAATACGCCCGCCGCGATCAGCCCAGGATCACGCCGGCCTCGCGCAGAGCGTCGATCGCAGCGTCATCGCGCCCCGAATCCCGCAAGATCTCCTCGGTGTGATCGCCAAGCTCGTCGATCTCGCGGCGAAGTGCGGTGGGAGTAGTCGTGAACCGGACGGGCGGAGCCGGTTGGCGGAGAGTTCCGACCACCGGATGCTCCCACTCGACCAGGCACCCATTGTGAGCAATCTGCGGGTCGTGAGGCACCTCTGAACGGTCGATGATCGGCCCGCAAGGGACGGCCTCGTCGGAGAGTCGCTGCACCGCATCGTCGGTGCTCAGAGCCGCGAATCCTCCGGCTATCGCGTCGGACACGGCCGCGAGGAGAGCTGGGTCGCGGGCTAGTGACCGGACGTTGCTGTAGCGATCGTCGGCGGCCAGATCCGGGCGTTCTAGAGCACGTAGAAGTCCGGCGAGCTGCGCATCGCTCGCCGTGTAGTACACGATCTGGCCGTCGGCAGTGTCGGTAAGCCGGTAGGCGTCCGAGATTCTGCTTCCCGAGAGCTCGTCGTCGGGTTCGGTGAGGTCGGCCATTCCATCGACCCAGAACCACGCCAACGTGGAGTCGAGCATCGGGACCTCGAGATGCTGACCACCGGCCCCGTGGTCTCGGGCGTAGAGGGCGGCGGTGATCGCTTGCGCCGCCGTGTAGGCGGTGGTCTTGTCGGCCACCAACGTCCGAACGAAGTCGGGAAACGGAAGCTCGTCGCTCACCTGGCCGGACACCATGCCGGTGTAAGCCTGGATCACCGGATCAAGGGCCGGTCGGTCGGCGTAGGGTCCGGTCGGCCCGAAGCCGTTGATCGAAACGTGAATGATCTCTGGCGCCACCGCCCGGATCTGTGTCTCGCCCAGGCCGAGTCGATCGCACACTCCGGGTCGGAAGTTCTCGACGAAGACGTCGGCCCCGGCAACGACGTCGAGCACCACCTGTCTTCCCGCCTCGACACTGAGGTCGAGGGCGATGGAACGCTTCCCCCGGTTGTTGTTCGCGTAGTTGGCCCCGAATCCGGCCGTGCGACCAACCCGGAGCAGGTCGCCGGTGAGAGGCTCGACCTTCACCACGTCGGCCCCCTGCTCGGCCAGAAGTTGGGTGGCGAGAGGGCCCGCGACGATCTGGGTGAGATCGACGATCCTGACACCCCTCAGCGGCCCGGTTGCGCCGCCCCCTTGGGTCACTGCATCTCCAGGAATGAACCGCCCCGTTCGAGCGACTCGATGCACTCCTCGACCATCTCGAGGACCACGTCGGCGCTGCGCTTCACCTTGTTCATCGTGCCTACGATCTGTCCGACCGGATTGAACGCGACGGGCTGGGACTTGTCGGGGTAGCGATTGCCACGAACCATGGCCTCGCGTACCGCCATCATCTGCAACGGCATGCCCAGCGTGTCGGGAGCGTCCGGCTGCTCCCAGGCTTCGGTCCAGTCGTTGCGCAACATCCGACACGGTTTGCCTGTCCATGCCCTCGACCGCACAGTGTCCCTGCTCGTGGCCGTGAGGTATGAGTCGATCTGAGAAGGTGACGCGGCGGCCTCCTCGACCGCGAGCCAGAGCGAGCCGCTCCAGACCCCGGCAGCTCCCAGAGTCAGGGCGGCGGCCATCTGCCGGCCGCTTCCGATACCACCAGCGGCGAGCACAGGAATCGGAGCGACCTCGTCTATGACTTGCGGCCACAAGACCATCGAACCGACGTCGCCCGTGTGGCCACCGCCTTCAGACCCTTGGGCAACAATAAAGTCGAGCCCCGCCACGGCATGTCGGCTGGCCTGAGACGGCGAACCGCAGAGGGCACCGACCGCCCGTCCGCTCTCCTGAATTCGCTCGATCAGATCGGGAGGTGGGGTGCCGAGGGCGTTGGCGACCATGACCACGTTGGGGTGTCTGAGTATCTCGTCGACTTGGGGGTAGGCCGTTGCCGCGTTCCAGCCCATCAGGCCCGACCCGAGATCTTCATCCGCCGGCAGCTCGGGCACGTCGTGATCATCGAGGATTTGGTGAACGAACCGACGGTGCTGCTCGGGAATCATGTCGTTGAGGGTCTGGGTCATCTTGGAGAGGTCCATCTCGCCGGCGCCCTGGTACTTGTTCGGCAGAACAATGTCGACCCCGTAGGGCTTGTCGCCGATGTGATCATCGATCCAGTCGAGTTCGATCTCGAGCTGTTCGACGCTGAACCCCACGGCTCCGAGGACACCCAGGCCACCGGCCTTGCTGACAGCCACGACCACGTCGCGACAGTGCGTGAACGCGTATATCGGAAACTCCATCCCGAATCGTCGGCAAAGCTCGTTGCGCATGTCGGCCCCCTCGGCTGGCGTGTCGGCACGGTAGATCGGCGAACAGCGGAAGGGAAACCGGTAGGTTGCCGGATGTGACAGATACTGACGATTTCGAACGTACCCCGGGCGGGGCGGTGCTGATGGACGGAAAGCGGCTCCGCGACGAAATAGTTGCGGGGATTCGGACCGAGATCCGAAAACTCGGTGACCCCAGCATCACTCTCGCGACGGTGCTGGTGGGCGCCGACAAGCCGAGCCAGATCTACGTCCGAAACAAGCACCGCAAGGCCGAAGAGTCCGGCATGGTGTCTCGTCACGTCGAGCTCGCCGTCGACTCCACTCAGGATGAGGTTGAGGAGGCGGTGAGTGATCTCGTCAATGATCCTGCCGTCCACGGCATCCTCGTACAGCTACCTCTTCCGGAGGGCCTCGATGCCGAGCGGGTGCTCGACTTGATCCCTCCGGAGAAGGATGTCGACGGTCTCACCGAACGTTCGATGGGTCGCCTCGTGCGCGGACGACCCGGTCTCGTGCCGTGTACCCCGCTCGGCGTGATGCGCCTGCTCGATCGTTACGGAGTTTCCACGAGCGGCAAGCGAGCGGTGGTGATCGGCAGATCAACCCTCGTGGGGCTGCCCCAGGTTCTGTTGCTCGGCCGCAAGGGCGTCGATGCCACACCAACTCTGGCCCACAGCCGAACCGCAGATCTTGCCGCGCAGTGCCGAGAGGCCGACATCCTCGTCGCCGCCGCGGGCATGGCTGGTTTGGTCACCGCCGATTTCGTAAAGCCAGGAGCGGCGGTCTTCGACGTCGGGATCTCTCGCACTGAGGGCGGCATCGTCGGCGATGTCGACTTCGATGGAGTGGAGGGGATTGCCGGAGCAATCACCCCCATGCCCGGCGGCACCGGGCCCATGACCATTGGTTGTCTGATGGAGAACACCCTCACGGCCGCCAAGCTGCTCGGAGCAATCTGACCGCCCGTCGGTGGTGCCCTACGACGGCGCCAAGTGGGCAGTCGCTCCGCATCCCAACATGCGCAGGAAGATCCCCGATCGAGGCTTCGGCGAGAAGTACGACGACTTCGGTGGCATGAGATCGCCGGCTTCGGCCACGGCCATCAAGTCGGCGATGTCGGTCGGGTAGACCAGGAAACCGACAGAGTCGTCGAGGTCGCAGCGCCTCATCAGCTCATCGACACCAGAGGGAGCCGGCACGTAGTCGACCCCGCTCTGCTCGGCCAGTTCGTCGACCCCCATTACGCCGCCGATGACGCTGTGGCGAAGGCGCTCGACGTCGAGTGAAGCCAAGGCCGATGGATGGTCGGCCGAGTGAAGGCTCAGCTTGAACCAGCGTTTGTCGGTGTAGACCCCGATCTCGCCTCGTTCGGTGGGATCGGCGGCGGAGGCGTCGGCGACCGGAGTGACGGTGCCGGTGATCGCCAGAGCAGCCAAGAAGCTTTCGGTGTCGTGGACATCCGAGCCCGGGGATCGGCGGTGAAATGCTTCGATCCGAAGCTCGGTGTCGGGGAACAACACCGCGAGAGTTCGTGAGAACGCCGGATCGTCGGGGTGGGCATCTCGGCCGGCGACAGCGGCAGCCGAACGGTGATGCCCATCGGTGACATAGACCGACTCATCGGCGAGGAGTCGAGCAGCGTGCTCGGTGTCGACGGTGCTCAGAGTCCAGATCTCGTGCTGGACACCTTCGATGAAATGGTCGACATCGGGCACCGACTCTGTCGTGTGATGCAGCAGCGACTGCAGTTCAGGGTTGGTCCGGTGGGTGAGAGCCACCGGAGATGAGGTGGCGCCGACGACCTCGAGATGGTGGCCGAGCAACTGCGCTCGCTCGGGCCTGACGTTTTCGTGGGTGAGGATTCGCCCATCGAAGAATCCACCGATATCGAGCGCCGCCACCACGCCGGTCTGGGCATGGTCGGGCCCGGTGAGGCGATAGACGTAGAGGGCAGGGCGACCGGTAGGGGCGAACGCCCCAGCCTCGAGAATGCGGGAGAGCGTGGTTGCACCTCGGGCCAGAAGCTCCTCGTTGGTGGGGTTGTCGCCGGGCTGAAGGTCGGCCCGTGACCGAGTCACCCCTAGGAAGCTGAACGGGTTGTCGTCGACTTCGGATCTTCGTTGGGCAGGTGACTTGGAGTCGTACGCGCCAGCCACCACGCGATCGGCCCATTCCGGCCTCACGAGCCAGCCCGCGAACGCGGAGAAGAGTGGTCTGGTGCTCATGCGTGGGTGACCGACACCTGGATCACATCGCTGAGCTGCTGAATATCGTGGAGGGTCGACTCCGGCACCAGCTGGTTCACATCGATTGTTGCCACCGCTGCGGTTGCCCCCGCGAAGACACGATTCCGCATGTTGGAGATGTTGAGATTGGACCTTCTGAGGACCTCGAGCACCGACGCCAGGACACCGATGCGATCGAGATGTCGGACGGAAATAGTGGCGGCGCGAGGGGAAGCCTCTTCGAGGTTGACGCAGTTGGACACGAGTCCGTGCCGGTAGGCGTCGATCGCGTCGACCGTGCCCTCGGCCACGGCCGCCTGGGCCTGATCGGTCGAGGCACCAACGTGATGGGTGGCCACGACGTTGGGGTGGCGGGCCACAACGGAGTCAAAATCGGCCGACCCTCCGGCTGGCTCGTTGGCGAAAACATCGAGGCCGGCTCTGAATCCGCGGTTGTCCATCGCATCGATGAGGGCAGCTTCGTCGACAACGTTGCCCCGCGAGGTGTTGATCAAGGTGGCTCCGTCGCGCATCTTGGAGAGAAAGCCAGAGTCGACCATGCCAACGGTCGATTCGGACCCGGGCACGTGGAGGCTGACGACGTCGGCGGCGGCCAGCAATTCGTCGAGGGTGTCGACGAAGGAGATTCCGGCCGCTTCGGCCCGATCCAAGGTCTTGGCCGACCGTCCCGACTTGGAGACGGCGATCACGTTCATCCCGAAACCGGTCGCCCGCTCGGCCACGGCCATTCCGATGTCGCCGACCCCGATGATCGCCAGGGTGCGGCCGAACAGCCCCCGGGCCTTGGAGTAGGTCTTCTTGTTCCACCTTCCGTTGCGGGCATCGGAGGTGGCGTCGGCGATATGGCGGTCTCCGCTGATCAGGAGTCCCAGCGTCAGCTCCGCGACAGCCAAGGCGTTGCGGCCCGGAACGTTGCAGACGAACACTCCGAGTTCGGCGGCGCGGTCGCAATCGATGCTGTTGGTGCCGGCGCCCGCTCTGACCACGAGTCCGAGCTTGGCGGCGGCATCGAGGGCAGCACTCGTGACCTTGGTGGATCGGACGACGAGAATCTCGGCATCGGCGATGTGATCGGGGAGAGATTCGGCAGTGAGGTCGGGCTTGGATACAACCTCGTCACCCGCGCTCTCCAGCCGGTTCACGGCGTCGTCGGGAAGTCGATCGGCGAGCAGTACCTTCATCATCGTCTCCACATCATCGAGTCGGGTCCGGTTTTGTATGGCGCAACGGTTCCGGATGGCGGAACGACTCTATCGGTGTGAGCCCTGCTGGTCGGATGCGACGATTCGCCGGCTCACCTATCCTCGACCCATGGTGTCGCAAGCGGCATGCTGACGTCCAAATGACCGAGATCCCGAACTCCGAGATGTCGGAGCAACCCCTGGACGAGGCCCAGTTCAGGAGCTGGCTCGATCGTCTTGCGGCCTCGCGTGCGCCACGAGGCGCGGAGGGCTTGGATCACGCCCGAGAATTCTTCGCCTTGCTCGGCAATCCCCAGAACCGGGTGCAGGCGGTGCACGTACTCGGCACCGCTGGCAAGGGCACGACAGCTCATCTCACAACTCTTCGGCTGCTCGACGCTGGCCTGGATGTGGCCACGCACATGTCGCCCCATGTCCATGATCCCCGCGAACGATTTCTCATCAACGGGGCCATGCCTCCTTGGTCGCTGGTGCTGTCCGCCGTTCCCGAGATGGTCTCGGCCGTCGAGCAAACACGCCTCCGCACCGGTCGGCGACCGAGCTACTTCGCGGTGACGGCAGCCATCGCCTGCGTGCTCGGCCGGAGGTCGGAGTCCGATGTCCTGGTGATCGAGGCTGGAATTGGTGGCCGATTCGACGCCACCAATGTAATCGGCCGTCCCGACCGCGTCGTGGTCGTGACGGCGATCGGGCTCGACCATGTCGACGTACTCGGCTCATCCGCTGAGGAGATTGCCCTGGAGAAGGCCGCGGCGATCGAGGGAGCCGCCTTCGTGGTGCTAGCGCCTCAGTCCAGCGAGAAGGCAGCCCGCGTGGTGTTGAAGGAAACCGAACGGATGGGTGTGCCGCTTCGGTCGGTCGATCTGAGTCCGGACGAGGACTGGAGGGTCCAGGCCGACGCGGTGGCCGCTGAAGTCGAAAGAATCATTACCGGTAGCGCGGTGGTGTCAACGGCAGTCCCGAAGTCTCTACCTCCCGGCCGCTTCGAGGTCCGAGAGGTGGCCGGTCGGCGTCTGGTGCTCGACGGGGCCCACAACGCTGTCAAGCTCCTGGGACTTCTCGACACATTGCGGAGATTCGAGGCGGGTC
Organism: Acidimicrobiales bacterium; assembly: GCA_029263195.1. GTDB lineage: Bacteria > Actinomycetota > Acidimicrobiia > Acidimicrobiales > Aldehydirespiratoraceae > SZUA-87. The sequence goes on from JAJCXX010000006.1 coordinate 74,187, forward strand.
GGGTCGCCTGCGTCGTGGCGGCCGTGAGCCACTCCAAGGACCTGAAATCCTGTTCCGAGGTGATGGTCGAGATGTCGCCGACCGTGATCGCTACAGAGTTCACGCCCGATGTGATCGGAACCGGTCCACGATCGTGGCCGGTAGACGACCTGACCAACGCGTTGCGCCGGGCATCGCTCGACACTCGAATAGTCATTGCACGCGACACGACAGAAGCGGCCGCTCAGGCGATCGCCGTGTCTGAAGAAGGTGACACCATCGTCGTTACCGGCTCGTTCTTCCACCTGGCAGCAGTGGCCGACGCGATCGTCGGTCGGGTCAGCTGAGCCCGACGATGTTGCCCTCGGCGTCGATGTCGATCGATTGAGCCGCCGGTTTCTTGCCGAGTCCGGGCATGGTTCGCATCTCACCACAGATTGGGTAGATGAACCCGGCGCCGACCGCGGCGCGTACCTCGCGAACCGGCAAAGTCCAGCCGGTGGGGGCACCTTTCAGTTTCGGGTCGTGAGACAGCGAGAGGTGGGTCTTGGCGATGCACACGGGCAGTTCGCCGAGTCCGGCATCGGTGTAGCTGGCGAGCTGCTTGTCGGCTGCCACCGAATACTCCACTCCATCGGCCCCGTAGATCTTCGTGGCAACCGCGTGGATCTTGTCCTTGAGTGATGCCTCGTCGGCGTAGAGGGTGCGGAACTCGCTGGGCTCGGCAGCGGCCTCGGCCACGGCTTCAGCGAGTTCGATTGCGCCCTTGCCACCGTTGGTGAAGTGGTTGCTGACGGCTGATCGTGCACCGTACTCGTCGGCGATCTCGGCAATGGCTGCGATATCGGCTTCGTGATCGCCCGGGAACGCGTTGATTGCCACCACGGGTGTGGCCCCGTGCAGCTGCATGTTCTCGAGTTGCTTGCGGAGATTGTCGCCACCCATGTGGACCTCGTCGGGGTTCTCGGCGAGAAGTGCCTCGGGGAGTGGCTTTCCGGCCACGATTCTGTGGTTGCCGGAGTGGGCCTTGAGGCCACGCACGGTCGCCACGAGCACGGCGGCGTCGGGTTCGATCCCCGAGTTGCGGCACTTGATGTTGAAGAACCTCTCGGCACCCATGTCGGCACCGAAACCGGCTTCGGTGAGAAGGAAGTCTCCGGTGTGGATTCCGACCTGGTCGGCCACGATCGACGAGTTGCCGGTGGCGATGTTTCCGAACGGTCCGGTGTGAACGAGAGCGGCCGTGCCCTCCATGGTCTGCATGAGATTGGGCTTGATCGCCTCACGGAGAATCACAGCCATCGAACCGGCCGCGCCGATGTCGTCGGCGCTGACCGAGGTTCCGGCCTTGGTGTAGCCCACGACGATGCGTCCGAGTCGGGTGCGGAGATCCTGCAGCGACGTGCACAGGGCGAGGGAGGTCATGACCTCGGACGCCGCGGTGATGTCGAAACCGGTCTCGCGCGGAATGCCGTCGAGACGTCCCCCGAGCCCGATCGTGGTGTTGCGAAGAGCCCGATCGTTGATATCGAGCACGCGCCGCCACGTGACGTTGTGGATGTCGAGACCGAGGTCGTTGCCGTGGTAGATGTGGGCGTCGACCATGGCCGAGCACAAGTTGTGGGCTGCGGTCACGGCGTGCATGTCGCCGGTGAGATGCAGGTTGAAGAGTTCCATCGGAACGACCTGGCTGTATCCGCCTCCGGCCGCCCCGCCCTTGATGCCGAATGTCGGCCCCATCGATGGCTGGCGAATGGCGATCGTGGCCGTGCGCCCGAGGTATTGGAACGCCTGGCCCAGACCGACCGCAGTGGTTGTCTTCCCCTCGCCGAGCGGGGTCGGGGTGATGGCGGACACGACGACGTATTTGGCTCGCGGCCGGTCGCTCATCTTGTCGATGGCGTCGAGAGAGATCTTCGCAGCACCCTTGCCGTACATTTCCAGCGAATCGGCCGGAATACCGGCTTCTGCGGCGATTTCGGACAGGGGCCGAAGCGTCGCATTGTTGGCGATTTCGAGGTCGCTGGGGAAGGTCATCAGGGCTCCGCTGTTTCGATATCCAGATATTGGCGTTGCTAGTGTTCGTTCCGTATGTTGGAACAGTTCCAACATACAGAACGTGACGACGTAGACGGGTGCGGCCCGACAATTCCCGCGTAGGTCCGAACGCTGCAGGGCAACAATATCAACCGCCTCTCGAGGAGTGAACGTGAGCGATCTTCCAGCCAGCGCCAAATGTGTCGTGATCGGCGCCGGCATCGTGGGCAATTGTCTGGTCGGTCATCTCGCCGATCTCGGGTGGACCGACATGGTCCAGATCGACAAAGGGCCGCTGCCCAATCCAGGTGGTTCCACCGGTCACGCCTCGAACTTCATCTTCCCGGTCGACCACAACAAGGAGATGGCTTTTCTCACGGTTGAGAGCCAGCGCCAGTACCGCGAAATGGGCTTCAACAACACCTGCGGGGGCATCGAGGTCGCCCGAACCGAGGAACGAATGGAAGAGTTCCGCCGTCGTATGACATCGGCCACGGCTTGGGGGATCGACTCCGAACTGCTCACCCCGGCCCAGGTCAAAGAGCTTGTTCCGTTCATAAACGACGAAGTGATCGTCGGCGGTTTCCACTCTCCGTCGGTGTCGGTCGTCGACTCGCTGGCCACCGGCACCGCCATGCGCGAGCGCGCGATCGAGACGGCCGGTCTCCAGGTCTTCGCCAATACCGAGGTCATCGACGTGGAGACGGTCGCCGGTCCCAATGGCTCGAGTGTTGTCAGCGCCGTCGTCACCGATCGAGGACGAATCGAGGCGGGCTTCGTCGTTGTCGCGGCCGGGGTGTGGAGCAACCGGGTGGCCAACATGGCCGGCGCCTCGATCCCGTTGGTGCCGGCGGTTCACCAAATGGCCGACGTCGGACCGATCGACATTCTGGCCGAGACCAACAACGAGATCGGTTACCCGATCGTCCGCGACATGGACACGTTCTGTTACGAGCGCCAGTCGGCCGGTTCGATGGAGGTCGGTTCATATGCCCACCGGGCGATCCTTCATCATCCCGACACCATCCCGTCCAACTCCGAATCGGCTCTTTCGCCCACCGAACTTCCCCTCACCCAAGACGACTTCGATCCGCAGATGGAAGAGGCGATCGAACTCATGGACATGCTCGGCGACGCCGAGATCAGATACGCAATCAACGGACTGCTCTCGCTCACACCCGACACCATGCCGGTGCTCGGAGAGACGGTCGAGGTGGCGAACCTGTGGTCGGCGGCCGCCGTCTGGATCAAGGAAGGCCCGGCGATCGCCCAGATCGTCGCGGAGTGGATGACCTACGGCTACCCGCACCTCACCGATCCCCATGGCGCTGATATCGCCCGGCTCTACTCCCACGAACGCGGCTACGACCACATCAACTCGCGATGCGAGGAGCACTTCAACAAGACCTACGGCATCGTGCATCCCCGCGAGCAGTGGGTCGGTCGACGTGGGCTGCTGACCAGCCCGTTCTATTCTCGTGAGGAGGCCCTCGGAGCCGAGTTCTACGACGCACGCGGGTGGGAACGCCCGCAGTGGTACGAATGCAACGCCCCCCTCGTCGAGAAGTACGGACTCTCGCGGCGTGACCACGAATGGGACGATCGCTGGTGGTCGCCCATCTCCGACGCCGAGCATCTTGCTCTGCGTGACAACGTCGGCATGGTCGATCTGAGCGCGTTCCAGATCTTCGACCTCGAAGGGCCGGGTGCGGTGGCCCTGGCCGAGTACCTTGCCTGCAACAAGGTCGATGTGCCGGTGGGCCGAGCCGTGTACACCCCGTGGCTGACCCCCAACGGTGGCTTCCATTCCGACCTCACGATGATCCGACTCGGAGACCAACACATTCGGGTCATCACCGGTGCCTTCGACGGCGGACGCGACGAGTTCTGGGTCCGCAAGCACCTGCCGGCCGATGAGTCGGTCACGTTCACCAATCGCACAACCGACATCTGCACGATCGGCGTGTGGGGTCCCAACGCTCCGGCCCTGGTGGGTTCGCTCACGGAGACCGACTTGTCGCATGAGGGCTCGCCCTACGGTTCGGTAGTCAAGGCCGAGATAGCGGGGATCGAGTGCGAGCTGTTCCGTATCTCCTACGTCGGTGACACCGGATGGGAGATCTACACATCATGGAGCGACGGCCCCGCCTTGTGGGACGCGTTGTGGGAAGCCGGGCAGCCTCACGGCGTGCTGCCGGTGGGAATGGGTGTCTACGGCGGCACCGGCCGGCTGGAGAAGGGCTATCGGCTCTTCGGTGCCGAACTCGAGAGCGAATACAGCCCGGTTGAGGCGGGTCTGGCGCGGCCCAAGGTGAAGGCTGCCGACTTCATCGGCAAGGAGGCCTACATCGCCGAACGCGAAGCCGGACCAGCGGCGGTCATGTGCACCCTCACGCTCGAGGACCACACCGACAGCGAGGGCATGAAGCGATACCCCCAAGGCGGCAACGAGCCGATCCTCTCCCTCGCCGGAGATCGCATCGTCGATTCCAAGGGCCGGGTCTCCCGAGTCACCTCGGCCGGTGGAGGTCCGTCGGTTGGCAAGTACTTGTTGCTCGGCTATCTACCGCCCGAACATGCGGTGGTGGGCACCGATCTGCAGATCATGTACATGAACGAGTTGTTCCCGGTGAAGGTTGCGGCGACGGCCGGTTCGGTGTTCGATCCCGACGACATCCGGCTCAAGGGTTGATGGGTTTGGGCGGCCAAGCATGAAAATCCTGGTTTGCATCAAAAGGGTCCCGGCGCCGGGCGCCAGGATCAACGTGTCCCCGGACGGACTGGCGGTCGACTCGACCCAGCTCGGATTCGCGATCAGCCCCCACGAGGAGTGCGCGTTGGAGGGTGCGGTGCAACTCGTCGAACAACACGGAGGCGAGGTGACCGCCCTCACCATCGGGTCCGGGGAAGCCGAGGAACAGCTGCGCTATGCGGCATCGGTCGGGGCCCACGCTGGGGTGCTGATCCCGATCGACGGGTCGCCCTGGGATCCGCAGCGAACCGCCAAGGTGATCATCGAGGCGGTCAGGCTCCTGGAGACGGAAGGCGGCATGTTTGATCTCGTGATGTTCGGCAACGAGTCGGCCGATTCGGGCGGCTCTCAGGTCGGAGTGCGTGTTGCCCACGCTCTGGGGCGCCCTGTGGTCAACGGCATCAAGGGCATCGACATCGGCGACCAATCGGTGACTCTGAGGCGCGAGATCGATGGCGGCTTCGAGGTCTACCAACTCCCGCAACCAGCGGTGATCGGGGTCAAGGAGGGCCTCAATCTTCCTCGATACCCCACGATGAAGGGCCGGCTGGCGTCGAAGAAGATCGAGCTGAGGCATCTCGTGCTCGACGCCGAACCCGGTGGCCAGGCCTTGGTGAAACTCCACCGTCCCCTGGAGGTGGCTTCCAATACCGTGATCCTCGGCGAGAGCAGCGAGTCGGCGGTGGCAGTGGTCGACATCCTCGAAGAGTTGGGGGTGCTCTGATGCTGCTGGTCGTGCTTGAACACGATCGCGGAGAGATGGCGGAAGCTGCCCGTGAAGCCCTCACTTTCGCTCGTCCCCTGGCGGCGGCGCTGGGGGTTGAACTCCATGCAGCGCTGATCGGCTCCAGCGATTCCAACTTGGTCGCAGAAGCTGGTCGCCATGGTGCCGAGACCGTCCATGTCGTTCGCCACGAGATCCTCTCCGAATACGGCCCCGAAGCGGTCGGGTCGGCGCTGGCCGAGTTGATTGATGAAGTGGACCCAACGGCGGTGCTGGCGTGCGCCACCGACAGAGGCAACGAGACCATGGCGTTCGCGGCGTCCTGCCTCGACATGCCTCTGGTGACCAACTGTGTGGAGGTCGTCCCGGGGGACCCTTGGGAAATCACCCGAATGCAATGGGGTGGTTCGTTGCTGGAGGACGTCACCCTGGTCTCTGCTCGGCCACTACTCACCTGTGGACTCCATGTGGTGGCGTCAGAGCCGGTCGGCCCTGTCGAGGCTGCTGTAGAGGAGTTCCAGCCGGACCTCGACGAATCGCTTGCTCGGTCGATCCTGCGAGATCGAGTCGTGCTGACGCAGGGGGTGACTCTCCCGACGGCCCAGGTGGTGTGTGGCGGTGGCCGTGGCGTCGGCTCGGCCGACGGGTTTGCGATCCTCGATGAGTTGGCTGGAGAACTCGGGGGTGTCGTCGGCTGCTCCCGGGCTGTGACCAATCTCGGATGGCGTCCTCACAAGGATCAGGTCGGACAGACCGGCACCCGGATCGCCCCGGAGGTCTACATTGCCTCGGGCATATCGGGTGCAATCCAACATTGGGTCGGAGCGATGGCCAGTCAACACATCCTCGCCATCAACACCGATCGTGAAGCCAACATCGTCGCCAAGGCCGACTGGGCGGTGATCGCCGACCTTCACGAGGTGATCCCCGCCATCACCGCAGAGATCCGCCGCCGTCGTCGTCCCCGTCCCCCTTCCCCCTCCCCCAACCGAAATCAGGGGGCGTAGGCCACAAGGATTGTCGCTCCTGGCCACTGATTTCGGTTGGGGGAGGGGTGACGGGTCCTTGGGTCGGCAAACTGATCGGGACTTCCCCCGTTTCGTCACAAGCGATCGGGAGAAGATGGGATGGATGACGATCAGGTCATGGCCATCATGGTGCGACAGCACGGAATGATTACACGAGCGCAGGCGCGACTCACCGGCATGTCGACACGGCAAATCGACTATCGACTTCGTACCGGGCGATGGGCCGTCTGTTCGCCCGGGGTGTATCGGCATGCCCAACTCGAGCGTTCGTGGTCGGGCCGGGTCCTCGAGGCTTGTCTTGTCCATCGAGCGTTGGCCAGTCACCGAACTGCTGCGGCACTGCACGGGATCGATGGGTATCAGCCGGGCCGGATTGAAGTGGTGGTGGGGGCGGGGAATTGGCGCCTCCCCGACGATCTCCATCTGCACCAGTCGAGTCAAATGGACCGCACGGATCCGGTCACAATGGAGTCGATTCCGTGCACCGGACTCGGACGTACGGTCCTCGACCTAGCGGCGGTCGTATCCAGACGACGACTCGAGTTCACGGTCGACGCGGTGATCCGCAGTGGCCGCCTCGGCTTCTCCGACCTCTGCGGGGTTCTCTCGAGCCACTCGCGCCGCGGCCGCGATGGGTGCGGTCGCTTGCGTGAGCTGCTCGACGATCGTGTCGGCAAGACCGCCGTTCCGTTGAGCGATTGGAGCCGCATGGTGTCGGACCTGCTTGTTGAGCGGGGACTGCCCGCTCCAGAGTTCGAGCACACGGTCCTCCGCGAGGATGGCAGTTTCGTGGCCCAAGTCGATCTCGCCTATCCGGAGGCGAGGGTCGCCATCGAGCTCGACAGCGTCGCGTGGCATCTCAACCGTGAGGCCTTCGAACGCGACCCCCGACGTCGCAACCGCCTGGTCGTTGCCGGCTGGACGGTACTCGCCTTCACATGGGCCGACTATGTCGACCATCCAAGAGCTCTCTACCTCACCGTCAGGTCCACAATCCGTGAAATCAGGGCCGCAGAGCTACAAAGGATGTAGCTCAGGCGCCCTGATTTCGGTCAGGGGGGGAGGTTTTCGGACAGGGCTTTCGCGGCCTCGGAGACCTGCAGGCCGATGTCGTGGGTGCGGTCGGGTTGGGGAAACCGATAGGCCGGACCGTGCACGTGGATCGCTGCCTCCACTCCGCCGGAGGACGAGATCACCGGCGCGGCGACCGAGTTGATGCCCTCGGCGAACTCCTCGTAACCCCAGACGTAGCCCAGCTCACGGATCTCGGAGAGGCTCGCTCGAATCGTGTCGGAATCGGTGATCGTGTGACGGGTAGAGGACTCGAGCGGATGGCTGAGAAACGAATCGAGTCTCGTCACGGGCCAGTGAGCCAGCACCACAAGACCTGACGGAACGCTGTGAAGCGGAGCCGAGTCGCCGGTCCAGTTTCGAACCTGGATGTCGCTCTCGGCCTCAACGTGTTCGAGGTAGTACATGGAGCCGTTGTCGACCACAGAAATGCCGGCGGTCTCTCCGGTGGCTTCCATCAGGTCGATCAGATGGGGTCGGGCGGTGGCCACCAGATTTCGTCCGGGCTGAGCGGCACCGGCAATCTCGAGCAGGCCCTCTCCGAGGCGATACTCGCCCCCGGAGTGGTCCTGGGTGACCACTCCCTGGCTGTCGAGCGACGCGAGCAGGCGAGCCACCGTCGACTTCGGAAGATCGACTCGCTCGGCGAGGTCGGTGACCCCCATGGGTCCGATCGCCAGAGCGCGCAGGATAGAGAACGCCCGCTCGATGGACTGAACCGTCATGGCGGCGACGATACCGCATGGAGGTACTGTTCCACGATGCGGAACAGGGGTCGGCCGCCGGGCCGATGCCGGATCTAGCGAGCGGCAGCGATCGCGGCCGAGACCTGCTCGGCGACGCTTCCGACGGCCACCAGATTGGTGACCCCGTCGGCTCGTTCGGTGTGCTCGACGTCGCCTTCGGCCAAGGTCTTGGGTCCGATCGTGATTCGATGGGGGATTCCGATGAGCTCGGCATCGGCGAACTTCACGCCGGCGCGGGCCTTGCGGTCGTCGAGCAGCACATCGATACCCCGAGACCGGAGATCGGCGTAAATCTGTTCGGCCGTCGACATGGATGCCTCGTCCTTAATGTTGACGATGGTGACGACAACCTCGTAGGGCGCAACGGCCACTGGCCAGATCAGGCCGCGATCGTCGTGGTGGGTCTCGGCGATGGCGGCAACGGCACGGCCGATACCGATGCCATAGCTGCCCATGAGCAGCGGCACGTTCTTGCCGTCGGGGTCGAGCACGTTGGCGCCGAGAGCCTCGGCGTACTTGGACCCGAGCTTGAAGATGTGGCCGGACTCGATGCACCGAACCATCTCGAGCGGCGCACCGCAGGACGGACACGCCTCACCGGAGTTGACGTCGCGGAGATCGGCCCATTGGTCGACAGCGATGTCTCTGTCGACGGACACCCCCCGATAGTGCCAGTCGTCGGAGTTGGCGCCAGTGGTGAGGCCGGATCGCGAACGCAGCTGATCGTCGGCGACGATCCTGAGTCCCTCTACACCCACGGCCCCCAGACTTCCGGGGCTCGCACCGAGATGCTCGATCGTCTCTTCTGGCGTGGCCGGTCGGACATCGATGGCGCCGGTGGCATCGATCAGCTTCTGAATGTTGAGTTGGTGATCGCCTCTCACGAGAGCGAGCGTGATCTCGCCATCGAGAACCATCACCATCGTCTTGATCTGGTGGACTGACGGCGCACCTCCCTCGATCTCCTCGAGGGCGGCGATGGTCCGAACGCCGGGGGTCGGGAAGCGGGAGAGTTCGGTCTGGTCGGTGCGGTCGGAGATGGCCGGCAACGTAGAGGTGGCGCGTTCGGAGTTGGCGGCATAGTCGCCCGTGGGGCACCGCACGACGTCGTCCTCGCCGGCATCCGAAGGCACCATGAACTCGGTACTGCCCGAACCGCCCATGGCACCCGAGGATGCTTCCACCGGCATCGCCGGCAGGGACAACCGATCGAAGATCTTCACGTAGGCCTCGTGGTGCAGATCGAAGTTGCGATCGAGCCCTTCGGGAGTGAGATCGAAACTGTAGGAGTCCTTCATTGCGAACTCCCGAACCCGCAGCAGGCCGCTCTTGGGGCGAGGCTCATCGCGGAACTTGGTCTGGATCTGATACCAGATCTGGGGCAGCGCCTTATAGGACGAAATCTCGAGAGCGAGCGAGGTAAACACCTCTTCGTGGGTCATCCCGAGAGCAAGATCGGAGCCCTTTCGGTCTTGCAGACGGAACATTTCGTCGCCCATGACTTCCCAGCGGCCCGACTCACGCCAGATTGCTGCCGGATGCATGGCCGGCAGCAGGAACTCCTGGGCGCCGATCGAATTCATCTCATCGCGAACGATCGCGGCCACCTTGTCGTGGACCTTCAACCCGAGCGGGAGCAGCGAATAGTGGCCGGCGTGAAGCTGGCGGATGAACCCCCCTCGGACCAAGAGCTTGTGGCTGGCGGCCTCGGCGTCAGCCGGGGCGTCGCGCAGTGTGGGGATGAACAGATTCGACCAGCGCATGGCCATGAACCGTAGCCAACATCGAAGACCGATCCGGCCGGTATTGGTGACCCGTTCCCGGGCCCTACTCACACAACTCGTTGTTGTACTGTTCGGAAGTGAAGAAATCCCGTTACACCAAGCAGCTACCCCGGCTCACCACGCCGCTCGTTCGCCACGACGGAGAGCTTCGTCCGGCGACCTGGGATGAGGCTCTGACCCGGGTTGCCGACGGGTTCCGACGCATCCGCGACCAACACGGTCCCGACGGATTCGGCATGTTCAGTTGCTCCAAGGCAACCAACGAGATGAACTACGCGGCGCAGAAGTTCATCCGCACCGCGATGGGGTCCAACAACATCGACTCCTGCAATCGAACTTGACACGCTCCGTCGGTCGTCGGTCTGGCGACAGTGTTCGGAGCGGGTGGCGGGACGGTTTCATACGACGAGATCGAGGAGACAGATTTCATCGTTTTGTGGGGATCCAATGCCCGTGAGGCCCATCCGATCTTCTTCCATCATCTGATGAAGGGACTCGACAACGGCGCCCGGATGTTTGTGGTGGATCCGCGGCGCACCAGCTCGGCGAAATTCGCCGACGTCTGGCTCGGACTCGACGTCGGAACCGACATCGCCCTCGCCAACGCCATCGGACGAGAGATCATTCATGCCGATCTCCACAACCGTGAGTTCATCGCCCACAGCACCGAAGGCTTCGAGGCCTACGCCGCCGCGGTCGAGCCCTACACGCTCGACATGGCGGCCGAGGTCACGGGAGTGCCGGCGATAGCGATCCGTGAGCTGGCTCACGCCTACGCCGGTGCCGGCACGGCCCAGATTCTCTGGACCCTCGGCATTACCGAACACCACAACGGCGTCGACAATGTCTTCGCCCTCTGCAACCTGTCGCTCCTCACCGGCCACATTGGTCGCTGGGGATCGGGGCTGGTTCCACTGCGGGGACAAAACAACGTCCAGGGCGGCGGCGACATGGGAGCGCTTCCCAACAAGCTGCCCGGGTTCGCCGATGTGGCCGACTCCACCGACCGGGCGCGTTTCGAGGCGGTCTACGGAATGGATCTCAATCCGGTGCCCGGCCGTCACCTCACGTTGATGTTCGAGTCGATGGAGGAGGGCACCATGCGTGGCGCCTACATCATCGGCGAGAATCCGGCCGACTCCGAAGCTGATGTCGAACGGATCCGAGGGCTGCTGTCCGGGCTCGACATCCTTGTCGTGCAGGACATCTTTCTCACCCGCACTGCCGAGATGGCCGACGTCGTTCTGCCGGCCTCGGTGGCCTGGGTCGAGAGCGAAGGCACCGTCACATCGAGCGAGAGAAGAGTGCAGCGGGTTCGTGCCGCTGTCGCTCCGCCCGGCGAGGCCCGCGACGACATCGAGATCCTCGGCGAGCTGGCCCGACGTTTGGGTGTCGACTGGGGTTATCCCACCACCGAGGATCTCTGGGACGAGCTGCGATCGCTATCGACGGCTCACGCCGGGATGAGCTGGGAGAGGCTCGAATCCGAGGGAGGACTGCAGTGGCCGTGCCCGACCGACGACCATCCCGGGAGCCCCTTCCTTCATGGCTGGTTGTGGGACGACGACCTCGGTGGGCGGGGACCTGCTCCGTTCACTGTCGTCGAGCACGCTGGCCCGGCCGAAGAGCTCACCGACGAGTACCCGCTGCGCCTCACGACGGGCCGGGCCCTCGACTCTTTCAATACAGGCGTGCAATCGGGGGCCATCGATTCGCCGATCCGCTACGGCGACGCCATCGAGGTGAGCCCGTCTGATGCCCTACGGCTCGGCCTGGTGGACGACGAGAGGGTAAGGGTCATCTCCGCCCGAGGCTCGGTGGACATGAACGTACGTATCCAACCCGACATACCGGAGGGCCTGACCTTCACCACGTTCCATTTCCCCGACCTGGTCGATACCAACGTCCTCACCAACGACACCTGGGATCGCCAGTCAGGCACGGCCGAATTCAAGGCAGCGTCGATCCGCATCGACAAGCTCGTGCGCGCCGGAGCCGGGGATGACTGATCTCCATTTCACGAGCGACCGGGCCGACTCGACAGAGATCGAGGCCGTTGCCGCCGCTATCGGCAACGAGACCGTGGTGGTGGTCGAAACCGAGCGGCTGATCCGCGGCGGAAAAGAGCGCCGTAACCAGAGCCGTCATCTGCTGTTGCCGGCTCTTCATGCGCTGCAACGGGCCAAGGGCTGGATCACTCCTGGCGGTCTCAACCATGTCGCCGATGTCCTACAGGTGCCGCCGGCCGAGGCCTACGGCGTCGCCACGTTCTACGAGATGTTCCGCACCGTTGACCCCGGCCACTCCGAGTCGGTCACCCACGTGTGCGTCGACGCTGCTTGTCAGATTGCGGGCAGCGACATGCTGAGTGATGAACTCACTGCCGCTGGATCGGCCGTGCACCGATCGCCCTGCCTTGGTCAGTGTGAGCGAGGCCCGGCCCGATTCGTGCAGGGCGTGGGCACGGCCGACGAGGTGCCCGCCGACGCCGAACTATTCGTGTTTCATCAGCAGGGCGATCCTTCGCTGCGTCTGCTCAAGCGAATCGGTGTTGTCGATCCCGGGAGTCTGGATTCTTATCGGGCCAATGGCGGCTACGTGGCGCTCGATCGGGCGATCGAAATGGGCGCGGCAGCGGTGCTCGATGCTGTTGCCGATTCGGGCCTGTCGGGAAGGGGAGGAGCGGCGTTTCCAACCGGCGTGAAATGGCGGGCGATGGCAGCCGAGGAGGGCCGCCCCAAGCATGTCGTCGCCAATTGCGACGAGTCGGAGCCGGGCACATTCAAGGATCGCGTGGTCATGGAAAACGATCCGTTCTCGATCGTCGAGTCCATGACCGTTGCCGGCTTCGCCACGGGAGCCGAGAACGGATGGATCTACGTTCGCGGCGAATACCCGCTGGCCGCGGCCCGCCTGGAGGTCGCAATCGGCCAGGCTCGTGTGGCAGGCCTGCTGGGACCCGACGTGGCCGGAAGCGGCCACACGTTCGACATCGAAATCCGACGGGGTGCCGGCGCCTACATCTGTGGCGAGGAGACCGCACTGTTCGCCTCGATCGAAGGGTTCAGAGGCGAGCCCCGAAGCAAGCCGCCCTTCCCGACGACCCACGGACTGTTCGGCCAACCGACCGCTATCAACAACCCCGAGACACTGCTCAACGTTCTCGACATTGTTGCTCTCGGAGCCGATGAGTATCGCTCTCGCGGGACCGAACAGTCGCCGGGCACGAAGCTGTTGTGTCTGAGTGGGCGGGTAGCCAATCCGGGAATCTACGAAGTCGAGTTCGGAACATCGCTGGGCCAGGTACTCGAGATGGCCGGAGGCCTCACCGGCAGCGGTGAGCTGCGCGCGGTGTTGCTCGGTGGCGCGGCCGGCTCGTTCGTCGGCGCGGATTCACTCGGGCTGCCACTCACACTGGAAGACACCCGCAGCGCCGGCACCACCCTCGGCTCGGGAGTGGTCATGGCGTTCACCACCGATGTCGACATGACGCCGGTCCTGATTCGGATTGCGGAGTTCTTCCGCAACGAATCGTGTGGTCAGTGTGTGCCGTGTCGCGTCGGGACGCTGCGCCAGCACGAGACTCTCGTCCAGGTTGGGCGAACCGGTTCGATCACTGCTGACCGTCGCCAACTAGTTGACGACATGGCCAGGGCCATGGCTGATGCATCAATCTGTGGTCTGGGCCACACCGCCGCCTCGGCCGTTTCGTCGGCCTTGGCCTTGGGGCTCATCGGAGGGGCGAAATGACATCCGCTCAGACCACCGTGTCGCTTTCGATCGACGGCAACGAGATGCAGGTTCTCGAAGGCACAACGATCCACAAGGCCTGCGAGTCGGCCGGGATCAACACCCCGACACTGTGTTGGGCCGAGAACCTCACCCCGGTCAATGTGTGCCGGGTCTGCGTGGTTGAGGTGGAAGGCAGTCGGACTCTGGTCCCATCGTGTGCGAGGCCGGCCGAGGAAGGGATGGTCGTCTACACCGATTCCGAGCGGGTCCGGCACAGCCGGCGAATGGTGCTCGAGTTTCTCGGCTCTGGGGTCGACCTCGATCAGGCCACACCGCTCCACGAATGGATCGTGCGCTACGACGCCGACATCGCCCGCTACGACCAACCCGACTTGCCGGCCGCCATCATCGATGAGCCCACCAAGATCCAGGACGACCTCTACATACGTGACTACAACCGTTGCGTGCTCTGCTACAAGTGTGTCGAGGCTTGCGGAGACGACGCTCAGCACACCTTCGCAATAGCGGTGGCCGGACGCGGGTTCGACGCGCGGATCTCCACTGAATACGACGTCGAGCTACCGCAGTCGGCCTGCGTCTACTGCGGCAATTGCATCAGCGTCTGCCCTACGGGTGCAATCCAGTTCAAGACGGAGTTCGACCTTCGTCGAGCCGGTGAGTGGCGACCGGACCAACAGGAGATCACCCGCACCGTGTGTTCGTACTGCGGCGTGGGCTGCAATCTCGAAATCCACACCCAGGACGGCCGCATTGTGAAGGCGACTTCGCCCGCCGACCATTCGGTCGCCAGCGGGCACCTTTGTGTGAAGGGTCGATTCGGTTGGCGATACGTCCAACCGTCGATCTGAGCATCGGGCGGTCGGACCAGGTTGTCAGTCGGCCGCGATGAGAGCCACTCCACCGATGGCTCCCAGTAGTCCGATGACCTGCCACCAGCGAAGTCGTTCTCCCCGGATCATCCAGTTGAGCGCTATCCCCACCACCGGATAGAGCGAACCGGTGACTGTCACCGGACCGATCGGGCCTCGTTGAGCTCCGAGAACGATCGAGGCCACCCCGGCACTTCCGGCGACTCCACTGATCGAGCTCCACTTCACAGCGTCGCGGCCGGCGAACGGCGACTGGCGCATCGCCAGCGCGGCCATAGTGACGAGAACGCCGGCCGTTGCCCGCTGGGAGACGATCGGCCATACACCACTGTCGACCGACGTGTCGCCTCCGACGACGAACATCACGGCGAACATGGAGCCGGCGGCAAGTCCGTGGGCGATGCCTTTGGCCGGGGATTGCTCGGACCGGGTCCACGAGGTGAGCAGCAGTGATGCCACGCCTGCAACCATTCCGACGGTGCCCAACGTCCCCGGTCCCTCACCACGGGAGACGTCGACCAGAACAGGCAGTGCTGCACCGGCGACGGCGGCGACAGGAGCGGTAACCCCCATCGACGACACGACGTAGCCCCGCCAGAGAGTCCAGAGCGCTCCCGTGACAGCGACGCCCGAGACAACCCCCTTGATCATGTCGTCGGCGATTATTGAACCGGTGAACGGAGCAATCGCGAGGGCCGCTATGGCCCCGGCCCAGAACGCCGCGTTGATGGTCTGCATCGCGGTGGACCGACTGCTGGCATGAGCCCCGAGAAAGTCGCTGACGCCGATGAGGACCATGGCGGCCAGCCCGAACGTGATTCCCTCCACTGGGTCCTCTCTCCGATCAGACTTCTGGGTGGCAGGTGTGCCACGGGTTGCCCTGTTCGAAGCTGTGGGCGAATTGCAGGACACCGCGGTCGTCGAACAGACGCCCGGTGACCATGAGACCGACGGGAAGACTGGCGGCCGTGAATCCGCACGGTACCGACACCGAGGGCTGGCCGGTGAAGTCGAAGATGCTCGTGTTCTTGGTGGCGTGGTGGCCGTAGTCGGATGGTCGATTGTCGATCGGAGACGACGCGATCGTGGCGGTGGGCGCGACCAGGACATCACAGTGGTTGAACAATTCCTCGACGCGGGCCGTGAACCCCTGCCGGAAGTGTTGAGCCGCTACGTACTGGGCTGCGGTGATGTCTTGATCGCGCCTCAGCTTGGCGAGAATCTCGTCGCTGAATGCTTCCGGTCGATCTCGCAGATCGGCCTCATGGAGCACGGCCGCCTCGGCCGACATGTGATCGATGGCCGTGGCGGCCTCGGTCAGGTCGGGGATGTCGAGTTCGACGATTCTCGCACCGCTCTGCCGAAGCCACTCAAGCGCCGTCTCGACGATCTCGGTCACATCCCGGTGGCCCTCGAAGAAGCCACGCCGCACCACTCCGACCACGGCTCCATCCAGGGAGGCGGCGGTGGGTACGAACGACCCGTTGATCGGGCGCGGAGCCGAATAGGGGTCGGCCGGGTCATGGCCGGCAATCACGTCGAGCACGAGGGCAGAGTCGCTCACGCTCCTCGTGAGTGGGCCCACGTGATCCATCGACCACACGAGATCGAGCACCCCCGCCTTGCTCACCAGACCAAACGTGGGCTTGTGGCCGACGATTCCACAGCAATGTGCCGGTTGGCGCACCGAACAACCGGTGTCGGTACCCAGCGCTGCGTAGGCCATGCCCGCAGCGACCGCCACGGCCGAGCCGCCGCTCGAACCTCCCGGGTCATGCTCCACCGACCACGGATTGCGGATCGGGCCGAAGAATGGATTGATGCTGGTGACGCCGTAGGCCAGTTCGTGCAGTCCCGTCTTGCCCAGCAGAACAGACCCTGCTTGTCGTAGCCGGTCGACAACGGTCGCATCGTGATCCGGGATCCAGTTGTCGTGGAGTTTCGACCCGCCGGTGGTGAGCGTGCCCTCGGTCGCGAAGAGGTCCTTCACCGCGATCGGAATGCCATGTAGGGGGCCCCGGTCGTGGCCGGAGGCCAGCTCAGCGTCGGCGCGTCGGGCGTCGTCGCGAGCGAGGTCGGGGGTGACGGCTATGAAGGCGTTGAGAGTGGGTTCGAGCAGTTCGATTCGGTCGAGCAGCAGTTCGGTGAGCTCTGAGGATGTGATGGCCCCAGACCTGAGCTTGGCCGCCACCTCTGTGATCGTCTCGAAGTGCATTGCCATCGTGAGGGCCTCCCGACCCGTTCGTACATGGGAAGTCGCTCGTACAATCCCGAACGTGCACGTGGTCTCGGAAATCGTACAGCCCCGATTCAGTCCCCCCTGTCGAAGGCCGCCCCGGGAGGGGAGGCCGGAGTGAACGATTCGACGGCCGACTCCAAGTCTCGCCTCGCTCTGGCCGCGGCGATCAGCACCATGTTCATGTGGGCGTTCGGAATTGTTGCCGTGAAGTCGGTCGACATGCCGGGTGTCCAGATCGCGTTCTGGCGGGTGGTGATGGCCGCACTTGCCTATCTGGTGGTGCTCCGGGTGGCCGGGAGGCGGCTGACGGTCGCACACCTTCGGCTGACGGCATTGCCGGCTCTGGCGTTCTCGGTCGAGGTGGCGGTTTTCTTCGTGGCGCTCAAGCTCACCACGGTGGCCAACGCCACGGTCATCGGAGCGATGCAGCCGCTCGTGCTCATGCTCGTGGCGTCTCGCCGATTTGGTGAACGGGTGTCCGCGGTGGTGATTCTCTCTGGCGCTGTCGCTCTCGTTGGGGTCGGACTTGTCGTGTTCGGTTCGTCGCTCGACGCGACGTGGAGTCTGGAGGGGGATCTGTTGGCCGTGCTGGCCATGGTCCTGTTCGCGGCCTATTTCGCGATGGCGAAGCAGGCCAGGGGCAAGATTCCGGCTCTCGAGTTCCAAGCCGGAATCTGGATCATCGGGGCGTTCGTGTTGCTCCCGGTCTCGCTGATCGAGGAAGGCGGCGTCTTCCTTCCGTCCGGGTGGAATTGGGCGTGGATGGCACTGCTGGTGCTGATACCCGGCACCGGACATCTGTTGATGAACTGGGCCCACACCCGGGTGAGGCTGGTGACAGCATCGATGCTGACTCTCGCCGTACCCGCCCTGTCGACCGCAGGTGCAGTGGTCTTTCTCGACGAATCGGCTGCGGTGGCGCAGTGGGTCGGCATGGTTGTCGTTCTCGGAGCCCTCGCGTTGGTGATAAAACGCGAGACTGAAGTTCCTGATCCGATCGAGGCGCAGGTCCAGTGAGGAGTTTCCCTGATGACGATTGCAGAAACCCCGAGGTTCGTCAGGGCTGACGGCCCCGACAAGGTCACCGGAAGCGGCCGCTACACCGCCGACATGCAACTCGCCGGGATGTTGGCGGCGAAGTTCAAGTTCGCCGAGGTTGCCCACGCCCGAATCGTGCGACTCGACATCAGCGCGGCCCGGCAGATTCCTGGAGTCCTCGCTGTCTTGACCGACGACGACGTTCCCGACGTGAGATACAGCGCCGGATTGGCCGATCGCACCCTGTTCGCCCGCGACGTCGTGCGCTACGAAGGGGAGGTGGTCGCAGCAGTTGCTGCCACCACCAAGGAGGCCGCCCAGGCCGCGGTCGACGCAATCGTCGTCGAATACGAACCGCTGCCGATCGTCGACGATCTCGAGGCGGCTACCGCCGACGGAGCAGTGCTGGTTCACCCCGAGTGGGAGAGCTACAGCGCCAGCCCGGGCATCCCCCGAGACGGCAATGTCGCTTCGCACTCTTCGGTGGTCAGAGGAGACGTCGTCAGGGGTCTCAGCGAAGCCGACATCGTCGTGACCAGTCGCTATGTCGCCGACGGATCCCACGCGGCCCCGATCGAGCCGCGGGCTGTCGTCGCCCAATGGGAGGGCGACAAGGTCACCATCTGGTCTTCCACACAGGTGCCGTTCGCGGCCCGCGACGGTGTTTGCCACACACTCGGATTGCCGACCAACCGGGTGCGCGTGATCGTTCCGCACATGGGTGGAGGGTTCGGTGGCAAGTGCGGGTTCCACTACGAGGCTCATGTCGCGGCGCTGGCTCGGGCCGCGCGGCGCCCGGTGAAGTTGGTCTTCACCCGACGAGAGGAGTTCATCGCTCCCGACCGCCGACGCGAATCGATGATCGTCGACCTCACCACCGGGGTGAAGTCCGACGGCACGATCGTGGCCCGTCGGGGCCACGCCTTGCTCGACAACGGTGCCTACACCGCCGATTCATCGTTCTTCCCGCAGCTCGCAGTCATGCACCTGGCAGGTCCCTACGTGATCCCCAACGTCGAGATCGGTGCCGAGCTCGTCTACACCAACCACCAACCGTCGGGTTCGGTCCGCGCCCCCACAGCTCCGCAGGCGACATGGGCCCGCGAGTCACACACCGATGAGGTGGCAGCTGCGTTGGGAATGGACCCGGTCGAGTTCCGACTGCTCAACGCGGTCGAGACCGGCACGGTCGGTCCGTCCGGGCAGACCTACGACGAGATCGGTCTCACCGATTGCATCCGCAAGGCCGTGGCCGCGTCCGAGACGGCGGGACCACTGGCCGACAACGAAGCAGTCGGTGTGGCTGTCGGATGGTGGCCGAGTATTCCGGCGCCGTCAGGTGCCTACGTGAAGATCGACGGCGATGGTGCCGGACAGATCGTCACCGGCGCCCAAGAGTGCGGCACCGGATCTGTGATGACTCTGCGTCAGCTTGCCGCTGATGAACTCGGGATGGACCCTGAGGAATTCCAGATCGTTCACCAGGACACTGCCGTCGCTCCCTACGACACCGGCGCCACAGGTTCCCAGACCTTGTTCAACAACGGCCGCGCCGTGATAGCCGCCGCTGGGCAGATCGCCGAGCAGTTGAGGGAACTGGCTGCCGACCGGCTCGAGGCATCCTCGGCCGACATCGTGCTCAGCGACGGTGCCGCCCATGTGGCCGGCTCGCCGGATCGCAACGTGTCGATCGCCAAGCTTGCCCGCACTGCATCTTACTGCGAGTTGCTGATCGGTCATGGCTCGGGCCCGCCCCCGAGCGCCCCTGAGATCTCCGGCGCAACTTGTGCCGGAGACGCCGGAATGGCGGCATGGGTGGCGCCGCAATTCTCGTGTCACGCCGCCCGGATCCGGATCGACCGCGACACCGGTGTGGTGAGAGTCATCCGAGTCGACGCGGTGCACGACTCGGGCACGATCATCAATCCCACGGGGGCGCTCGGACAAGTTGAGGGTGGCGTCGTGATGGGTATCGGCCAGGCGATTTCGGAGGGCACGGTCTACGGCACCGACGGCAGACAGCGCAATCCGGCCCTACTCGAATACAAGCTTCAGACGGCCGCCGACGCGCCAGAGATTCACACCCAGTTCGTCGAGATATTCACGCCCGATGCCGGCCCCCGAGGAGCGAAGGGCATTGCCGAGGCTCCAAACGTGCCCACCGCTGCCGCCATTGCCAATGCAGTCACCAAGCTCATCGGTAGACCGGTCTCACATCTCCCGATGACCCCCGAGCGGGTGTGGGAGGCAACGCGATGAAAGAGCTGCGAATAGCCACGACTCTCGAGGAGGCCCTGGCGCTCATTGCCGAGGGATACCAACCGGTCGCGGGAGGCACCGATCTCGTGGTCGCGGCCCGGGGCGGCAACTCCGAACTCCCGGACCATGTCGTGGCAATCGACCGACTGGCAGAGCTATCGGAGATCAACTCCTCGACCGGAGGCCTGCAGATCGGTGCGACCGTCAGCCATGCTCGATTGATGAGCGATGAGAGCGTTGTCGACGGCTTCACGGCACTCGCCGATGCCGCGGCCCTGGTTGGCTCACCCGCCACCCGCAACGTCGGGACCATCGGCGGCAATGTGATGAACGCCTCGCCGGCCATGGACACTGGGTCGCCGCTAGTGGTGTTGGATGCAGAGATCGTGTTGCGATCGGCGAGGGGAGAACGGCTGGTGCCGGTGTCGGACTTCTGGACCGGTCCGGGTCAGACCGCGTCCGAGCCCGACGAACTGTGCACCGCGGTGGCCATCCCCAACCTCCCGAGCGACTCCGGGAGCGCGTACGTACGGCTCGAATATCGACGGGCCATGGAGATAGCGGTTGTCGGAGCCGGAGCTGTCGTTTCTCTCGATCCTGACGGCGACGGACGGGTGGTCGGCGCGTCGCTGGCGCTCACCGCGGTCGCTCCCACCGTCATCGCGGTCCACGGGATCGCCGACGCCCTGATCGGCAGATTGATCGATGAGTCGGCTCTGGCCGACGTGGCCGCGCTCGCCGGCGACCAGGCCAGCCCGATCAGTGACCTGCGGGCGAGCAACGACTACCGCCGCCACACCGTCGGTGTCATGGCCCGCCGCGCGGTCGAGGCGGCATCACGACGAGCCACCGGGGAGTCCATCCTCGTACCCGTCAACAGAAGCATCGGTATAGGAGCGGTGACATGACCCACGAATTCGAACTCCAAGTCAACGGAATCGCCCACCCTGTCGATGTCGACCCGTCGCGAAGCCTCCTCAGTGTCATTCGTGACGAGATCGGCCTCACCGGCACCAAGGAGGGATGCGACGACTGCGAATGCGGAGCCTGCATGGTGTTGCTCGACGGCCAGCCGGTGAACTCGTGCTCCTACCTCGCAGCTCAGGCCGAGGGGCGAAGCGTCACGACCATCGAGGGAATCATGAACGGCGACGAACTCGCCGAGATCCAGAAGGACATGCTCGACGAAGGTGGCGTGCAGTGCGGATTTTGCACTCCGGGAATGATCATCTCCGCCACGGCACTGTTCGCCCGGAACCCCGACCCGACCAAGGACGAAATCCAGATCGGTCTGTCGGGCAACCTGTGCCGCTGCACCGGCTACGGACGCATTCTCGAGGCAATGAAGCACACCGCAGCCAACCGAGACTGATCCACGACCTTGGAGGGCCGATTGCGTGATCACTACGACTACGTGATCGTCGGAGGAGGATCGGCGGGCTGCGCTCTCGCCAACCGAATCTCGGCCGACCGATCGGTCTCTGTGTTGGTCTTGGAAGCCGGCCGCAGCGATTATCGCTGGGACGTCTTCGTACACATGCCGGCCGCGTTGGCGTTCGGAATCGGAAATCGTTTCTACGACTGGAAGTACGAGTCCGAGCCCGAGCCCCACATGGGTGGTCGCAGGATCTACCACGCTCGAGGAAAGGTTCTCGGCGGTTCGTCGAGCATCAACGGCATGATCTTCCAGAGGGGCAATCCCCTCGACTACGAGCGTTGGGGGGCCGACCCTGGAATGTCCAGCTGGGACTACGCCCACTGTCTGCCGTACTTCCGGCGCATGGAGAAGTGTCTGGCCCCCGACGACGGCGACGACTACCGAGGTTCCGACGGGCCACTCGTTCTTGAGCGCGGTCCCGCCGACAACCCGCTGTTCAAGGCGTTCCTGGATGCAACGGTGGAAGCGGGCCACCCCCGAACCAGCGATGTCAACGGTCACCGCCAAGAGGGGTTCAACGCCTTCGATCGCAACATCCACCGGGGGCGCCGGCTCAGCGCGGCGCGTGCTTATCTCCACCCGGTGAAGAATCGCCCCAACCTCGATGTGATCACCCGAGCGCTGGTATCAAAGGTCGAGTTCGACGGGACTCGGGCGGTTGGTGTCGAATTCAGCCACAACCGGCGCAAGCGGGTCGTGGCGGCCGCCGAGGTCATCTTGTGTGGTGGCTCGATCAACACGCCCCAACTGCTCCAACTCTCCGGTGTGGGGCCGTCGGCACTTCTCGAGAAACACGGAATAGGGGTCGTGGCAGACGTCCCCGCGGTCGGCCGGAACCTTCAGGACCATCTCGAGGTCTACGTGCAGTACGCCTGCCGCCGGCCGGTGTCGATGCAGCCGATGCTCGCGATGTGGCGGCGGCCATGGATAGGCCTGCAGTGGCTGGCTCGAAAAGGGCCGGGGGCCACCAACCACTTCGAGGCCGGCGGTTTCATCCGAAGCAACGACGCCGCGACCTATCCCAACCTGATGTTCCACTTCCTGCCGATCGCGATTCGCTACGACGGGTCGACGGCATCGAAGGATCACGGCTATCAGGTTCACGTCGGACCCATGTACTCCGACTCCCGCGGATCGGTGGAGATCGCTTCGTCTGATCCACGTGTCAAGCCGTTGCTTCGCTTCAACTATCTGTCCACCGATCAGGACCGTCGAGAATGGGTGGAGGCGATTCGCAACGCCAGACGCCTTCTCGAGCAACCGGCGATGGCCAAATTCAACGGTGGCGAGACCTCACCGGGGCCCTCGGTCGAGACCGACGAGGAGATTCTCGCTTGGGTGGCCCGTGATGCCGAGACCGCGCTCCATCCTTCGTGTACGGCACGAATGGGCGTTGGGTCCGACAGTGTTCTCGACCCGACGACGATGAGGGTGCGAGGAATTGATGGTCTGCGTGTGGTCGATGCGTCGGCCATGCCCTACGTGACCAACGGCAACATCTACGCCCCGGTGATGATGCTGGCCGAGAAGTCGGCCGACCTCATTCTGGGGAACACCCCGCTGGCTCCCGAGACCGTCGATTTCCACCGCCATTCAATGGCGTGACGCTGACTTGGCTCGCAGGCGTCAGGTGGTGAGCCCGAATCCGTAGGCCGAGACCACTGCGCCCATCACCTCGTCGGTGAAGATTGTCCGCCCGAGGTCGTCCATCGCCGCGCCGGCCATCACCATCAAAGGGAGAAGGTGCTCTTCTCGGGGGTGTGACTCGCGGGCTGCGGGTGCATCGGCCCACTCGGCGAGAAGCCGGTCGCGTTCGCTCGGAGGCGAAGCAACAGCGGAGTCCAGCCAAGCGCCGAACACTCGAGAGTCAGAGCGCGACCGATCGGTCATGAAGGCGTTCATGTTGTGGTAACTCATGCCGCTTCCGATCAGCAGCACGCCCTGGTCGCGTAGCGGTGCGAGTGCTCTCCCGATTGCGAGATGTCGTACGGGATCGAGTCCGGCTTCCAACGACAGCCCGACGGTCGGAATGTCGGCCTCCGGTATGGCGACTTTCAGCGGTACGAAGATGCCGTGGTCGTAGCCGCGATTCGGATCGGCTCGCCCGATGAACCCGGCTTCGGCCAGAAGTTCGAGCACTCGTGTGGCCAGGCGGGGCGATCCGGGTGCCGGCCAAGCCAGCTCATAGGTGTGGGGAGGGAAGCCGTGATAGTCGAACAGCAGCGAAGGGTTCTCGGAGGTGGTCACCGCGAGATTCGGCTCCTCCCAATGGGCCGACACGACGACGACTGCTTCTGGTCGGGCACCGATCTGGACCGTCAGCCGGGTGAGCCATTCCTCCGTCTGGTCCCAGGTGTCGGCCGGCCCCATGGTCCAGTCCATGAAGAAGCAGGGGCCCCCACCATGGGGAAGGTAGATCGTGGGCATCCGGGTATTGGCTGTCACTTCGATTCCTCGGGGCTGGGGTTGGCGTCTTCAGACGTAACGCTACACTCGTGTTGCATACGCAACGACACTGTTGCGAAATGTAGGTCCGGTTCGAGAGCGTTCATCTCGGACGGGGGCAGAGATCGGAAGCAATCACCATGACCATTCAATCCTCCGAGGCCGATCCGATATTCCAGCGGCGATGGAAGACGCTCGCGGTGCTCTGTCTCTCGCTGGTGATGGTCGTCGCCGGGGTGTCGTCACTCAACGTCGCGCTGCCGGCCATCAGCGACTCGCTGGGGGCGTCGGGTACTGAACTCCAGTGGATGGTCGACGCCTATTCTCTGGCGTTCGCAGCACTGCTGCTTCCGGCCGGTGCTCTCGGCGACCGGTTCGGCCGCAAGGGGGCACTCCAACTCGGTCTGACCATCTACGCCGGCGCTGCTCTGATCTCCACGGTCGCAACCAATTCCGGTCAGCTGATAGCGACCAGGACGATCATGGGGCTGGGTGCGGCGTTCGTGATGCCCGCCACACTCTCGATCGTCACCAACATCTTTCCTCCCCACGAGCGCGGGAGGGCCATTGCCACATGGGCTGGGTTCGCAGGCGCCGGTGGAGCCATCGGGCCGGTGGTGAGCGGACTGCTCTTGGAGCACTTCTGGTGGGGATCGGTGTTCTTCATCTCGGTTCCGCTTGCCGCTCTCGCACTGATTCTCGGTCTGGTACTGGTGCCGACATCGGTCGACCCCAACCAGACCCGTCTTGATCCGATTGGAGCAGCCCTGTCCGCCCTCGGCTTGTTCGTACTTCTCTACGCCATCATCGAGGGCCCCAACAACGGCTGGTTCGATCCGGTGACGATCGGAGCCTTCACTGCATCAGTGGTGATCCTGGCGGCCTTCGTGCGCTGGGAAGCTCGCAGCGAGACTCCGATGTTGAATGTCGCGTACTTCGCCGATCGCGCGTTCAGCGCGGGAGCGTTCACGATCTCGACGGTGTTCTTCGCCATGTTCGGAATGTTCTTCCTGGTGACGCTCTATCTGCAGTTCGTCATGGGATTCAGCGCTCTTGGAGCGTCGGTTCGCACACTGCCCATCGCCGCCACGATGATCATCGTGTCGCCGCGCAGCGCGTACTTGGCCGAACGATTCGGGCTGCGAAATGTGGTGTCCACCGGGATGGTCATCATGAGTTCCGGATTCCTCATGCTGTCGACACTCTCGCTCAGCTACCACTACTGGGCGCTGGTCACGGCGCTACTGATGATGGGTACGGGAATGTCGATCGTGATGGCCAACTCCACCACCAGCATCATGGCCAGCCTTCCCAACTCGAAGGCCGGCGTCGGCTCGGCGGTCAACGACACGTCGAGAGAGGTGGGCGGGGCGGTCGGCATCGCTGTTCTCGGCAGCATCGTCAACTCTTCGTACCGCGGCTCACTCGATGGATCGCTCCCGGATGGCATTTCGGAATCGGCGGCAGTGGCCGCTCGAGACTCGATCGGCACGGCCCTGCGAGCCGCTCGAGAGGTAGGGGGCGAAACCGGAGCCCAGATAGTGGAGGCCGCGAGCGAGGCATTCGTCGACGCTTTCGGAATCGCCATGCTCGTTACCGCCGCCGCCACACTTCTCGGCGCTGTCGTCACTTATCGCTACATGCCCCAGTCGGTGGCGGTCGCGCTATCTGACAATCCGGCACCACCGAGTTCTGAGGGCTCCGACCGAGCCGAGCCGGCTGCTACCGGCGGTGCCCCCCCGGTGTCACGGATCGACCCGGCGTGATGGTCGAGGAGAGGGCGTTCGCAACCTGTGATCCCACCGATCCACGTGTGCGCCGAACCCGTACCGCGGTGCACGAAGCCACCATCGACGTGATGATCGACACCGGGTTCGCCGGCCTCACCATAGAAGCAGTCGCCCAGCGGGCGGAGGTGGCCCGAACCACGATCTATCGGAACTGGAGTGGCAAAGCTCAGCTCGTGGTCGACGCCATCGAGTCGCTCGGTGCCCCCCCGACAGTCGAGCCGGGTGGCGACGTCCGTGAGGACCTTCTGTTGTTTCTCGGACATCTGGCCTCGGAGCTGCCGGCGGCCCGATGGGCGTCGGTGATCGCGGCATTGACGGCCGCAGCCGAACACGATCCCGATCTGGCTCGTGAGAGACAACGGATGGTCGAACGCCGTCAGCAGGCGGTGGCGACGGTGATCCGCTCGGCCGTCGAGCGTGGGCAACTTGATGCCGATACCGATCCGCAGCTCATGGTGTCGATGCTCGCCGGGCCGATGTTCTACCGGCGGCTGCTGAGCCGAGAGGCGATGGGCGGCGACTTCGTCACCCTGGTCGTCGACAAGGTGCTGAGCGGATTCGGCTACTCGCCGGTCGCCGACCCGGGTCGGACGCGAGCCTGATCGTTCCGCGTCAGTGGGTGGCGTCGGGCATCTCGGCCTTGCGACGACCTACGAACTCGACCAGTTCGGAATCGATGGCATCGGCGAGAGGTGGCGGTTCGTACTCTGCCAGCAGGTTCTTCCACCTGGCGTTGGCCCGCTGGGCCGCTGTGAGGCTGCCCTCCTCGGACCACTGTTCGAAGCTGTTGTTGTCGGCGGTCTTCGAGCGGTAGAACGCCGTCTCAAAATTCTTGAGGGTGTGGGCATTGCCCAGAAAGTGATCACCCTGGGGATTGGTGAGGAATGCTTCCATGGCCTGACCGTTCTCGCTCAGGTCTATGCCCCCACAGTAGACCTCCATCATCCCGAGCTGGTCGGCGTCGAGAATCATCTTCTCGTATCCGAAGGTGAGTCCTCCTTCGAGCCACCCGGCGGCGTGGAGAACGAAATTGACTCCCGCCAACATGGTGGGAAGCAGAGTTGAAGCTGACTCGTACGCGGCCTGAGCATCGGCGATCTTCGATGCGGTGAGTGAGCCTCCCGACCGAAACGGCACACCCAGTCGGCGAGACAGCGATGCCATGACGTGTATCGCCTGCCCGGCCTCGGGGGTGCCGAATGTCGGTGCGCCGGTGGCCATCGACATCGATGATGCGAACGTTCCGAACACGACCGGTGCCCCAGGCCGAACCAACTGACAGTAGGCCATTCCCGACAGCGCTTCGGCGAGAGCCTGAGCGGCCAGCCCGGCCACGGTGACGGGCGACATTGCCCCGGCGAGAATAAACGGCGAGATTACGCACCCTTGATTTGCTTGGGCGTATTTCGTCGCGGCCCCGAGCATGGTGGCGTCCCATCGCAACGGTGAAGAAGCATTGATCAGCGAGACCATGACGGTGCGATCCATGAGGTCGCCGCCGAAGCCAATTCGCGCCAGTTCGATCGAATCAGCGGCGTGTCCGGCTGCTGTGACCGAACCCATGAACGGCTTGTCGCTGAACTTGAGATGGGAATACACCATGTCGAGGTGTCGCTTGTTGATCGGAACATCGACCGGTTCGCACACGGTTCCGCCCGAATGATGGAGTTGCGGGAGGGTGTAGGCGAGCTTCACGATGTTCTGGAAGTCTTCGATCGTGGCATAACGACGGCCGACGTCGATGTCGGTCACGAATGGTGAGCCGTAGTTGGGCGCAAACACCGTGGCGTTGTCGCCGATGAGCACGTTTCTCTTCGAATTGCGGGCGTGCTGGATGAAACTGCTCGGGGCGCTCTCCTGGATAATCCGGCGACACATCCCGCGGGGAAACCTGACGAGTTCGTGTTCGACGTCGACGTCAGCACCGGCGTCGCGCCACAGATCGAGAGCAGAAGGAAACGACTGAAAGGCGACACCGACCTCCGACAGGATGGTCTCGGCGTTGGACTCGATCGTCGCGAGTCCCTCCTCGTCGAGCATCTCGACCGGAGCCATGCCCCGGGTGATAAACGGACGCGTCTCGTCAGTCGCGGCCGAGCGGGCGGCGCGACGGACCGACCGGCCACCGCGACGGCGACTCGGGCGGGCGCTCGGTTCGGTCATGTTTCGTCCCCGGTCGAACTGTCTCTGCGGCGTCGGCCGCGCTGGCGGGTCGCGGCACTGCTGGATTCGGGAAGGTCGATGATCTGCCGGAGATGATCCGATGGTGCGGTCTTGTGGGGGAATGCCAAGGCGTCGACGAACAGATCCTGGAATCGGGGCTCGGTCGCAGTTTCGATCTTCTCGATCTGGTGGACGGTCTCACGAATCTCGGCCCGCTGCGATGCCGACACGAGCATCCTCACCGCACCGGCTCCAGCGGAGTTTCCGACTGACCGGACTCCTTCGAGCGGGCAGTCGGGCACGAGCCCGAGAACCAGTGCGTAGACGGGATCAATGTGGGCGCCGAATGCTCCCGCTAGTCGAATGTCGTGGACCTCGGTGATCTTGGCGTGCTCCATGAGGAGATCAATTCCCGCACGCAGAGCCGCCACGGCCAATTGGATCTGCCTGACGTCGTCCTGCGTGATGGCGAGTTCGTCGTCGGCGCGAATGACGTATTTGAAGGTGCGGTTCTGCGGCTGGACTCGTTCGGTCCGGTCGGCGACCGAGCCCGTTATGACGCCGTCGCTTGCGCATATTCCGGCGAGATACATCTCGGCGATCACTTCGATGATCGCTGATCCGCAAAGGCCGACGGTGTCGAGATGAGCGGTCGATTCGATGAAACCGGGATCATCGGACCAGAGATCCGAGCCGATGACCTTGAAGCGAGGCTCAAGCGTCTGGCGATCGATTCGAATTCGCTCGATCGCCCCCGATGTCGCTCGCATCCCGCACGAGATCTGAGCCCCCTCGAATGCCGGCCCAGTCGGGGATGATGCTGCATAGGTGGTGGCGGCGGTGCCGAGCACGATCTCGGCGTTGGTACCCACGTCGATCAGTAGCTGCGGGGGGTCGGCCAGATGGGTGCGCTGATCGAGCGTGGCGGCCGCGGCATCGGCTCCGACATGCCCCGCGATGCACGGGCCGATGTGGGCGAGACTGAACGGGAGGCGGAGATCGAGTTCATCGGCCCGCATGTCGACCGCATCACTGATGGCGAGGGTGAAAGGGGACACACCGAGTGGAGTGGGATCGATACCGAGCAGAAGGTGGTGCATGATCGGATTGCCGACTGCCACGAAGTCGTGGATTCGGGTTCGGAGATCACCTGGTGATTCACCGATCTCGGCCGCGAGGTCGTCGATCATCGAGTCGAGAGTCGAACGTACGGCTGAAGTCATTTCGGCATCGCCGCCGGGATTCATCATCACGTAGGACACGCGACTCATGAGGTCTTCGCCGAACCTGATCTGTGGGTTCATCGCGCCCGCTGAGGCCACAACTTCCCCGCTGGTCAGATCGGTCAGATACCCGGCGATCGTGGTCGAGCCGACGTCCACGGCGAGTCCGTAGATGATGTCGTCGAATCCTGGCCTCACTGCCAACACCGATCCGTCGAGATGTACGACGGCGGTCACCCGACGGTCTCCGGAGGCGATTGCGGAATGGAGATCGGGCAGAGCTCTCGAATCGACGTCGGCTCCGATGATTCCCCAGTCGATCTCCAACTGCCGGGCCAGGAGTTCGGCCTCCGAACGTTGGTCTTCCGGGGCCGGATCGGGGATCTCCACGAACCGCGCCGACAGAAGCGGATCAACCGCCAGTCCGCCGAGATTGATCGATTTGCGCACCACCGGCCGATGCACCTGGCTCGATACCGGCACGTCGATGACCACATCGCCGGCCACACGAGCCTGACAACCGAGCCGCATGCCATCGGCCAGTGGTCGACGACCGGAGTAGCCGACCTCGGTGGGGCCGGGCGATGTCAGCGCCCCTTCGCTGCTCGATACATGCCATTTGGCGAATTCACCGAAGGCGGGGGTGACCTGGCAGCGGCCGCAGAGGCCGCGTCCGCCACACGTGGAGTCGAGATCGACTCCAGCACCTCGAGCCGCGTCGAGCACGCTGACGCCGGGATCAACAACGTGGCGAATCCCTGCTGGAGTGAACACGACGGTTGCCCGCTTCGGCGACGACATCGACGGGTCTGCTCAGCCCGGTGCGGCGCGACGACGGCCGCCTCGTCCGCGGCGTCCGCCGGCGCCGGTGGCGTTGGGGTCACGGAAACTGGCGATCCAGGAGGCACAGTTGAGGTCGTGGCCGGCCAGAACATCGGCGGCCGTCACGGCAGTCTTCACCTCGGCGTGCATCGGGTTCATGATGGCCGAGGTCATCCCGGCTCCGATCGCCATCGAGAGGAATGTACCGGTCACGGCGTGACGATTGGGAAGGCCGAAGCTGACGTTGGACGCGCCGCAGGTCGTGTTGACATGGAGTTCGTCTCGGAGTCGTCTGACCAGAGCGAACACCTGCTGCCCGGCCGTGCCCATGGCCCCGATCGGCATCACGAGAGGGTCGACCACGACGTCGCTGGCGGGGATGCCGTAGTCGGCGGCTCGTTCGACGATCCTCTTGGCGACTGCGAATCGAACGTCGGGGTCTTCGCTGATGCCCGTCTCGTCGTTGGAGATTGCCACGACGGCGGCCCCGGCCTTGGCGACGAGTGGAAGCACTCGCTCCAGAACCTCGTCCTCGCCGGTCACCGAGTTGATCAGCGGTTTTCCCTCGTAGACCTCGATACCCGCTTCGAGAGCCTCGATGATGGAGGAGTCGATCGACAACGGCACGTCGGTGACCGATTGCACCAACTTGATGGCACGAGCCATCAGGGCAGGTTCGTCGGCCAGAGGGATGCCGGCATTGACATCGAGCATGTGAGCGCCGGCCTCGACCTGGGCGATCGCGTCGGCCTCAACCCGGCTGAAGTCACCGTCCTTCATCTCCTGGGCCAGGAGCTTTCGTCCGGTTGGGTTGATCCGTTCGCCGATCATCACAAAGGGACGGTCGAAGCCGATGACGACTTCCCTAGTGGCTGAACTGAGGATTGTCTCGGTCATTGGGTATCTGCTTCCCTTGGAGGTTGTCTCCGGTTGTCTGCAGCTCAGGGCCGCGGCTGCGCACGAAGTTGACCACGAGCGGTTCGAGGTCGCCGTACCCACAATCATGGCGTTCGTACGTCAGTCCGAGACGGTCGGCTTGCTCCTGAGCCGCGACGAACAGGTCGGGGTCGTCGTCGTGGGCGAGATGGACGACCCTCGTGTAGTTGCCGAAATAGGTCTCGAGCAGTTGCGAATGCCGATCGAGTCCGAGCCCCCTCCAGACGATGATGTCGAAGTACCTCACCATGTAGTCGGTGAGGTAGAAGGTGCCGGGATGCTCGTCGGCCATGGTGTTGAAGTCGGCGGGTCCGGCGTAGATCTCGTAGCAGTGAGGCCCGGGCATCCGAATCGCGCCTTCCTCCTCACACACCTTGTCGAGCCGCCCGCCGGTGCCGCAATCGGCGTAGCCGACGAGGATTTGGTCGTATTCGGATCGAGCCGCCCGAATCCGCGCACGGACCCTTTCGGGAATCTCGTCGGGTTTGTTGTGGAGACGTCCAGGAAGGTATTCGACATCGACGCTGTCGAGCTTGTTGAGCTTCACGATGGCACCGATCTCACGTGCCAACGCACCGCAAGCCACGATCAATGAGCGCGGCGGGGCCGCCATGGTCATGCGGTGGCGCGCCTGGCCATGACGAGTGCGCTGGCGGTTTCGGCGGCGACAGCTGCGTCGCGACAGTAGGCGTCGGCCCCGATGGCCTCGCTGAATTCTTCGTTGAGTGGAGCTCCGCCGACCAACACGATGTGGTCGTCGCGAATGCCCTTCTCGGTGAGGGTGTCGATCACGACCCTCATGTAGGGCATGGTGGTGGTGAGCAGGGCCGACATGCCGATGATATCGGGCTTGTGTTCCTCGATCGCCGCGAGGAACTCGTCGACATCGGTGTTGATGCCGAGGTTGAACACCTCGAATCCGGCTCCCTCGAGCATCATCGCCACGAGGTTCTTGCCGATGTCGTGGATGTCTCCCTTGACGGTGCCGATCACGACCGTGCCGATCGGTTCGGCTCCGGTCTCGACGAGCAGAGGACGGAGGATGGCCATTCCGGCCTTCATGGCATTGGCGGCCAGGAGAACCTCGGGCACGAAGAGGATTCCGTCGCGAAAGTCGATGCCGACGATTCGCATTCCTTCCACGAGGGCCACGTTGAGGACCTTCTCGGGGCCCCACCCCCGATTGAGAAGGATTCGGGTTGCTTCATCGATCTCCTCGGCGAGGCCGTCGTAGAGATCGTCGTGCATCTGGGCGGTGAGGTCCTCGTCGTTCAGGCTGGAGAGGTCGATCTCATCGTCTGCCGCGTCGTCGGACATCGTTCAACTCCCGTCGGGGTAACAGATAATGTCGGTATTCGTCCTCGCCGGCGGACCAGCGTGTGCCACATCGCGGAACGGTACCGTATCACGGCACAGATTCACTGTGAACGGGTAATCGTCGGCTGCATCACAGCAGAAGTGCCGCCCCCACGACGGTGAGAGCCGCGCCGATCCACGCCGCGAGAGTCGGCCTCTGACGGGTGGTCGCCCACATCAACGGCAGCAGGATCACCGGTGTGGTGGCGGAGAGGATGGTGGCGACGCCCACATCGCCGTGCCCGAGCGAGTAGAGCACGAGGGTCATACCTATGACCATCGCCAGCATCGCGCTCACGAACAGGTATCCGACATGACGCCATGTCAGCCGATCCTGACGGGACGATCCAGCAATTCGGTCGAGTGGTCGGGCGAAGATCCAGAGAGCCACAGTCGCCAGGGCGGCCCTGGCCGCGGCGGCGGTGATCGTGTCGACACCGGCATCGAGAGCCGGCTTGGCCAACACAGCTCCGCCGGCCTGACCGAGTGCGCCGATGATTCCCCACGCCACACCGACCCAGAGGCGACCCTCGACCTGTTCGAACGCATGGTCGATGGCAACGGTGCGGACACCAC
The DNA here is from genome assembly GCA_029263195.1 of Acidimicrobiales bacterium. Lineage (GTDB taxonomy): Bacteria > Actinomycetota > Acidimicrobiia > Acidimicrobiales > Aldehydirespiratoraceae > SZUA-87. The sequence continues at coordinate 107,215 of JAJCXX010000006.1, forward strand.
GAACCGTGCGGCGATTCCCGACCGCGACGGCCACACCGGTCACCGTGAGGATCGCTCCGAGGACTGCGACGAAGGTGAACGACTCGTCGAACAGGAAGACCCCCATCATTGCGGCGAACGGAGCGTTGGCGGTGAAAACGAGGCCGGTTCGTCGCGGCCCGATACGCGCCATCGCCGTGAACAGTGCGGCGTCGCCCACGAGCAACCCGACCAGGCCTGAAATACTCAACATCAACGTGTCGACAGCCCGCAGCGAACCCCAATCGCCGAACATGGTGGCTGCCGTGGCGAGCAGGAGCGTCACAAAGATCATGCGCAGACGCGTGAATCGGGGGCCCCCGAGCTCGCGCACCGATTCGGCCGCGACGAGGCTGCTGAGGGCCCAGGCCAGAGCGGCCAGGAGAGCTGCGATCTGGTACGGCATGGGCCGGGAGTCTGCCGGATCGAAGCTCTGAATGCGAGCTGGTTTTCGTCAGGGTCGGAGGCGTCGACCGGGGCGCCCGACCCTGGCTCTAGCCTTGCCGCCATGCCCAACGCGCCAACCCAGTCATCGGACGGCCCGGACGCCCCCACTTACCGCTACGACGCGCACCTCGCCGACACGATCGAGACCCGCTGGCAGGCCCGTTGGCTGGCCGACGGCACCTACCACGCACCCAACCCGTCGGGTCTGCTCGGGGACGACCCCGCGGGGGTCGCGAGTGCTCCGAAACTGTTCATCATGGACATGTTTCCCTACCCGTCAGGGGCGGGGCTCCACGTCGGCCACCCACTCGGCTACATCTCCACCGACGTCTACGCCAGGTTCAAGCGAATGGCGGGATTCAATGTGCTCCACGCCATGGGATTCGATGCCTTCGGGCTCCCGGCGGAGGAACACGCCCGGCAGACCGGCGAGCACCCTCGTGTGAACACCGAGCGCAACATCGCCAACATGGAACGGCAGATGAACCGGCTCGGACTCGGCTACGACGAGCGACGGAGCGTCGCCACCACCGACGAGGACTACTACCGCTGGACACAGTGGATCTTCCTGCAGATCTTCAACTCGTGGTTCGACGAGAAGCAGGACCGGGCGAGGCACATCGACGAACTGATCGCCGAGTTCGACTCGGGGGAGCGCGTGCCCGCCGATGGTTCCAACTGGGCCGAACTCGATGAGGCAGATCGGCGTGCTCTGGTACAGACCCACCGTCTGGCCTACCTCGACGCAGCGCCCGTCAATTGGTGCCCGGCGCTCGGCACGGTGCTGGCCAACGAGGAGGTCACGGCCGACGGTCGTTCCGAACGCGGCAATCACCCGGTGTTCCGACGCCCCCTGAGGCAATGGATGATGCGCATCACCGCCTACGCCGACCGGCTCATTGCGGATCTCGATCTGCTCGACTGGACCGACTCGATCAAGACGATGCAGCGCAACTGGATCGGTCGCTCCGAAGGCGCCCACATCGACTTCGAGGTGCCGGATGTGGAGGTCGAACCGATTCGCGTGTTCACGACGCGCCCGGACACCCTCTTCGGTGCCACCTACATGGTGGTCGCTCCCGAACACCCGCTGGTAGATCGCATTACGGCGGGGGAGTGGCCCGAGGGCACACCCGCCGAATGGACCGGAGATGCAGCAACGCCGGCCGAGGCCGTTGTCGCGTATCGCACGAAGGTCGCCGCTATGACCGACGTCGATCGTCAGGAGAACAAGGACAAGACCGGCGTTTTCACCGGCTCCAACGCCTTGGTGTCGGTGGACGGGCGGTCGATTCCGGTGTTCATCGCCGACTACGTGCTCATGGGTTACGGGACCGGAGCAATTATGGCCGTGCCGGGCCAGGACGAACGCGACTGGGAATTCGCCGAGAAGTTCGGGCTCGAAATAGTTCGCACGGTGCAGCCCTCCCAGGGATTCGACGGAAAGGCCTACCTCGGCGACGGCCCGGCCATCAATTCCGGCTTCCTCGATGGCCTCGAGGTCGATGAAGCCAAACGCACCATGATCGAATGGCTCGAGGCCAACGGCCATGGTCACGGGACGATCACCTACAAACTGCGCGACTGGCTGTTCAGCCGGCAGAGGTATTGGGGCGAACCGTTCCCGATCATCTACGACGAGACCGGGCTGCCCATCGCGATTCCCGAGGACCAACTACCGGTGGTTCTCCCCGAACTCATCGACTGGGCTCCACGTATGCTCGACCAGGATTCGGAGCCCGAACCGCCGCTGGGCCGGGTTTCTGAATGGCGCGAGGTCGAGCTCGATTTGGGCGATGGGCCCCGCACCTACAAGCGTGAGCTCAACACGATGCCGCAATGGGCCGGGTCGTGCTGGTACTACCTGCGCTACCTCGACCCGACCAACTCCGAACAGCTCGTCGATCCCGGGGTGGAACGCCACTGGATGACCGATCCCGACACAGGTGTCGGGGGAGTCGACCTCTATGTCGGAGGGGTCGAGCACGCGGTGCTTCACCTCCTCTACGCCCGCTTCTGGCACAAGGTGCTCCACGATCTCGGCCACGTTTCGGGACCGGAGCCCTTCAAGCGTCTGATCAACCAGGGCTACATCCAAGCCGCGGCATATCAGGACGAGCGCGGCATCTATGTACCCGCCGAAGAGGTCGAGGGTTCGCTGGCCGATGGTTTCACCCACGATGGCCGACCCGTCGAGCGCTCGTTCGGGAAGATGGGGAAGTCTCTGAAGAACTCCGTGACTCCCGACGACATGTACGAGGCCTACGGTGCCGACACCTTGAGGCTCTACGAGATGTCGATGGGTCCGATCGACCAGGACCGTCCGTGGGAAACCCGTTCGGTGATCGGTTCGCACCGCTTCCTTCAGAGGGTGTGGCGCAATCTCGTCGACGAAGAAACGGGCGAATCCACGGTCGTCGACGCTCCGCCCTCCGATGAGCTGAGACGTCTGCTGCACCGGACGATCGACGGAGTGCGTGTCGACATGAACGCTCTTCGGTTCAACACGGCGATCGCCAAGATCACCGAGCTCAACAATGAGCTCACCAAGTCCGATTCGCCGACACCGCGTGAAGTGGCCGACGGCATCGTGCGGATGCTCGCTCCGCTTGTTCCCCACATAGCCGAGGAGCTGTGGGCGCTGCTCGGTGGCGAAGGATCTGTGACCAGGGTCGGGTTCCCCGACGCCGATCCGTCGCTGCTCATCGACGACACGATCGAGATACCGGTGCAGGTGAACGGAAAGGTCCGGGCCAAGATCACGGTGGCCGCCGGAGCCGACAACGACACCGTCATCGCAACGGCGCTGTCCGAGTCGAATGTGGCCGCCCATGTCGAAGGGCGTGAGTTGCGCAAGGCAATCGTCGTACCGGGTCGGATGGTCAATCTTGTCGTCTGACGCATTCCGACGACCCGGCAATCACGTTGCCGAGTACGCCGCAGCGTGATCTACTCCCGGACGTGATACCCGCGACTTACATCGACGCCGTCGTCTTCGACATGGGCGGCGTGTTCATCATCCCAAATCCGACAATCGTGTGCGACGCCGTCAATGCGGCCGGCGTTCCACTCGAGATGAGCGTTGAGGATGCCCACGACGCCCACTACAGAGGGGTTCGGGCGATCACCGAACTACTGGCGACCGAGGACGTCGATGAGTCCCAGCTCGAGGTATGGCGTCACTACGACCTGGCCTATTTCGAGTCGGCGGGTCTGGCGGGCGATGACATCCGGATCGCGGCCGACGGCCGCGAGAAGCTTCGACGGCGGGACGAAGTCACCGACGTCTGGACACAGGTGCTGGCACACAACATTGCGGCGTTCGGACAGATCGCGGAGAACCGCCCGGTGGCGATCGTCACCAACAACATCGGCACCGCCGCCGAGCAGTGCTTCGATCACGGCATCTGCCAGGTGGGCGACGGAGAGCTTCCGAAGGTGGCGGCCATAGTCGATTCGACTCTGGTCGGCGTCGCCAAGCCCGATCCGCGTATCTTCGATCCGGCTCTCGCTGCGCTTGGCACCGAGCCGTCCCGCACGCTCTACGTCGGCGACACCGTTCATGCCGATGTGCTCGGTGCCACCGCGGCCGGAATGCCGGTCGTGCAGCTCGACCCGCTCGAACTCCACGCAGACCACGCCCACTGGCGCCTCCCTCATGTCGTCGCGCTGGCGGAGCACCTTCAGTGAGCCGGCCATCGCCGGTGGCGGTCGACGCGTCACAGGCGAGGCGGATCACTCTTGCTGCCCAGGGATTCCGCGACCCGCGACCCGCCGGTCGAGTCGACAGGAGACATCTGAGGCGCGCCATGGGACGTCTCGGCCTACTGCAACTCGATTCGGTGCCCGTGGTGATCCGAACCCAGTACATGCCGCTGTTCTCGAGACTCGGCCCCTACGACCCCGACCTTCTCGATCGTGTGGCGTATCACGACGACGAGTGGTTCGAGGCATGGAGTCATGAGGCATCACTGGTGCCAGTCGATGACGAGCCATTGCTTCGCTGGCAGAAGCGTCGGGCGCGGGAGGGGGGCACGTGGCAAGGGCTCGTCGAGCTGTCGGAACGCGAGCCTCAATACGTTGCCGACGTTCTCGGCCAGGTGCGTGAGGGCCCGCTCGCCGCGTCTGACCTTAGCGATCCCCGGCCCCGCGAAGGCAACTGGTGGGGATCGCGCTCGATCGGATCTCTGGCTCTCGACTGGCTGTTCCGTATCGGCGAAGTCGGTGTGCGTCGAGGTCCGGGCTTCGCCAAGGAGTTCGATCTGCTCGACCGGATCGTCCCAGACGAGATCCGTGCTCGGCCGACTCCTTCTGAGGAGGAGGCTCACCGGGAACTCCTGCGGCGCGCCGGTGCATCTCTGGGGGTCGCGGCTGCTCCCGACCTGATCGACTATCACCGGCTGCCGAAGCGATCCTCGAAGCTTCGGATCGATGAACTCGTCGAGGACGGCCTCTTGCTGGAGGCCAGTGTCGAAGGCTGGAATCGGCTGGGCTACCTCAGCCCCGACGCCGTGGTCCCGCGATCGGTCGATGCCTGCACGCTTCTCTCGCCGTTCGATCCTGTGGTGTGGTTCAGGGAGCGAGCGGAACGACTGTTTGACTTTCGTTATCGGATTGAGATCTACACCCCAGCCGACAAGCGGATCTACGGCTACTACGTGCTGCCGTTCCTGCTGGGCGATCGGATCGTGGCGAGGATCGATCTGAAGACGGACCGGGCGGAGGGGATACTCCGCGTGCTCGGGGCATTCGCCGAGGCCGATACCGACCAGACCGAGACTTTGGCCGGCCTGGGCCGCGCTCTCGACGATCTCACCCTGATGGTCGGGGTCGAGCGCTGGGAGGTCTCGGGCCGAAACGGTGACCTCATCGGTCGACTTGGTGACATGATCACCGCCTGAATCTTCCCCGGAGGTGTTTCGATGCGTAACGCTGACTTCGAACCAACACTTGCGGCCGCGGAGAGGTTGGCGAGACGATGGATCGATGGGATCGACAGTCGTCCCACCTCGATCTCGTCATCGGCGGCCGATGTCGTTGCGGCAGCCGATCGGCCCTTCCCCGAGATGGGCCTGGGAGGCGCTGAGGTTCTCGAGGAGCTTGCCGCGATCGCGGAGCCCGGTCTCGCATCAACCGGCTCAGGGCGGTACCTGGCTCTGGTCACCGGAGGCGTGACCCCGGCGGCTCTCGGTGCCGACTGGATGGTGTCGGCGTGGGACCAGAACGCCGTCTTCGCCGATCTCTACCCAGGGGTGGTCGGCGTCGAGTTGGCGGCGGCCCGGTGGATTCTCGAGGCGCTCGACCTGCCGGGTGACGCGGCGGTCGGCTTCACGACGGGCGGGCAGGGAGCGAACACAGCGGGGCTTCTGGCGGGTCGCCACGCCGTGCTGGCCGCTCACGGCCACGATGTCGAGACGGCAGGGTTGATCGGGGCGCCTCGCGTCAACGTGCTGCTCAGCGACGAGCAGCATTCGACGATCCCGCGAGCATTGAGACTGCTGGGTCTGGGTACCGACTGCGCGACCGAAATACCAACCGATTCCGAGGGCCGCATTCTCTTGGCTGACCTCTCAGTGGCACTCGATGATTCGGAGGGTCCGACGATTGTCTGTGTCCAGGCCGGAAACGTCAACGGCGGAGCGTTCGACCCGATCGCAGAGATTTCCGCCGAGATTCAGCGCCGAAAGTCTCATCGCGACGACATCTGGCTGCATGTGGATGGAGCGTTCGGTTTGTGGGTCAGGGCCAGCAATCGATTCGGTCATCTGGCCGCGGGGGTCGAGGCGGCCGACTCTTGGGCCGTCGATGCGCACAAGTGGCTCAACACCCCGTACGACTGCGGGATCGTCATCGTGCGCGATCGCGGGAACCTGGCGCGGGCAATCGGCTATCGGGCGGCCTACCTCCCCGAACCGGGGGCCGTCCCCGACCCGGTTGATTCGGTGGTCGAGTCGTCGCGAAGGGCGAGAGGCGTTCCGGTCTGGGCGACGCTGCGGTCACTCGGCCGGACCGGGCTCAGCGACCTGGTCGATCGCTGTTGCGACCGTGCCTCGGATCTGGCCGCAGCGCTCCAGAAGGTCGAAGGTGCTGAGGTCATGCACGCGGAGATCAACCAGATTGTGGTGAGATTCGACGACCCCACCGGAAATGACGACCACGAAGGCCATACCGATCGGGTTCTCGCTGCGGTTCAGGCCGGAGGGGAGTGTTTCCCGACCGGCACGACATGGCAGGGTCGCTCTGCCATCCGATTGTCAGTGTCGAACTGGCGTACCGACTCCGACGACATTGCCGTGGCAGCCGCGGCATTGACGGCCGCCCATCGACTCAGGGGCTGACGTCCGGGTCGACTGGTGTCGCGGCACTGACCGAGTCATCGATGTGGTGGGAGGCATCGCGAACCTCGGCGACGTAGCTCCTCGACTGGTTGTAGGTGTAGATGGCGTCGTCCCATGCTCCAGTGGTCCGAACCTGGCCATTGGCGCAGATCAAACGGGCCGTGGCCACGGATGCGTCGTCCATGTCGTTGGGGTCTCGTCGGCCATCGTCGTCGGCATCGACCGACCACTGTTGCCACGTCTGGGGGATGAATTGCATCGGTCCGACAGCTCGATCGTGGAGTGGATCACCGTCGTAGACGCCTCCGTCGGTATCGGTCACCAGACCCACCGTGTTGCCGAAGCCGTCTTCGGTGGTGCCGTCGAGCACCGCCCCGACGATCTGGCGTTCGGTTCGGCCGTCGGGCATCAGACGGTTGCCGCCGTGAGTTCCGTGTCGGCTCTCGACAAGGCCGATTGCCGCGATCGTCTGCCAGGTGACGCCGCACTCAGGCTGGTTCTGGTCCATCCATTCCTCAGCGTTGAAGTATGCGTCGAGGGCTCGGAGGCTCAGACCGGATTCGTCAGCTATCTCCGCTGATCGGAACGCGTCCGCTGCCGACGGAATCAACTCTTTGGCGACGGTTTCGAGTTCGGCGAGTCTCGTCGGTAGGTCGCGCGCCGCGCGAATCAGTTCTCTGTGGGATGCGGCGGTTGAGATACGGCTGTCCCGGAACTTCGGGAGCCGTGTCCGTAACCCCTCCAGGTCGACGATGAGTCGGTCACGTTGGTCGATCAGAGTTTCGAGGACCGATGCCGTCAATTCGTCGGATCGCCGGGTCTGCAGCAACGCTGAGTTGTTGATGCCGATGGCCTCGGTTGATCGGCTTCCGGCGTTGGAGAACATGTCAATGGCCACCGACTGGATGAGTTCGAGGGTGGTGTCGTGGCTCGCCTGGTCTTGACCGATTCGACGTTCGAGCCGATCCTCGATCTCGGTCAATGAGGCAAGTAGGGCGGTGCTCTTCCTGACCTCACCGATGATCGCCGTCTGGAGATTCTCGGTTCTCTTGATGTCGGTGAGAACTGTCGCCAGATCTGCTGCTGCAGCCTGGGAGCGCGAGCCGGCGTACTCGACGAAGAGTTGTCGGGTGACTTCACCGAGTCCCGCTGATTCACGCCACGTGTCACCGAGTCCGACCCGATCGAGCGCAGCCTCGAGAGCGGCACCACTCTGGGGATCCACGGCGGGCCCGAATGCGCTCGCGTCGACTTCGGTGGTCACAGAATCCTGGGCCGCGGCAATCGTCGAGGCCAGCAGGGCAGGGGTGAGGAGAGAGATGGCCACCAGGGCCACGAGCCGACGGAGCGAAGTTTGATGTGAGAATCCCATGGTCCCTCCCTCAGCGAGTCGAGTGCGGGGCCGTCACCGGATAGGTTTCGGCCATGACCATTCCAGTTCCACCGGAAGAGATTCCCGGGGTCGGGGGCAAGTATGGCCCCGCGGCCTATGTACTGACTACCGGGGACGACTCTCGGGTTCGCGTCACCCACGCGATGGTGGAGCTGAGTCCGGGGCAGGTCAGGTGTCGTCTTGGGCGGACGGCTTCCGCGAACGCCATCTCCCGACCCGACGTTTGCGTCCTTTGGGCGGCCACCGAGGACCAACCCATGAGCCTGATCGCCGATGGTGTAGCCGTGCTCGAAACTGAGTCCGACGACGGCAACGAGTTCACCATCCGCATTGATTGGGCAGTGCAGCATCGGGCGGCCGCCGGCTGAGAGAGCTCACCCGGTTGTCGGATACTCGATGGTGGGAACCGGCGGAGGTGCAACGGTCGGGTACCCCGGTTCGTCGGGAGATGGCGTGGTTGGATAGGCCGTACTCGACGTTGTCGGTGCCGGCTCCGCAGGTGGTTCGCCGACCGACGTTGTTGATGCGAGCCCTTCCGAGTCCGTGGGGGTTGATGTGGCCGGCGCCGATCCGTTCACTGGCATGGTCGTGGGCGTTGAATCCTCCGCCGGCACGATCGTCGGGCGGGAACCAGCACACGAGACGAGAAGTAGAGCGGCAGCCGTGATGATGGTGATGATGATGGCCGCCCGATCTGGAAACTTCATCGGAGGTAACCGTCTCCGGAGCCTGGGCCGTCGGTGGGCGGATGAGGAGTCATGAAGACGGTCGGCACCGAGATGCCGAGTTCGGCGGTGTGAAGTCCGGCAATTCGCCGACCCGGTTGTACGGCATCCTTGGCGTTGCCGAGCCGGCCGTTGAGGGACTCGCCGGCTTGCTCGAGATCGGGGCATGTGAAAGCGAGGCCCCACCAGATCGCAGGATCCGGACCGTGAGCCGCGTCGTTGCCGGCAAGTTCGAGGATCACATCGCCGAGCCAGAAGAACGCTTGACGATTCGTCTCGCCGCCGGACTCGAACAGTCTGGTTCGACGCAGGACCAGCCCCGCGTCGGAGAGCGCGGCGATGGTTCGGTCCATGTCGGACGACATGGCCACGATGTGGTCGAGACCGACCGCGAGGTTGGCGTGGACCGGCGTGATCTTCGATTTGAACGATGGAATGGGTGGCGACACCGGGAGCCCGTCGAGCGACTCGGTGATCCCATCGATGGCCGCGCCGAGGATGCCTCTGTCGCCGCTGGCGCCGTGGAGGCGAACGGTGGTCGAGCCGACTCTTACCTCGTCTTCGACGACAGTGAATCCCGCTTCGGCCCAAGCCGCCGGATCGTCACCCACGTCGAGGCGTAGGAGTTGGTGACCTTGCTCGTCGCTCATCTCATGATGCTGACACGTCGCGAAACAAAACCCCCAAGCCCCCACCCCGAAATCTGTGGGCGTGGGGGCCCAAAAATGTGTGCCACACCCCCCCAAAAATGAAG
>JAJCXX010000007.1 GCA_029263195.1 Acidimicrobiales bacterium
ATACTCGCTCTGGGACGAGACCAAGTCGCACGAGATCGCCCCCAGTAGCAAGGTGGGGTTCTGCCTCACCGACTCCAGCGAAGACGACCCAGAGGCCCAACGTGGGTATTTCGGCGACGACGGCAACTACTGCAGGCAGGGATCGCCCGACGCCACCATCCTGCGTATGGGAATATCGCCAGGCTTCTCCGACATCTACACCAGCGATGTGTCCCTGCAGTGGGTCGACGTGTCCGATGTGGTTCCCGGGCGTTACTTCGTGGCCGGAGAAGTGGATCCGTTCGGTGTGGTTTTCGAAGCCGACGAGTCGAACAATTCGATCGTCTTTGCCGAATCGGCCACGATCGTTTCCGGCCTCACGGCCCAACCGTGGGTGGCCACCACCGACGGCGTCAGTTCGGTTTCCGTTGAACTTCGACCCGACACTGTAGGTACGCCCGCGGCTCGCCAAGTCCGGATCTTGTCCGGCCCGACGCACGGCACACTCTCTCCCGTCACAGCCAGCAGACAACCCGACGTCTCCGTCTTCACCTACACGCCAGACCCCGAATTCATCGGAGTCGACTCCTTCACCTATTTGGCGTTCGATCCGACGACTCCCTACCCGTTGACTCCGGTCGAGTCGGTGGGTTTCGTGACGGTCGGCGATGTCGATCAGCCGGCGATCGCCATCCATGGTCGACGCTCGACGATCCACGCCGCGAGCACTCTCGCTCTCGATTTGGTCACGAGTTCGCCGGACGCGGCGTCGCCCGAACCGACATGGTCGGTTGAAGGAATCGTCGGAGGCTCATCGGCCGTCGGAACCATCGATCCCGACGGGCTGTACCACGCTCCCGGCACACCGATCGGCCCGGTCGAGATCGCGGCTTCCGCAGACGGCTCCGTCGCTTCGATACGGATCGAGGTGGCAACGCCTCCCAACCACCGACCGTTCATTCAGCCACCCGTCGCCTATCTGCCGCTGGCCGCGGCGGCTGATCCCCAGGAGAAGGTCCCCGTGACCAACCTTCCCGTCGGGGAGCCCGCCGGATTCCTCGTTCCGGCGACGGACCCCAACGGTGACACCGTCGAGTTCTCTGCCGTCGACCTCCCACCCGGTCTGACGATCGACCCGTCGACCGGGTTCGTGTCGGGCACGCCGACCCAACGTGGTGAGTTCACGGTCAGCTTCACCGCGGATGATGCCACCACCACTTCCAGTCTCGAGGCTGTGCTAACAGTCGACTGAAAACGAAGCCGGTGTTGGGTCAACGCCGGCTGAGGCTCACCCCGAAGTCGCCATCGTCGTCGGTGTACCAGGCCACCATTTCGAGACCGGCCGAAGCCAACTCACGTTCCACGCCGTCCTGACGGAACTTGGCCGAAATCTCGGTGCGGATCGTTTCGCCCTCTTCGAACCCGATGTCGAGACCGAGCGACGGGATGAGGACGTTGTGGGACTCCTGGCTCCTCAAATGCATCTCGATCCACTCCGCTTGGTCGTCCCAGCGAGCCACGTGATCGAAGCGTTGGAGATCGAAATCCGCTCCCAGATGGCCGTTGATCACGGCAAGCACATTCTTGTTGAACGCCGCTGTTACCCCCGACGCATCGTCGTAGGCATCGACCAGACGGCTTCTGTCCTTCACCAGATCGGTGCCGAGGAGCAGATGATCGCCGGTGTGCATGGTGGCGGCCAAGGTGTCGAGGAAATGGGCGCGGGCCACCGGCGCGTAGTTGCCGATCGTGCCCCCGAGCATGGCCACCAGTCGTCGCCCGCCGGAAGGGATCAGAGGTATGTGACGATCGAAATCGCCGGCCACTCCGTGGATCGTGAGCGACGGGTATTCCTGGGCGAGCTTGTTGCAGCTGTCGCGGAGAAATGTCTCACTCACATCGAAAGGTATGAACCGTTGGAGGTGGCCGTGAGCGACGGCCGAGTCGAGAAGCGCCCGGGTCTTGTCGGAAGTCCCGGCACCGAGCTCCACGAACGTATCGGCACCGACAATCTCGATGACTGCGTCTGACTCACGGAGCAGGATCTGACGTTCGGCGCGAGTCGGGTAGTACTCCTCGAGCCGGGTGATCTCATCGAACAACACGCTGCCTGCGTGGTCGTAGAACCACTTCGGAGGAAGATCCTTGGGTTGGGCGGTGAGTCCGTCACGTACGTCGCCGCGAAGTGCGGCTTCCACGTCGGCGGCATCCACCTGGACGTCGACGATCGGGGTGGGAGGGGGATTGTCCATTTCTGAATCAGCGCTTGGCACGTCTGTAGATGGTCACTGCCTGCTTCACCGGCACAAGGTCGCGGCGGTACTCGCGATGGGTCATCTCCACGGCACGCTCGCTCTGTCTCAGGGTCTCGGCGAGCTCGATCTGGAGCTCGTGGATGGTGGCCTCCAGATCCATCACCCTCTGCACGCCCGCCAGATTGAGGCCCTCGTTGGTGAGCTCCTGAATCCTCTGGAGCAGCGCGATATCGGCGTCGGAGTAGCGCCGACTGCCACCGCCGGTGCGCGCCGGTTCGAGCAGGCCCTTTCGTTCGTAGATCCGAAGAGTCTGCGGATGAACGCCCGCTAGCTCGGCGGCGACGGAGATCACATACACCGCTCGGTTGAATCGATCCTGGTCCATTTGGTGTTCTCCCTTCAGTTGAGGTGCTGTCGTTCTGGCTTGATCATGGGCTTGGCCTAGATACCAAGGTAGGCGCGAGGCGACTCGGTGGTTACGGAGTCGAGGGCCTCGACGGCCTCGCGTTGTTCGTCCGTGAGCTTCTGGGGCACGGCGATGTCGACGGTGACCAGCAGGTCGTTGCCGTGGCCGCGGACCCGAAACGTTCGCCCGTTGCGGGTCCCGGCAGGAATCCGGATGGTGACGACATCGCCGCCGAGGGTCGGAACCTTGATGTCGGCTCCGAGCGCGGCCTCAGAGAATGTGATCGGCACGCTGATCGTCAGGTTGCTCCCGGAGCGTTCGAACAAGTTGTGGGAGGCGACGTGAGCCCTCACGAACAGATCGCCGGGAGGACCGCCACCGAGGCCGGGTCCGCCCCGACCCTTGAGTCGGATCCGTTGCCCGTCCTTGACCCCGGCCGGAATCCTTACCTTGACGTCTCTCGGCCGGCGTTCGATGCCACTGCCCTGGCAGGTGTGGCACGGCTCGTCGATGACGTTGCCCCGACCCGAACAATTGGGACAGGGATGACTCAGAGAGAAGAAGCCCTGGTTTTCGTCGAGCACTCCAGACCCCTCACACTGGGGACACTTCCGGGGGGCCGATCCAGGTTCAGCTCCAACGCCGGAACAGGTGCCGCAGGTGGCGTCGCTGGTGAGATGGATGGTGGTCTCGAGGCCAGCGACGGCGTCTTGGAAATCGAGATGCAGGTCGGCGTCGAGATCCGAGCCCCGACGAGCGCCTCCGGCGGCGGGGCCTCCCCGCGATCGCCGACCGCCGCGACCGAACAGGCCACCGAGGAGGTCGCCTATGTCGTCCATGCCGACGTTGAAGCCACCGGCCGGACTGCCCATTCCCGCGGCGCCGCCGCCGAGAGGACCGAGTCTGCGGACCTCGTCGTAGCTCTTTCGCTTGTCGTCGTCGCCCAACACGTCGTAGGCCGAGGAGACTTCCTTGAATCGTTCCTCGGCCCTGGTGTCGTCGGGGTTGGCGTCCGGGTGAAGTTTCCGGGCCAGCTTCCGATAGGCCTTCGTGATCTCCTTGGCAGACGCGGTCTGAGAGACCCCGAGGGTCTTGTAGTAGTCCTTCTCAAACCATTCGCGCTGCGGATCAGCCATCAGCCCTTCACTTTCACCATCGCCGCTCTCAACACTCGACCGTTCCAGGCGTAGCCCGACCGGAACACCTCGGACACGACCGGGGTGTCCTGGCCATCATCGGCTGGTTCGGTCATGGCGGCCTCGTGCCGGTTGGGGTCGAATTGCTCGTCCTGTCCGGCGATCTGTTCGAGGCCCTCACGCTCGAGCACCGCGATCAACTGATCGCGAATCGGGTCGATGCCCTCGGTGCCGTGTTGCACGGCGGCATCGATCGCGTCGAGCACCGGCAGCAGTTGAAGAGCAAGACGAGACCCGGCCTGCTGCACCAGCTCGGAGTTGCGACGGTCGGATTGCTTCCGGTAGTTGGCGAACTCCGCGCTGACCCGCTGAAGGTCGGCCAAGTAGGAGTCGGGTTCGGAGTCAGGTTCGGAGTCGGGTTCAGCCAGGTCGGCCTCGACCGAGTCGAGTTCAGCCAGCTCGGCCTCGACCGAGTCGAGTTCGGCGAGTACGGCGCCGTCGACAACCGGATCGGTGCCTTCATCGCTGGACTCGGGGTCGGCGCCCTCGGGCTCTCCCCGGGACTTGGACTCGCTCACGCTTGGTCGCCCTCGCTGTCGTCGGCGGCGCTCTCGTCGCTGTTGCCATTGTCGTCGCTGTTGCCACTGTCGTCGCCGTTGTCGTCGTCGACGATTTCAGCATCGACCACTTCATCGTCGGCCGGTGCGCTCGCTTCGGCGGCAGCCTCGCGTTCTTGCTGCGCGGCGGCCTCATACAGGCGCTGCCCGAATTCCTGGCTGGCGTTCATGAGGGCCTCGGTTGCCGTCTTGATCGCCTCGGTGTCGGTGCCTTCGAGTGCGGTCTTGGCATCGGCAAGCTTGGCTTCGATGGTCGACTTCTCTTCCTCGGTTACGGCGTCGGATTGATCCTTGAGCATCTTCTCGGTCTGGTAGACGAGCCCGTCGGCGGTGTTGCGAACCTCGGCCTCATCCTTGCGAAGCCGGTCCTCCTCGGCGTGGGACTCGGCGTCCTTGACCATGTTGTCGATGGCGTCCTTGTCGAGGGACGACTGACCGGTGATGGTCATCGACTGCTCCTTGTTGGTGGCGCGGTCCTTCGCCGACACGTGAACGATGCCGTTGGCATCGATGTCGAATGTGACCTCGATCTGGGGAACCCCGCGTGGGGCCGGCGGCAGATCGACCAGCTGGAACTTGCCGAGTGTCTTGTTGTAGGCGGCCATCTCACGCTCACCCTGCAGAACGTGGATCTCAACCGACGGCTGGTTGTCGTCGGCGGTGGTGAACGTCTCGCTCTTACGGGTCGGAATCGTGGTGTTGCGTTCGATGAGGGTCGTCATCACCCCGCCCTTGGTCTCGATCCCGAGCGACAGCGGTGTCACGTCGAGCAGCAGGACATCTTTAACCTCGCCCTTGAGCACGCCGGCCTGAACCGACGCGCCGATGGCCACGACCTCATCGGGATTGACCGTCTTGTTGGGCTCTTTGCCGGTGAGCTCGATCACCATGTCGGCGACGGCCGGCATGCGGGTGGAGCCACCGACCAGCACGACGTGGTCGATCTCGCCCTTGCTCATTCCGGCGTCCTTGATCGCCTGTTCGAACGGAGTTTTGCAGCGGGCCAGAAGGTCGGCGGTGAGCTCCTGGAACTTCGACCGCGACAGCTGGTAGTCGAGATGCAACGGGCCGGCATCGGTTGCAGTGATGAACGGCAGGTTGATCTGGGTGGTCTGAGTCTGCGAGAGCTCGATCTTGGCCTTCTCGGCGGCTTCCTTGAGTCGCTGCATGGCCATCGCGTCGGAACTGAGGTCGACGCCATGGTCGCCTTTGAACGAGCTGACCAGCCAATCGATGACTTTCTCATCCCAGTCATCGCCACCGAGGGCGGTGTCGCCGTGGGTCGATTTGACCTCGAACACGCCGTCGCCGATCTCGAGGATTGACACGTCGAACGTGCCGCCGCCGAGGTCGAACACCAAGATGGTCTGCTCGGTTCCTTCCTTGTCGAGGCCGTAGGCGAGCGCGGCCGCGGTGGGTTCGTTGATGATCCTCAGGACCTCGAGACCCGCGATCTGACCGGCCTCCTTGGTGGCGGTGCGCTGGGCATCGTCGAAGTAGGCCGGAACGGTGATCACGGCCTGGGTGACGGAATCACCGAGGTAGTCCTCGGCGTCGCGCTTGAGCTTCATCAGCGTTCGGGCCGAGATCTCCTGGGAGGTGTAGGCCTTGCCGTCGATGTCGACCGACCAGTTGGTGCCAATCTGACGCTTGACCGAACGAATGGTGCGCTCGGGGTTGGTGATCGCCTGGCGCTTGGCGACTTCACCGACGAGAACTTCGCCGTCCTTGGCGAACGCAACCACCGACGGGGTGGTGCGCGACCCCTCGGAGTTGGCGATCACGACCGGATCGCCTCCCTCGAGGACTGCTACGACTGAGTTGGTTGTGCCGAGATCGATTCCGACGGCCTTTGCCATGGTTGCCTCTTCTTCTCTTTGGTTTCTTTGGCTTCTTGGGTTTCTACTTGGGTTTCCTTACGGATGTGCCTCACTGTAGCGGTGTCTATTCCGGTTTACACCGAAAAATTGAGTGTTAGACCATCAAGTTTTACCGAACGCCCGCTCGCGACATGAAACCAGCCATGAAACCAGCCCCTCAAACCGGGTGACGACCACGCAACCCCGCTGGACTACGGTGCGTTCATGAGCACCTTGATCCTGGTTCGTCACGGACGCAGCGAGTGGAACGAGAAGAACCTCTTCACCGGATGGTACGACTGTCCGCTGATCGAAAAGGGCCGCGAGGAAGCGCGGGCCGCAGCACCGCTCATGATCGATGCCGGTCTCCTCCCCGACGTGGTTCACACCTCATTGCAACAACGCGCCATCGAGACCGCCGAGATAGTGCTCGCCGGGATCGACCGACGTTGGATTCCCGTGCGGCGAAGCTGGCGTCTCAACGAACGGCACTACGGCGACCTCACCGGGCTCGACAAGGCCGAAACGCTGCAACTGCACGGCGCCGAACAGCTTCAGATCTGGCGCAGAAGCTACGACTCTCCGCCGCCTCCGATCAGCATCGACAATCCCTACAACCCCAACTCCTCACCCGCCTACGCATCGCTGCCTCCAGAGCTTGTTCCCCAGACGGAGTGCCTTGCCGATGTGGTCGACCGGATGCTCCCCTACTGGTACGACTCGCTGGTGCCCGACCTCCGACTCGGCCACACCGTTCTGGTCGTGGCCCACGGAAACAGTCTCCGTGCCCTCGTCAAGCATCTCGACTCGATCCCCGACGACGAGATTCCCTCCCTCAACATCCCCACCGGAATGCCTCTGCTCTACGAGCTCGACGAGGACATGCGTCCCAGCGAGGCTCTCCATCCCCTGGCCCGGGCCCTCGACCCCGAAGCGGCCGCGGCGGGAGCCGCTGAGGTCGCGGCGCAGGCTGAGCAAGAAGGCTGAGCAAGAAGGCTGAGCACCCTGGCTCAAGTCCTCGACACCACCCGGCTGGCGGCCACTGTGTCGACGCCGTAGCCACTGCCGCCGTGCTCGATCACATCGAGCCCCTGCATCTCTTCCTCGGGCTCGACACGCAGTCCCATGGTCCGGTCGAGCACCGCGAACAGCACCGCAGTGGTTGTAGCCACCCAGATCGCGACGATCAGCACCAAGAGTGTCTGCACCACAAACTGGTCGATCCCGCCACCGTAGAAGAGGCCGGCGTTCTCTCGACCCAAGAAGGCGTCGTCGTAGCGGGCGAACAGGCCAACGGCCAGGGTTCCCCAGATTCCGCAGACCCCGTGCACCGAGACCGCCCCAACCGGATCGTCGATCCTGATGCGATCGAAGAACAGGACTGAGACAACGACGAGGAGCCCGCCCACAAATCCGATCACCAGAGCCGCCCAGGGCTCGACCGCGCCCACCGGAGCGGTGATGGAGACCAGACCGGCGAGCACTCCATTTCCGGCCATGGCCACGTCGGGCACACCCGAGCGCCACCAGATGAGAATGACCGCACCGGCCGCCCCGGATGCGCCGGCCAGAAAGGTGTTCAGGGCAAGAAACGGCACCTGGAGATCGGCGGCCAACTCCGAGCCCGCGTTGAACCCGAACCAACCGAACCAGAGGATGAAGATTCCGAGCATCGCCATGGGGATGCTGTGACCGGGGATGGCATGTCCCGGACCGTTCTTCGCGTATCGACCGAGGCGTGGCCCGAGGAACACCGCCCCCATCAACGCGGCAACCCCACCGGTCATGTGAACGATTGTCGAGCCGGCGAAGTCGGAGTAGACGGCATCGCCGATGGAGATGTCGGCGATCAGACCCATGCCCCAGGTCCAGTGGACCACGACCGGATAGATCACCGCGGTCATCACCCCCGCAAACACCAGGTAGGCAGGGAACCGGGTGCGCTCAGCCATGGCTCCCGACGCGATCGTCACCGCGGTGGCTGCGAACACGACCTGGAAGAAGAAACTCACCGCCGGGGTGAGCGTCGAGGTCAAGCCTCCCGGTGTATTCAGAACACCCGGATCGGCACTATGGGCCAAGAAGAAGTCGCTGGTCCCACCCCACCATGTGTCGGTCGACGCAAAGGCGATGCTGTAACCGACCGCGAAGAAGCAGATCGCGCCGATCACCGCGTCGGCGAGGTTCTTGGCCATGATATTGCTCACGTTCTTGGAGCGAGTCAGGCCCGCCTCAACCAGAGCAAACCCCGCCTGCATCAAAAACACGAGGGCGCCGGCAATCAGCACCCACAGATTGTCGAGAACTATCTGGGTGGCTGTTGGTTCCTGGGCGCCGGCCGGCGATGCCGCCAACACCGCCACCAGGACCGCCAATGGCACCACATACAACAGCTTCCGTCTCATCGCCGTGTCCCCTCCGACCAACTGTTCGATAGCTCGACATCCACGACCGGCAACGTAGACAGCCGGTGTTTCGTGACGGTTTCGTCACTGTGAACGACCGATGTGGCGACGTAGGCTCGTCAAGCCGACGAGACTTCACACCTACCGACCGAATGCTCGACCGGTCACGGGAACCAGGAGCGACTGCATGGGCTTTTTTTCGAAACGATCACGACGCAGGGCCGCCGAACAGGATCATCTGCTGGACTACGTCCTCGCCGATCAGGACATTGATGCCAACGGCAAAATCGAAGACCCGAAGGACCTCGAGCGAGAATCACTTCGATACCTCGAGATCGCCGGCGCCGATCTCCGCCACGCCATCCTCCGCTACGCCGACCTTTCCGACACCGATCTCTCGGGCGCCGATCTCCGAAACGCCGACCTCTCATGGGCTCGTCTCGACCGGGCCAACCTCACCGGAGCCAACCTCAGTCGGGCCCGCATGATCGACGCCACCCTCCGGGACGCCGATCTCACCGACGCCGACTTCTCAATGGTCACCGGCCTGCTACCCGAGTGCATGAAGGGGGCATCGATATCGGAGAACACGAAGTGGCCATCGGGATTCTCGCCCGATATACCCCGCCGGGGACCTCTGCTTCACGACTGAGTTCGCGGGGATCAGCGGGGATCAGCGGGGACCAGCGGAGGTCAGATGTCGAGTTCGGATATCGGACCGTCGAACACAACCTCGCCCTGTTCGAGCATCACGGCCCGATCGAACACCCCGAACATCTGGGGGTCGTGAGTGGCGACGAGCACCGCTCCCCGCTCCTCGCGTACCTCTGAGATCAGCTCCAACAGCGTCTCCCGGCCGGTGCCATCGAGACCGGAGAAGGGCTCATCGATCGCAAGCACAGCGAAGGGTCGACACAACCCGATCGCGATCGACGATTTCTGACGAAGACCTCGGCTGAACGTCGAGGGCAGGTCGTCGACTCGGCTGCTCAGCCCAAGTCGTTCGATCAGCTTCTCGGCGTCGTGAGCGGCAGGCGTCGAGCCGTGGAGGTGGCTCAGGTATTCGATGTGTTCCCAGAGGCTGAGGTCGTCGTAGAGAACGGGATGATCGGGAAGATACGACATTGCCGCCCGGGCCGCAGCCGAACCCGCCGTCGAACCCGCGATCCTGACCGACCCTTCGCTCACATCGGCGACCCCGCCGGCCAGCGACAACAGGGTCGACTTCCCTGATCCGTTGTGGCCGACCAAGGCGACCGCTTCTCCGGCTGAAACCGAAAACGACACCGGACCGACGGCGATCACCTCGCCGTAGTGCTTCTCGACTTCGTTGAACTCGAATGCGTCGGGTTCAGGTCGGGCCTTCTTCTTGCGTCGTCCCGATTCGCCATCGCGGCTCTCTCTGGTCATCACGTCTTTCCCTGCTGAGCGGTCGCTGCGGCCTCGAAGAATCCGTCTCTGTACCTGATCCAACTGAACACGATCCCGCCTGCGATCACCACGAAGATCGCCATGTTGACAGTGGGAGACGCGACCGCGTCGCCCGATCGGGCCGCGCCTCGAGCAAACATCACCGGCACCACACCGAGCGTGGCGACAGCCGGCGGCCAGACAAGCTTGAAGAGAACCTGCGGGCCCGCCAACTCCGGTGGCACCGCCACCGACGAGACGTTGGAACCGACCCGTTGGATGCTGAGAGCGCCCGCACCTACTGCCACCAGCACAGCCGGCAACGCCGCCACCAGCATCGAGATGAGAAGGTCGGTCGAGCGCGACGCAATTACGGCTGCTGAGGTGGCCACCAGCCAGATCGGGATCATGGCAACGGCGGCCCCGACGAGATGCTCGACGAGTATCCGGCCGCTGTCGAGCGGCATGGTCTCCATGACACTGGGGTGATCGACTTCCTGACCGTAGGGCTCCACCACCTCGAGGCTCACCAGGTACAGCAACACTCCTGCCCCGGCGATCAGCACAGTGGTGCCATGCCACACACCGGCGATGCTCAGCCCGATGGCCACGCTGAGACCAGCAACACGGGTGAGTCGGCGGGTGGGCCAGCGCATGTAGCTCCGCAGATCGCGGGCGAGCACCGGGAACCGGGGCCCGAGCCGGCGAAGCGATGGCCTTAGCAAGGGCCGCTGCCGTGGCACCTCGAATGCCAACTGACGGCGCAACAAGATCAACGAACGAAGGTCCTGCTGTGACAGGGCGAACCGGATCTGGCGAATGAGGACAGCCCGTCGACGGATCCTCTCGACACTCACTCCCTCGACAGCACGCACGCCGACGACTACGACAGCCACAACAGCGGCGATCACCGCCAGGTGAACCACCTCACCAACCAGCGGCCATAGAGCCACCCGACCCATGAAGCTCAGCGGCGAAGTGTCGATGTCGAACCAGACATCGGCCACCGACCAGGCCGCCACAACCATCCAACTGGCGGTGACGGTTGGTCCGCTTCGACGATTTCCGGACACGACCAGAGCACAGCCCACCGCCAGGACCCCGACGGCCGCACCGGTGAGCGCGGCACCGAAGACCCACTCCGTCCTGGTGCCCGGCATACGTCGCGCCGCTAGTTCACCCGCAGCAGCGCCGAGCACCCCCGCGATGCCCGCAGCCGAAAGGAGCAGCTTTCGAACCGGGCGGCTGAGCACGTCGGCTCGGCTCAGCGGAGACAAGAGAATGTGATGAGCATCGACATCGTCGATGGTGAGCGGACCGCCGTTGGCCCCGGAACGCATGGCCGCAGCCACCACCGCGGCAATCCCCAAGCCGATCCACTGACTGCCGTGATTGCTGAGCCACCGAACGGTGTTCTCGTCGATCGGAGCCTCGTCGACGGCACCGAGAGCCAGAAAGAAGCCGAACAAGCCGAACAGTGCGGTGACGTAGGCGCGATACGCAAGATCCGACTTGTCCATGCCCCGCAGATGTCTGCTGCGTCGGGCGTCGCGCAATTCCGAAAGCGCCTCGTTCATGTCGATGGTCATGTTCGCGATGCCACGTTCGGCCTCACCGGGCGAGTTGTATCAACGGCTCTGGATGGTAACGGCGAATGGGTCGCCGAGGCGTCGGCGGCGGGTGCGAACCGTGGGGCGCCCAACCGCTATCGTCTCGGCAGCCATGAACACTCGACTGAAGCCCCATCACTACGTCATAGGCCTCGGTGTAGGTGTAGCCGCCTTCACCGCAGCCTCTGGAATCGTTCCCTTGTTCACCGAGTTCCACGACTCGAGTCCGGTGTCTCGTGAGGTGTTCGTAAACGTCCCCAGCTCGCTGATGTTCGCGTTCTACACGCTGATTCCAGTGCTGCTGGTCTACGGCGCCGTCATGTTCGCCAACCGGGTCAAGAACTGGGAACGAGGCCGACCCGAAAACCGTCGCACCACCGTCAAGAACGCGCCGCGCCGATTGGCCGATTTTCGAGCCGGTGCATACATGAAGACCCTGCTGCGCGAGCCCGGCGCCGGGATCATGCACTCGATGATCTACTTCGGATTCCTGGTGCTGTTGGGCGTCACCACTGCTCTCGAGGTCGACCACCAACTCCCCGAGGATGCCAAGTTCCTTCACGGCGACGTCTACCGGGCCTACGCCGCGGTGGGTGACGCCGCCGGCCTCGTCTTCCTCGTCGGCATCGTGTGGGCGATCATCCGTCGATACGGCCCGACCCCATGGCGGCCCTACCGCATCAGCATCAAGACCCGTCCCGAACACGCCGTGATCCTCGGAGTGTTCTTCGCCATCTCCGTCACGGGATTCGGTACCGAAGCCTTCCGTATCGCCGCCGAGGGTTCACCCGACTTCGAGAAGTGGAGCTTCATCGGCTACCCGTTGGCACAAACGCTCGACAACGTCGACAGCGTCCACGGCTGGCACCAAGCCTGGTGGATGGGGCATGTCGTCAGCTTCGTCGCCTTCCTGGTGATCCTCCCCACCACGATGCTCCGCCACATGTTCACATCACCACTCAACATGTATCTCAAGGACAAGGACCGTCCCAAGGGTGCGATGAAGTCGATGCCCGATCTGGTCTCGGGAGAGACCGAACTCGAGACGTTCGGGGCATCAGTCATCGAGGACTTCACATGGAAGCAACTCCTCGACACCGACGCCTGCACCATGTGTGGCCGCTGCACCAGCGTGTGCCCGGCCCACGCCACCGGCAAGCCTCTCGATCCGCGTGAGATCGTGCTCAAGACCGGCGAGGTCATGGCTCGAACCGGCAACCCGGTAGTCACACCTCCTCTCGGTGGCGAGGGTGAAATCGCGGTGTCGTCCGACTCGATCTTCGAACGCATCAGCACCGACGAAGTGTGGGCCTGCACAACCTGTCGGGCCTGCGACGAGATCTGTCCGGTCAACATCGAGATCCTCGACAAGATCCTCGACATGCGCCGCTACCTCACGTTGATGGAGTCCGACTTCCCGTCGGAGCTCGGGCAGGCCTTCCGGGCCATGGAGAATTCCTCCAATCCGTGGGGCATGAGTCAGACCGAACGCGCCGATTGGGCCAGTGATCTCGAAGGCGTGCAGATCATCGACGGCAGCGACCCTCTCGAGGCCGAGTACCTCTACTGGGTCGGATGTGCCGGCTCGTTCGACGACAAGAACAAGAAGGTCACGCGAGCCATGGCTCAGCTTCTCGAGCGGGCAGGAGTCGACTACGCGATTCTCGGCCCGTCGGAAAGTTGCACCGGCGACTCGGCCCGACGTTCCGGCAATGAGTATCTCTTCCAGATGCTCGCCGGGCAGAACGTCGAACAGCTCAACGCCATGGGCGTGAAGAAGATCATCACCCAGTGCCCCCACTGCTTCAACACGCTGGCCAGCGAATACCCGCAACTCGGCGGCCACTACGAGGTCGTACACCACAGCCAGTTCCTCGAATGGCTGGTCGATCAGGGCCGGCTCGACCTGTCGGAGGCCCGGCTCGAGGAGCGCGTCGTCTACCACGACTCCTGCTATCTCGGTCGCCACAACGACGTCTACATGGCCCCTCGCAAGGTGCTCGGCCAACTCGGTGGCATCGAAGTGGTGGAAGCCGAGCGCAACGGCACCAAGGGAATGTGCTGTGGTGCCGGCGGCGCCCGAATGTGGATGGAGGAGACCATCGGCGTCAAGATCAACGACGACCGCGCCGAGGAACTCATCGCCACCGGCGCCAGCCGGGTCGCGACGGCTTGCCCGTTCTGCTACATCATGATGGACGACGGTGTGAAGGCGGCCGGCAAGGAAGAGGAAGAGGTGAGGGTGGCCGACATCGCCATCCATGTCCTCGAGGCCATCAAGGCCGGGGAGCTCTCGGCTGGCTCGGCTGGCTCGGCTGGCTCGATGAATTCTGCCACCTGACCTTCGCCGACCGAGATAGCGTCGGCGCGTGCCCGACAACACCACGGCCGATGGGCCGGTCATTCTCGTCATCGACAACTACGACTCCTTCGTCTACATCTTGGTGCAGTACCTCGGTGAGCTGGGCGCCCGTCCGATGGTTCGCCGCCACGACGAGATCGACATCGACGGGATCACCGAACTGGCCCCCGACGGGATCCTCATATCGCCGGGACCCGGCACGCCCGACGACGCCGGCATCTCGGTACAGATTCTTGCTCAACTCGCCGACAGCGTGCCCATCTTCGGGGTGTGCCTCGGCATGCAATGCATCGGACAGGCATTCGGGGCATCGGTCGTGCGGGCTCCTCAGGTCATGCACGGCAAGACCTCGTTTGTTCACCACCACGGTCAGGGAGTCTTCGAGGGTTTGCCGCAACCTCTCGAAGCCACTCGCTATCACTCGCTGATCGTCGAGCGCTCGACGGTGCCCGACACGCTCGACATCACCGCCGAAACCGACGACGGGGTGGTGATGGGGCTACGCCATCGAGATCTCGACATCGAGGGCGTGCAGTTCCACCCCGAATCGGTACTCACCCACAGCGGCCACGACCTGCTCAGCAACTTCTTGAACCGCTGCCGGAACTGACCTCGGACTGTCGGCCGCCCTACGTCTCCCTGGGGCGCCCTACGGCACGGTGGTGGTGGGCGGAGCAGTCGTGGCCGGAGGAACGGTGGTGGTGGGGGCTGCCGTGGTGGTGGGAGCAACGGTCGTGGTCGGAGCGGCGGCGGCCTCACCGACGACGATCGTCACGATTTCTCCGACATTGACTTCGACGAAGGCGGCCGGACTCTGACTGATCACCCGGTCGACGTCGGCTGAGCCGAACGGGACCTCCTGGAAGGTGAGCTGAGGCACGAGTCCCTCGTTGACCAGACGGGTGCTGGCGACGTCGACCAGGAGGTTCTCCACCGCGGGGACCTGAACCTGTGGAACTCCGGTCGATACCACGACCGTGATCGGGCTGTTGGCATCGACCAGATTGCCTGCCTCGGGGATCGTGCCGATCACATCGCCAGCCGGAATCGTGTCGGATGCTTCTTCAGTTTGCGTGTCGGGACGTAGTCCGGCGTCCTGGAGTTGGGTGGTGGCAACAACAACCGACTTGCCCGAGACGTCGGGGATCGGCACCGATGCCGGACCCAAGCTGATTGTTATGACCACCGGTTGGCCGGAGTTGAGTTCGGTGCCGGCGACGGGGTCTTGCGTGACGATCGTCCCGGCTTCGAACGGACTGTCCTCCTCGAGCGTCTGCACCACATAGCCGCGCTCCTCGAGAAGGCTTCGGGCCACCTCGAGAGTCTGGCCCACCACTCCCGGAACCGACGTGGCCGATCCGCTGCTCACGGTGACCGTCACCACCTGACCGGGCTCGACCCGGCGGCCCGCCGGCGGCGACTGCTCGAACACTTCGTCGACCGGTATGACGTTGTTGGTAGCGAAGTCGATCTCGATGTCGAGGTCGAGATCGATGAGTTCGGCGCGCGCATCGTCGACCAGATCGCCGATCAGTTGCGGGATCTCGACCGCAGTTTCCGTAGTCGGGCCGGGATCATCCGCACCGTCGCCGAAGCCCATCGTCTTGGCGAAAGCCACGACCAGGAACCCGAGCACACCGACCAGCAGAGCCAGGCCGACCACGAGTCCGACCGTGCGCTTCCAGTCGTCCTGTCGGGGCGGCTCGTCGTCGTAGTAGGCAAATCCCGATGGGTATTGCGAGGCGATCGCCGCCTGAGAATCGGCGGCAGCCGGCTGCACCGGAACTACCTGGGTGGGTGGGGCAGACTCGGCGGCCGCCGGCGATGGCGTCGCTGCTGCTGCGGTTGCGGCTGCTGCGGCGGCCGCGGCAGCCGAGCCCGGAATCTTGTGGGCGCCGGCCAAGTAACGGCTGAGGTCGGACTTTAGATCGCTGGCGGCCGGATAGCGGTTGGCGGGATTCTTGGCCAACAGCTTCATGGTGATTGCTTCAAGCGACTGAGCCAGATTGACCCCGCGCTCCCCAAGCGACTCCGGCTTTTCTTGAACGTGCTTGTAGGCAACCCCGACCGGCGTATCGGCCTGGAAGGGAGGCGTTCCCGACAGCATTTCGTAGAGCACGACACCCAACGAATAGAGGTCACTTCGGCCGTCGAGCGGCTTTCCTTGGGCTTGCTCGGGCGAGAAGTAAGTGGCGGTGCCCATCACGGAGCCGTGCTGGGTGAGCCCGTCCTCGGCCGCACCAACCAGCGCTGTGGCAATACCGAAATCGGCGACCTTCACATTGCCGTCGTCGGCGATCAAGATGTTGCCGAGCTTCACATCTCGGTGAACGATCCCCGCTTCATGAGCCACCACCAGAGCCGCAGCCACATCGGCGGCGATCTCAGCGGCTCGATCAGGATGCAATGGTCCGGTGGAACGAATGACGTCGGCCATACTTCGGCCGGCGACGTACTCCATGACGATGTAGTACGTGCCTCGTTCCTGACCCCAGTCGTAGACACCGACGATGTTGGGATGATTGAGATTGGCGGCGGCCTGAGCTTCCCGACGGAATCGCTCGACGAAGCTCGGATCGTTGGCGAACTCAGGGAAAAGAACCTTGAGAGCGACCTCACGATCGAGTAATTCGTCGCGCGCCAGATAGACGTCGGCCATACCCCCACGGGCAATATGGCGAAGCAGTTCGTAACGGCCGTTGAACACGGTTGGGCCCTGTTCGGACATGGCGACAGATTCTACCGTCGATGAGGCCCGCCACTCGCGCACAACCTCAACTGCTCAACTCACGCCCATCACCGCTTCGATCACGGCCCGGGCGATCGGGGCCGCCACTCGCCCGCCGGTTTGCTCACTGGCCCCGTCCTGAGCCTCGACGATCACTGCCACGGCAACCTCGGACGCGCCGCCCGGCTGTCCCGCGAATCCGACGACCCAGGCGTGGGAGTTCGGTGGGCTGGTCCCGAGCTGCGCAGTACCGGTCTTGCCGCCGACCACCAGCCCCGGAATGGCGAGTCGTCGGGCGGTGCCGGATTCGGCGACATTGACCATGGCGTCGCGCATGGTCTGCGCGATCGCCCTCGAGCTCACCACCCGCCAGATCTCCGGATCAGCCGAGGAGTAGATCTCTCCGTCGGCCGCGGCGAGGTTCGACACCACGTAGGGAGACATCAGCACGCCGTCATTGGCAATCGCCGCTGCCACCATCGCCATCTGCAGCGGTGAAGCCGCCACGTCGTTTTGTCCGATCGAAACCTGGGACAGTCGGGCCGTGTCCTCGTAGACCCCGACATCGCCGTTGGGAAGCTCAGGCGGATCGACCCCTTGATTGGCCTCTTGATTGGCCTCCTCGTTGACCTCATCGGCGCGGTAGAACTGCACATCGGCCAGACGATTGCCGTACTCCGTCGGGAAGCGGGACTCGGCCGCAGCCGGCAGATCGATCGGTGGAGCATCGTTGAAGCCGTACCTCTCCGCGGTGGTGATCATTGAATCGGGTCCCACCCACTCAGCCCCGATCTCAGCGAACGCCGTGTTGCAGGACACCGTCAGGATCTCCACCAGATTGCCGCCACAGGTCGCACCGGCGAAGTTCGCTATCGGTCGGCCCGCCGGTATGGGCTGGTAGGAGTCGGAGTCGGGCAGGACCGGCGACGTGGCTGTGACCCGACCGGTGGTCAACGCCGCGGTTGCTGTGATCAGCTTGAAGGTCGAACCCGGGAAGAAGAGCTCACGAAACGACTTTGCCAGCAGCGGGTTGGCGGGATCGGCCAGCAGATCCTCATAGGCCTGATTGGCCGAAGCGCCGTCGGCTGCAGCCAACGGATTGGGATCAAAAGTCGGCCAGGTCCACAGGGCCAAGACCGCTCCGGTGCGAGGATCGAGAGCCACCACCGAACCCCGCTGCTCTCCCAGAGCGTCACGAGCCACCCGCTGCACGTCGGCTCGGATCGTGAGATTGAGGGTGGCTGTCGTGTCCCGGTGACGAAACAGATCACCGAGCGAGCGCACCTGCTGATCGATACTCGAACCCGCCAACTCGTCGTTGTACTGACGCTCCAGACCGGTGGCGCCAACATTGAGCGACTGATAGCCGACGACATGGGCAAAGAGTTCACCCTCGGGATACTCCCGGATGTTGTCGAAGGATCCACTGCTCGGAATCGATCGGGCGACCACGACCGCATCGGCAGCCAATATGGGCCCACGCTCCTGGCCGAACTCGCGGATCAGTCCACGAGTGTTGATCGGATTCTCGCGAAGCCGCTCGGCCCCGAAGAACTGAACCCGGTTGAGCTGCGCGAACAAGATCAGATACAGAATTCCGAATACGACACCGAGTCGACCAATTCGTTTGTTCACGGCCTGTCCCCCGGTGCCACGGTTCTCTGCTCATGCGACATCCGCATCAACAAAGCCAGAAGCACGTAGTTCGACACGAGGGACGAGCCTCCGTAGCTCACGAACGGGAGAGTGATTCCCGTGAGCGGCACCACTCTCAGCACCCCGCCCATGATCACGAAGGCCTGGATGCCGAGCAGCGTGGTGAGCCCGACAGCAAACAACTTCTCGAACCCACCACGGGCCCGCAGCGCTATCCGCAGGCCCGACCCGACAAGTACCAGGAACGACATCAGCACCGCCACCGACCCGGCCAATCCCAGCTCCTCACCAATGGCCGCGAAGATGAAGTCGGTTTCGGCGAACGGGACCCGACCCGGCTCGCCGCGGCCAAGACCGGTGCCGGTGAGTCCACCATCGGCGAGAGCGAACGACGCCTCCACGATCTGAAATCCGGCGTCCCTTGGATCGGCCCACGGGTCGAGCCAGATATCGACCCTTTGCTGCACGTGATCGAACGTGCTCCACGCCATGAGGGCACCTCCGGCGAACAATGCCGATCCGATCGTCAGAAACACCGCCCGCTCCGATGCGATCCAGAGAACCACCACGAAGAGGGCAAAGAACAGCAGCGACGATCCGAGGTCCTTCTCGAAGGTCATGATCGCCAGCGAGACGCCCCAAGCAAGCAGTATCGGGGCCAGATCGCGAAGCTCTATCCGGGAGCGAAGCAGCTCGCGGGAGTCCACCAGATACGCCGCGAAGAAGGCCGCTAGAGCGATCTTGGCAAACTCGCCCGGCTGAAAGTTGACCGGCCCGACACTGGCCCAGATTCGTGCCCCATTGATGCTGCGGCCGACCCCGGGCACCAGCGGCAACGCCAACAAGGAGACTCCGACGAGCCCCAACAAATAGCGGTAGCGGGCCAGAATCCTCGTTCGAGGTATGAGTATCAGGGTCATCGTGAACGCGGCGATACCGACCGCGGTCCAGATCGCCTGCAGGCCGGCGAGATCCGAGCCGCCGTCGACATCGCCGGTTAGGCGGGCGATCATCACGTATCCGATGCCGTTGAGAAACAGCGCCATCGGCAACAGCACCGGGTCGGCAGCCGGAGCGAACCGACGCGTGACGACGTGGGCCACCACCAACAACACCAGCATCCAGGCCAGGAACGGGCCGAGCGTCGACGGGAGGGTCGAGGTGCCGCTGAGACTGGCCAGCGCGAAGATGAACACCAGGCCGACCATCGCGATCAGTCCGAGCTCGACCCGGCGAGGGCGCAACGCGGCGATCTCGGGTCTGATCCGGCCGAGACCCGCTGGGTCGACGGCACGCCACGCGCGCCGCATCCGACCCACGAGAATCACGGCTGCAGGTTCTCGGCCCGTACAAACAACTCGAACCCGTACTGCTTGGCCTCATCGAGAGAATCGAACTGCACGCCGTCGGTTACCTCCTCGAGGTCCGACGGAGCGAGATCGACCACAGAAACCTGAACCGATTCCTCGAATGTGGGATCGAACCAGAGCACGCCATCCGGGCGTCCCTTGAAGATCACGACCTCGGTGCCATCGACACCGACGAAGAACCCGGACCTGGCGTAGAGGACCACACTCACCATCAGCACCGCCATCACCGTGACGACCGACGCCACGAATAAACCGAGGCGCCACGTGAACAACGGACGCGACGCCAACGATCGTTCGGACACGACCGTCGGGGCGGGTTTTTCGACACGCGGCAGGGCCGGTCGGAATTCGGCGACTCGGTCTTCCACCGGGTCGGCCGAGTGTTCGAGCCCGACAATATCGACCACCACGACGGTGACGTTGTCGTGACCTCCCGCCGCACACGCCTCATCGACGAGCCGGTGCGCCGCGGCATCGGGATCACCGATCTCGGTCAGAATCGTGTGGATCTCGTTGGCGGACAACTCGTTGAACAGACCGTCGCTGCAGATCAGATAGCGATCACCGACGATCGCCGTCAGAAGCCACGAATCGACGAGGACCTTCGGGTCGATTCCGAGGGCACGGGTGACAACGTTTCGTTGCGGATGAACCGCGGCCTCCTTCCGGGTGAGGCGGCCATCACGTACCAAGGTCTCGACCAGGCTGTGGTCTTCGGTTATCTGGACCAGGCCATCATCGGAGCTGAGATAGAGCCGGGAATCGCCCACGTTGGCCGCTCCGAGCATGGACTGGTCGTCAATATCGAGACCGGCCAAGACGCAGATCGTCGTGCCCATCCCTCGCATCGTCACATCCGATTCACCTCGCTCGACGATCGCCGTGTTGGCGGCCTCGACCATCTCGACGAGTTCCTCGACCGACTTAGGACGAGTTTCCAAGGCCAATGTCTCAATGGCCATCAGCGCGGCGACTTCGCCGGCTTGATGACCACCCATGCCGTCGGCCACGACAAACATCGGATCCGAAATCATCAAACGATCCTGGTTCTTGCGACGTACCGGGCCGGTCTCGCTGGCTCCTCCCCAGCCGAACTCGATCACTCGAACTCCAGCACGGCTTCGCCGATTCCGATTCGATCGCCGGGGCTCAACCGGACAGGGGTGCCGCAGGGGTCGCCGTTGACGGTGGTGCCGTTGGTGGACCCCAAGTCGGCTATGACCCATCTGCCCTCGGATTCGAACACGCGGGCGTGCAACTTCGAGATCTTCGCGTTGTCGATGGACACCGCACAACCCGGCGCCCTACCGATAGTGACCTCCGCGTCGAGTGCGAACGAGGAACCCGCAAGATGAGCCGGTGCCATCACGGTGAGGCGACGGCCGGTGATGGTCGATGTCGCCGACGGTCGGCGCGGCACGGTCGCCGACCGAGACCCGGCATTTGTCGCCACTGGCGCCTCCGCCGGTGACAACCGATCGGAACCACCGGAAGTCTCGGCCCGAACCTCGACCATCACGGCTCGAGCCACACGCACGAACACCAAGTAGACGAGAACCAGAAAAGCGATTCGGGATACGAGCAGCAACTGATCTGTCACGGTGGGGAGAGCCTACTTCGGTCACCATGAGTGACCGACCGCGTTCGGGGCGGTCGGCGGGTCATCCGGCGCGGAAGTCGATCTCAGTCGCACCAATGCACATGCGATCGCCGTCGAGCAACCGATGAGTCGACACTCGTTCTCCGTTGACACGGGTTCCGTTGGTGGATCCCTTGTCGATCAACATGAATCCTCCGCCGTCGGGGCGGATCTCGGCGTGGACACGACTGATGTTGGGGTCGTCGAACGACACCGTGCACTCCGGGAGCCTCCCCATGGTGACGAGGAACTCACCGAGCACCATCTGCTGACCGTTGGGGAGGTGCAGAACTCCAGTGACACCATCGGCCTCCTTCATCCTGGCAGCGACGCGCACCGTGCCGTTTCTGAGATCGGAGGACTCGCCGAGTTCGACCTTCACCGGGCCCATGAAGACCCAGTCCTCTTCCCGAGCGGTCTCTCGCGCGGCTTCTGAGAGTTCGTGCTCGAGCGTGTCGAGAATGTCGGCGAAGCGTTCGAGATCGGGCTCGCTCAACACGACCGCGAAATGGTTGGCCACCACAGGCTGGCCCTTCACGCCGACCGACCGCGAGTCGCCCATGGCCCGGGCGATCTTCCGGGAGATCTCGATCGGGCGAACACCACCGGAGAAGAGACGGCCAACAGTTCCTTCGACCATCTGTTCGAGACGTCGTTCGACGGACCTGAGACCCACACGGGAAGGCTAGCCCCGTTCATTCACCCGACTTGCCCTACCAGCCCAACCAGCCCTACCAGCCCAACCAGCCCTACCAGCCCAACCAGCATGCGGCAGCAATCCAGCCACGTCGCGATAGCCTCGTTCGTCGTGGCCGCCTCCGGGCGGCAACGAGCCACGCGCGAGTGGCGGAATTGGCAGACGCGCAGGATTCAGGTTCCTGTGTCCGAAAGGACGTGAGGGTTCAAGTCCCTCCTCGCGCACCACCGATCCATCCCCAAAACACCCGAAATCAGTGGCGTCAGGCCACAAGGAT
>JAJCXX010000008.1 GCA_029263195.1 Acidimicrobiales bacterium
CATGCAGTTGTCGAGCTGCCGTCCCCATCCCCGAAGCTCATGTCGCGTTCGCGGCAGGGCTATCGAATAGGCGCCGAAGCTGGCGCCATGGAGTCGGAGCGCCCGCTCTGGGTACTGAAACTCCTCACCGGCATCGGCCACGACTGGCGGGGCTGCCAGGACTGGCTCGTAGAGCGGCTCGACAGGCAAATCGATACCACGGTCGGCGCGGTAGGCGGCTGCTCTTACCCTCCGCTCAGGTGCCGGCGCCGCGATAGGAGCCCGGCGCGGGCGCGGGAGCACGGCCTCCACCTCGGCGACCACCAGATCGGCGATGTCGCTTTCGAGTTCGTCGATGCGACGGGGAAACCGACGATCGTTGCAGGAGAACAGCGTCGGCACATGAACCATGAGGTTGATGAGCCGACTTGGACCGAGCAGCGATGCAAGGGTCTCCGTGGCCAACGTCGCCGCCAGGTCGGGCCCGAACAATCGGAACCCGCGACTTAGCGCTTCGAGTTGGTCGGTGTCGGGCCAATGCTGGGGGGCGTGATCAGCCGATTCGGCCAACAAGACGTTGGCGACCAGATCGGCCGAACTCTGTTCGGGAAGCGACATCGCCAGAGCCAGCGGCATCAGCGATATCAAGGCGTGCTGGGTATTCCGGGCGGCCTCGGCGGCCAACACTGGCTGAGGGGGATCCGAACCGCCGCCGAGCAGACTGGCTGGAAGGGCTCTGACGACCCTCCGGCTGGCTCTGGAGCCGAAGGCGGCGCGGGCGGCGGCCCTCGCATCAGGAGCGGCGAGAACCGGCTCGGCCCACCGAGGCACGTAGGGGGGCGGGGTCGCGCCGCGTGCTGCGGCCAGGCCGACGATGGGAAAACCGAGTGATGCGATAAGCGGCGCTAACTCATCGCCTGCCGGATTCGCCAGCACAAATCCCCAGTCGATCGCCTTGGCTTCGAGCCGTTTGGCGAGCGCTCTCTCCCAGGCGTTGCCGTCGCGCCGGTTGCGGCCCGCCAGACCCCGGAGCAGATGGACAACTGTGTCGGGCTGAACCGTCACGTCGATCGTTCGCTGACCATCGAACAACTCGAGACCGGTCGTCACTCGGTGTTGCCGATGTCGGAATGACGCGACCCGCCGACCGCCGACCAGAACCGAAGGTCGTTCGGGATCGGATTCATCCCACTTCAGATCGTCGACAAGTCGTTCCAATGCTGAGATTCCTCCGGCCAGTTCCTCTGACGCTTCCTCCGCCATTTCCTCTGCCGATTCCTCTGCCACCAAGCCCTCCAACCGCGCCGCCTTCGACCATACATATGTTCGGACGGCCCGTCGACCCCTGCGGTACGTTGTTGCGGTGGATTCTTCTGATTCATCGCCGGCGACCCGGCTCCGCATCGTCAGCCGGGTGAGCCAACCCGACTTTCTCGACCTGCCCTGGCAGGAACCGCTGATCGATTGGACCCATCCCCGGATGGCCACGGTGACCCGGGGAATCTCGCGACACACCGTGAGGTTCGTGCGCTACGACGAACGCATCTTTGCTCTCAAGGAGACCGAGGACCGTCCGGCCGATCGCGAGTATCGGATGCTCACACTCCTCCACGACGATTTCGGACTGCCCACCGTGCGCCCCGTTGCCGTCGTCAAGGGTCGACTTACCAGCCGAGTGACGGGCCGATCGACAGCGCCGGCTTCGGTTGCCGGACCCGAAGCAGAACCTGGCTCTCCGCTCGGGGCGGTTCTCATCACCCGATACCTCGATTTCTCACTGCCGTACCGGTATCTGTTCAGTAGCGAAGAGTCCGAGCACTACCGCCAGCGGCTGCTCGATGCCCTGGTCGTGTTGTTGGTTCGTCTCCACCTTCACGGAGTGGTGTGGGGAGATTGCTCACTGTCCAACACCTTGTTTCGTCGCGACGCCGGTTCTCTAGCTGCTTACCTGGTCGACGCCGAGACCAGCGAGTCCCGTCCCTCCCTCAGCGAGGAACTGCGTCTTCACGACCTCGACGTCGGATGTACCAACATCGCCGGCGGCCTGCTCGACCTCCAGGCCGATGGGCGGCTGCCGGTCGAGGTCGACCCCTGGACGGTGATCGATTCGATTCGCACCCGCTACACGCAGCTCTGGTCGGAGCTCACCCAGGTCGAGGAGTTCGATCCTTCGGAACGCTTCCGCATCGACCGTCGAATCGCTCGGGTCAACGAACTCGGTTTCGACATCGGTGAGATGGCCATCGAACGTTCAGCCGATGGTTCCCGCCTGTGGATCAAGCCGGTTGTGGTCGAAGAAGGTCACCACCATCGGCTGCTGTTGCGACTCACCGGGCTGTCGGTTCAGGAGAATCAGGCCCGCCGATTGCTCGGGGCCATGACTGCGTTCGGCGCGTGGCTCGAAGCCACCGAAGGACGGCGACAGCCCACCGGCGTGCGGGCCTACCGCTGGCTGTCCGAACGGTATGAGCCGTTACTCGAGTTGGTTCCCAACGATCTTGCCGATCGCCTCGAACCGGCTGAGCTCTACATCCGCTATCTCGACTATCGGGCCGACGCTCACGCCGACGCCGGTCACGACATCGATGAGCAACTGTCGCGGGACGCCTTTATTGAATCGGTACTGGCCCAGCTACCCAGCGAACGGCACATCTCCGACGACGACGGCTAGGTGTGACAAGCGGGGGTCGTGACCGGCCGTGATCAACCCGATTGGCTCCGGCCTATTTCTTGGCGGCTTCGTAGTAGGGGTTGTCGCCTGAGGAATGGTCGGTCACGTCGACGACGTTCTTGATCTCGGGGACCATTTCGAGGATGGCTACCTCGATGCCCTGGCTGAGCGTGACCGAGGCCATCCCACATCCTTGGCAGCCACCACCGAGATGCAGATAGACGGTGTCGCCGTCGACTCCGACGAGCTGAACGACTCCGCCGTGGCTGGCAATGGCCGGATTGATGCGCTGCTCGAGCACCTGCGTGACCCGCTCGGGGACATCTCCCGACAGCTCGATATCGCCTTGGGGAATGTCGGGCGACGGCGAGTTGGGATTGTCGAATACGAAACCCTCTTCGAGAAGATTGCGGTTGCGATCGAGAGTGGCCCCGCCAATCTTGTCGGCGTCGGCGTTCTGTAGCACCAGTGTCAGATCGCCGTTGGTCTCCACGACATGCTCGGGGCCGGCCTCATCGGTGGCTTGAAACCACATGTCGTAGGCATAACTCTGTCCTTGTGTTCCGGCTATCACCAGCCACAGCGCCAGGCTCTCGCCGTCGGGCTCGCCGGCAAGCATCTCGAGGAGCTTGGCCTGAGCCTTGTCGCTGACCGTGACGAGGTTGGTGGAGACGTCGGTATCGGACATGGGAGGTTCCTGGGTCGTGGTCCGGGTCGGGGTTGCGTTGGTGAAGCCTGCGGGTACGGGCACGATAGGACGATGGCGAAGGTTCTGCTCCTACTCCCGTCCGGTACCTACCGAACCCCCGACTTCATGGACGCCGCCCGGTCGCTCGACCTCGATGTGGTGGTGGTCACCGATGCGCCGGCCTCTCCTCTGGCCGACGGCGACACTGTGATCGAGATCGACTTCTCGCAGCCGAGCTCCGCCGCTGACCAGATCGTGTCGGCTCTGGGTGAGAGTCCGGATGTCGCCGCGGTGGTGGCAGTCGACGATGTCGGCGTGCTCACGGCTTCGTTCACTCGTCAGCTGTTGGGGCTTCCGGGAAACCCCCCGGAGGCCGTCGCCATCACCCGCGACAAGGCCACCATGCGTGTTCGGCTGGCCGAAGCCGGGGTCCGCCAGCCCAAGTTCGCGATCGTCGAGCCGGGCCCGGAAGCCGGAGACGGGAACAAGAGCAAGAGCAAGAACTCAGAGCTTCTGGCGGCCGCGGGGTCGGTCGGCTACCCGTGTGTAGTGAAACCGGTTGGATTGTCGGGGAGCCGCGGGGTGATCCGGGTCGACCGCCCCGAAGAGCTCGCCGACGCGGCCGAACGCGCCAGAGCCGTCGCAGCCGAAGCCGAAGCCGACTCAGTGCTGGTGATCGAGAGTTACGTGGTGGGCGCCGAGGTTGCAGTCGAGGGCATGGTCGACAGCGGTGTCTTCACCCCGTTGGCGGTGTTCGACAAGCCGGACGCATCCACCGGTCCCTACTTCGAGGAGACCTACTACGTGACCCCGTCTCAGCTGGGGTCCGATCTACTCGAGGAGATCACCCGATCGGTTGCTGAGGCGGCATCGTCGATCGGCATCGTCGACGGTCCGGTTCACGCCGAAGCAAGGGTCGACGCCGACGGCAACATCTGGATTCTCGAGCTGGCCGCCCGATCGATCGGCGGACTGTGCTCGCGGTCGCTGCGGTTCGGGCTCGGAGTGAGTCTCGAGACCCTGATTCTGCGTCACGCCCTTCACATGCCCTCGAGTGACCTGACTCGTGAGTCGGCGGCCTCGGGGGTGTTGATGTTGCCAATACCGGCCGAGGGGGTACTCGAGTCGGTCGACGGACAAGACGACGCCAGGAACGTCTTCGGCATCCAGAGCCTCGAGATCACGATCCCTCCCGGCCGCATGGTGCGTCCGCTGCCCGACGGCGATCGATATCTCGGGTTCATGTTCGCCCGTGGAGCCTCCCCCGAGGCGGTCGAGTCGACGTTGCGCGAGGCCCACAGTCGCCTCAATGTGGTGATCAGCCCGGTCCCGACCCCGACATGAGGCCGTAGGATCAGGACCGCGCAACGCAGGGGCCGCTAGCTCATCTGGTAGAGCAGGGGACTTTTAATCCCAAGGTGCCGGGTTCGAGCCCCGGGCGGCCTACCCCAGATACTGAGGGCAGATCATTCCCGGCAGAACCGCCGTCAGAGCCACCCAGCGCCCGGATTGAGTATTGGCTGGACGGACGGGCATCAGCCACGGGGTCTGGGCCATTCACGGCCGAGTGGTGCAGGCGTACGTTCGAGTCTCCCCACCAGCACCACCGAGGAGATCACCGAAATGCCACGCACCCCCTACGCCGTTCCGGGCACTGAAGCCGCCGGAGCCACACCCGTCTATGAAGGACTCAGCGCCCAGATGGGCATGGTCCCCAACGTTGTTCAGCTGCTCGGCCACTCCGCACCGGCCGCCGCCGGACTCGCCGGCGTGCTCGACACCTTGTTCAACCAACTCACGGTCGACCCGAAGCTGCGAGAGCTGGCCTATCTCACGGTCGCCAAGACCAACGAATGCCCCTACTGCACCGGACACCACACGATGTTCGCTCAGCAGACCGGCTGGTCGGACGACGAGATCGCCCACATCGGACCGGGCGCCTCCAACGACGCCATGTTCGGTGCCCGCGAACAGGCCATCGCCCGTTTCGCCGAGGAGTCGACCCGCAACGTCACCGCTAGCGACGAAGCAATCAGCGACCTCACCGGCCTGCTTTCGGTCGCCGAGGTAGCCGACATCACCTTCACGGTCGCGGCCGCCAACTTGGTGCAACGAATCGGCAAGAATCTCGGTGCCGAACTCGAGTTCTGAGATCCGATTTCCTAGAGACGAGAAGTTCCCGAGATGGATCCGGCTGTTCGGAGGGTTGTCTACACATGGCTTACGTCGACTCGAGTTTCAACGTCATGAGTTCCAGCGTCGACCTCCGACCAGCCGGTCCCGGTACCGATGTTCTGAGCGACGTGCTCAGGTCGGTCCGCCTGGAGGGCACTCTCTATTTCGAGGCGCAGCTCACTCAGCCGTGGGGAATCCACATCACCAATAGCGGGATGTCGAACTTCCATCACATCACCTCCGGCTCGTGCTGGGTGTCGACCGAATCGGGGCAGATCTCAGCCGGAAGCCCGGTTGGTAGACGACCCGGCGAGAAGGGATCGTGGATTCATCTCGGGCCGGGCGAGACGATTGTGTTTCCCCACGGCGCGGCCCACACGCTCAGCCACTCGCCCGGCGATCGCACAATCGAGGGCAAGGCCATGTTTCAGCATATGGACGACGACCGTGTGGTCCGGTTGGGCGGCGACGGCCCCGAGACCACCATTCTCTGCGGCCATTTCGACTACGACCGCGACCTGAGTCATCCACTGCTTCATGCCCTGCCCGACGTGATCCACGGTGAGGCCGACCGCTACCCCAGCTGGACCAACTTGGCCCAGCTCGCCGCGACCCGATCGAAAGGCGGAGGCCCCGGAGCGCAAGCCCTGACCGACCGGCTCGCCGAAGTGCTGCTCATCGAGCTCGTATCCGACCTCGACAAGCATCTTGATCAACAGCCAGGTCAGCACAGAGGCTTCGTGCAGGCGCTGGCCGACCCGGTGGTCTCCGCTGCTCTCAAGGCGATCCACGACGACCCGACTCGCGACTGGACGGTCGCCGATCTGGCGCATCACGTCGCCGCGTCGAGATCGCTGCTGGCCGCCAGATTCGTGGAGCTCGTGGGCGAGACGCCGATTCGATATCTCACCCGCTGGCGCATGCACGAAGCGGCCCGACTCCTGCGCGACACCGGCCTTTCGGTCTCGCGTGTGGCGGCCCATGCCGGCTACGGCACGCCGTTCTCGTTCTCGAGAGCCTTCACCCGCGAGCTGGGCATGCCGCCATCGGCTTACCGCGACCGCGTACCGGCCCGAGCCGGGGCTTGAGCTCAGCCTCAGCTCCAGCCCGGCTGGATTGCTACGGACCCAGGTTCAGTGTGGTGATAGCGGCGGTGGCTCGGGCGATCATGGCAGTGGCGTCCTCGGCGAGAAGAAAGCCGGAGTCGACAGCCGCCATGGCCGACTCGGTGAACTGATTGACGTAGTCGGCGTCTGAGTCGTAGAGAGTCGCGAGGGTCTCACCATCAATCTCGGCGGTGCTACCGAACAGCGAACACGTGCCGGTGGAGCGATCCGTCGAGTCTCCCGAATACACCGCTATCGGAACATCGACCACCGGTGTTCGAATTCCGCCAAGAGCGTTGCCGAAGTCGTCGCGCTTGATCGACGTCGGATACGGCGACGTCTCCAGTCTCGGAGCCTTCGGCGGGGCCGGCCCACCTCCGACCCACTCGACGAGACTTCTCACCGCGGCTTGGAGAACTTCGTGTTGAGGTCCGTCGTTGATGGGAAAGTCGCAGTCGAGAAACGCCCCGAGCCCAGGATCACGCGGCAGCCCCGACGCCACCGAAATCAGGTAGGCGTCGGCATGGGCGGTTCCTGCGACCTCCCACGTGTGCACCTTTTCGGAGTCGGACTGTCGAGCCGTGACGTAATCGAGAATGGTGAGATCAGATTCGGTTTCGAAGATGAGTACCGGCTCGGCCAGATCCTTCCGGATGGCCACCGATCCGGGCACGGAGTCGAGGTCGAATACTCCGTCGAGCGACGGAGCGCCGCCGCCACGGCTGTGCACCAGGAAACCGTCGTACACACCCACGACAGGGTGGACGGCGTTGATGTAGGTGGTCAGGAAGTACGCCGACTGCGACTCCCCCATGGCGACGACGCTCGCCGGACTGAGATCGCCAAGCAACGCCGCTCCGGCCGCATTCCCCGTGCCGCCCGCCGGGGTGGTCAAGGAGGCCACCGCGACACCGGCCTGCGCGTAGATGTCGAAGCTGTAGGCGTCACCCGGGTGAACGAGCGACCCGTAGCGTTCGAAATCCGAGGCAACCAGGCCGTCGTTGGCGTTGTCGTCGAGCAGGCCGGCACCACCTGTGATCCCGATCGACTGTACGGTCACACCGACATAGGCGTGACCCGACCGTCCGATCTCCTCCGCCAAGTAGGCCCAATCGGTGCTCGAATCAGTGCCTGCAGTGGCGTTGAGCCACTCCACGAGGACGACGCCACTGAACTCTGCCGCTGAGGATGGTCGACGCACGATCAATCGGGTCGTGTACGGCTCCTCATCGAACTCTTCGGCGTTCCAGACCCCGTTGGGCTTGGCCTCACCGACCAGGGCGTAACTCGCGGCGTCACCCGACAAGAAGAACTCCTCCTCGAGGTAGCCGTCGGGAAGCGGCGCTCTGGGCTGCGGATTGCTCATCCCGGCGCCCCGACCATCGAGGATCGGACCCTCGAGAGCACCCGGAATCCGCACCGAGGGAACCACCGTGGAGGTCGGAGCAGAGGTAGGAGCAGAGGTAGGAGCAGAGGTAGGAGCAGAGGTAGGAGCAACGGTCGCAGCGGAGGTGGCAGGAGGAGCAGTGGTGACGGGAGTCGAGGCAACGGCCGGAGGGTTGGTGGCGAGGGTCGAATCTGTGCCAGGTGGGGTGGCGACGGGAGACCCAGCCGAGTTACCGTCGGACGAACACGCCGCCGCCAGCATCGACGCCGCCAGAACCACCGATCCCAGCCTGATGAAATTGGTGCCGGCTCTCATACCGGCCACTGCCCGCACGGATCTACGCCCTTCACCGCGAGGACACGCAGCGCCGCGTCCTCCAGACGAGCACGGGTAATCCGACCTTCCTCGACCGCCGAGATCAGACCGTCGACAGCACCGAGGGATTCACTCAATCCGCCGGCGATCAACAGGTCCTCACCGGCGATCAACGCCAGTTCGGCCGCTTCGGCCACCGTCCACCGCTGCAAAGCCCCCATCGACAGATCATCGCTGACCACCAGACCTTCGAATCCGAGATCGTCGCGGAGCAGATCGATGGCCGCCGCCGACAACGACGCCGGCAAGCCCTCGGTCAATCCGGGAACATCGAGATGGCCGATCATGATCGCTCCGAGGCCGTCGGACGCCACCTCGAACGGAATCAGGTCGGCAGCACGGAGCTCATCCAGCGGAGACGTGACGGGTAGCCGAAGGTGAGAATCAAGGCCGGTGGACCCGTGGCCCGGGAAGTGCTTCGCCACCGGGATCACACCGCCGGCGATCAGCCCGTCGGCGTAGGCCATGGCGAAACTGCTCACGACTTCGGGCGAATCACCGTAGGACCGCGACCGAATACCGGCTGAACGGCCCAGATCGAGCACCGGAGC
The DNA here is from genome assembly GCA_029263195.1 of Acidimicrobiales bacterium. Lineage (GTDB taxonomy): Bacteria > Actinomycetota > Acidimicrobiia > Acidimicrobiales > Aldehydirespiratoraceae > SZUA-87. The sequence continues at coordinate 8,933 of JAJCXX010000008.1, forward strand.
GAACACCATGTTGAAGCCCAGGTTGGCGGCGCCCGTGGCCCGCTTGGCCCCGGTGAAGAACGTCGTGTCGAGATTGCCTCGGTCGCCGTGCTGGCGGGCGGACGGGTCGCGACCGAGAACGGATCCGAGGCGCTGAACCACACCGCCCTCTTCGTCGACCCCAACGATGGGCGGAATGGCCGCTTGGTAGAGAGGCCCGATGGCCTCACCGACGTCGGCATCGGCCACCCCCAGCAACACGATGCCGCCGAGCTCGCCGGCAACCACCTCTGGAGTCAGCTCGACGATGCCCCCTTGGGTGATGGTGGCCACCACGATCTGACCAACGAGCATCGTCGTCGGCGCCGTGGCAATGCACTGGCCGGCGGTCGGAACAGGCGGCAGAGCCAGAGTCGTGGTCGTCGAGGAGGTGGTGGTGGCAGGAGTGGTGGTGGTGGCAGGAAGAGTGGTCGTGGCAGGAGGGGTGGTGGTGGCGGCGAGGCGGGCAGCGGGGGCAGAGATGCTGGAGGCGGAGTCTTGGTCGGGAGCGGGAGCAGCGCCATCCGTCTGCTGATCGTCGGAACACGCTGAGGCGACCATCAACACAACCAGAAGAGCCAGCACCGGCGCGACCTTGACATTCTTCGACTTCGACACCGCCGCAGGCTAGCCGTGGCCCCACGGTCAACAATCTCGGGCGGCCGGACGCGACCGTGGACGCCGTCTACGCTCTGGCCGTGCCATTTCGACAGCTCTCCAGCCTGCTGATCGCTCTCATCCTTGTGATGGGGGCAGCGTTGTTCGTGGTCACACGCGACGGCGACGACTCGACCGAGACCGCGCCGGCCACCACGACCACTGCGCCCACAACCACCCTCGCCACGACCCAGGATTTCAGCTCATCCACCACCACGCCTGTCACCACCATTCCGGCCGCCTGCGTCAGCGGCACCGTCGCCGACCCCGACTCTGCAGGTTCTCCCGACACGACCTCGCCCGACTCCACCACAACCTCACCCGACTCCACCACAACCACCGCTTCTCCCGACTCCACCACGACCAGCGTTGCGCCGACCCTCGGCGGGAACTCGTCGGTCACCACCGTTGGACTCGACACTGTGACATTCGGGCTCACCGTTAAACAGGCCGAGGCCGCCGCCGGTACCACCATGATTCCGTGCTCACCGGTGAGTTCGTGTTATCGGGTGGCCCCAGCCGACGCCCCCGAAGGGATCAGCTTCGTTGTCGACTCCGGAACGATCGAGCGAGTCGACATCACCGACGGTCCGGTCACTACCCGATCTGGTCTCGGAGTCGGCACTGATGAGTCTCTCGTCGTCGAGAGGCTGGGTGACAAGATCGATCGACAGGTCAACGACGACGGCAGTATCGACCTGATATTTGTCCCCACCGACGCCGCAGACGCCGATTTCCGGATCATCTTCACCATTCGCGACGGTGTTGTCGATACCTTCCGCTCGGGCCGAGTTCCCCTCGTGCTGCCCGCCGATCCCTGCGCCGCCTGACCGGGCAGAGCAGCCCCGGATCAACCGAGCGCAACCCCGGGTTATCTCCAAAAACTTCGATGGGCTGCCTCACTAGGAGACAGCCCATCTCGGTGTTTTCAAGCTTCCTATCGGGAGTCCATTCCGATCGGTGACCTTTCACCCCAGGAGAAGGGGTTGGTGCCGATCTGGTATTTCGACCGGCTCCACTGATACAACGCACGAGATAGACAGAAGTCGCGGGATTTCTGGGAATTCTTGCATTTCTTGAAATTCCTGGATCTCTTGGATTTGCTGAAAGCTCAGACTCAACTCAGCCGTGCTGAACGCGAAGGGCCGAGCCGGTCAGCGTGGAGTTCGGCAGGTGCACCGATGACCCGTCGCTGGTGGTGATCTCGACCGACGCGGGATGCAGCGCCGCAATGCGACCGCTGAGTTCGCCGACCTGCACCATGTCGCCAACCCTCACCAGTCGGTGAAGGTAACGCCCGGCAGCCAGCTCACCGCCGAGGTCTCGCCCACCCAGCCCCACCAGCAGAGCGAACGCTCCGGCCACACCGAACATCGCGGCCGCCGCGATGATCGTGAGGATGGTCGTATCGACACCGAGTTGGCTGAGGGCTAGCACGCCCGCCGTTGCGTAGACCACGAATCGGCCAATGGTGGAGACTTGCGACTTCACTCGACCGGTCGACCCGTCGAACGCGGTGTTTACCATCCCCCCCAGCGCGTAGGCGATGGCCCGTCCCGCTATCAGGATCAGTCCCGCTGCGAGGATCCGAGGCGACTTCCGCAGGATCTCCGCTGGAATCGGTTCGAGGTTGGTGGAGTCGGTGAGCCCGACCGCCACAACCGCCCCGAGTGCCGCGAAGAAGAGGAATATGAACGTGGCGGTGGCCCGAGAAGCGTCGTGGATCTCGGGACGGTCTTCGCGTCCCTTGACGATGATGCGTCGAACCAACGCGGCGCCCACAACTCCCGAGAGCAGGCCGATGACGATTGCGCCGGCTGCATACACCCAAATGTTGATCATCGTGACTCTCCAGGATCTTCAGGTATACCTTCGGCGGATTCAGGGCTCACGTGAGGTCCCGGCTCACTGAGATCGCCGAGCTCACTGAGATCGTCGAGCTCACTGGAGCCGCTGGGATCGACGATGCAACGCATGAAGTCCCAGCCGATCGTGAACAGATCGGCGAAGGCCGCGGCCGAAGCCTCATCACGCAGCCTCGTGTCGACTCCGTCGGCCACTCGATCGGTGAGATCTTCGGGCGGTTCGGTGGCGGCAACCAGATCCGACAAGGTCGAGTCGTCGAGAGCCGACAGCTCGTCGAGATCCTCCTGACACACTCGGCACTCCGCCACATGGCGATCGATTCGGCGGGGCCGCCCACTGTCGAGCCAGGTCTGTAGCCGTCGGCGCGACGGATGACGGCCCACCGCGGCCACCCTGGAGGCCTTGGCCACACCGCTGGTCGCGGATCTCGAAGCTGACTTGATCACTCTCTTGACTATCGACTCGTTCATCGCCACTCCTTCAATGCTTCTTTCAATTGCCGCCGGGCGCGAAACAGGCGCGTTTTCACCGTGGACAGCGGCAGGTTGAGCGTCTCGGCAATCTCCTCGTAGGACAAACCGTCCACCTCCTTGAGGGCAATGAGCGTTCTCGCGTCGTCGTCGAGCTGACTCATCGCCGTCCAGAGCTCGTCGAGCTGGGCCATTCCCTCGACTCTTCGATCGGTTTCGATCTCGCCGGCTCGTTCCGGCATGGTCTCGTGCGACCTCACGTCTTCGCGGCGTGTTCGAAGAAGCGACACCGCGGCGTTGTGGGCGACCCTCAGCAGCCAGCTGCGAGGGATTTCCTCGCCCGGCCCCACCGGCGAGCGCCTCCACGCCTTGATCATGGTCTCCTGCACCACGTCGTCCGCGAGCGACGGGTCGTGCACCACCGACAGCGCGACGCGGTACACGGACGCGGCGTGGCGATCGACAACGGCACGAAGGTCGTCGGCCGTTGGACCGCCCACTGAGTTGCTGGCGGGATCGAGAGACATCTCGTTTCCCCAATCGGCGCAACGCCCCCGCTACTGAGGCCCGCGGCGAATCCCAGGCGGATCAGCCAGCCCAGCCGGCCCAGCCAACCCAGCCCGCCTATTCCACCCTGGCAACTCGGCCAACCCAGCCAGCCCAGGCAACTCAGTCCCGGTACCTCGGGATAGCGTCTTGTCGTGGTCAGCAAGCGAGAAGCCAAACAGCGTCGTGCCGCCCGACAGCGGGCCGCTACGGCCAGCCAGCGAGGCGGGAGCCGACGGAAGCGTCGGCAACGTGTGATCGTCGCTTCGATGGCGGCGTTCCTGTCTCTGGCCATGATCGTTCCCTTGGCGGCCGGCGTGCTCACTCTCGTGACCTCGGACGACACGCCGACCACCACGCTGCCCACCCCAACAACCACGATCCCCGACTTCGTGGACGCCGGACGGACCCTCACCGTCGACACCCCGTGCCCGGCCACCCACGGCACCGAGGAGCGCACCACCACCTTCGCCACTCCCCCACCGATCTGCATCGACACGACCGCCACCTACTCCGTGGCTCTCACCACCGAACTTGGCGACATCGTTCTCGCCATCGACCCTGCGCTCGACCCCGATGCCGCCAACCTCTTCGTCGTGATGGCCGAATACGGGTTCTTCGACGGCCTGCCGCTCTTCAACATCATTCCCGAAGGTCTGGCCATTTCGGGAGACGCCGGAGTGATCGACGCTGGGTTCTCGATTCCAGCTACACCCGTCGACGGCGACGACCCATACGGGGTCAACTCGGTGGTGATGTTCGCCGACGATGGTGGCCAGATAGCCACCCGGTTCGGCCTGATCACCTCTCAGGAAGTCATCGACGCTCTCGCCACCGACCCCGCCCATCCCGTCATAGGCGAGGTCACGGGAGGAATCGACCTTCTCAACTCGATCCTCTCCGACCCCGGCACCATCAACGAATCACTCGACACGGTGATCCGCATCGACTCCGTGTCGATCGCCACGCCCTGACCCAGGCGGGGCATCGCTGTCTCCCCTGTCTCGCAGGGCGAGCCTGATTGGCTATCGTCGTTGCCCGTGAACACGAAACGTGATCGTCAGAGAGCCAACCGAGCAGCGAGCGTCGCGGCGGCCGAAGCCGCCTACACGCGAAACCGCACCAGGAACCGCATCCTCACCTACGGCGGTATCGCCGCGGCGTTGATTCTGGCGCTGGTTGTTGTCAACATCCTCACCGGCGACGACTCCGCAACAGTCACCCCTCCCACAGCCACCACCGTGGGTCCCAGCGGAGACCCGGTTGATACTTCTGACAGCTCCAGCGAATGCCCGGCGGTCGACGGCTCATCGGCTCGCCGCATCGACTTCGCTGCCGCACAGCCCACGTGTATCGATCCAACGGCGAACTACACGGCCATCTTCGACACGACCGAAGGCGAGATCCGTGTCGATCTCGATGCCGCCGCCACACCCGGCACCGTCAACAACTTCGTGACGCTCGCCCGATGGGGCTACTACGACGGCACCACCATCTTCCGCACCGATCCGTCGATCGACATCATCCAGGGCGGTTCGCCCCACACCGAATCGGCATCGGATCCCGGCCCCGGCTATCAGATCGTCGACGAACCCACATTCCAGGCCGACGACTCCGGACAACTAGTCGGGCCCTACCGATACGTTCCCGGTCAGTTGGTGATGGCCCGGGCCCGGGGGGCCAACTCGGCATCGGCGCAGTTCTTCTTCACCACCGGTGCCAACGCTGCCGGTCTCGACGGGCAGGGCATATACGTGGTGTTCGGCGAGACCGACGACACCGGGCTGGGAGTGCTGCAGGGGATCATCGGGCTCCACGAGGCCACCGGAAGCCTCGGCGGAGCACCGTCGCGCACCGTGACCATCAACACGGTGACTATCGAGGAGAGCTGATCGGGCGACGGGCCCGAGCCTCCACGAAGGGCCGGAACGGGGCCGAAACCGTCGGAACCTCGAAGCGCTCGAGGTCGGTCACCAGCATGTCGGCTTCTCTCAACCTCGCCGGAATGTCGCGGTCGAGATGAAGTCCGCCGGAGGCGCTCATCAGAGATCCGCCCAGGGCGAGCAGCCGGCCCATGCGTCCCGCGCGGCCTACTGGCTCCAGGAGAAGCAGATCTCCCTCACTGCTGAGCAGTTGCAGCACGCTGGCCAGGAGCCGATCCAGGTCCGAGATGAGCGGCATGCGAATGAGTGAGACGATCGTGTCGAACGGCTCGACCCCGAGATCTACCAGCGAGTCGAAGCCGGCATCAAGCCTGGTGACTCCGGCCGGGTCAGAGCCTGGGCCAGAACCAGACTCGCCGGCCCGGAGGTCGCCCGGACGCACCAGCATCACCACCTCGCTCACCGCGGCCCCCAGCCGGTAGGCGCCCAGGTGATCTCTCCATCCGCCGAGGTCGAGCACCCGGCCGGTGGCTTTGGCGGCAACCGAACGGCGCCGGGCACCCAGCGCGGGGGCCAGCTCCATCGGTAGTGAATTCATCCACGCAACCAGGGGGGGACGCGCCATGCCGGAAACCTACCGGGCCTGCCCCGGGCCCGGGGCCACGTAGCATGTCCGAGTGCTGGTAGCCATCGGCGACGACCTCCGACCCGACACGATTCTCGCCGCCTACCGACGAGGCCTGTTCCCGATGCCGGTGGAGCCCGACGGCCCGATTGGCTGGTGGTCACCCGACCCTCGCGGAGTGCTCGAACCCAGCCAAGTACACGTCAGCCGGTCCATGAGCCGATTCATGAGCCAGCAAACCAGCCAGCTCACGATCCGCGTGAACACTGCTTTCGAGGACGTGATCGACGCCTGTGCCGACCCGGACCGACCTCACGGCTGGATCGACCAACGCATCAGAGCGGCCTACGTGGAACTACACCAACTCGGGTGGGGCCACAGCATTGAGGCGTGGCGCGACGACCGGCTGGTGGGCGGCCTCTACGGTCTGGCGATCGGGGGGCTCTTCGCCGGCGAGTCGATGTTTCACCACGAAGCCAACGCCTCAAAGGCCGTGCTTATCGCCCTCGCCCGACACCTCGACGACGGTCGACCCCGCCTCATCGATGTGCAATGGTGCACTGATCACCTCGCCTCGATGGGAGTCGTCGAGATCAGCCGACGCGACTACGCAGCACGTCTGCCAGAACTGTTCACTGAATCCGATCCGTCTCTTGATTTGGGCGGCAGCCGGCCGATGGAGGCCAGATGATTGACAAGCGCATCGACACGGCCGCTGTGGTCGCAGCCACGGGTATCGCCGCCGGATTCCTGACCGTCCTCACCGGACGCAAGAAGTTGTTGGCGGTGACCTTCAGCGCGATCGTCGGACTCGGGGCAATGGCCCGTCGCGGTCGTGACGAGTCCGAAGAGCTCGACCAGCGGGCCTCGTCAATGAATGAGCAGATCCGTCAGCTCGAAAAGGCCGTCGCCACACAGGTCCAGAGCCGAATGAACGCCGAGCAGGTCGTCAACAGCCTGTCGTCGCAGTTGAGAGACGCCGAGCGCCGCGCCGGCGACACCTCTACGACCCAGATCGTTCTGGGCAACAACGACTCACAGACCGGCGGACTCACCGACAACCTCACCGGCCTATTCAATCACGAGTACTTCCTGGTCTCCCTCGACAGTCGAATCGCGGCCGCTCGCCGCCACCTCCGACCGGTATCCATCGCCGTGATCGATGTGAGAATCGGCCGCGAAGGCGACGAACGCCCCGTGGCCGACCCCAATGAAGTCACGGTGGCTCTGCGTAACACGCTTCGCGAATCCGACACCGCCACCCGGCTGCGCGACGGCCGATTCGGAGTGGTGCTCGAGGACACGCCGGAGAACGGCGCGATCTGGACCATGGAGCGACTGCGCCGCGACCTGGCCGACTCGAATCCCGATCTCACGATGTGGGCCGGCGTGGCCTGTTACCCGGCCCACGCCTTTGATGTCACCGCTCTCATCGACCGGGCCGACAAGGCCCTCGAAGCCGCTCACGACTGGCAACAAGACCGCATCGAGGTCGCTACCACCGAATAGCGCCGCCACCGAGTAGCGCTACCGCTGAGTAGCGCCACCACCGGGTAGCGTTGCCCTCGGAGGGATGGCAGAGCGGACGAATGCACTGGTCTTGAAAACCAGCGGGCCCTCGCGGGTCCCGGGGGTTCGAATCCCCCTCCCTCCGCTGCTCTTTCCAAGCCAACTGGCTCACTGGCTCACTGGCTCACTGGCTCACTGGCTCACTGGCTCACTGGCCCACTAGCCAACCAGCCCGCTCGCTCACTGGCCGGCGTGGGCGTCGAGAATCATGGCCACGCAGGCCGATACCTTTCGGGCGGTCGGCAGGTCGAGAAACTCGTTGGGGCCGTGGGCGTTGGATTCCGGACCGAGCACACCGGTGATCACGAACTGAGCATCGGGATACTGATCTCCGAGCATCGCCATGAACGGAATCGAACCACCGAGCCCGAGCGCCCCTGATTCGCGACCGAAAACCGCCTTTGACGACTCATCGAGAGCCGCCTGGAGCCACGGCGCGGCCGGAGCAGCATTCCAGCCCGGCGCCCATTCGCTCACCTCGAGAGTGATGGTCGCACCGTTGGGAGGATCTGCCTCCACCACCTGTTTCAATTCGGCGATGGCGGCCTCGGGATCACAGGTCGGCGGCAGTCGAAACGACAGACCAAGAGTCGTGTAGGGCCTCTGAACGTTGCCACCATCGGACAACGACGGGAGACCGTTGGCGCTCACCGTCGACATCGACGGTCGCCAGCACGAATCGAGGATGGCCTCTGCCGCGTCCGGCGAGTCGCTGCGAGTGTCATCAGCGAAAGGAACGTCGCGACGCGGGTCGACTCCGGCCGCGGCAACGGCATGCGCATCGTCGATTCGATCGGAGGGGATGTCGACATTGAACGACTCGAGATGAATCCTTCCGCTCGCCGAATCCTCGATTCGATCGAGGAGCTGCCGCATGATCCTCATGCTCGAGGGAGCGATTCCGCCGGCCAGACCGGAATGCTGGCCGCGTTCGAGAACATCGACTCGAAGTCGGGCGCTCAGTAGGCCCCGCAGCGACGTGGTAATCCAGAGCGCGTCGTAGTCGGGGGCACCCGAATCGAGGCACACCACGAGGCTCACGTCGCTGAACGAGTCGGGCATGGTCTCGGCGAGTTGCTTCAGGTGAACCGGAAGATCGGTGCTGCCGCTCTCTTCGCAGGCCTCGATCACGGCAACACAACGCTGATATCTGCCGCCGCCGGCGATCACCGCCTCGAGAGCCGACGTGATGGCGAACGCCGAATAGCCGTCGTCGCCGCCGCCCCGACCGTAAAGACGCGCGCCTTCGATGACCGGGGTCCACGGGCCGAGACCGTCTCGCCACCCTTCCATCTCGGGCTGCTTGTCGAGATGGCCGTAGAGCAGCACCGTGTCGGTGCGCTCGGTTTCGGCCAACGCTGGTATGTCGACCACCACGACCGGAGTACGGCCCTCGATCTCGTTGACGGTGACGGTGGCATCGGTCGGTGCGTTGTTGTCGAGCCACAACCGGATCAGTTCAACGGCCGCACCGAGGTGACCGTTGGCCTCCCAGTCGGGATCAAACGCCGGCGACTTCGCCGGTATGCGGATGTAGTCCTCGAGCACCGGAAGGGCTCGCTCCCAGTGCCCATCGACGGCTGATTTTACTGCGTTCTCGTCAAGCATTCCGCCAGTATGTCGGCGCTGACGGCACCGCGTCGGGCTGGGGGCGTGGCACTACCCACACCGAGCGCTACGATCGCGGACTCTGGAGACGTGGCCGAGCCCGGTTGAAGGCGCTTCCCTGCTAAGGAAGTAACGTCGTAAGGCGTTCGTGGGTTCAAATCCCACCGTCTCCGCTGCAGCCAGTAGCTGGTGGCGCCTGTCAATGGCAGGCGTACACTGGCCCGGCGTTTGCGCCCGTAGCTCAGCTGGATAGAGCATCTGACTACGGATCAGAAGGTCGGGGGTTCGAATCCCTCCGGGCGCGCTGAACGAA
>JAJCXX010000009.1 GCA_029263195.1 Acidimicrobiales bacterium
TCGAGACCCTGTACTTCAGACCAGTTGGATGGGGCAGGCCGCGCCGTTGAGGCCGTCGATCTGGACATCCAGAGAGCGACCGAGAAGTCCGCCGGCTACCACCAGCACTTCTACCGGCAGGCGCTGAAGGTCTGTGTCGACCAGGATCTTCAGGTCGTCGCCGATTCGGTGTCGTCGGTAACCTTCGAGCTTGCGACCTCTCGTGTGGGCGTCAACTGACACCTCGAACTTCTTACCTCAACCGTACGGTTCGAGGAGATCGATGATGGCGGTGCCGCCCCGTCGGCGGATCACGGCCGCGGCTTTCTCTGTGACATCAATCTGCACGAAAGCTCCAACCCGGTTAGGAACGCAATGATTCCACACCGGGTCCAGATGATGGCCGACGCTGAGTGGCGGTATCCTCACCCGACCGGCTGAGGACGCTATGAAGAAGTGGTGGCCCGCTCTCGATGGGCTGAGAGGGTTAGCTGTTGCCGCGGTGGTGGTCTACCACCTCGATGAGCAGGCCCTACCCGGCGGATTCCTCGGGGTCAGTCTCTTCTTTTCGATCTCGGGCTTCCTGATAATTGGCCAACTGGCTCAGGAGTATCGGACCGACGGCCGAGTGGACCTCTCCGGGTTCTGGGCCCGACGAATCCGTCGGCTCGGTCCGGCGCTGATGGTCACGCTGCTTGGCACCACGGCGTGGGTTGCGCTGACCGATGTCGAATCCCTCGATCGGATAGTGGTCGATGCCTTGGCTGGGCTCGGGTATGTGGCCAACTGGCATGACATCACCGCGAGTGTCACCTACGCGGAGCGCTTCGGCACGGTGATCGAACCCCTTGGTCACATCTGGTCGCTGTCGATCGAGGAGCAGATGTACGTGGTGGCGCCCTTGATGGTCGCTTGGGTGGGGGTGAGAGAGTCCGGCTGGGCCGCGGTGATGCTGGCCGGGGCCGGGCTGGCGTTCTGGTGGGGCTCACCTGATGCCTACCTGGCTACCCCGGTTCGCCTGATCGAGGTGTCGGCCGGAGCTGTGCTCGGAGTGAGGATCTTCAGCGGACGTCCGGCGTCGGTGTGGCTGGTTAGAGCCGGTTGGCCGGCCCTGATCGCCGCTGGGGTCGTCTTCGTGACCGTTGCCGACAACGACCGAATCTTGTTCACGTGGCTGTTGCCGGTGGTGTCGCTGGTTTGGGTGGCTTTGATCGCCGCGGCCACCGGCGAAGGAAGGCTCGCTTCGATTCTCGGCCATCCGATACTCCGATGGGTCGGGGAGAGGTCATACGCGATCTATCTGTTTCACGTTCCACTGATAGAGCTGACCGACTGGTCGCCGATGGTCGTGGTGGTTGTCACCCTCGCTTTGGCCGAGGCCAGCCACCGGTTCATCGAGTCGCCCGTTCGTCGAGGGGTGGTACCGATCCGTTTGGTTCTCGGTGGTGTGGTCGGTGTCGTGGTGGCGGTGGCAGCTCTCTCGTTGGTGGAGCCGCAGCCCGTCGATGTTGTCAGCGCCTTACAAGAGGCCACCGCTCCGGTAGCTGCCACATCCACCTCCGCGCCACAGCCCGAAGCCGTCGAGGCTGTGGAGCCGGTCCCTGCTCTTGAAGCAACAACTCCGCCGTTCCCCTTGTCGCCCACCGTGTTGGTGGTCGGGGATTCGACGGCGCACTCGCTCCAGCCGGCCCTGGAGGCATTTGTCGAATCCAGATCGGGATCGCTGATTGGCACAGCGGTTTCGGGTTGCTCGCCCCTGTTCGACGAACTCGAGGAATGGAACCTCAGGTTCAGCACCGAACCCGATGGGTTCGTGCCGGCGGGTGCCTGCCGGCCGTCGGTTGGCTCGCTGATGGATACCCATGGCCCGACGGATGTGGTGTGGATGATGGACCACGGGATGGTGGTGGCCGATCATCAGCCGGTGGGGGAGCCCGATGTGTGGCTGTCGATCATCGACCCACGCCTCCGCACCGCCTTCGTGGAGCGTTACGAAACCTGGATCGGTGAGGCCGAGAGCCGGGGGGCGCTCACCGTTCTGGTGACACTGGCGGATGGCCCGGTTGTGCTCCCTGATTCGGCATCCGAGATTGTCGACAGGTCGGAGCGGGTGGCGGCTCACAATGAGATTGTGAGGTCGATCGCCGAGGCCCATGCCGAGAGCGTGGTGCTGCTCGACGTTGCCGACGCGGTTGCTTCGGACCCGGAACGTTACGACCGGCCCGACGGCGTACATTTCAGCGAGGCGGGCGGTGCCGTGGCGTTCGTGGCCGACTTCGTGATACCGGAATTTCCGCCCTTGCAATAGACCGAACATATGTTCGATACTGGATGTGATGGCATCATCCGGATCAGAGACCGCAGCCCTGCTCGACATGGTTGCGCAGCAGACCACCCCACTCGCCCTGGCTCACGAACAGACCCTTCCGGTTCTTCCGGTCCTCGAAGGTCTTCTACCAGGTGGGGCGTTGAGGCGCGGCTCCACCGTCGAGATACATGGCATCGGCGCCACCTCGTTGGCGTTGGCATTGGCAGCCCAACCTTCGGCCGCTGGATCATGGACAGCACTGGTCGGTGTTCCCTCCATCGGTCTCATGGCCGCCGCCGAGGCCGGTCTGTCTCTCAACCGCCTGTTCGTGGTCAGGCCCCCGACCCCGGGATCATGGTCCGATGTCGTGGCTTCCCTGGTCGGATCGGTCGATGTGATCGTCGTGGCGGGAGGTCACCGAGCGGGTAGCGGGGATCTGCGTCGCCTCACCGCCAGGTTGCGGGAACGCGGGTCGGTGTTGATCCGCGTTGGCGAGGCACCGTGGTCCTCGAGTTCGTTCAAGGCCACATCCGGAAACGGTGCCGACGTACACATGAGGATCGTGTCGTCGAAATGGGAGGGTCTCGGCGATGGCCATGGAGTCTTGCATCGACGGCGTGTTGAGGTGAGAGCCGATGGCAGGGGAGCGTCGGCGCGCCCCAGGTCGGTCAAGCTGTTCCTGCCCGGTTCGAATGGCGCCCCCGAACCGGTGGAGTTGGCTTCGGTGGCGCAGCTGCTGGTCTCCTGACCATGGATGACCCGGTACGCACCCTTGTTGCGTGGTGCCCTGATTGGCCGGTGGTGGCCATGGGACGCAGCCTCGATCAACCAGTGGCGGTGGTGGCTTCCAATCGGGTCGTGGCTGCCAGCCGAGCGGCCCGGATGGCGGGAGTGACACGCGGTCAGCGGCGTCGGGCGGCCCAAGCGGCATGTGCCGACCTCGAGGTCCTGCCGCGCGATGAGTCGATCGAGGCGCGTTGTTTCGAACCGGTGCTGGCATCACTCGACGACCTGACTCCACGAATCGAGGTGGTGCGACCCGGCACTTGTGCGTTCGCCGTGCGGGGACCATCGAGATACTTCGGGGGCGACGCCGCGGTGGTCGAGGGGGTTGTGCAGAGAATGGCCGAGGTGGTCGGCAACCGAACCGATGTGAGAGTCGGAGTGGCCGATGGCCCGTTTGCGGCCGGTCTGGCAGCCCGGCTCGCCGACCCGGTGAAGCTGGTCGAAGCAGGTAGGGTCGCCGGGTTTCTGTCTCCCATGTCGGTCACCGTTCTCGAACGTCCCGATCTCTGCGACGTCCTGATCAGGTTGGGAGTGACCACCCTCGGGACATTCGCCGAACTGCCGGCATCGAGTGTCATCGCCCGGTTCGGGTCGGCCGGTGTCGAGGCCCACCGGTTGGCGGCTGGTCTCGACCCGTACCCACCCGTAGCCCGTTCGCTCGATCCCGACTGGTCGGTGTCGACCGAGATCGATCCCCCGGCCAACCGCGTCGACCGGGTGGCGTTCTGTGCGCGTGGTCTGGCCGACGAACTCCATGGTCGCCTCGCGGCCGAGGGTGTGGCGTGTGTGAGGGTGGCGATCGAAGCCGAGACCGAACACGGTGAGGTGCTGCTGCGGTTGTGGCGCCACGAGGGGGCGTTGAGCGCGGCAGCGGTGGCCGACCGGGTCAGGTGGCAACTCGATGGCTGGCTGAACGGGTCGGCGGTGTCGAGGCCGAGTGGGGGGATCTCCCGGTTGGCTCTGATGCCCGACGAGGTGATTCCGGCCACGGGTCGTCAACTGGGCTTCTGGGGCGGTGAGACCGAAGCCGACGAGCGGGCGGCCCGGGTGGCGGCGCGTTTGCAGGGCCAGCTGGGTATCGATTCCGTGATGGTTCCCGAGTTGCGGGGAGGACGTGAAACCAACCAGCAGGTCGAGCTCGTATCGGCGGCCACCGTCGAGCTGCGTGGTCGGTCGATCCAGCCGGAGTCGAACGAGTCGGCTCCGTGGCCGGGTGGCCTTCCGGTGCCTTCACCGGCCCGTGTGCCGGTCGATCCGGTGGCAGCCGAACTTCTCGACGGTGATGGTCAGCCGGTGATCGTGTCGGGTCGAGGTGCGGCCTCGGGTCGGCCGGCGAGGTTGGCGGTGGGGGGCCGGTCAGCCGAGGTCGAGGCGTGGGCCGGGCCGTGGCCGGTGGATGAACGCTGGTGGGACCCGGGTTCGCATCGTCGTCGTGCCCGGTTCCAGGTGCTCACCGCCGACGGCTCGGCCCACCTTTTGTCGCTCGAGGGCGGTCGCTGGTGGATCACAGCCACGTGGGACTGATCTCGTATGGCAACATCTCCGGGTGAGTCAATTGTCTGATGAGCGCGATGGCTGCGAGCGGTGGTTCATCCGACAGGGCCTACCTCACCTGATCGACCGGTATTCGGTCACCGAAGATGTCTTCACCCGTGCCGCGCCGTTCCTTGCCGTGGTCATGTTCTCCGAACTGTTCCTGAGTTTCGGCGACCGCTGGAGGGGCTGGGCGCAGGGCCTGGCCTTCGTCTCGGGATTGGCATTGATAGTGGGGGTGTTCGTCGTCATCAACCGGCTTCGTAACCGTCGGCCTTTCGACCTCCCCGACGACATCGGCGCCATCGAACTGGCATTGTTCGTCTTGTTGCCGGCGGGGCCGGCGGCGATCGGTGCCGAGGGTGAGGTCATTGCCGACGTCATGACCGTGGTGGCTTTCAATCTGGTGATGGTGGCTGTTGTCTATCTGGTCACGCGCTGGGCGCTGATCCCGATGGTGATGTGGTCGGTGGGGCAGATGCGCAGGCGCATCGGCGACGTGTCGGCCTTGGCCATGAAGTCGCTGCCGACCTTGGTGCTGTTCTCGGCGTTCATCTTTCTCAACGCCGAGATGTGGCAGGTGGCCAATGATTTCACGCTGCCCTTCTTCGCGTTGGTGGTCGCGTTGATATTTTCGATCGGCGGCGGGTTCTTGGCGATGTCGGTGCGGCGACTCACTCTCGATCTTGCCCGGTTCTCCACCTGGGACGAGGTCTCGGAGTTTGCCGGCGGCACTCCGATCGAAGGTCTCGTCCCCGACGATTCCGCGGCACCCCCCGACAATCTTCCGCTGGGCCGGAGTGCAACCTGGAACGTCGGGCTTCTTCTCTGGGTCTCCCAGGCGGTTCAGATCGCGCTGGTGGCGATCGTCATCACGCTGTTCTACGTGATCTTCGGCATGCTCACGGTGCGCGAGATCACCCTGCTGCAGTGGACCACGGTTGCCGAACTCACCCGAGAATCCGACTGGGCGGTGCGCATCCCGCTGTTTGGTTCGGAGATGTTGTTCAGCCGCCAACTCATGGTGGTGGCCAGTTTCATTGGTGTGATCTCGGGGTTGCAGTTCGCGGTGTTGCTTGTCACCGACGAGTCGTATCGTGCCGGGTTCGCCGAGGACATGGCAGGCGAGGTCCGCGAGGCCCTGGCGGTGAGGGCGGTCTATTTGAGGGAGCTTGTGCCAACTCGAGGTTGAGAGCGAACATATGTTCGTGTAGGTTCGATTCATGGGCTGGAACAACCCCCAGGTCCCATGGGCCGAAATCGAGCGGCGACTGTCCGGTCGCCCCGCGGCCGGACGCCCCACCGACATCTGGTCGGGTGATGGTGGCGACAGTCCGGCATGGGCTCGGAAGCGTTCGGCTTACGAGCCACCCGATGTTCTGGGGCGTCGACCAGCAGAAGTGCCCTACGCCGAACTCCATTGCCACTCCAACTTCTCGTTCCTCGATGGGGCGTCACATCCCGAGGAGCTGATCGAAGAAGCGGCTCGGTTGGGGCTCGAGGCCTTGGCCCTCACCGACCACGACGGCTTCTACGGTGTGGTGCGTTTCGCCGAAGCGGCCCGGGCGGTGGGGATGCCCACCGTTTTCGGCGCTGAGCTCACGTTGTCCTCGAGCCCGGTCGATGTCGTTCGCCAAGGGCCAGCCGATCCGGAGGGCGATCATCTGCTGATCCTGGCTCGCGACCCTCAGGGCTACGCCGCTCTGGGCCGAGCCATCAGCGAAGGGCAGCTTGCCGGCGACAAGGGCGCTCCACGTATCGGATACGACCGACTGGTGGAGCTCGGTGGCCTCAGCGGCCATTGGTTGGTGCTCACGGGCTGCCGCAAGGGGCCGGTTCCGCGGGCGCTGGTCGACCATGGGCCGGCCGCGGCCGGCCGGGCGCTCGACCATCTGGTTTCCGACTTCGGTCGCGACAACGTGGCGGTCGAGTTGTGGGATCACGGCCTTCCGCTCGACTCGGTACGCAACGACGGCCTGGCCGAACTGGCGGCTCGAGCCGGGGTCGAT
Organism: Acidimicrobiales bacterium; assembly: GCA_029263195.1. Classification (GTDB taxonomy): domain Bacteria; phylum Actinomycetota; class Acidimicrobiia; order Acidimicrobiales; family Aldehydirespiratoraceae; genus SZUA-87. The sequence goes on from JAJCXX010000009.1 coordinate 6,616, forward strand.
GTGGTGGCCACATCCAACGCCCATCACCACAGTGTGGCCCGACAGAGATTGGCGTCGGCAATGGCCGCAGTGAGGAGTCGTCGCAGCCTCGATGAGATCGACGGCTGGTTGCCGCCGGCCGGAATGCCGATGCGATCAGGCGATGAGCAGTCCCGACGTTTCGCCCGATACCCGGGTGTGGTGGAGCGGGCTGCGGCGATCGGTCTCGAATGTGCCTTCGATCTGTCGCTGGTGGCCCCGGAGCTGCCCCCGTATCCGTGCCCCGATGGCCTCGATGAGATGGCCTACCTGCGTCACCTCGTAGAGCAGGGTGGCCTCGCCCGTTACGGGCCGAGAGGAGCCGAACGGGTGAGCGGTGCCTGGGCCCAACTCGACCACGAACTCGCCCTCATCAAACAACTTGGTTTCGCGGGGTACTTCCTGGTGGTCTGGGACATCGTCGAGTTCTGTCGCCGCTCCGACATCCTCTGCCAAGGCCGAGGTTCGGCAGCCAATTCAGCGGTCTGCTATTCGATCGGGATCAGCAACGCCGACGCGGTGTCGCTTGGGTTGTTGTTCGAACGGTTTCTGTCGCCCGAGCGCGACGGTCCACCCGACATCGACATCGACATCGAGAGCGGCCGCCGTGAGGAGGTCATCCAGTACGTCTACGAACGTCATGGTCGCCATCACACAGCTCAGGTCGCCAACGTCATCAGCTATCGGGCCAAGTCGGCCATTCGCGACATGGCCAAAGCCCTTGGCTATGCCGCCGGGCAGCAGGACGCCTTCTCCAAGCAGGTCGACCGATGGCACCACGTGAGCGATGGCGTGAAGGAAGCTGGCTCTGATTCGGAATCGGCCATCCCGTTGCCGGTGCTCGAGTTGGCCGCCGAGATTGAGCACTTTCCCCGTCATCTGGGGATTCATTCGGGCGGCATGGTGATGTGCGATCGCCCGATCATCGAGGTGTGCCCGGTTGAGTGGGGGCGCATGGCCGACCGCAGCGTCCTTCAGTGGGACAAGGAGGACTGTGCCGCGGCCGGACTGGTCAAGTTCGACCTGTTGGGTCTCGGGATGCTGTCGATGCTCCACAAAGCGATCGACCTGGTGGCCGAGACCGACGGCACCGAGATCGACCTGGCGGCCCTGCCTCAGGAGGACGAGGTCTACGAGATGTTGTGTCGGGCCGACACCATCGGTGTGTTCCAGATTGAGTCGCGAGCCCAGATGGCGACCCTGCCCCGGCTCAAACCCCGATGCTTCTACGACCTCGTCGTCGAGGTGGCTCTGATCCGGCCCGGGCCGATCCAAGGGGGGTCGGTGCATCCCTACATCCGGCGCCGTAATGGGCTCGAGCCGGTCACCTACCTACATCCTCTGCTCGAGAACTCACTGGCCAAGACCCTCGGTGTGCCGTTGTTTCAGGAGCAACTGATGCAGATGGCGATCGATGTGGCCGGGTTCACCGCCTCCGAGGCCGACCGTCTCCGTCAGGCCATGGGTTCGAAGCGGAGCCGTGAGCGCATGGAGCAACTCAAGGCGAGGTTGTTCGAGGGAATGCGCCAACGCGGCATCACCGACGACATCGGCGAGTTGATCTGGGAGAAGTTGGCGGCGTTCGCAAACTACGGGTTTCCCGAGAGTCACTCGGTGTCGTTTTCGTATCTGGTCTATGCGTCGGCATGGATAAAGCTGCGCCATCCGGCGGCCTTCTGTGCTGCACTACTCAACGCTCAACCAATGGGATTCTGGTCGCCTCACACCATTGTCGGTGATGCCGGCCGACACGGGGTGGTGGTCAACACCCCCGATCTCAACGCGTCGACCCATGAGGCCATCCTCGAGTCATGCCCCGACAGCAACGGGGGGTGGGCGGTCAGGCTGGGGTTGGGCTACGTGCGCGGTATCGGGGCCGATCTGGCCGAGGAGATTTCGGCTGGTCGCCCGTATGAGTCGATTGAGGATCTACGCCGCCGGGTCACCAAGATGCCATTGTCGGCGCTCGAAGCCCTGGCCACCGCAGGGGCGTTCGGTTGTTTCGGGGTCGATCGCCGTTCCGCGCTCTGGACCGCTGGTGCCATGGCCCAGACTTCGGCCGACCGTCTTCCCGGCATCGTCACCGGAGTCGAGGCTCCAACTCTGCCCGGCATGTCGCCCCAGGAGGTGTCTCACTCCGATCTGTGGGCCACCGGTGTCGCCCCCGAGGGTCACCCCACCTACTTCATGCGAGCCGACCTGAACCGCAGGGGGGTGATCACCGCCGACGCTCTGGTTGGGGTCGAGCCGGGCTCCCGGGTTCTGGTCGGGGGAGTGGTGACCCACCGACAGCGCCCGGCGACCGCTGGTGGCACCACGTTCATGAACCTCGAAGACGAGACCGGTCTGATCAACGTGGTGGTGTCGATCGGGTGTTGGAGGCGCTACCAGAGCGTGGCCCGGGGGACCCCGGCCTTGTTGGTCAGGGGGAAGCTGGAGAGCAGCGAAGGCGTGATCAACGTGGTGGCCGACAAGCTCGAACCGTTGCCGGTGGTCGGATCGGTGGCATCACGCGACTTCCGCTGAGCAGGGTCCGCGGTCGATACTGAGGTCATGAACGACGAACACGACCACCACGACGACCATCACGAGCACGGTCACCGGATGCACCAAGACGGCACCACCTGGCAAGCCATGCGCACCTATCTGCCGAGAATCCGCAGCTTCTGGTCCAACGATCTCAACAGCGCTGTGGTCGACCTGCTGGCCCCGGCCGAAGGCGAGACACTCCTCGACATCGGAGCAGGAATGGGGGCCGCAACTTTCGACGCGGCCAAACGGGTCGGCCGCAAGGGGAGTGTGATCGCGATCGAGCCCACACCGTTCATGCGCCGTGTTCTCGCCATCAGAAGGCTGGGGAGCAGAAGCCGGTCACGTATTACTGCCATCGATGGACGAGCAGAGGAGTTGCCGGTCGGAACCGACATGGTTTCGGCGGCCTGGGCAGTCAACGTGCTTCATCATCTCTCGGACCTGGATGCCGCGGTTCTCGAGATTCGGCGAGTGCTGGCTCCGGGCGGTCGGGTGGTGCTGGTCGACGAGGACTTTGATGACCCCGACCATCCCAGATACGAGGAGATGAAGGCTCGCCACGGCCAGAAGCACGGTGATCACGAGCACCTGATGATCGCTATCGACGAACTGGGTGAGTCGTTCACGGCGGCCGGCTTCCGCGACGTGGTCGCCCGTCTCGACCAGGTCGCCGAGGTCCCGGTACGGATGCTCACCGCCAACCTCCTCGGCCCGAGCGAAGCGTAGATCTGAGAGAATCAACCAGATTCTGGAACCGAACGACCCTGTTGTGCGTCTGATGATGTGGTGATGACTGAGACCGACCCGCGCTCCGAGCCTGTGATGGTGTACGAGGAGTCGGTCGACGCGCCGCAGTTCGCGACATTCACCGAGTTCTATTCAGCTCACAACAGACCGGTGTTCGAGGCCCTTGCTCTCACCCTGAGAGACGAGGAACTGGCTCGCGACGCCGCCGCCGAAGGGATGGCACGGGCCTTTCAGCGGTGGACCGATGTCAGCACCTATGGCAATCCGTCCGGGTGGGTCTACCGCGTTGGTCTCAACTGGGCGACGTCGCGTCTCCGGAAGTTTCGT
>JAJCXX010000010.1 GCA_029263195.1 Acidimicrobiales bacterium
GGCATCCGCGGCCGGTACGGCGCTGGAGTCTTCTACAGCGAGCGCCAACTCGGAGAGTCCCCAGCGGGGGTTCTCTCCGCCACGGCACAGGAAGTCGAAGGGGGCAGATCCGACTCGATCGGCATCACGCAAGCTCCAGAACGGGTTGACGTACTGGCCCGACGGGTCCTTCATGCCGAAGTGGAGGTGGGGAATGGTGTTCTCGGCATTGCCGGAATCACCGACGTAGCCGATCGGATCACCCGCCGCCACCCGCACGCCTTCCCCAATCCCGGCGGCGAATGCATGCTCCGCGAGATTGGCGCCATCATCAGTGCCGGGCGTGTCGTTGTTGATGTGGATGTAGTAGTAGCGGTATCCGTCGTCGCCTCTGAGCACGACCATGTTGCCGGCGTTACCCGAGTTGGAGTGACGGACAGTCTCGATCACGCCGTCTACGGTCGCCACGAGAAGAGCGTGACGATCGGCCACCACATCGGTGCCCTTGTGGAGGCGAGCGCCACCATCACGAGGGAAGTGCCAGTCGTTGATATAGCGATGCTCGGCATCGACCGGGAAGACCATCGGAAGAGTGACAGAACCTTCCTCGGGCACAAGGGTGCTGTCGGTTGACACTTCGGCCTCGGGCGCCTCCTCCGCGGTGACGGCCGTGGCCGACACCAGAACCATCGCGAGTGCCGCGACAAGCAGGGCAGAAATGCCACTACGAGAAGAGATGCGCATCATCATCCTTCGTTTCCTTCAGGGAGAGAGATTCCGTCGATGTCGTTGCCGCTGAGCCCGAGTACCGAGCCCGGCGTGGCAACGTTCCAGATACATGCAGAAATTTCGGCGCAGCGGATCACATCGCTGTCTGATCCCACGAGGCCCGCCACGGCGAACTCGCCGAGCGTGCTTATTCGCAGTCCGGCTGCGCCGAGCGCGGCTGCGTCTATGTCCTCGGAGCGATCCGAGAGACCCTCGGCACTACCGTCGAAGAAGATCGACAGCGTGCCGATGGTTTGGGGTCCCATCTCCTCGAGGGAGAGGGCGATGAGATCCTCGTCGCGCAAGAGGCCTGCCGACGGGTGTTCGAGGTTGCCCCGCAGCGACACCAGCAACTGGTCGCCGTGGGTGGTGATTGCGTCGATGTCGGCTCCCGTGCCGACCAGACCCAGGTCGAAGCCGTCGACATGGATCGAGAACTCTCCTCGGGTGGTCTCACCCATCCGGGACGCATCGAAGCGCACGATGTCGTGATCATCGACGCGGCCGAGCCCGTCGAGCTCGATCGAACGGTCGAAGGACATCAAGATGGTGGTGTCGTCGATGAGGTGGAAGGCATCTACATCGACTGTGGCCAGACCCACGTCGGATCCATCGAACATCATCTCGAACCGGGTGCCGTCGAAGGCGAGGATGTCTTCGTCGCGGTAGGAGAGGGTGCCGCCGTTGGCGCGCCCCGCCCGCTTCAGCGAGAGGAAGGCGATGGCCTCCTCACGAATCGGCACATGCACGCCGATTTCAACCGTGACCGAACCATCGGACTGGATGAGTGCGCCGGAATTCGACATGCCACTCACGAAGCCGCGTTCAGGAAGTGAAGCAGGCTCGATCGTTACGCGAGACGGACCGGCAGGTAGACCGGTGAACTCCACCGCTCCATCGGCGCCGGTGACATCTGTGGCCGGGGCGCCGTCGTCGGTAGTACCAAAGGCTGCGTCGGGGCCGGCCGTCTCGACGGTGACCGATACTCCCTGCAGGCCCGGCTCCTCGGCATCGCGCACACCGTCGCCGTCGGCGTCATCGAAGGCGAAGGCCACGAGGCTGCCCGGCGCCGGCGGTTGCCAACCGAACGTGACCTCGGCATCGGCGCCGGCAACGAGGGTTCGGTCGACCGAACCGGGGGTGGTGAGAGTTGCTCCTACGGGGAGGGAGGTCGCGGCGATCGTCACCCTCACCGAGCCCAGTCCGAGCCCGGTGACGATCCAGGTGCCGTCCGGTTCGGTGACGGCCTCGCCCACGATCACATCGTCGGAAGTTCCCAGGGAGCCATCGTCGCCGGGGCCGAAGACGGTGATCTGGGCGGCTCCGGTGGCGAGCTCACCGAGGCCCTGGGTGCCGTTGCCATCTGTGTCCTCGAAGACCACACCGGCGACACCGGAGGTGGGGTCGGGGGCGGTGCCGGTGAGGATTTCGATAGCGCGGGGGATGTTGACAACACCGGCTCCGAAGGTGTCGTCATCGCCGACGGGACCAAGATCGGTGGCCGAGCCCACGATCGCCGCCTCGATCGCTGCAGCATCGCTCCCTGGAGCCGCAGCCAACAGCAGAGCTGCTGCGCCGGCCACGTGGGGAGCGGCGAAGGAGGTACCGGTGTGGGGGATGTACTGGCCTTGCACGCTCTGGGCGGTGATGCTGTCGCCGGGAGCCACCACGTGCGGGAACGTGCGGGTGGCACCTCCGCATTCGGTGGGGCCGCGGCTGCTTTCGAGAGCAATGGTGAGGTCGGCCTTCACTGCGCCCACCGCTAGCGCACCCGGCAGATTGGATGGGCTCGGTGAGCTGCCCGGTGTGGGTCCGTAGTTGCCGGCCGCGAACACCGGCAGGATTCCCGCTGCCCGCAAGGCCGCGAGATCGGGGCCGAACTCGTTGTCGCAGCCAGGCGCGGCTGACGTCCACGATGCATTCACCACGTCGGCTGCATCGTCGGTGGCGGGGTCGCCATCGGGATCGAGAACCCATTGCAAGGCCCCGTGGATGGCGGTGGTGGTGGCGGTGCCGTTGTCGTCGAAGATCTTCGCCGCGATCCAGGTGGCGCCGGGGGCCACGCCAACGGTGGAACCGCTGTGGTCGGCGCCGGTGATGATGCTCGCCGCGGCGGTGCCGTGGCCGTCGAGGTCGTAGGGCGTGTCGGAGGCGGTGTAGGGATCGAACCAGCTGTTGGTGCCGCCGCGCCAGCTGTCGGCCACCTCTGATGTGAAGACTCCGGGGATGCCGAGCATGTCGACGCCTGTATCGAGGACAGCCACCACCACACCCTCACCTGTCACACCAGCGCTCCACGCAGCAGGTGCACCGACGGCGTCGACGTTGGCCGTAGGCGTTCCGGTGGGGGCGACACCAGCCACCACATAACGCTTCTCCACATCGATCTGGGCGACGTTCGGGAAGCGGGCTATCGAGGCGATCACCGCTGGTGTGGCCTCGATCGAGAAACCGTTGATGATCCAGAACGGGGTGAAACTGCCCACTTCGGACCCGAGCTCCCAGATGGGAGCGAGGAGACGGATCAGGAACTGGTCCTGGGCGGCCCGATCCTGGAGCGACTGGACTACTTCGGTCGAGTCTTCGCCATCGGCCCCGGCAAGCACCTCGGCAAGATTCACCTGGTCATCGAGACGCACCACCACCTCGAGCAGCTCGTGGGCCGGCGTGGCAGCGATTGCTCGCCTGGCATCGGGGGTGAGAATCGAAGCGAACAGTTCGGCGGGCGCAGGAGAGGACTGGGGCTCGTCGGCTACGTCTTGAGCCGAAGCGGGCGCAAAACTCACCGAAGCGGCCACCATGAGGGCCGCCAATATCGGAGTGAAGAAACGTCTCAACTCTCCATCTCCGTTCGCTCCGCTGGGTCGAGGAGATAGTCCTCGACCTCGCGCACTCTTCTCTGACGCACCGAGGCGTTGAGGGTGAACCAACCGAGGGCGATGATCAGGGCGACTGCGCCGGCCACACCGAGCAGGGAGGTGGAATCCTCAAGGGCTGCGTCGGACAACACGACGTCTCGGGCACTGGCCGGCGATGCAACCGACCACTCAAAATCACCGACGACGTCGACCATGTCGGCGCGGCGCACCACGAGTTCGAGCCGGTAGCGCCCCGCGACCGCGAACGCAGTAGTGGGCACTTCGTACTCTCCGCGAGACCCGGTGGGCCGAGCTTCGAGGACCGTCGTTGCTGAGTCGAACTCCAAGGGAGTGACCCTCACGAGCACTCGATCGATCGGTGCGGGATCTGGCCGTCGAGTGCTGATGGCGTCGACGAGGAAAAGGTTCTGGCCGGGCACGTTGGGGCTCACGGTGACGCCGAGCTGGATGTCGTTTTGGACAACGGCCAGCTGGCGGGCCTCGGCATCGATCTTGGGCAGCCACTGCACTCCGTTGGCGGGTGAAACCGCTGCGAGCAGTGCCACCACTCCCACCACCGCGGCGGTGACCATCGCTTCTGCACCGACCGGCGAGCCGGGCTTGTCGCCGGTGATCGAGCGACGCGACGCGAGAGCCACCAGGGCTACAGCAGCCACCAGGACGAGTTTCAAGATCATGGCGCGGCCGTAGAAGGAATCGATGAGGGCGTCGAGTGAGCGAACCTGTCCGCCTATCGAGAGCACACCGGTTACCAGAGCGGCGCTGAACAGGGCGGTGGCGATAGGGCTGAATGCCGAGAGGGCGGCCTTGACCACGGGATTGCGAAGGTCGGGACCCGCTCGAAATATCCGCCAGAGCACGAACAGTGCACCTCCCCAGGCGAGGCTGGTGGCGAGGTGCACGACGTCATTTGCTACCGAGAGAAGACCGGTCTCGGTGCCCGCTGAATGGCTACCCGCTGCTTGACCCACAATTGCGATCCCCGCAGCCACAGCAACCAGCCGGGTGCGCCGCCGGGGGGCATGCAGTCGGGGAAGAACGAGCGCGAGGACCGCGAGGGCGATCGCCCGCATGAGCGCCCACCGTCCCCAGGCCGTTGCCAGCAGGGAGGTTTCGATGGTGGAGACCATCCCCTGACCGCTGGCAGACTTTGCGCTCCAGAGCTGCTCGATGATCAGCAGGGTTGCCGCACCAGCGGCCACCCGGCTCCCGAGAACCACGAGGGAGTTGGTGCGGGTGGTGGCCATTTCGTGCCACGGCGTATCGCCGGGGGCGGTGAAACGGCGGCGAGTGCCTTCAAGCACGCCGCTGCTCACCACCAGGCCACCGAGCACCGCGGCGAGGCCGAGGTAGAGCGCCCACCGGGTGAGAACCTCTACTGGCGGGACCGGTTCCTTGGGAGCCGCGAAGTTTGCATCAGACAAGTCGACACCGGTGCCGAATCCCCAGACGAGCATGCCCTTGGTGACGTGGCCATCTGATGTGCTGAACGCAGACCAACGGAGGCTGTAGAGGCCGTCGGGTGGGTCGCCCAGATTCACAACGAGCACAGAGCTGCTATCGCCGTGGCCGACGATCTCCGCCGCGTGAACGTTTCCTTCAGCATCCACGAACTCGACCGCACTTCCATCCACCGATACCGGCTCGGAGAAGATCAGCTCGATCTGCGACGGCGCTTCATCGAGCACCGAGGCATCTGCGGGGGAGGATCGAACCAGGGTTGCGTGAGCCGACGCTGGGGTGGCTAGGGCCACGATCGCCGCCAACGCGGCGATGAGAACGAGAGCGGATCGACGGAGGCCGGCCACGGCTCAGGCCTCGGCGTGAGAAGGACGGCGGGCAACTCCGACGACACCGATGCCAACCACCGCGCTGAGGCCGAGGATCACAACAAGTGACGCACTCCCGGCGGAGTCGGTGGTGTCGGCTACATCACAATCAACACCTTCGATCGACCCACTGACCGCGAAGGCGTGGCGACCCGAAACCGCGTCGTCGTCGACCACGCTCACGCTCGTCCACTCGACTTCGATGACACCGCTGGTGCCGGCAGGAACCGCGGCCACCATCGAGGTGCGGTCGAGGTTGCTCAGGTCGGGTCCGACCGAGGCAATCAATTCACCATCCACAAAGAGCTCGAGGCGAGATCCGTCGATCGTGAGTTCCTCGGTGAAGTCCATCTCCACCGCGTCGATGCTGTCGACCGCCGCACATGGTGCGGGCGAAACCGTCGTCGGGTCGGCGTGGGCGCCAGCCGGAAGGGCTGAGGCGACCACCAGCACAACTGCGAGCAGTGCGGAGCGGGCCAGAAGGCTCACTGGACAGGGACACCCTTGAGTTCGACTTCACCGATCAGCACTGTGACGATCTCGCCGCGCTGAACCTCGTTGCCGATATTGATCAGCTGCTCGTTGTAGGTGGCGCCGAGACGGTTCACTCGATCGTGGGCGTGCTCATGGCGCTGGTACCTGGTTTCGAAACCATCCGAACCAATGAGGCGCGGTGGATTGTCGGCATCATGCACGATTTCACTCTTGTCGGAGTCGAGGATCCGGAACCGAATCTCGATCAGGCCGCCGTTGGCGATCAGCGCAACATGCTCGATCCACACACCGGTCTCACCGGCAAATGCGGATTGGTCGATGTTTTCCATCGGGCCGATGCCGGCCTTCGCCGGCTCATCGGCACCGATACGCCCGGCCACCGTCCATCCTGCGAGCAGGGCGATGGTCACTGCCACCACCATGAGCACGCGACTGAATGGGGTGCGCTCATTGGCGGGGGCAGCAACGGGGCCGGACATCGAAGGGGTGGGAACAGTGGCGGTCATGGTCTTGGTCAGCCCAGGGAGTAGCCGTCGACCTGGGTGATCAGGTCGGCGTGGTACCAGAGCACGTTGCCGGCATCAACGATGTCGACGTTGGGGTCCCACTGGGAAGCGAGGCCTGCACACTGGTGGTTTCCGTCTGGTGCCGTGGAGAGTCCGATGCAGCCCTGGAGCGTGTTGTTGTCGCCCAGTGATGCACCTGCCGCCTCGGCGAACAGCAAATCGGTACCGGTCCAAACCACTGCGTTGAGGTTGGTGTTGGCGATGATGTCGCTGGTGTCGAGCACGTACTCGTAGTGACTCGAGCCGCTGATGCCGGGGACCCAGACAATGACGTCGTCGTTGACAGCCACCATGATCGGGTTGAATCCCGGATTGTGGGGGTATTGATCAATGCGCAGCGTGCCGTTGGCGGTTAACATCATCTCACCGCTGTCGAGCACGTCGACACCGTTGATGTCGTGAGCGGCCTTGGCGTCGTCCATGCCGTTGGCCGAGGCATCGAAGAACACGCTGAAGGCGCCGCCGCTGAAGAGGAACACATCTTGTTCCTGCAGCGCATCCGGGATCGGATTCGCACCGGTACCACCGGGCGTACCGGTGACTCCGCTCCATTCGGCGCCGACGGGCTTGGCGAGGTCTGCTCTCAGTGAGAAGTAGAGGTTGCCGCCGTTGACGTCGACTGCATCGAGATCGGAGAGCCCGAGCCCATAGTCGCTTCCGTCGAAGACAACGGAGAGGTCGTTGGTGATGGGATCCCAAGCCAGCACATCTTCGTCGTTCACGGTGAATGCCGTGCCCGCTGTTTCACCGATCGACAGTGCCGCTCGGTTCATGCTGAAGTAGACGGTGGCGAGCTCGGGGTCGATTCCACCCGGCCCCACGATGATCTGCACCAGCTGGGCGCCGTTGTTGTTCACGGCGGTGTTGCGGAGGTTGCGGTTGAGCAAGGTATACGTCTCGCCCGCTGCGCCCATCTCGAGGATCACATCTGCGGTCTGGCCCGCCGACAGGAACACATTGTTCTGATCGAAGGGGGTCTCTGAGCTGTCGAGGGGGTCTCCGGTTTGGATCTCACCGTCGAAGGCCACCACACTCTGGCGCAGGCCGAGCACTCCGAGAGAGGAGTTGATGGAGCTCACGTTGACGTAGCGCACCAGCAGGCTGGCGCTGGGATCGGCCTGGATTGCAGGCACGGCCCAGTTCTGGGTGTGGAGCTGACCGTTGAAGAGGTGAAGATCGGGGTCGTAGTCCAACATGTTGAAGCCATCCGGGTTGGCCATGAAGTCACGATCGGCTTCATGGATCACCATGATCTCTTCCTGGGCGTAGGCCGAAACGTCGGTGTCGTTGGCCGACGCGGCCAGCGCCATCGAAGCGGCCGGGGGATCTACCACCAGCACCGCGTGCAGACCCATGAGGGTGTGACGGGGGTCGAGGTTCGACTCCAACACGTAGGTTCCCGGAACCGACGGGGTGACGCCGGTGTAGGTCCTTGTCGCCCACGTGCCATCGCCGGCCGGGGTCGTGTCGTCGGTACCGACAAGATCCGGTGTGCCCAACAGGCCCGAGGCGCTGAGGTTGATCTGGCGGCCCGTGTCGTTG
>JAJCXX010000011.1 GCA_029263195.1 Acidimicrobiales bacterium
TTCTTCTTGCTGGCCCCCGCTGGTTGTATTTACGGTGATGTCAAGCGTGTCGGAATTAAGCCCAAATGGGCGGTTTGGGCCTTTGTCCCATTGCCAGACCTCGGATAAAAGTATTTCGGCGGCTCCCGTTAATTGCTGAAAGCCTGGTGTGCCTGTGATGGTGTATGTCGGGTAAATCGCCTCTCCGAATCCAATTTCTCGAACATCTTGCATGGGGTTTAGGTTTGAGTAAAGTGAGACATCGTCTGTCCCTGCGACAAATCCTGTCCGGTCTGTGGGACATCTGCTCCCCCGGACATTTAATGAGGCGTAACCCCCGCCAATGCCATCAAAAATAATCAGGCTTGAAACTTTTATTATCTCAAACATAGTGATTTCATCCAGCGACACTGTAAAAGCCGCGCTATCTCTGATGTCAAAAAGAATCCTATAGTTTGTGGGGGGGCTTGCTGGTATTGTGACATCACAAAAATACCACGTATTTGTGCCAGTAAAAACAGGCTCCCATCTACCATTCACAATGGCCCCTGAAGATGGGTTGCTGAACAATACGGAATTGGCCTGTACTCCCTGAGAATCAAAGGAAATTCTGAATTTACTTTGTACAAATGTTCCGTTAGATCGCGCTTTAAAGAGTAGTCGATAAACCCCGCCCGGTCTAATCCTATTGACTGGCATTTGGTGGAACAAAAAAACCTGCGTCCGGTCGCCTCTGTCCATCAAAACGTCATAAGTCCCTAATATCGGGGATGCACTCTTAACCCCCGACGTGTCCGAAGTGCCGCCGATTGGTGAAAGCCCCCATGTTCCAAGGCTCCCCCTTTCAAATCCGCCGCCTGTAAACAGATTAGAGAGTGAGACGGTTAAATCTAATTGACCGCCACTTCGCTTCCATTTGCTCCCTCGCCGCCCGTCAGCTAGAAATTTCGTAGGGTTTGCCGCTATCGTGCCTGGGTCTGTCAACACCCGCCGAATCTCACAAGCTCCAGAATCCACAAGGGATGGAGTCTCGTACACGGTCGCCGTGTTAGATGATGCGACCCAATCCACGATGGTGTATTTATTCCCGCTGGCCGGAAAATATAAAGTGTGGCTATTGAATTTGTCGTCTACGTTGGCCCCGATATCTGCAATAAATATCGAAAGACCCGATAAAACAAATGTTTTCTGGGCTTGATTCACCACCGCCGAGGCCGATGCATAAACAGTGCCGTCCCCTAATCCATCAAGGGCGGCTTTCAAAGCGTTTTTTATGTAGAGTTTTGGCGGCATATCAGACCTTTTCCCCTATTAATTGATTATCGATAGAGACGAAAACAGCATAGCATCATCGACCCCAGACGCGCCAACAAGTATAAACCGAAAACCGTTCCAAGATGTAGAATTTAGGCTTTTGCCTGAGGTAATCGCCATCTCTCGATTAAACCAGTCTATCCCATTTCTTGATCCGCATATATAAGTATTTGTAGCATCCCCCCCAACGGCCAGAAATATAAACCCATTCCACTCTACATTTTGCAGTGTGATATTTCTAGGATTAGCTCTCTCTGTCCACGTGATCCCATCGGGTGAGGTAATCATATACGAATCAGTTCCGTCTGGATCGCCTACGGCGCAAAATATAGACCCGTTCCACGTTACGTGCCACAATATAAAGTTTTTAGGATTAGCTCTTTGTGTCCACGTAATCCCATCAGGCGAGGTAAGGATGTATGCGTCTGTGATGGCCTGATCGCCTACGGCACAAAATATAGACCCGTTCCACGTTACGTCAAAAAGCGCGGCCAACAATGGGGAGGTTCTTTTTGTCCACGTGATCCCGTCGGGGGAGGTCACGATATACCCTGAATTGCCCACGGCACAAAATATAGACCCGTTCCAAGCTATCCCATGCAATGTAGTGTTGTCTGGATTAGCCCTCTCTGTCCATACTTCGCCATCTGGGGAGGTAATGATATATGCGTCTGCTCCGGTGGCAAGTCCCACTGCACAAAACAAAGACCCATTCCAGACGCTATCAAAAAGCGCGGCGTTTACAGGGTTTGGGAGTTCGCGCCATTGACTTGTCAGGACTGACATAATATCCACCATCGGCATGATAGCGGCTAAAGATCCAGGAAGCGTGGCCGTTGCTGTGTCTGTATGCCCGTCCTCATCGGTCACTTTTAGGGCGATATCTTGAGCATCCCTCAAAAGAGGGACTTTTATTGATTGGCCTGTTTCGTCGGTGACAAAAGATCCGTTATAATCGATGTCCCATTCGACCAAGACGATAACCCCTGACGTTGCGAAACTCGCGCTTGATACATCAACAATAGAGGGGCGTTCTGGTGCGGGGTCTGAAACGGAAATAACCGCTGTTGGCCCATTCTGCACCCTCACAACCGCCAAAATATCGTCCTCTGTGTCGTCCGTGGCTCTTGTCTGGATGTGGACAGCCCCGTTATTATCTGTCACCCTCAAAGCGACTTGTTTGTAGCCGATTGCCGTTGTGTCGTAATCGTGGGTTATTGCAGGCGTGGGATTGGCTTGCGAAGCATCAACCGTGAAATTCGTCCCGTCATAGTCAAAATCCACCTCATACAAAACAATCGTCCCATCATCGTCAACGGACGCTGAAGGATTTAAGCTGACCGTCAAGGGAGTCCCACCTGTCGGCTTTCCTGTTCTGGGGGTCAAGGTAAAATGGCCTGTGGGCTTCCGGTTTAATTCTTTGGCCTCTATCATTTTCCATCGAATCAACCCGTTGTCAATATCAGGGGTTTTCGATGTCACCATGAATTTTGTCCCGGCTACTGGCGTTCCTAATTGCCCCGGTATCAATAAATTGGTTGTGACGATGTTGACATAATCGCCCACCTGCACTTTAAATTTATTTAAAAGTGTTGTAAATTCTAGCCCCGCCAGACCATCTTTAAACGTATCGACAAGTCTTTTTGCAATTTCGTTTGCCACTCCTACAGAGTCCGGCCCCAACCATCTGGTTTTTATGGTTCTGTCTGCCAGATGAATATCCGTTCCGGGGGCGTTAATTTCGATAGAGTCCGCGTCTCCGTAGGTCACTACTCGGTCAGCTTCTTCGCCCCAGACTGACGAATAGCCCACAATCCCGACATTAACAATCGAGTCTATGTAGTCGCCTGTCTGTTTGATACCCGTTATAAAGTCTGCATCTACCCATGTATCCACCGCCGTATCTGTTCGAGGAAATTGGATGATTTTTAAAATCCCGTCCTCTAATTGGGTCATATGGATTCTAAGGAGTTTCTGTAATTCCTCTACAAGTTTTTTGGCTTCTTCTTGCTCGGATAATTCAAACTGTGTCCGATACGACCCGACAAGGTTTGATCCCAACAAATAAGCGTCATAATCCGTAAACGATGAATCATTGATCACCC
>JAJCXX010000012.1 GCA_029263195.1 Acidimicrobiales bacterium
CGTGCCCAAGACCGTCAATCTTGGAGTGGCTGTTTCGGTCGACGATGGTCTGATCGTGCCGGTTGTTCAGGATGCCCAACGCCTCTCCGTCGGTGATCTCGACGCTGCGGTCGCAGATCTCGCAGCAAAGGCCCGGGCCGGCCAACTGAAGCTGCCGGATGTGGAGGGTGCCACCTTCACGGTCTCGAATCTCGGAATGTTCGGAGTCGACGACGGTTTCGCCCTGCCGGCACCATCGCAGGCCGCGATACTCCTGGTTGGCAGGGGTCGGGAACGCTTCGAACCCGACCACGACGGTCAGCCGGTGCTGCGCACGGTGGCCCGGTTCGGGCTCACCTTCGATCATCGGTTCATCGACGGAGTGGCGGCAGCACGTCTACTTGCCGACATCGCGAAGGCGCTGTCGAGACCGAATCAACTACGTGACGGGGGAGAACAGACGTGAGCAGATTCGACCAAGATGTCGTGATAGTCACCGGTGCATCGAGAGGAATCGGTGCCGCGACAGCCAAGGCTCTCGCGAACGAAGGAGCGACGGTGGCGGTCAACTACCGACGCGACGAGAGCGGGGCACAGGAGACGGTCGACGAGATTGTCGCGACTGGAGGAACCGCGTTGGCCATACGCGCCGACATGTCGGTGACCAAAGATGTGGCGGCTCTCGTCGCCACGACCGAGACAGAACTCGGGCCCGTGAGCGTGCTGGTCAACAACGCAGCAATGATCGATCGGGCGTCGTTCCTCGATGTCGACCTCGACGTGTTGGAACAGGTCTGGCAAACCAACGTTCGTGGTGTGTTCCAGATCAGTCAGCTCGTTGCGGCGCGCATGGTTGAGGACGGCCGCACCGGATCGATCGTCCATCTCAGCTCGATCGGGGCGCGCCTGGCGTTCGGCAGTCGAACCGCGTACATCGCTTCGAAGGGTGCGATCGAAAGCCTCACTCGATCCATGGCCCTCGATCTCGCCCCGCACGGCATTCGGGTGAACGCCGTGGCCCCGGGACTCGTTGCCACCGAAGCCCTGTTGGTGGGCATGCCTGATCCGAACCTTCAAGCAGAGATTCAGAGCCACATTCCGGCCGGCCGTTTCGGGACACCCGAGGAACTGGCGGCGACGATTCTATTTCTGGCGTCGAAAGAGGCGAGCTATGTCAACGGCGTGGTGATGCACGTGGATGCCGCGTTGGGAAGCCGTGAAGCGGGACCGGCGAACTATCGGCCGATCTCATGAAGAGCGATCAAGAGGTCGAGCAATGATCAGCATCAACCGCGAGGCAATGAAGGTCGTCCGGGAAATATTGGCTTCGGCCGACGCTCTGGGAGCAGGCGTCGAGACTCTCTTCAACGGGGCGACAGTGATCGACATGGGCCTCGACATCAAGGGTGGCTGGCGGGCAGCCCGTCTCTACACCCTGATTACGATCGCCGGCCTAGGAGAGGTGAGCTACGAGCCGTTCATGATCGGCGACAAGTCGCTGTCGGCAGTTCGAGTGATGATCGACCACCCGATGGAGGGATGTGTCGCCTCGCAGATTGCCGGATGGCGACTCGAGGAAGCCGGCAAGGAACACGCGGCGATTCTCGCCGGGCCGGGCCGGGCTCTCAACCAGGACAGCCTCGACCACTACTTCGAGTGGACGGACTACCGCGACGACCACCACGAATCGGTGGTGGCGATTCAGACCTCGGAGCCGGTGTCGGTGAGTCTCGCCGACACGATTGCTTCGTCGTGTCGGGTGGAGGCCGATGATCTCTACATTCTGATTGCCCCCAACCGGAGTCTGGTTTGTGCCGTGCAGGTCGCGGCACGAATCGTCGAGCAGACGATTCACCGCATGGCCGAGGAGGGGTTTGATCTCGAGTTGGTGCGGTTCGCGTCGGGCTTCGGAGTGATCCCGCCGCTGATCGACGACGATCTCGTGTCGATGGGTCGAATCAACGACAGTCTTCTCTACGGAGGGGCATCGACGATCTACGTCGACAGCACCGACGAGGTCTGCGCCGACCTGGTGGAGCGAGTGGTGTCGCTGGCATCGGATGCCTACGGGAGACCGTTCGTCGAGATATACGAGGACGCCGACCGCGATTTCTACAACATCCCGATCGATCTCCACTCGCCGGCTGAGGTGCATATCAACAATCTCGCCTCCGGCAACACATTCAGTGCCGGCCGGATCAACTACGAGGTTCTCACCGAGTCGTTCTTCTGATGGGCACTCCGCTCGGACTCGGACTTCAGATCGTGCCGACCATGCCGGTCGCGGAGTTGGTCGAGACCGTACGGGTAGCCGAGGAGATTGGCTACGACTATTGCATGGTGGCCGACGAGGGCCTCATGCACGACGTGTATGTGGTGCTCGGATTGCTCGCCGAGTCGACCTCACGAATCAAGCTCGGCGCCGTCACCAACGGCTACACCCGCCATCCGGCTGCCACCGCGGCCGCGCTGGCAACGGTCGACGACGTCTCGGAGGGTCGGGCCTTTCTCACTCTCGTAGCGGGCGGCACGATGGTGCTCGAGCCGCTCGGTCTGAGTCGCGACAAGCCGCTCAGTGTCGTTCGCGATTCGGTCGAGATGATGCGCCGTTTGTGGAGCGGCGACGAGGTCAACTGGAGCGGGAAGAGGTTCGCTCTCAACCAGGCTCAGCTCACTGCTGGTTGCGGGCGTCAGATCCCGATTTGGGTTGCGGCCCGCGGGCCGATGCTCCTCGAACTGGCCGGAGACATCACCGACGGCGTGGTTCTAATGGGCAAGGGCGATCTCGGGGACGCCCTGGAGTTGGTCGACCGTGGGAAGCAGGCTCGTACCGGAGAGTTCACGAGGGTGTACCTCGATCGTCTGGCCTACACGCCGGAAATGATCGCCGAGGCCAAGACGCTATACAGCTACGCACTCATGGATTCGCCAGACCGGATGCTGAGAAATATCGGGCTCGACCAGGACCAGATCGACCGTCTGGCCGCGGCAATCCGCGTCGGCGGCCCGTCGGCGGTCAACGAATTGGTCACCGACGCGATGGTTGAGGGATTTCAGGTGGTCGGCACCCGGGAAGAATGCCGCGACACGCTGGCCGGTTTGGTCGAGACCCACGGCCTCGACGTGTTCATGATCAACATCATCTCGCCGGGTCTCGAAGCCAATCGAGGTCTACTCGACGATGTGATGGCGATGGCCTCCGTTGAAGGAGGATCGCGATGACTGGTTCGGGAACGCTCGACGAGCATGTGGCCATCGTCACCGGGGCCGGATCCGGCATCGGTCGAGCAACGGCGGTGGCATTGGCCGCTCACGGAGCCAAGTGTGTGCTGGTTGGCCGTCGGTCGGCGGCGCTCGCCGAAACCGCCGCGAAACTCTCGACGACGTCGACAATCGTGGCCGCTGATCTGAGGGATTCGGCAACCGCCGACATCATCGTGAATACCGCTGTTGCCGACCACGGCCGCATCGATCTGATCGTCCACGGAGCCGGGGTGTTCGCGAAGCGAGAACTGAGCGACATCGATCGTGATTTCTGGGACGGCATCATCGAACTCAACCTCACCGCCGCCATGGAGCTTTCCCGGCAGGCGTGGCCGGCACTTCGCGAGAGTCGCGGGCAGATCGTGTTGGTCAGCAGCCTCGCCGTGAAGCAGGCGTTCCCCGGCAATGCCGCCTACGCGGCCTCCAAGGCCGGTCTTAACGCGCTTGGCGAGGTGATGGCTCTGGAGGGTCGCGAGCACGGAATCAGGGTCATCACCGTCTGCCCGGGTCAGATAGACACCCCGCTGTGGGACGGGATTGCACCCGATGATGTGCGCGACCGTATGATGCGAGCCGAGGCGGTCGGCGACCTGATCGCGTCGCTGGCGACGTCGGATCGAGGAATCGATATCTCGCCAGTTGTGATTCGTCCACCCATCGACCCTTGGCAGGCAAAGTGAGAATCGGCTCCGAACTTCGTCGACGTCGGGGAGAGTTGCGTCTCAGCCTTCGTGAGCTTGCCGAGTCGACCGGCCTGTCCACTGGGTTTCTGTCGCAGGTCGAAAACGACCACGTCTCGCCCTCGCTGGCTTCACTCGAGCGAATTGGGGAGGCGCTTCGGCTACCGCTGTTCGAGATTCTCAGCGCCGACAATAGAGACCCGGTGGTGCGCGCCGAAGATCGTGCGACGACCAATCTGACTCAGCCTGGCGTTGAGGTCAGCCTGCTGACCAACTTCCCCAACTGGCAGATGCTTCCGTTCATACGCTGTCTGGAGCCGGGAGAGAATTACAAGGCCCACCGGCTCGAACGAGCTCGTGAGGAGTGGATGTTCGTGTTGTCCGGTGAGATGGAGATCGACCTCACCAACCAGACCATCCATAGGCTCGGGCCCGGCGATTCGGTTCATTTCGCCAGCGGACGGCTTGCCGCCATCAACTCGGTCGGCGATGAGCCGCTCGAATTCATCTGCATGATGACCCCACCACCCAACTGACACACTCGCTTCAAAGCGATGAGAGAGACATGGCCGACATGAGACGTTTCGAGGGCAAGGTTGTCGTGGTGACCGGTGCGGCGACCGGAATTGGGAATGCTGCTGCGACGAGGTTTGCGTCCGAGGGTGCCTCGGTGGCCTGTCTTGATATCGCCGACGACGCCAACGAGAACACAGCCTCGGCGGCTCGGGACCTCGGTGCGGATTCTCTCGCCATTCGTTGCGACGTGAGACAACTCGAAGATCAGGAGAGGGCCGTTGCCCTGACGCTCGACCGTTGGGGCCGGGTGGATGTTCTCGTGGCGAGCGCCGGAATCTTCGTCGGTGGCCCGATTGCAGATGTGCCTCTTGATCGATGGGCCGAGATCAGCGCCGTCAACCTCACCGGTGTTCTCATCTCCAACAAGGTGGTGGCCCCTCCGATGATCGCTCAGGGCTCGGGGTCGATCATCAACATCGCCTCTATGGCTGCCAAGACGAGCTGGCCCAACTCGGCGGAGTACTCCGCCACCAAGAGTGGAGTAGTCGGAATCACCCGTTCGGTTGCCATGGAGCTGGGGTCTCATGGGATCACCGCGAATGCGGTGTGTCCCGGCAACACCCTCACCGACATGGTGCAAGATGTGTCGTGTCAGGTTGGAGCCAGGTTGGGCATGACCGGCGACGAATGGCTCGAGATGAGAGCGAACGACACCGCCCTCAAGCGCCTGGCCGACCCGAGTGAGATCGCCGGAGTCATAGCGTTCCTCGCATCAGAGGACGCCCGCTTCCTCACCGGCCAGTCGCTCGAGGTCGACGGCGGAATCATCCTCAGCTAGGCGATTCTGTCGAACATCTCGCGGGTGATGCGGTACACCGGCGGCTCGCCGGCGAAGTGCCGGCGGAGTTCGTCCACGGCGAGTTCCCCCATGCGGGTGCAGTTCTCGATGCACCCGGCGGTGTGAGGAGTGAGAACGACGTTGTCGAGCGACCGAAGGGGGCTATCGGCCGCTGGTGGCTCGGGATCCATCACATCGAGAAACGCGAAGAAGCGGCCCTTCGACAGTTCGGTGATGAGAGCGGCCTCGTCGATGAGTTCGCCTCGCGCTGTGTTGATCAGCAGGGCGTCGTCGCGCATCATCGACAAAGCCTCGCCATCGATGATGTGGTGAGTTGCCTCCAGCGATGGGCAGTGCAACGAGACCGTATGGCTGCGCTGCAGAAGATCGGGCAGGTCGACCTTGGTGACACCCAGTTCTCGAGCGTCCTCCTCCGAGAGGAATGGATCAAACACCAGAACCTCCACTTCGAAATTCCCGAGAAGCGATATCACATGACGGCCGACGTTGGAGGCACCGATGATCCCCACCGTGCTGCGGGTGAGCTCTCTCGCATCCCACTGATCCCAGGTGGGACTCTCGCGCCATCCGCCGGCCCGAACGTTCTGCGACAACGGGATGATCCTCTTGCGTCCCACAATCATCATGCCGAGGGTGGTCTCGGCGACATCGCGGGCCAGCGTGATGCCGGCGCTGGTCAGTTGAATCTCACGCTGCCAGAAGGCGTCGGAGACGAACCGTTTGACGCTGCTCCCCATGTGGGCCATCGCCGTGAGACGTGGTGCGGCAGTGACTATTTCCTCATCGAGCGGGGCCACCCCCCAGCTGGTCACACAGCCGTCGGCGTTGTGCAATAGCGAGAGAAGAGATTCGTGGTCGGCTGGTTCGGGCGAGTCGTGATGGACCACGTCGGCGAACCCGTCGAGCATGTCCCAGGCCGCTTGGCTGAACATTCTGGGGTAGTTGCTGCGTCCAATGGCGATGGCAACTGTGGGTCGGGTCATGGGCTCGTCTCCTGCGGATGTGGACCTTGGTCGTGGTGCGGTGAGGGGTGGATGTCGGCGTTGAGGCCGGCTAGTCGGGCGGCCCCGATGGCCGGCCAGCTGCTGTCGCCGCGAACAGCAACCGGGAGTCCGGTGGCATCGGCGATGATCGCGGGCCAGACACTGCTGGCAGTGGCTCCGCCGACGATGGTGATGCGGGTCGGGTGGGAATCGGATGCGGTGAGTTGGTCGAGGGAGAGCCGGACGCGATCGGCGGCATGTTCCATGATCTCGATGGCATCTCCACCAAGTCCCGCGGTGATGTCGGCCTCGGCGGCGGCGAACATCGAGGGCCGCTCCGATTGGTGGTTGGTTTCCGAGCCGTAGGTGCGTGTCACCCATGACTCGAAATCCGCTCCGAGTCCTCCGAGATACTCCGAGGCCGTGATCCTTCCGGAGACGACATGCGGGCTGACGTTGAACTGCGAGGGGATGGAACGGTAGGCCCTGGCATCGGCGACCGCGGTGACAACCCACGCCGTGCCGGTGCCGAGCAACACGTGGCCGGGCTCGACCACATCGAGAGCGAATGCGGCACACGTCTGATCGTGGCCGCCGGCAATCACCAGAAGGCCCGAAGGCAGACCACATGCCGATGCGGCTTCGGCGGTGACCTCTCCGATGGTGTCACCCGACTTTCCGAGCTCGGGAAGTCGGGCAGGGGACACTGCGGCCAGGTCGCAGAGTTCATTGCTCCACTCACCCCGCGACACGTCCATGAGTTGCATGGCGGCAGCATTGGAGCGGTTGGTGGTTGCTCGGCCGGTCAGGAAGTGGGTGACGAGGGTGTCGGCACCGACAAAAGTCCTGGCCCCCGGGTGGAGATCGGGGTGTGAGGCGTCGATCCAAGCAAGGGTCGACAACCCGAGACCGGTTCCAGCGTTCCAGCCGCTGATCGATCGAATCCTGTCTCCGACCGGGCCGGCGGTCCATTGGTCGACCACTGGCCGGCTGCGCTCGTCCATCCAGGTGACGAGTGGGCCGACCGCTGTTCCGGACCCGTCGATCGCCGCGATCGAGCCACTCTGGGATGCCACCGCGATTCCGACCAGGTCCACGTCGGGGCCGGCGTCCCGGCAGGCTTCGTTGATCGCACCAGTCACACATCGCAATAGCTGAGCGGGTGATTCCTCTGATCGTCCGGAATCGTCGGATTCCATGACCAACGCGGATGACGTTGCCTCGGCGAGCACCGCGGAGTCGAGGCCGGTGACCACAACCTTCACGGTCGTGGTGCCGACGTCGACTCCGACTACTCCTCTTCGTTTCATGGCTGGGTCGCCGGGCCGGGTGGCGGCCTCAGTTGCCAGACGGCATGAGAGCCATCGCGTCGTCGACACTTGCGTCGTTGTGGACGATCGCCACGATCGCTGCGGTCATGGCCGCGGGATCGGAACTCTGGAACACGTTGCGGCCAATTGCCACTCCCGATCCACCGGCATCGATCGATGCCTTGATGTCGGTGAGCATGTCGCGTTCGCTGCCGGTCTTGGCACCACCGAGAATTACCACCGGGACGTAGGTCGACGATGTGACCTGCTCGTATCCCGGTCGGTATGGCGCCTTGATGAAGTCGGCGCCGAGTTCGGCGCCGAGTCGGGCCGCCAAAGCGATGCTCTCCACGTCGCGAAGCTCGGGTGGACTATTGAAGCCACCGGGAACCATTTCTCCCAGAACCGGCATGCCCCACCTGTGGGCCTCTCGGGTCATGGTGCTGAGGTTCGCCAGCGTGGCCTCTTCCTTGTCGCAGCCCGGTAGTGCGGTCACGACCACGGCATCGGCCCCCAGGCGGAGGGCATCTTCCACTCGGAAGAACAACGATGAGGCGGGACCGTCGCTCGGGGTGCCGAGATTGGTGGCGGCGCCATCGCCGCGAAGGATCAGTCCGACCCGGCTGAGTTCACGGGTGAACTGCCCGGCGATTCCGAACGAGGTGAGGATGGCGTCGGCTCCGCCGGCGACCACCTGCGCGATCGTGTCGGCGGGCTTCTCGAATCCCTCACACGGGCCGTCGATCAAACCATGGTCGAGTGCGACGATCACAGCTCGTCCGTCGGATTGCAGAATTCGATTCAGTCTTCTCTGGGTCATTCGGTTCCTTTCAAGGGTGAAAAGAGACTTGGATCAGTCGAATCCGCCGGAACCGGCAGCGGCAACGATC
This sequence comes from Acidimicrobiales bacterium, assembly GCA_029263195.1. Classification (GTDB taxonomy): domain Bacteria; phylum Actinomycetota; class Acidimicrobiia; order Acidimicrobiales; family Aldehydirespiratoraceae; genus SZUA-87. Next base: position 8,482 of record JAJCXX010000012.1, read on the forward strand.
GCGTATGTCTCCTCCATCAGTGTGACGTTGTCAGAGAGATTGTCCAACAGCACGTCGCCAAAGAATGCGTCGAGCCGGTGCTGGATCGCAAGATCGTGCAGTTGGGCCGAGCATTCGGCCGGGGTGCCGGAGATCTGGTACCTGGCCAGCAAATCGAGTGTGGTCAACGGCTCGAGTAGTTGAGGCGCATTCTCGGCGACCGCTCGATTCACGAGGGCGATCTCGAACTGATCGAAACCGAGCGACTCGAGCACCCTCGGAGGTGAGTCCATGAGCACGTAGGGGAGAGTCATGCGCTGCTCGGTGAGCATCTCGTCGGTGTAACAGATCCGTCCGAGGTAGATGTGCTTGGGCAACACCATGCCGGCCTCGGTGGCGGCATCATCGACGATCTCAAAGGCTGCTCCGAGATCGGGCTTCACCGTTATTAGAGCGCCTGCGGCATGGCGCCCGGCGTGACGCAGCAACAAAGGGCCGCGACTGGCCACCCATATCGGTATCGACTGAGGACCGTGACCAAGGGCTGCATGATCGAGAGAGAAGCGGGATCCTTCCCAGCTGATCTCGTCACCGCTCCACAGCTGCTGCATGATCTCCATCGACTCGGCCACCGTCCGGAACGGCTTCTCGCGAGGGATCCCCATCGGTGCCAGCACCATTGAGCCACCGGCGAGCATGGTCACGAACGCTCGGCCCTGCGACATTTCGTTGATCGTGGCGAGAGCTGCCGCGGTGACCGCGGGATGTCTGGTGTAGCCGTTGGTGACCGCCCCGATCTTGATCCGAGTGGTCTCGCGGGCGATTGCCCCGAGGCAGGCATATACGTCGGGATGAAAACCTTCGTCGGCCACCAAGCAGTAGTCGTAGCCCATGCGCTCGGCTTCCTTCGCCACCTCCACCACCATGTTCGATGGCATGAGGGGGAGTATGTGGGCCCCGATCTCGATCATGGGCCTAACCCGATTCGGCCTGTCGGTGTCCGAAGCGTTGTCCGCCGTCGACGGTGATCACCTCGCCGGTGATGTAGTCGGCTTCCACCAGGAACTTCATGGCGTTGGCCATGTCCTCGGGGGTGCCCCAGTGACCCAGCAGGGTGTTCTTGGCGGTTCGTTCGTACTTGCCGTCGGTGTAGTCGTGAGGGCGAAGGGTGGGTCCGGGGATGACAGCATTGGCCCGGATGGTGGGGGCCAAGTCGAGCGCGAGTTGGCGGGTGAGAGCGAGGATGGCCGACTTGCCGACACTGTGCCCAGCGAACCCCGGCCACGGTTCGAGCGCCGACAGGTCGCTGATGCTGACGATCACACCTCCGCCCCGTTCGAGCATCGAAGGAGCGACAAGATTGCTGCAATAGAAGGGCCCGTGCACAAGGGTGTCGATCGACCGGTGCCAGATGGTGAGGTCGTCGGTGGGGAACTTGTCCTTGACGAAAATCGAGGCGTTGTTGACCAGCACGTCGATGCCACCGAATCGCGCCTTGGCGGCGTCGACCATGGCCGACACTCGGTCGTAGTCCGAGACGCTGGCTTGAAACGGAAGAGCCCCGACTCCGAGGGCCTCGGCTTCGGTCGCGGTGGACTCGGCGGCGTCACCCGACGAGTTGTAGTTGATGACAACGTTGGCGCCGGCCGCCGCGAGAGTGAGCGTCATCACTCGTCCGACTCGGTGGGCGCCGCCGGTTATCAGTGCGGTCTTGCCCTCGAGATCCATCTGGCTCCTTGGTTGATCGACGCTCTCAGGCCGCCCAACATAGACCATTGGAGACTGCTCCTGATTGTTGTGGCGGGGGCCCACATGGGGAAGGATCATTGACGGACGGAAGCTGTCCGCCCATCTACATGATCGAATCAGGAGCGTCATGGACGTCAGATCCCACGCACTCGAATGCCTACGCGAAGACGGCATCATGGCGGTGCTCCGTCAGGTCCCGGCCGACCGCATCGTGGCGCTCGCCGATGCTTTGGTGGACGGCGGTGTACGCAGCCTCGAGATCACCAGCGACTACGACCTGGCCATCCACGATGTCGAGATGCTGGCCGGCCGCTACGGCGGGCGTGCCTCGGTCGGCGTGGGCACGACCTGGAACGTCGAGGCCGCCGAGCGAGCGGCCTCGGCCGGCGCAACGTTCTGCGTCATTCCCGGTGTCGATGTCGCCACGGCGCAACGCAGCGTCGAGTTGGGGATGCTCACCGTTCCAGGGGTTCAGACTCCAGCCGAGATCCAGACTGCGATCACCTGTGGCGCCGACGTGCTGAAGCTCTATCCGGCCGACCCTCCCGGTCCGGAGTATCTCGGTGCGCTCACTCCGGCATATCCCCAGCTCCCTTTCATGGCCACCGGTGGGGTCACCGTCGATAATATTCTTCGATTTTTCGAAGCTGGCGCCACCGCAGTGGGCATGGGCGACACCCTCTTCGGTGATGTGGGGGACCTGACCGGGGTTGAAGACAGAATTTCTGCCGTTGTTTCGGTTGCTGCGCTGAGGAACCGTTAGGGATCTTCGACCAGTATTGGGCGTCCTGTTCGGCCTAGAGGCGCCGGCGGCAACATCGAAGGAGCCATGATGACTGCGTTCGAGAACGAGATCAAAGAAACCGCCGAGTGGATGACCGGCGAGCGGTTCGGGGCAATCACCCGTCTCTATTCAGCTCGACAGGTGGTGGAGCAGCGGGGAACGATCCGCGACGACTACAAAGTGGCGCGCAACGCCGCCGAGGGGTTCTACTCGCGACTGCGCGAGTTGTTCTCCGAGGGCAAGTCGATCACGACCCTCGGCCCGTATTCTCCGGGCCAGGCTGTCTCGATGAAGCGCATGGGTATCGAAGGTATCTACCTGGGCGGTTGGGCGACCTCGGCCAAGGGCTCTGTCAACGAGGATCCCGGCTCCGATCTTGCGAGCTACCCACTTAGTCAGGTGCCGAATGAGGCTGCGGTGTTGGTGAGGGCTCTCTTGGCCGCCGACAAGAACCAGCAGTTCTTTCGTTCCCGTATGACTGATGAAGAGCGGGAATCGACCAAGGTTCATGACTTCCGGCCGTTCATCATCGCCGACGCTGACACCGGCCACGGTGGCGATGCTCACGTCCGGAATCTGATCCGACGATTCGTGGAGATCGGTGTCCCCGGATACCACATCGAGGATCAGAAGCCCGGAGCCAAGAAATGCGGCCATCAGGGCGGCAAGGTTCTCGTTGGTTCCGATGAGCAGATCAAGCGCCTGAACTCGGCCAGATTCCAGCTCGACATCATGGAGGTGCCCGGCATCATCGTCGCCCGCACCGACGCAGAATCGGCTTCGCTTCTCGAAGGCGGGGCCGACGAACGCGATCAGCCGTACATCCTCGGCGCGACCTCCACGGCAGTTCCTTCCTACAAGTTCGCGTTCCTGGCCTTGCTCAAGAGCCTGCACGACGCCGGGGTCGACGAGATCAATGGCTTCAAGCTCTACGAAATCTCCGACGCCGACTACAGCACCGCGCTGGCATGGCTCGAACGTGAGGGCGTGCTCGCGGTGGTCAAGTCCTGTGCGGCGGCATTCGTCGACGGCAGCGAGACAAGCGCCGGCAACACTCTCGACACCGCCTCCGATGCGTTCCTCGCTGCTTGGGAAGCCGCAGCTGGTCTGACGACCTATCCCGAGGCTGTCGCCGAGGCCATGCGGGGTCGGTTGGAGCAGGGCGAACCATTCGACATCACCGTCGAGGAATGGTTGACGTCGGCTTCCGGCTCGGGACATGCCGATGCTCAGCGTCTGGCCGTCCAGCATGGGATCGACGTGGTCTGGGACAAGGATCTGGCCAAGACGCCCGAGGGCTTCTACCAGGTCCAGGGAGGCATTCCCTACGCGATCGCCAAGTCGCTCGCGGCGGCACCGTTCGCCGACTTGCTGTGGATGGAAACGAAGACGGCGAATCTCGAGGATGCCAAGGAGTTCGCCGACGCGATTCATGCGGTGTTCCCCGACCAGATGATGGCCTACAACCTCTCGCCGTCGTTCAACTGGGACACCACGGGAATGACCGAAGACGAGATGCGGGAGTTCCCCGAGCGCATCGGCGAGCTCGGGTTCACATTCAACTTCATCACCTACGGTGGCCATCAGGTGGACGGAATGGCGGCTGAGGAGTTCGCCACCGCCTTGCTCGAGGACGGGATGTTGTCGTTGGCCCGACTGCAGCGGAAGCTGCGATTGGTCAGCTCGGAATACCGGACTCCGCAGACACTCGTTGGCGGGCCTCGTCTCGATGCCGCTCTCGTCGCATCGTCGGGGCGCACCGCCACCACCCGGGCCATGGGCGTGGGATCCACTCAGTTCCAGCATCTCGTCCAGACCGAGGTGCCGACTTCTCTGCTGGAGGGTTGGCTCGCGGAGTGGGCTTCACACAACGATCTCGACGTGCGTCCTCGAGTGTCGTTGCGCCCCAACTCCGCTGGGTCCGACCTGCTCGAACTCAACATTTTCGACGACTCCGATTCGTCGATGGCGAGCATCGTTTTCGCGACGATGGAAGATCGTCGGGGCCACAGCATCTTGTCGGTCCGTGATCAGCACACCGCCGACGACATGCGTCGCAAGCGGCTAATGACGCTCATGCACATCTTCTTGATCCACCGCTACAAGAGTGCGTTCGTCCACTACGTCAGCCCCACCGACGACAACCATCGTCAGACGGCCAGCATGATGGATCTCGGAATGTTCTCAGAGGTGAAGGACGAGGTGGGTCACATCATCGTGGCCGATGTGGCGGCTCCGTGCATTGCGGAGTTGCTCGATGAATCCACGGGTGCGCTCGGCCGAATGATCGACAAGAGCTGATCCTGCCGGCAGCGGACCCGGCTGAGGCCGGGTCTCGCGCGATGCGACATTCAGCGCGGTGAGCGCGACAATCTCTCCCACGTTCGTGGGGGTGGCCGATGGCCAATCCAGAGGTTGAAGAACTCGAACTACAGCTCAGTTCTCTTGAGAACGTCCGCTCTGCCGCCAGTTCTGCCGGGAACGACTCGGCGTTGCAGCACGATATCGATGGGCTCAACGGTCGTTGGCTGCGGGCGGTCATGGAACGCAATCGGGCGGGCCCGGAGGGGTCGGAATCGGTGCGGCTCGCTCTTCTCGACATTGGGGCGCGATCTCATCCCGATGCGGTGGCGGCCGCTCTCGACCGGGTGGGGCGGTTCGATGGACCGGTGACTTCGCGACGGTTGCCGGGGCGAGAGATGATCCAGCTCATCAGCAACTGGATCGATGAGACCGATCGCAGAATCATCAGCGCCGGCCGTGACGCCGGCGGTCAGGTGACTCGAGGGTACGTCGACGCGAAGTACGAGGTATTGGAGTGTCTCCGACCGGTATTCGAGACGGTTCGCGATCTGCGATTCGAGACTGGCGCCGAGGAACCGCCGCCCGCCGTCCGCCGGCGCTGGCCGACGTCGGTTGGTGCTGTCGTTGTGGTCCTGGTGCTATTGGGCCTGATCGTGGTGCTGCGCAACGGTGGGTCGAGCGGTCAGTTGGCGTTGGCAATCAGCGACCAGTCGACCGGCGAGTCGGGTGCTCAGGTCGAGGCCTCTCCGTCTGATTCGGTTCCGGCGGCCACGGACCCAATTGTTCGCGAGTCCTCCGGAGCCGAATGCCAGGCGGCGCGCGATGCCTTCGTATCAGGGTCACCATCTACGTCGATGCAACTGTCGAGCCCCGATCTGCCGGGCACGATCCCGGAGATGTTCTGGCGCGAATTCGGCTACGAGTCGGGATTCCCGACGCCCGCGTTTGAGTGGTCAGATGTCCCGGACCTCACTACTGAACTGGCTCTGCTGATAGCGGAAGTGCCAACCCATGAGGTCGTCGGTGTCGAAGATCCGGACCGATCAAGTGGTGATGGTCTTCCGGATCTGAATCCAAGATGGACTGCGATCGGTATCGATCCTGCGAGCGGGGGGATCGGACGTACCGATGTGACCATCGGGTTGCCCGATGGGGTGGCCGAGGTCGGCGATGAGGGCGTGTTCGTGAGTCTGGGTGACGAATGGACTCGATCGAAGTTCGTAGGTCCGGCACTACCGGGCGAGACCTACCTGTTTGCGCTCTTCGCGTTGTGTGATCCCATGACGGGTGAGCCCGATGACTTCGACCCGGAGTGGCTCCATCGCTGGTCCATCGACTACGCCTATTTCACGGCGGTGTCGGCTGGATAGACGGAGCGTGTGAGTCCGATTGATGAGTCAGGTTCAGGCCCAGATGTCGCCGACGGTGTATCCCTCGGGGAATGGGTCGCTTGAGTCGAGCACGTATTCGGCTCGGCCGGTGATCCAGGCCTGTCCCGCCAGTGTGGGGACCACCGCTTCGTAGTGGCCAACCGACACCTGTTCGACGAGTTCGCCGGTGAAGAGAGTGCCCAGGATGCTCTCGTTGACGAATGCCTCGCCGATGCCCAACCTTCCCTTGGCATGGAGCACCGCCATCTCGGCGCATGTGGCGGTTCCGCACGGTGAACGATCAAAGGCTCCGGTCCAGGTATCGGGACGATTCCAGTCGAGCGGTCCGGTTGCCACGGTCACGACATTCTTGAGATTCGCTCGTGGGTTGGTCGGTGGAGCGGTGAGCATCGAGATGCTGATGTTGTTCATGCCGGAAAGCTCGGGGTGGACGACCGGCACTTGCTCGAACGCTGCATGGCGGAGCATGGCGCTGATCCGAGCCAGCTCACGACCGTTGGAAGGATCAAGCTCGACTCCGAACTGGGCGGCCTCCGCGATCACGTACCACATGCCTCCCCATGCGATGTCGACGACGGCCGGCCCGAGGTGAGGAACACCGATCTCGATGTCGGTGTGAGCCGCGAATGCAGGAACATTTCGGAACTTGACCTCAGTGACCTTCCCGTCGCGACACCGAGCGGTGACCCCGACTGGTCCGGCAGGAGCCTCAAGCACAAATTCAGTGATTGGTTCGTGCATCTCGAGGACGCCGGCTTCGAGCAGCACGGTCGACACGCAGATCGTGTTGGAGCCCGACATGGCGGGATATTCGGTCTGCTCCATGATGACGAAGCCAGCGTCGGCTTCCGGGAGAGTCGGTGGCAACAAGATATTGCAACACAAGGCTGGGTAGCCACGCGGCTCGCGGAGCATGAGCTTGCGTAGTCCGTCGTCATTGGCTCGCAGCCAGGCCATCTTTTCGAGCATTGAATTACCGGGCGGGTCGTCCACGCCTGCGGTGATCACACGACCCGGTTCGCCTTCGGCGTGGGCGTCAAAGGCGGTGATTCTTCTGACTGTGGTCACGCGGCCTGCCCCTCGAGGAGTTGGGTTCTGCTGCTCACGACCAGCACGTTACCTACTCCCGGCGACCCGATCTCTGTGTCGGACGTGGCTCGACGGCCGGGCGTCCAAGGTTCTCTGGCACAGATCGATGTTCGATGTACTAACATCAATACAGATAATTGGGACTTAAGTCCCTGCCAATTCTAAATGTCCGTACATAACATTTGGTCATGCCTCACAACATCGTCATCCTTGGAGGCGGAACCGGCGGAACTCTGACCGCCAATCGCCTGCGAAAGCACTACAAGTCGGCTGAAGCAACCATCACAGTCGTCGATCGCGACCGCGAACACGTTTATCAGCCCGGTCTGCTGTTCGTGCCCTTCGGGCTGACCCGGGCCGAGGATCTCATACGGCCCCGCGAACGTCAGCTCCGGAAGGGAATCGAGTTCTTCGAGAACGATGTCGACCACGTCGACATCGAGGGGAAGAAGGTCTTCCTGCAAGACGGTCCGACCCTGCCCTACGACGTCCTGATCGTCGCAACCGGAGCCAGGATCGTCCCCGAGGAGACCGAGGGCCTCACCGACGACGGCTGGAACGAGACGATGTTCACGTTCTACGACGCTCCGGGTGCGACCGCTCTGGCGAAGGCCTACGAGGATTTCGACGGCGGACGAATCGTCGTCAATGTCGTCGACATGCCGATCAAGTGCCCGGTGGCACCCCTCGAATTCTGTTTCCTCACCGACTGGTATTTCCACGAACGGGGGATTCGCGACAAAGTCGAGATCACCTACGTCACCCCACTCGACGCCGCCTTCACCAAGCCTCGGGCCGCCAAGGCCCTGGCCGGCCTCCTCGAAGAGAAGGGGGTCGAGCTCGTCACGGAGTTCAACACCGGCGAGGTCGACGGACCAGGCGGCCGTTTGGTCAGCTTCGATGAGAGAGAGGTTTCGTTCGATCTCGCTGTCGTCATCCCGGTCCACTCAGGAGCCGAGTTCGTCGCGAAATCAGCCGGGCTCGGCGACTCTCTCGATTTCGTCGACACCGACAAGAGCACCCTTCAGTCGAAGGCGGCACCGGAAGTCTTCGCCATCGGCGACGCGGCCAACCTACCGGCGTCCAAAGCTGGGTCGGTGAGTCACTTCGAAGGCGAAGTACTCGTCGAGAACGTCGTTCGCTTCCTTGCCGGCGAGCAGCTCGATGCGACTTTCGATGGTCACGCCAATTGCTTCATCGAGACCGGCTTCGACAAGGCGCTCCTGATCGATTTCAACTACGAACAGGAGCCCGTCGAGGGGCACTATCCCACCAAGGTCGGGCTGCCGCTCCTGAAGGAATCCCGTCTCAACCATCTCGGAAAGCTGATGTTCCAGTGGTTCTACTGGCACAGCCTCCTTCCCGGCCGCGACATCCCGGGGATCAAGCCCGACATGCCGGTCGGCGGAAAACACCTCGACTGAAATTGAAAGGAACAGACATGCCGACAATCACGATCGCTGAAGCCGACGTCGAACTCAACGACGATGGATTCTTCGAGGTCCCCGAACAGTGGACCGAGGAGATGGTCCCGGCTCTCGCCCTCACCGAGGGCATCCAAGAATTGACCGAGGATCACTGGACGGTCATCCGGTTCATGCGCAAGGAGTACTTCGAGAAGGGTACCGGGCCGACCGTTCGTGTGCTCGGCAAGACCTCCGGCGTCACCGTGAAGGAGCTCTACAAGCTCTTTCCAAAGGGACCGGGAAAGGTGGCCGCCCGTATGGCTGGCATCCCCAAGCCCCGTGGCTGCATCTGAACCGGCGGAAATATTCGACCGCGCCAACCCCATTCATCAGGAAGTTCATACGAACAGAGAACGGACCAATCATGGACTTGAGCAACGAGAAGATCTCGATCGTGATCTCCCAGGGAAGCCTCGAAGGTATCTACCCGGGACTGATCATGGCCAACGGCGCCCGCGCCGAGGGAATGGAGGCCAACCTCTTCTTCACCTTCTTCGGTCTCGACGCCATCCACCGCAAGCGCCAGGAGCACATCAAGGTTGCCACCGTTGGCAACCCAGCGCTTCACGTACCCACCTGGGCGGGTGGGCTTCCTGGGGTCTCGTCGGCCATGACCCATGTCATGGAACACAAGATGGAGAAGCTCGAGATACCGTCGATTCCAGAGTTCGTCGAGCTCATTTCCGATACCGGCGCCGGCTTGTATGCCTGCAAGGCATCGGTCGACCTCTTCGGACTCGACATGGATGATTTCATCGAGGGAGTCGACGACGTCATCACTGTTGGCGAGTTCTACGAGATGGCCTTCGGTGGCCACATCGTCTTCACCTGATGGGACAGACCCGTGACCGAGACAGGATCCGGTAGCCCTCTCGACCAGCATGAACACTGGGAATCGACCCTGTCGGGCCATCCCGACATGTACGGACTCGAACCCAGCGATGCCGCGGTGGCGGCGGCGTGCCGCTTCCGCGAGGTCGAGGCGTCGTCGCTACTCGAATTGGGAGCAGGCCAAGGACGAGACACGTTCTATTTCGTCGGCCGAGGGTTCGATGTGACAGCCACCGATTTCGCCGATACCGGGCTCGAGGCAATCAAGACGCGAGCCGCCGATCGAGGGTTGGTGTTGCGTTGTGTGAGTCATGATGTCCGCGAGCGCCTGCCGTTCCCCGACGGTTCGTTCGACGCCTGTTTCTCCCACATGCTCTTCTGCATGGCCCTGTCAACGGCCGAGCTCGAGTCGCTGGCATCAGAGGTTCGGCGAGTGCTCCGACCCGGAGGGTTGGTGGCCTACACCGCTCGCACCACGGCCGATGCCCACTACGGAGCTGGTGTCTATAGAGGCGATGGAATGTACGAAAGCGGCGGTTTCGTCGTCCACTATTTCGGTCCTGGGCTCGTGGAGCGGCTGTCAGATGGATTCGAGATCATCGACCGCTTCGAGTTCAGCGAGGGCGAGCTGCCACGCCGACTGATTTCCGTCACCATGAGGCGACTCTGACAGGGGAATCACAAACTCATCACAGTTCGGTGCGACAATTTCAACATGTCGAACCGCGGCGAGAGTGGATTCCGGGTCCGAAGGCTTGTGGCTGTCATGGGTGCGGCAGCGATCTTCATCAGCGCATGTTCGCGGGCTGATCCGTCCGATACGACCGCCGATCCGCCGAGTTCAACCACGACAGCGCCGGCCGATACGCCGAGTTCATCTACGACAGCGCCGGCCGATACGCCACCGGCCAATTGCAACTACGTGGGCACCGTCGCCGATTCAGACGTGCAATACGCACGTATCGACGGGGTGAGACCGACCCTGCTGAGTCTCGACGTGTATGAGCCCGATCGGATCGGCGATTGTGTCGACTCTCCGATCATGGTCTACGTCCACGGCGGAGCGTGGAGCATCGGCAACAAGACCGGAGCTGTAGCCGACAAGATCTCTTGGTTCAACGAGCGGGGATGGGTGTTCGTGAGCGTCAACTACCGGCTGTCGCCGGTGAGCCTCGGCCTCGGCCTCGTTGATCTCGATCCCGACCGCATCAAGTATCCGACCCACAACGAGGACGTGGCGTCGGCGGTCGCTTGGGTCCACGACCATGCTGGGGATTACTCGGCCGATCCCGATGTCATGTCGATCATGGGACACTCGGCCGGCGCCGGTATCGCAGCTGCGCTTGCCAGCGATGAGCGCTATCTCGGCGATCATGGAATGGGACTCGACGACATCCGGTGTGCGGTGCCACTCGACACCGCGGCGTTTGATGTCAGGGAACGCATCGAGAAGAGCCTCACCGCCGGCCTCTATCTAAACGCGTTCGGCGATGATCCCGCGATCTGGGATGAGGCCTCACCGATCAACCATGTCGCCCCCGGTAAGCCGATCCCCGACTTCCTTGTCGTCGCTCGCGGTTCGGCTTCCAGGATTGCTCAGGGCGAGAATTTCGCGGAGGCGCTTCGCGAGGCGGGCGTTCCAGTCGTGGTGGTTCGGGCCGACGAACTCAGCCACGAAGGGGTCAATGATGCGGTGGGGCGCGCCGACGACGATCTGATAACCCCCGCCCTGGAGGAGTTCCTCGGCGGTTGCACAACCCTGTAGGCCCGAACCGATGGCGGCGGGCTGCTGTACCGTCGATGAATGTTTCGGCGTCGGACCAGAAGGAGCCTCGAGGATCCCGACCACGTTGTGGTGGCCGGGGTCGTTCCCGGCTGGGATCATTTGAGCCCGTCTGAGCAGGACATCTTGCTGGATCACACCGACCGGCTGCTCGGAACGTTTCGCTGGGAAGCCGCCAAGGGTTTCGATTTGACCGACCAGATGTGCGTTCATGTGGCCGCGCAGGCCTCGCTGCCGATCATGTCGATCGGCAGGGACTTCTACCGGCGAGTGGGCACAGTGATCGTTCGACCCCGAAGTGTCAGGCGCACGCGAGTGAGCGATGGACCGGTGCCCGGTGTTGTCGAAGAGTCCTCGATGGTTCTGGCCGGCGAGGCGGCCGATGGTGACGGACCGGTGGTGTTGGCCTGGGACTCGGTGGTCTCCGACACGCGACATCCGGGGCGTGCCCACAACGTCGTGATCCACGAGTTCGCCCACAAGATCGATCTGGTCGACCACATCTTCGACGGGACGCCTTCCTTCGGCAACGATGAGGCTCGACTCCGATGGATCGAGGTCTGCAACGAGGCCTTCGATCGACTGCGGTCGGGTTCCGGACCGAGTGGGTTGAACGGCTACGCCGCGACCAACCCGGCCGAGTTCTTCGCGGTGGCGACCGAGACGTTCTTCACCACTCCGGTGGCCCTGTCGGAGACCGAGCCCGATCTCTATCGGGAACTGCAGAGCTTCTTCCGACAGGACCCCGCAGGGCGCCAACCTCACTGATGTCGGAGTCCCGAGCCGTCCCAGTTGTCTGGCGCGACGACTTCGATTTGTCCCGACGGCACGCCGTCGACCGTCGGTTCAAAGTGCCATCGGGTGCCGACCTCAGGTCTTTGTGTGATCGCCATGAGTTTCCCACTCGCGCGGTCGAGGTCCTGATGGAGTCTCGCCCCACCTGGAACGACCCGGCCGTCGAGCGACTGGGAGCACACTTCCAGTGGCTGGTGAGGGAGCGCTACCAGCCGAGCGCGTTCATGAATCTCGGATATCCGTCGCCGCCGCCATCGTGTCCGCTCTTCTACGCCTATTCACTGATCGGGATGATGGATCCGGTGGCCGCGGATCAGGCTGCTGCCGGTCTTGATCCCGCGATCACGAGAGCGACACTGGCTGACATCGGTCAACAGGTGGCGCTCCACGATCGGATCCGAGGCGGTGCGCCCTTCACCCTGGGGTGGTGGCTCACACATCACTTGTCGGGCCATCTGTTTCGCATCGGACGACTGCAGTTCCAGAGATCGATACTCGGGGCTCTTCACGGTCGGGACCTGGAGGGTCAGCGCTTTCTCGACGTGCACATCCCCGAAGGTGGCCCCCTCGATCCTGAGGATTGCGACCGCTCATTTGCTGATGCGGCCGAGTTCGCCTCGAAACATTTTCCCGGCGACGATGCTCGGTGGTTCGGCTGCACCTCGTGGTTGCTCGATCCGGTGCTCAGCGACTTGCTTCCCCACGAATCAAATCTGCTGCGATTTCAGCGTCGCTTCCAGATCGTCGACATCGATGACGCCGAGCCGTCTCGTGTGTTCGAGTTCGTATTCGAACGCCCCGATCTCGACGAGACGGCCGATCCCGACCTCGATGCACTCGTGGGGTCTTCCACATTGCGGAGAGGCATCATCGACCTCTACCGGTCGGGAGGCAGAATTCGCTCGGTGACAGGCCTGAAGAGCAACTCGCCTCAGGTGAGAAGGAGCTGGATTTCGACCTGACTTCCTCCGAGATGGCTCGTGCCGATCTCGAATCTCCCACCGGCGGATTCAGCAGTACGGCGTGCTATGTCGAGCCCCAGCCCGGTGGATCCACTGCCGCTGGAGCCGCGCTCGGCCTGCCCAGCGTCGAACCCTTCGCCGCCGTCGCCGACCCACATGCGGGCGATGCCACCGTCAGAGAGAGTGCCGATTTCGATCGCCACGTTTTCGGGCGTGTGGCGAAACACGTTTTCGAGCAGGACATCGAGTGCGGCATCCAACTCGGCTCTGGCGACCGCGACGAGGAGGGGCCCGTCAGCAGTGGCCACCACCCAAGGTCGGCCCTGGTCTTCGGCCAGTACCGCCCAGAATTCGACTCGATCGGCCACGACCTCGGCCAGATCGCACGAGGCGGAGGTCGACACAGTCGATCCTCGCGTGTCCTCGATCAGTGCGGTCACCACTCGGGCCAGCTCATTGACGTCCTCGGTGAGTTCGGCTGCCACAGCTTCGTCGTCCAGCTGTTCGATCCGAAGCCGAATTCGCGTGAGGGGCGTTCGAAGACGATGCGACAGTTCGGCGCTGAGCTCGCGTTCGTGTTGGAGCATGCCGCTGATCCGTGTGCCGAGAGCGTTGAACGCCGCCGACAGCTCGACCAGCTCTCTCGGGCCGCTGGGATCGACGCGAACCTGGAGGTCGCCACTTCCGAGTTGGACGGCTGCGGATGCGAGTCGGCGCGTGGGCTGCACGACCGTGCGGGCGAGTCGATCAGCCACCGCCACTGATATGGCTACCAATATGACTCCAGCGACGATCAAAGCGAGCCAGGCGCGGTCGCGGCCCTTCGTCAGTTCGCTTTCGGGAACGAACACCCGGACGGCCGACAGCTCCTCGGGACCGGTGGCCACCGCAACGACCACTTCCACTCCGCCGTCGGTGGAACCGATCGAGGAAGTGCCGGTGCTGACGGCGGTGATCAATCGATCGGTGGCCCCATCTTCGGACCCGATGATCCTTCCCCCGGGTCGCATCACCGTGACGAACCCCATCTGGCCGCTGGTGGTGACCGCCACGGCCGTCTCGATGGCAGCATCGGACACTCCAGCTGCCAAAGCTGGAACTACCGCAGCAGCGTCGGCTCGGGCGGCGTCGATTGCCCGGTCCTCGGCGGTCTGTTCGACGAGGAACGCGAGCGGCACGACGAACGCCAACGCGACCATCGCCGACACAGCCACGAAGACGAGAACGAGTTGGCGTCTCATTCTGGATCGACGAGTTTCACTCCAACTCCCCGCACCGTGTGCAGATAGCGCGGCTCAGCCGCAGACTCACCGAGCTTGCGCCGCAGCCACGAGAGGTGAACGTCGATCGTCTTATCGGCTCCGCCATAGGGCTGACGCCAAACCTCGGCGTATAGCTCCTGGCGAGTGACGACTTCTCCGGCCCGAGTAGCGAGAAAGGAGAGAAGGTCGAATTCCTTGCGGTTGAGCGAGAGCGTCTCGCCGGCAAGTTCGGCGACTCGCGACCTGAGGTTGATTCGAAGCTCACCGACCTTCAGTTTGTTGAGGGTTCCCGCGGCCTCGGCTCGCCTGAGTAGGGCCCGTATGCGGGCTTCCAACTCGGCTCCGGAGTAGGGCTTGACTACGTATTCGTCGGCCCCGGCGTTGAGGAGTCGCACTATTTCCTGCTCATCGTTTCGTGCCGTAGCGACGATCACCGGCACGTCCGACACCGATCGCAGCATTCGAAGCAGTTCGCTGCCGTCGAGATCGGGTAGTCCGAGGTCGAGGACGACGATGTCGGGGACGTTCTCTATCACCCCTTGAAGCCCACCCATGGCGGTCGAATCCGACCAGACGATATGGCCGGCATCGGCGAGCGCGCGCACGGCCAGATCTCGGATCTGGTGCTCATCCTCGATTACGAAGACCGATGCCATGGACAACGACCGTAAGCGACGTTTCGGAACATACTTGGGGTTTAGGAGACATTTAGGGATCCGTTGTGACTTAGCGATACCCCGTAGCGCCACAATCGTGACATGAGATCAATAGCGCTTGTAGGAATGTGGATCATCGCCAGCATCGCCGCGGTAAGTGTCGCCTGGGCGGGCGTCGGCATTGTCAACGACGAGGTAATTGCGCCGGCGCCGGCGTCGGTTGCCGCTCTCGTCACGGATGACGATTCGAGTGATGACCAAGGCTCCGCGACCACGACCACCCTTTCTGACGACACCGGCCCGGACGACAGCTCGTCGAGCGCCTCTGATGATGATTCCTCGACTGGAGCCGACGATGACTCGTCGGGTAGCTCCGATGATGATTCCTCGACCGGTACCGACGACAGTTCGTTGAGTGGCTCCGATGACAGCTCGTCGACCACGACGATCCCCTCGTCGGGAACCACCACCACAACCACGCTTTCCAACGACACCGACTCGGACGACAGTTCGTCGACCACGTCGACGACCTCAACGGTGCCGGGCGCAAGCACATCCTCAACCACGAGTACCACTTCGACCACGAGCACTACTTCCACCACGATTCCAGGGGGCCAACCCGATCCGAATGTTCCGGCCGAGACGATCACGTTCGACCTTGTCGGGGGCGCTGCAGCGGTCTCGTTCTCATCGGCCGGAGTGACTCTCGACTGGGCCACTCCGAACTTGGACTACTGGGTCGTTGTCGAGCCGCAGTCGCCCGGGCTGAAGATCGAGTTCCGTACCGCAGATCACCGCTCCCGACTCGACGTCTGGTGGGACGGTGGTCCTGCCCATGAGATCAACGAGCGCGACGTCTGAGGCAGGTCCGGACATCTGAGACACGTCCGGCGGACCGCACGAGACAACTCCACCTCAGAGAGGCCGAATCATGAAGCTTGTCCACAGACTCATCGATGGACTCACTGTTGCGACCGTGACGTTGATCGCCATCACCGCTGGGACCGTTGCTGTGGCCTTGGCCGCCACCACGTCGGGATCACCTCCAGCGGACTCTCCGGTCCCGGACTCCACCACCGTTGTCGTTGACATCGGTGATGAGGTGGACTTCACCGTGACTGGAGCCGGAGTGGCCACGGTGACCCGCACCGTCGCTGGACTCGAGTTGGTTTCGGCGACCACCGAGCCGGGATGGCAGGTGGTCGTGGAGATGGCAGCAGGACGCGAGCTGGAGCTCAGCTTTCGGTCCGATGGGCAGCGCCGCGATCTCAACATTGAGCTCGAGGATGGTCAGGTCATGGCGCGAAGCCGGACCACGATCGGGAACGTCGATGACGTCGTGGGTATCGAGTCGGTTGCAACAGCGCCGGCGTCGGAGTCCTCCAGTTCGACGTCATCGAGTTCCTCGTCGACATCAACGACCTCCTCCTCGACATCAACGACCTCCTCGTCCACGTCGACAACCTCCACGACCACTGCACCGCTCCCAACCGGAACACTCGCACGCGACGTGGTTGTGCTTGATGCCGGCTCTGTGTCATATGCGTTCAACGGATCCCAACTCGCCATCGTCGATGTCAGCCCCAACGATGGATGGTCGCCGTCAATCGAGGTCTCGGTAGGTCGTGAGGTGGAGGTCAGCTTCCGCAACGGTGAAGCCCGAATCGATCTGAACCTCGAATTGGAAGACGGACAGATACGAGTTCGTATCCGCGACCGCAGGACCGACAGCCGTACCGAGATCCGAATACCAGCCGCTGGTTGAGATAGTTCGGAATCTCAGGACGAGACGACGTTGATGGTGCCGGTCATCGTCGGGTGTATCGAACAGAAGTAGTTGTAGGTGCCAGGTTCGTCGAGACGGAAGGCCTCACTGTTGGAGTCCGACCTCAGATCACCAGTGTCCCACTCCCCGTTGATCGCCACGACATCGTGCACCACCCCATCGTGATTGTGGAAGCGAATGTCGGTGCCTGCTTCGACGATCAGATCCTCGGGGAGGAATCGGAAGTCCTCGATCTCGAGCTCGAAGAACCCGCTGACCACCAGGTCGTCGGGGGCTTCACCGTGGCTGTGGCCATCTC
>JAJCXX010000013.1 GCA_029263195.1 Acidimicrobiales bacterium
GTCGTCGTTGGCCGTGAATTGGACCGCGGCAGCCGTGCCGGCGGTGGCGAGTGCCACGACCACGGCGGCCAGAATCGAACCGTCTCGGCGGCTGGAGTTTCGTCTCTTGTTACGCATCCGTCCGTTCCTATCGAACGAACAGGGGAGTTCTTGAGGTCAGCCCTGGTGGGCTGGGCCGCTCATTCGGCGGCGGATTTCGTCTGCGGTCACCCCGCGGTGACGTAGATGATCTGTCCGGTGAGGGGACCGTGGCCGGTCACTTCCGTGAAGGAGAGATGCGGTGTGCCGGAGTCGTCGATCGCCAAGCTGATCAGTTGGCCGAGTTCATTGTCGCCGGCTGTCACTACCTGCTCGGATTCCCACGACCCGTCAGCGGAGGTGCGGGCGAGCCAGATTCCGGATGTGTCGGAGTAGGCGATGACCGGAGATCCGTCGGCATCGAAGGCCAGGGAGGTGATGCGACGGGCTCCTTCCATTCCGATTTCCACCGCGCTCAGTTCGGCGACCGCCGCTGTCTCCCAGCTGCCGGAACTGTTGGTCGAGTAGGTGACCTCGGATGTGGTGGTGTTCCAGTGGCTGATATGGACGTAGCCGTTGTCGTCGAAGGCGAACGAGGAGAATCGTCCGATGTCGCCGGTGTCGGCCACGGTCTCTATCTCCCACGACCCGCCGGGGGTGCGGGAGGCATAGACGAGGTCCGCCTCGGAGGTCTGGAAGTAGGTGATTCCGACGGTTCCGTCCGGGGCGACCTGAAGGTCGACGTTCCATTCGTATTCGATCGGGCCCGAACCGATCGATTCGACGATCCATTCGTCTCCGACAAGTTCGTAGTACTCGACGCCGTCGGCACTACCGAACTGCACGGGGTCGATGCCGGCGGCTCTCACCACGCCATCGGACCCGACCCTTATGGTCGAGTCCCAGCCGTCGTGGCCTCCGTCGCCGGCGGCCGTGGTGTTCCATCCGCTGTCGGTTCGGCTGGCGTGGGTGAGGTCGCCGAGTTCGAGATCGAACTGGGAGCTCTGGTGATCGTGGTAGGCGATGTTGGGGTTGCCGTCGGGGTCGAAGTCGAGCCCGATGGGGCCGTAGAAGTAGCCCTCGACGATTTCGTCGACGGCCCATCCGTTGGCCGCACTGGCGTATGAAACGAAGCCGTCGGGGACGCTTTCGAAGAGGAACGCCACGGCGGGTTGGCCGGCCGAATCGAGGGCCAGCGACGGTTTTGTGCCCTCGGCGATCAGTGTCGCATTCCAACCACTTGCCACGGAACTACTGGGTCCGGAGACGGTGGCCTGGGCTGTCGTGGTGGGGTTGTCGGCGGCGGTGGTCGTCGACGACGTTGGGGTTGCGGTGTCAGTGCTGCTGCCGCCACAGGCGACAGCGAGCATGGCAACCGCGGCGATGATGATCGTGAGTTTGCGCACGTGGCCAAAACCCGCGATCGAGTCGTGGCATTCCTGCCCATGGGCCTGTCCACGGAGGGGCCCATCTCGGCGGACGGGTTGCCAGATTCGGGAAGGGTCTATACGGTTTCATTGTTACTGATCAGTAACTACGGTCGCTCGGGCGTCTCCCGACGGGCGTGAACCTTGGAGGTCGTCATGGCCGAATTTTCTCTTTCACTCAACGAAGATCAGCTCCAACTCCAGAAATGGATCCACGAGTTCGCAGTCGACGTGATCCGTCCCGCCGCCTCGGAATGGGACGAACGTGAAGAGTTCCCGTTCCCGATTGTGGAACAGGCCGCCGAGATTGGCCTGTACGGCTGGGAGTTCATGGCCGAGGCCATCATGAACGACCCGACCGGCATCACCATGCCGATGGCCATCGAAGAGCTCTTCTGGGGCGATGCCGGTATCGGCATGGCCATCATGGGATCCGGTCTTGCCGCTGCCGGGATCATGGCTTCGGCCAGCCAGGAACAGCTCATGGAGTGGGTGCCGCAGTGCTACGGCACCGCCGACAACGTCCTACTCGGAGCGTTTTGCGCCAGTGAGGCCGACGCCGGCTCCGATGTCGGCGCCTACCGCACCCGCGCGGTTTACGACGAGGCCACCGACGAGTGGGTACTCAACGGAACCAAGGCGTGGATCACCAATGGCGGCATCGCCAACATCCATGTGGTGGTCGCTGTGGTCGACCCGAAGCTCGGCACGAAGGGCCACGCCAGCTTCATCGTTCCTCCGGGCACCGCCGGCCTGTCACAGGGCCAGAAGTACAAGAAGCACGGCATTCGGGCCAGCCACACCGCCGAGGTCGTTCTCGACGAGGTGCGAGTTCCGGGAGACTGCCTGCTCGGCGGCAAAGAGAAGCTCGACGAGCGCCTCGCCCGTGTGCGCGAGGGCAAGAAGGGCAACTCCCAGGCCGCCATGCAGACCTTCGAGGCCACCCGCCCGGCGGTGGGAGCACAGGCGATCGGTGTTGCCCGCGCTGCCTACGAGTACTCCCTGGAGTACGCCAAGGAACGCCAGGCATTCGGCCGGGCCATCATCATGAACCAGAGCATCGCGTTCATGCTGGCAGACATGGCTACCGAGATCGACGCCACCAGGATGCTGACCTGGCGTGCCGCCTGGCTGGGCAAGAACGGCAAGTTCAAGAACGCCGAAGGGTCGATGGCCAAGATGAAGGCCGGCCGTGTGTCGGTCTGGGTCACCGAGCGTGCAATCCAGATCCTCGGCGGATACGGCTATTCCCGGGACTACCCGGTGGAGCGCTGGCACCGCGACGCCAAGATCCACGACATCTTCGAAGGCACCGAACAGATCCAGCAGCT
>JAJCXX010000014.1 GCA_029263195.1 Acidimicrobiales bacterium
CCAGGTATCCGCGTCGAGATCGGCGCGAACCGACCCGGTCAGCAGAAAGCGGCCGGGCCGGCTCTCCGCGTCAATCGCCCGCTTCACCGCTCCCAGCACAGCGGGTACGGCCTGCCATTCGTCGAGCAGAATCGGCTCCTCCAGGTCGCGGAGAGCGGCGTCGGGGTCGGCGCGAAACGCAGCCGCCTCGGCCTCGCGGTCGAGCCGCACGGTGGTGGCCGCGTGGCGTTCCGCGGTGCTGGTCTTGCCGACGGCACGCGGCCCGACAAGCAACAAGGCCGGGAGTTCAGCGTGGAGCGCATCGATGAGGGGATCGACGAGCCTAGGACGATAGTTGGCCACGGTCACACGATACCACTTTCACACATCAATGAGTATACATTTGCCACATACATTGATACCGATCTCCCGCATCGATCCGGACCTGTCGATCGAAGCTGCCTGTCTCAGGACTCGGGGCACATGCCAGTCGAATGTCGCCGGAGCATCGCGGTGGGGCACACTTGTCGTCGACTGAGGAGTACCAGCAATGAGCGACGTGGCCGATGAGAGCACTGGATTTCTGAACGCATTCTTCCGCACGCCTGAGATGGAGATGGCAGAGCTCGGAGCCGGCGTCCCCGCGGCCGCCGATCTCGCTATCGGCGACATCAACCCGGCCAACCCCCACCTTTTCAAAGACGATTGTTGGCACGAGCACTTCGCCCGTCTGCGCGCCGAAGACCCGGTGCATCTCAATGAGATCGAGACGGCCGGCCGGTACTGGTCAGTCACGAAGTACGACGATGTCCGAGCCGTCGACGGCGACTGGCAGACTTTCTCCTCTGCTCGCGGCATGACACTCGGGCTACGCCCCAGCCCCGAAGTCGACGCCCAGATGGAGCGCCTGGCCTCGTTCATCTCGATGGACCCCCCGAAACACACCGAACAGCGCAAGACCGTGCGGGCAGTGTCGGCGCCGAGCAACCTCCGAAATCTCGAACCCCTGATCCGTGAGCGCACCGCGAACGTCCTCGACTCCCTGCCCGACGGCGAGACGTTCGACTGGGTAGAAACCGTGTCCATCGAACTCACCACGCTGCTCCTCGCGTCGCTCTTCGACTTCCCGTTGGAGGACCGCCACAATCTCACCCGCTGGTCCGACATCGTCTTCGCCGTCCCCGAACCTGGCGGCGTGGTCGAAACACAGCAACAGAAGATCGACGAGCTGATGCAGTGCGTCGCCTACTTCGAGGGGCTGTGGGAGGAGCGCCGCAAGAACCCCGGCTTCGATCTCGTCTCGATGCTGGTCCACGGTGAGGCCACCAAGGACATGCCGACGCTGGCTCATCTCGGCAACCTGCTACTGCTGATCGTCGGCGGCAACGACACGACCCGCAACACGATGTCGGGGAGCGTCTACGGCCTCAACACTTTCGGAGACCAGTACGACAAGCTGACCGCCGACCCCGGTCTCGTGGAGAAGATGGTCCCAGAGATCGTCCGTTGGCAGACGCCGTTGTCGTACATGCGACGCACCGCAACCAAGAACTGCGAGATCCGCGACAAGGCGATCCTCAAAGGCGACCAAGTCCTGATGTGGTACGTGTCAGCCAACCGCGACGAGGACGTCTTCGACAACGGCGACGTCATCGACATCGAACGCCACAACGCCGACCGGCAACTCGCGTTCGGCTACGGCATCCACTACTGCATGGGCAGCCGTCTCGCCGAACTGCAGCTTCGGATTCTGTGGGAGGAGATCCTCGAGCGTTTCGAACGCATCGAAGTCCAAGACGAACCGGAACGAACCTTCTCGTCCTTCGTGCACGGCTACACCAACCTGCCCGTCACCGTCACACGCCGCTGATCGACTGACCGTCGGCCACGGCGGCCGTCACCGCGGCCGCACTCGCTTCGCGTTGTCTGCGTTCGTGGGTCAGGCGAACGTTCGCATGACGGCGAGAAGCTCATCGGCATCGGGGCCAGTCGCCACAAGCGCGGTGTCGGCCGCTTCGGCCCTCTGGCCCGCCACAAGACACAGATCGAGGGCGGGACCCTGGACGACCGTGGCAGCTGAGACCCGGTCGCCGAAGACCCACTCGTCGCCTCCGTCAGGCGACGCCAGGACGAAAGCGACCGGTCGCGGCGCCGCGAGACCACTGCGAGCGAAGGCATACGGCACCGTCCGGTGAACGAGGTAAGCGATGTGCCGGAGCCGATCGGTAGGCGCGCAGTCCAACCCGAGACCGATCGCCACGTCGCTCGTGTGAATCCAGGTCTCGGCGATGCGCGTGGTGGCGAGGGTCCGGGGCGACATGTCGCCCACGACCCACCGCACGCGTACTTCTGGATCGGCCTCCCCCAATGCGGTCACCATCTCATCGGCCGACCGCTTCCACCGGACGTACACCTCGGCGCCACTGGCGCCCCGCTGCGCCGCCACCCCAGCATCGGCCGCGTCGTCGACGCCGTCCCCGGCCGCCGCCCACTCTGCGCCGTTCGCGGCCTCGAGAAGCCGGCCGCGTGCGCTTCCAGTGGCCATCTCGTTGGTCTGGGCCAGGTGGAGCACCACATCGGCAACGGACCACCCGGCGCAAGCCGAGGGTCGGCGCCACTCACCCTCACCTATGGTCCCGACCATGCTCGCCAGCTCGTCGAGTTGGTCGCTCATCGCCTGCACTACAGGGTCCATACCGCATCGTACGGCGTGCCGGGGCCGGGCCACAGCGAACGCTCGGCCTCAGCACAGCCGGCCGGTTTCCGATCCACCAAACAGCGCCGAGGTGGCTACGGCGCAATGACCTTCAACTGAGAAGTCGGGGCAGCTTCTTTGCAGCCAAACGGTACGAGCTCGACTTGTGCGATCCTTGCTCATCCCCGACCAGAGGAGTTGACGTGGCAGTGAGGTCAGTGGAAGAGATGATCGCCGAGGCTCGCCAACAAATTGACAACCACACACCGGCTGAAGCCAAGAAGCGCGTGGATGAAGACGGAGCCCTGCTGGTCGACATCCGAGACATTCGTGAACTCGAGCGCGACGGCGTGATCCCCGGAGCGATGCACGTCCCACGGGGAATGCTGGAATTCTGGGTGTCGCCGGATTCGCCGTACTTCAAACCGGTTTTCGCCGAAGACATCGAGTTTGTCCTCTATTGAGCCGCTGGCGGCCGGACAAGTTTGTCCGCAAAGTTGCTCAAGGACATGGGCCTGGAGAAGGTTTCACACATCGTCACCGGCTTCATTGGATGGAAATCAGACGGTCTGGAAACAATCGACCACGAAACCTGGAAGAACCAACGAAATCAGTAGCGGCCGAACGGTCTCTGGTATCGGTCGTCGTCGCTCCAACTCAAGTCGACCCGCACCGGAGCAAACAGGAGGTAGGTGACGAGCTCTCCGGCCTCATTCACGTTGTCAAGCAACTGGGCCGCCACACCCGACCCTCGGCTCGGTGTGGGCAACTCGACATCCCCACGTTCAAAGGACTCGGGTCGTACTGCAACTCGGTTTGCTTCTGGCGGCTGACGACGCGTTCCTAGCTGGAGAGGGCTAGACGGCGGCACGGGCGGCGTTCATGAGGCTTGCGAACGCTCCGAGATGTTTGGGTCCCTCGACGACTTCGAGATGTTTGGCTCCGAACTCCTTCAGCGACATTCGCCCTTCGCCCACGGCGAGGAAGTGGGCATAGGTGGTTCGAATTATGAGATCGGCCGGGGTGGACGACTCGCCGTATTGCACGTCGACACCGTCGACCGACGACACGATGGTGAAGGTCTCATCGTCGATCAGCAGTCGGATCGTCAGCTCTGGCCGGTCTGTCACTGAGTTCAGAGCGATTCGGAGGGGGAGTGCGATGGTTCGTAGATTGCCCGGTCGGCGCGGGTCGGGTTCTGGCTCGAGCTCTGCCCCGAACTGTGAAAGCTCCCAGAGGAGCAGGTCGGTCTTTCGGCCGAGCTCGGTCAGCGCGTAGGCGTTGTGTCCATCGACATCCAGCTTCTGAATCATTCCGGTATCGGTCAGTTCGGCCAGCCGGGTGGTGAGGAGGTTGGTCGCCATCCCGAGTCCTTCTTGCAGTTGCTGGAACCGTGCGGGGCCGGCATGGAGATCGCGCAGGATGAGCAGGGTCCATCGGTCGCCGACCACATCCAGAGCTCGGGCAATGGGGCACAGCAGCTGGTAGGGGTGCTTCCTGGCCATGTCGTCTCCCTCCTCGTCGTCTTCCTCATCAAGATTAAACTTGCAAAACTAAAGTACGAAGTATAGCTTTACTTTTGCAAGGTAGCAGATGGGCGCCCGCCCATCCAAGACCAACATCGGAGACAACCAATGTCGAAACTCGACCCACTTCTCGAGCGCAACCAGGCGTTCGCCCAGACGGGCGCCCACGAGGGCCTGTCGCCCATGCCGGCTCACCAACTCTTCGTACTCGGCTGCCTGGACGCCCGGATCGACCCGGCCCACATCCTCGGCATCGACCTCGGTGACGCCCTCGTGATCCGCAACACTGGTGGCCGCGTCAACGACGAAGTCATTCGAGACATCGCCTTCATCGCGGCACTGACCGAGAACCTCTTCGGCGAAGAGGCACCTCCCTTCGAGGTCGCCATCATTCACCACACCGAGTGCGGCAGCGGATTCCTCGCCGACGACGACTTTCGTCACGGATTCGCCGACCGGGTCAGTGTCAACGAGCAGATTCTGGCCACCAGAGCAGTCACCAACCCGACCGAGAGCGTGCTGGCCGACGTCAACAAGCTCCTGGCGTCGCCTCTTCTCCCCAGCCGGGTTTCCGTCTCGGGCCATGTCTACGAACTGGCCACCGGACTGGTGACCACGGTCGCAGACGCCGTCGGAGCGGCCTCCCAGTAGTCGGGGCCGGCGACCTACGAGCTTGGCTGAGCGTGCCCGGGTTCGAACAGCAACACCGCTTCTGCTTCCTTGAACTGTTCGTTCATCGCCGCTGTCTCCAGGTAAGTCATCAGGACCCGCTCCACTGGTACCTGCAGGGACACAAGCATGCGGCTCGCACCCGGTCCGGCCCCATCGAAGTGGCTGTGTGCAACCAGCCTGGAAAACGTTGCCGACACGAACGTGTGGTTTCGTGCCGATCTGATCGGACCGGACGTGGACATGCCTCGGTACAGCAAGAGCCGGGGCTGGCCCAGACGCCCGAACATCGCCCTGACGAACCCGAGCCGGGCCTCGATGTGACTCCGACGGTGCGCCTCGTCCCACGAGCCCTCGAAGGTCGCTGGGTCGCGCACGATCGTGCCCTCATACGGCACGACCCCCATCCAAGCGAGCACGATCCGGTGCCCCTTGACGATCTCGCCGGCATACGGATTGGAGACGAACTGACGGGCGAAGGCCTCCTCCATCTCGCCGAGACCGCGCTGAGCCATGTAGGTGCGGAGATCCTCGAACAGCCGGGGGTCGCCCGTTCGATCCTCGGGAGGCGGAGCTGTGCCGCCGGCGGCGAAGAAGCTCGAATGGGCCCCCAGCCATTCATCGGCCTGATGCTGCTCCTCGTCGACTGTGGCCCGGGCGACCTGCCGATCCGTCATGTCACAAGGGATTTCGAGTCGGCGATCGAACTGCTCGACGGCCAGGCGGAACCGCTCCACGTCGGACGCACCCGCCCGCTCACTGCCGAGCTCGAACTGGTAGTGGCCGACCTCCTCGAAAGGGATGTCCCATTGGGCGCCCGCATCCTCGAACGCCTCGATCTGGATCGTGACGAACCCCACGTCGACCCTCACCGCCACGATGCTCACCGGCGTTCGCCGCGAATCGAGCATCCGACCGCGATTCCCGACCACGAAATGGCTCAACGATCCGCCCTCGAACTCGGAGTCGGGCGCCAGCCTCGGGTCGGATTCATATATCGACATCGATGGCCTCCTCACCGACGCTTTGAGAGCGGTCCGTATCCCGAGCTACGACTCGTCGTCATCGGGCTCTGTGGTGAGGAATTCCGGGTCACCGGGGACGTCGACCGCGTAGAGGCGGAGAATGTCGAGGGGAACGATCCGGGTGGCGAGCTCGTGCGTACCGGCGAGCACGACAGGGGAGGCGGCACCGTCGATATGGGCGCGCAGCCAATTGGCCGCGGTGACGCACCAGCGATCGCCGGGGTTGAGGCCTGGGAAGCCATGCTCGGGGTGCGGGGTGACGAGGTCGTTGCCGATGTTGGATTGATGGTCGAGAAACTCGCGACTGACGACGGCGCAAATTGTGTGGCTTCCGACGTCGCCGGGAGCGGTGTTGCAGCACCCGTCACGAAACCAGCCGGTGACCGGATCCTTGCTGCACATCTCGAGGGGACCGCCCAACACGTTCAGCGCCTGTGGGTCGTTCATGTATAGAAGTATGGCCGACTGAACCTACGACCCGAGAGCAGCACCACCGGTGCTCCCATACAAGTCGGCGAGTCAGCCCAGCAGTGGCGCACGTGTTAGCATCCGACTTGCGATTCCACGGCGAACTCATCGACGTCTTTCGAGTTCTGTGGTGCCGTTCTTTGCTCCTGCGAAACGGGAGCCGAGAGTTCATTGCAGGTCCGGCCACGTGACCGCACCTCGGCGAACAGTTGTGATGAACAGGATTCGATCAACAGGGCTTGAGCCAGGAGCATCCGATGAAAAAACACCACGGAACCAACCGGCGCTGGGCGCTGCTCGTCGTAGCGATCGCGATCGCGCTGATTGCGACGGCATGCGGCGACGACGACGCGGCGACACCCGCCGATGTAGACGACACGCCTGCCGCTGACGACACGGCTGACGACGTCGACGCCGACGACACTCCCCCCGAGGGATTCAGATTCGGGCTGATTCTCGTCGGTCCCGAGAACGACCGGGGTTGGTCCCAAGCTCACGTCGAGGGCGGTCAGTACGTTGTCGACCAGCTCGGCGCCGAGATGATCATCGTCGAGAAGGTCAACCCGGCCGACAAGCCCGACATCACTGTCGAGCTGGTCGTCGATGATCTGATAGATCAGGGCGCGGAGTTGATATTCGCCACGTCTGACGACATGAAAGACGGCATCATCGCTGCTGCTCGCAACCATCCCGACGTACCGATGATCTGGTCTTCGGGCGACAGCGCGTGGGCCGACGGTCAGGCCTTCGAGCCTGGCCTCACCAACCTCGGCAACATCATGGGCCGGATGGAGTTCGGCAAGATGATCGCCGGCTGTGCGGCCGCGCTCGCCAGCGAGTCCGGCGAAATCGGCTATCTCGGGCCGCTCATCAACGACGAGACGCGGCGTCTCGTGTCGTCCGCCTTCCTCGGCGCCGAGTACTGCTGGGAGGATGCCGGCAACGCTGCGGGCAGCCTCGACTTCTCGGTCACCTGGATCGGTTTCTGGTTCAACATCCCCGGAGTCACTCTCGATCCCACCCAGGTGGTCAACGAGTTCTACGACTCGGGAGCCGATGTCGTGATCAGTGGCATCGACACCACCGAGGCAATCGTGCGCACCGGCCAACGGGCCGCTGCCGGCGAGAACGTCTTTGCGGTCCCTTACGACTTCGAGGGAGCCTGCGCGGAAGCCGAAAGTATCTGCCTCGGCGTGCCTTACTTCAACTGGGGGCCTGAGTACCTGGACGTGATCGAGTCCGCGGCCGCTGGCGCTTTCGAAGCCGACTTCGTGTGGGCGGGCCCGGACTGGTCCGACATCAACAGCCGGTCCTCCAGCACCATCGGCTTCGTGCCCGGCGACGGCCTGAGTGCCGACGACGCGGCGACGCTCGACGGATTCATAGAGGGTCTGGCCGACGGGTCGATCGACCTCTTCACCGGCCCGCTCAACTTCCAGGACGGTTCTTCCTTCCTGGGTGATGGCGAGGTCGCCACCGACACCCAGATCTGGTATCTGGATCAACTACTCGAAGGCATCGACGGGGCCAGCTCGGCCGGCTGATCGTCGGACAGGCAGTCCCGGCAGGGGGAACGGAGATCGGGTGCTCGAGCTTCTCGACATCCACAAGCACTACGGCAGCCTTCGCGCCAATGACGGTGTGACCATTGCGGTCGAGCGCGGCTCCATCCACGGCATCCTCGGAGAGAATGGAGCCGGCAAGTCGACGTTGATGAAGGTCCTTGCGGGCTTCATCACCGCCGACTCGGGCGAAATCCGGCTCGACGGCGAGTCGCTCCCCACCGGCTCGACGAAACGTTCGCTCGAATCAGGGGTGGGCCTCCTTCACCAGGACCCGCTCCATTGCATGCCGTTCTCGGTCCTCGACAATTTCATGTTGGGCCGACCCGAATCGTTCATTCTGGATCATTCGACGGCACAAGCCGAACTCAACAGGCTGAGCGACGAGTTCGGGTTCAGCCTCGATCCCGACGTCCCCGTGCGCACCCTCACGATCGGCGAACGACAGCAGCTCGAGATCGTGCGCCTGCTGTCACTTGGCATCCGCGTCCTGATCCTCGACGAACCCACCACCGCCATTTCGGCCGAGCAACGCACGAGCCTGTTCGCCACTCTCCGCACCCTGGCCGGTCAGGGCATGATCGTGCTTTTTGTCTCCCACAAGCTGGAGGAGGTTGACGAGATCTGCGATCGCGTGAGCGTGCTGCGGCTCGGTCGACTCGTCGGGGAAGCCGAGCTGCCGGTCCCAACCGAACGCCTGGTGGAGATGATGTTCGGCGAGATGATCGTCCAATCGCCTCGAGTCACCGCAGAACCGGGTGAGCCCGTCATCGATCTCGAATCGATCTCTCTTCATGATCGACTTGTGACCCTCGACGACATTTCGGTCAAGGTCCATACCGCGGAGGTGGTGGGGTTGGCCGGGTTGGAGGGGTCGGGGCAGCAGACCTTGCTTCGAGTCGCCGCGGGCCTGCTTTCACCGGCCCGCGGATCGGTACGTATCGGCGGCGAGACCCTTACCGGGCGTGGCTATCGACGGCATCTGGACGCCGGGGTGCACTACCTACCGGCCGATCGGCTCGGCGAGGGTCTCGTTGAGGGCCTCACCGTGAAGGAGCACTTTGCTCTGGCCGGAATCGAGCCGCAGGGGTTCCTGCTCGACTGGGAACGAGCGAGTTCGGAGGCCACGGCCCGGATCGAGGAGTTCTCGGTGAAGGGCACTGTGGATTCGACTCCGGAATCGCTCTCGGGCGGTAATCAACAGCGGCTGCTGCTCGCGATGATGCCCGAGAAAATCTCGCTGCTGGTCATGGAACACCCGACCCGTGGGCTCGACATCGAGTCGGCAGAGCTGGTCTGGACACGTCTCCTCGCGAGGCGCAGTGACCGCACCGCGATCCTGTTCGCGTCGGCCGATCTCGATGAGTTATTGCGTTACAGCGACCGGATTGTCGTGTTCTTCGCCGGCCGGATTCTCGCGGTGTTGGACGCGACCGAGACCGATAGTGAGGCGATCGGCTACCTGATCGGCGGAAAGGAGCGGGTTTGAACTCCGACACGATTCGCACCGCGGCGCTTGCTATCGGCGGATCACTTCTGTTGGCCGGTCTTTTGTTCGCGGCGAACGGCGAGAACCCGTTCGAAGCGTTCAAACTGCTTTTCGAAGGTTCGGTCGGGAGCCGCGCCAAACTGTCCAACACCCTGCTGGTGTGGGTTCCGCTCACCCTGGCTGCGGCGTCGCTGGTGGTGACGTTCTCGGCCGGACTCTGGAATATCGGCGTCGAGGGTCAGATCATCGTTGGTGCGATCGGCGCCACCTGGGCGGCGCGAGAGGTGGGCGGCCCGTCGTTCGTCGTGATCACCGCGGCCATCGTTGTGGCGATCATCGCCGGGTCGTTGTGGGCGCTGCTGGCGGGCGTCCTGAAGGTCTACGGAGGCGTCAACGAGATCTTCGGTGGTCTCGGGCTTGATTTCGTCGCCACCGGTATGGCCACCTACCTCATCATCGGACCCTGGCAGCGTGCGGGCGTCGCCTCGACGAGCGGCACCGACCTGCTGCGAGACGAAGCATGGCTACCGAAGATCGGCGACGAGAACATCTCGTGGGTCTCACTGGCGTTGACGGTGGCGGCGGTGATCGGCGTTTTCCTGCTCATGCGCGGCACCTCGTTCGGGCTCAAGCTGAAAGCTGTCGGTAGCAATGTTCACTCTGCGACCCGGCTCGGGATCCCGGCGAACAGATACATGCTCATCGCGTTCGGGCTGGGCGGGGCGTTGGCGGGACTCGCCGGCAGCGCTCAGGTCCTCGGATTCCACCACAAGCTGGTGCCGGCCTCCTCCGGTGGATTCGGTTTCCTCGGGATCCTGGTGGTCCTCCTCGCGGCGTACCGTGCATCGCTGATCGCTCCGATCGCCTTCTTCTTTGCCGCCATCACCGTCGGAACCACCTTCCTCGAACTGCGGCTCGGCCTCGACTCGGCCGTGGGCGGCGTGCTGCAGGGCCTCCTCGTGCTGTTTGTTCTTCTCGCCGGCGGTTGGCAGCGCAAACGGCGCACCGAAGCGGCCTCGGCGCTTGCGCCCACCCCATCAGCGGTAGCAGGGGAGGGTTGACGTGGACGCAGTGACCATCGCTTCGATCATCGCCGCTGCCACGCCCCTGGTCTACGCCGCTCTTGGCGAGACGATCACCGAGAAGGCCGGGATCGTGAACCTGTCGCTCGACGGGACGCTTCTGCTTTCCGCCATGGTCGCATTCGCCACCGCCCAGACAACGGGGAGCGTGCTTCTCGGCTTCGCCGCCGCCGCGGGCACTTCCGCGATCGTCGCCGGCATCATCGCCTTCTCTTCGATCGAGCTGAAACTGAACCAGATCGCCGTGGGCTTCGTCTTGTTTCTCCTGGCCGGAGACCTGTCCAGCCTCCTGGGACAGTCGTTCGTGCGCGAGCCGGGGCCGTCGGTGCCGCCGTTGAACATCGCCGGGTTGTCCGACATTCCTTGGTTCGGGAAGGTGTTCTTCTCCCACAACCTCTCGGTTTACGGCTCGATGGTCCTGATCATCGTCACGTACTGGTACTTCTACCGAACTCGCGCTGGTCTGGAGCTGCAGGCCGTCGGAGAACGGCCCGAAGCGGCGTTCGCCCGAGGCATCCACGTAGAGAGGTTGCGATACATATACACGTTCGTCGGTGGTGCGTTCGTGGGGATCGGTGGAGCCGCATTCTCGCTCGACGTGAAGTTCGGCTGGTCCGAAGGACATGTCACCAACTTCGGCTGGATCGTCCTCGCCATCGTGATATTCGGAGGGTGGCATCCGGCCCGGGCTGCGCTCGGTTGCTACCTGTTCGGCGCGTTGCAGGTCGTGGCTCTCAAGCTGCAACCCACCTTCCCGAGCTTCACCCAGGTGCTCGGGATTATGCCGTTCCCGGTCATGATCTTCATGCTCGTGGCGATCAACCGTCCCGCGTTCCGATCGCTCGGCGATCGGCTGGGTCTGTTCAGGAGGTTCCTCCGGGCCGAAGCACCGGGCGGGCTCGGCACCATCTTCGAACGGGGCTGAACTCAGCCCATCGGTCGGCTCTCGTGACCGGCGACATAGAGATCGATCTCGGCCAGCAGGGCCGCCTTGCGAGATGCCGAGGCGAAGCTGGAATCGATCGACGTCTTCGCCAGCGCCACCATCGTGTCGCGTTCGATCCCGAGTCCTTGCTGCACCGCAACGTAGTTCGCTGCGACATAGCCACCAAAGTAGGCAGGGTCGTCGGAGTTGATCGTCGCCACGAGCCCCTCGTCAATCATTCCGAGCAGCGGATGCGCGCTGATCTCGGGCACCACCCCGAGCTTCAGGTTCGACAACGGGCAGACCGTGAGTGGGATCGCTTCATCTCTGAGCCTCGCGACCAGATCAGGATCTTCCATCGCCCGAATCCCGTGATCGATGCGCTCGGCGCCGAGCAGATCGAGCGCTTCGCGGATGTACGACGGAGGTCCTTCCTCCCCGGCGTGCGCGACCAGACGGAATTCCTCGGCACGGGCCCGGGCGAAGACGTCGACAAACTTGGACGGGGGATGCCCCACTTCGCTGGAGGCGAGACCGAAACCGAGGAGGTGCTCGCGAAATGGCATCGCCTGATCCAGCGCCACCATCGCCTGGTCCTGACTGAGATGGCGAAGGAAACACATGATCAGCTCGCTCGACATCCCCCATCGCTCTTCTGCTTCGTTGCAGGCTTCGACGAGCCCTTCGACCACGGCCCCCATGGCGACACCACGATCGGTGTGGGTCTGGGCGTCGAAGAAGATTTCCGCGTGTCGCACACCGTCGGCGGCGGCGCGTTCCAGGTAGGCGATCGTCAGGTCATGGAAGTCCTGGTGCGTGCGGAGAACCGCGGCACCCTGATGGTAGATGTCGAGAAAGTCCTGAAGCTGAGTGAACTTGTAGGCAGCCCTCAGCTCCGCGACGGTGCCGTGCTTGGTCGTCGCGCCGTTTCTCGCGGCGAGCTCGAACATGAACTCGGGCTCTAGCGTGCCCTCGATGTGGACATGAAGCTCGGCCTTCGGCAGGCCCTGCAGGAATGATTCCATCCGTGCTCCAAGTGTGGTGCGATGAGGCCAGAGAGTAGGAGGCTGCAAACGGGGGGGTCAAGCAAGCGTCGGGCCGACGACTGTACGACCCGCCGCTCAAGGAACGCCGAACCACCGTTCCAACACCGCCGCCACCGCAACCCGTCTCGCTTCGTCGGCCGCATCCGCCGCGTCGGCCCCATCGGTTGCGGTCGTACGGACCAGCTCGGCCACGGTCACTCGAGCCAGCTCGAACGCCAGATAGCGGGTGGCGTCGACACCGCCCGTTGTCGCAATATCGCCCAGCTCTGACGCTATGCGGGTGTCGGCCCCGTCGAAATCGGCGGCCATCACAACCATCACCTCCTCGAGAGCACCGACGGCCAACGCCAGCTCCCGGGTCAGCATCGAATCGGGCAACACTCGGCCCACCAGGGCAGCCATCTGGGAGTAGTACCAGACGCTCCCGCCCAGCCCGCCCTTGAACCGTCGCCACAAGTCGGGCGCACCGCCGCGATGGTCGACCAGGATGCTGCGCACGTTGGCGAGCTTGTCGGCCCCCACCACCCGCATCGTCGCCGCGGCGTCAGCCTCCGACGCGACGCCGTGCAGGGTCGCCAAATGGTGGACCTTGCGTTCGAACCACGGGGCCTTCTCCTCGCCATCGACGGGAGCGGCGTCGGAACAATGGTCGACAATACGGGCAACGTCGTCACCGAAACACTCGCGAACCTCGTCGAGGGTGGCGCACCCGTCCTCCACCGCATCATGCAACAGCCCGGCGATGGCCTCGGTCTCGTCGCCGTCGTCGTCCCACACCAACGCCGACACTGTCATCAGATGACTGATGTAGGGAACGCCCGGCCCAGCCCCCTTCTTTCGCTGACTGCTGTGCCAGTCGGCCGCCGCACCGAGCGCCTCGCGGTACTTTTCCGAGTAGGGATCCTTCGCCATTCGAGCCTCCGCCGTCAGCCTCGCACAGCTACCAGATCTCGGCCACGTCGCCTACCGGTTGATTCGATCTCGCGCTGCCTCTGGCGTGGCCGGGCGAGAAATGCTCGCTCTCCGACAATGATTCGACTACTCTCGGTGACTTCTCTAGGGGGTGGACGAAATGAAAAATATTCGTGGATTGACGGCGCTCGTTCTCACGTTCGCAATAGTCGCGGCGGCATGCGGCGGCAGCGACGATACCGAAACGCAGCAACCCGACCCGACAGTGACTACCACCACAACAGCAGCAACGACAACCACGGTCGGCGAGCCCGATCCGCCGGCCGTGAATGACGATGCCAACTCGGCCACCATCGGAGCCCAAGGCGGATCGATCAGCAGCCCCGACGGCCTGCTCACCCTCGACATACCTGCCGGTGCGCTCACCGAAGACACCCTCATCACGGTGGCCCCGGCCCCCGACTTCGAAACCCCCGACCTCGGCGACGGCGAGCAGCTCGGCGCCGCCTACGAACTCGGGCCCGACGGCCAGACCTTCGCCGCACCGATCACGGTCAGCTTCGACCTCGGCGCCTCCGCCGACTCCGAAGTATCGATCGTTGTTCCCGTCTCGACCTCGCCCGATGGCGGCACCGAAGGTCTCGCCGCTCCATCGATCTCCAACGAGGGAGGCACCCTCCGGGTCACCGGCCAGACCACACACTTCAGCTTCGTATTCGCTGTCGTGCTTGGCGTCGTCGTTGCCATGGACCCGGCAGATCCCTCGATACTCGTCGGCGACACGTGGGTGTCCGGGCTGGGAATCGCTTCCTCGGTCGGTTCCGCAGTCGCCCTCACCGCCGTCGATGCCAAGGCCGCCAATCCCGCTGTGGCGGCCGCCCAGGGAACAGCGCAGTCCGGCGACATCTGGGAAGCCACCTTCGACTGTGTGTCGGCTGGCCAGACGAACTTCACCGCGGTGGCCAACCTCGAGCTCACCAGCGTGGTCCTCCAGTTCCTCGCACAATTGCTGCCGGGCTATACCGCCTCGGCGACCGTCACGCTCGACGGGAAAGCCGAGTGCCTCGAAGTCGACACCACCGCCGTGTCAGGCATCGACTGTGCGCCGGCCACGTTCGGCGACCCGGGTGCGGGCGGTGAGGTGCCGGTCACGATCAACAACGAATGCCTCGACCCGCTGTTCTTCACGTTCAACGACTCCAACCCGTCCGATCCGTTCTGGCACATCCACACCCAGCAGGACGACATTTTCCTGTCGCTCGAGCTCTACACGATGTTCGGCGCTTCGTGGTCCGGTCAGACCGGCACGTTCCCGCTCGACTGCAACGTTCCGTGGGGACTCTGTGCCATCTTCGACGCAGACGGAGTCGGACCGATCCCGGTTGTCATGTGGGCCTCGGGCGACATCACGATCAGCGCACTGGCAGCGGGCGGCTACGACGTCAGCTTCTCGGGTGTGATGCCCGCGGCCGCCAGCGGCACTGTCTACGACCTGCAGCCGGTCACCTGGGTGGGCTGAGGCCGGGCGTCCCGAGCATGGCGGCTCGGGTCGGCCGCCGTGTTTGTTGGTGTGGTCAGCCGGTGTGGTCGGCCGGTGTGGTCGGCCGGTGTCACAGTGCCCGACTAGAACATCACCATGACCGACGGCCTCCACGCTGAAGCGCGGCACCATCTACGCACGCTCACTGGCGACCCCACCGCGGAGTTTCGGGCCGGGCAGCTCGATGCCATCGGAGCCCTGGTTGAAGACCGACGACGAGTGCTGGTCGTCGAGCGCACCGGATGGGGCAAGTCGGCCGTCTACTTCATCGCCACCCGCATGCTGCGCGATCGCGGGTTCGGGGCGTCGTTCCTCGTGTCGCCGCTCATCGCCCTCATGGCCAACCAGGTCGAGGCCGCCGCCCGTATGGGTCTGCAAGCCGCCGTCGTCAACTCCACCAACCACGATCACTGGGACGAGATTCGGGGTCGCCTCGAAGCCAACGAGATCGACCTGCTGTTGGTCTCCGAGCAACGCCTCAACAATCCTGCCTTCCGACGAGACTGGATGCCCGAGCTCGGCTCGCGGGTCGGGCTGGTCGTGGTCGACGAAGTTCACTGCATCAGCGACTGGGGTCACGACTTCCGCCCCCACTACCGCCGCATCGGCGGGTTCCTGGAGCTGCTGCCCGACGGCGTTCCCGTCATCGGCTGCACCGCCACCGCCAACGACCGCGTCGTTGCCGACGTGCAATCCCAGCTCGGCCGCAATCTGCTCACCATTCGCGGGCCGCTCGGGCGCGACGGTCTGAGGCTCGAGGTCCACACCGACAAACGACACCCCGACAAACGCCTCGCCTGGCTCGCTCACAACATCCCCCAACTGCCCGGTACCGGCATCGTCTACTGCCTCGTGCGGCGCGACGTCGAGATCGTCGCCGGCTTCCTGCGCTCTCACGGCATCAAATGCGGCACCTACATGGGCGGTGGCGATCTCGTCGATGCCGACACCAAAGCCGCCATGCTCAGTCGCTTTCTCGCCAACGACCTCAAGTGCGTGGTCGCCACCTCCGCCCTCGGCATGGGATACGACAAGCCCGATGTCGGCTTCGTCATCCACTACCAAGTTCCGCAGTCGGCCATCGCCTACTACCAACAGGTCGGACGCGCCGGTCGAGCGCTGCAGGAGTCCTACGGAATCTTGCTAGCCGGCGCCGAAGACCGCGACATCCAAGACTGGTTCATCTCCACAGCGTTCCCCACCGAGGATGAAGTCGCCGCGGTCCTGCGCGAGCTCGAGGACGCCGGCGGCGCGGACGATGCGGACCGTGCGGGCGGGACCGGCGGAGAGGTGCGGGCGGGTCAGATAGCGGCGCGGGTCAACATTTCCACCGGCCGCCTCGACGCGCTACTCACCCAGCTCGAGGTGGAAGGCGCGGTGGCGAAGGGGCCCAAGGGGTGGTCTCGCACCGATGCCCTGTGGCAATACCCGCGAGAACGGGTCGAGATGGTCGATTCATGGCGCCGTGAGGAGCAGGCTGCCATGGAGCAGTACCTCACGCTCGACTCCTGCCGCATGCAGTTCTTGCGGGGCCAGCTCGACGACCCCGTCACCGACCCGTGCGGGATCTGCGATGTGTGCACCGGCTCACGGTTCGGCACTGAGCCCGGCTCGGAAGTTGTGGCCGACGCCGGCGATGCCCTTCGCCACGATTTCGTGCCGATCGAATCCCGCAAGCGTTGGCCCACCGGACTGGTCGAGCCTCGAGGCACGATCCCTGTCGACGAGAGGGCCGAGGTCGGCTGGTGTCTCACCGAGCAAGGCGAGTCCGGCTGGGGTCCTGCCGTCCGGAAGGGTCTGAGTGGCGGCGTCGGTGGCGACGGGTTCGCTCCGGAGCTGGTCGATGCCCTGGTTGCGATGTGCCGCAAGGTTCTCGACGAGCGGGTCGAGCATTCTGAGGGGCTGGCGGGCGGTGACGCGCCCGGCGACGGTGTTGCAGGCAGCCCGGTGGGGGATCGGGTCGGTTGGGTGGCGTTCGTGGCGTCGCAGCGGCGTCCCGAACTGGTTTCGGGGCTGGCCCGGGAGGTTGGCCAGCGGCTCGGCCTGCCGGTCCACGACATCGTGCGCAAGATCCGCCCCGCCGAGCCCCAGGCAGCCATGCACAACTCGGCCACCCAGGTCGGCAACATCTGGGGGGCATTCGAGCTCGCCGAACTCTCGCCCGACCTGCCCCCGGCCGCGGCCTGCCTGTTGATCGACGACACCATCGGATCCCGCTGGACCGCCACGATCGTCGCCGGGCAGCTTCGTCGCGCCGGCAGTGGGCCGGTGGTGCCGATCGCCCTCGCCCACGGCGTTGGCTCGTGAGTCCGGCCTGAAGGTCGGTTGGGAAGCGGCCCGAATGTCGGTCGGGAAGTGGCTCAAATATCGGCCCAGAGTTATCGAACAAACGTTCACTATTGTCACTGGGCCCTGATAGAGTTCACTCACTGGTTGCTGGTCGCTGGACCCTATTTCGTTCCGGCCTTGGTAGTTCCCGACACTTCCCCATCGAGGTTCGAAAGTGTTCGAGGCGTTCTCCGCCGAGGTCGTGAAGATCCGCAGCTGCATCCCCGAGATGAGCCGTGGCGCGCTGGCTGATCTGGCCACGTCGCTCGGTCAGGCCCGGGGAGCTCTCGACGCGCTCGAGGCATCAGTGGCGTCAGCCGTTGATTCGCTCGGCGACAACGGTCCCGGAGCATCGGTGATCCTGCGATCTGCTTCGCGGTGTTCCCAGCGAGAGGCCGACAAGCGGGCCAGGCGTGCCGCCGGTCTCAGCGCCATGCCCAACACCGCCGAGGCCCTGAGCATGGGGCACATCACCTCCGAGCACGCCGATGCTCTGGTTCGTGCCGCCGAGGAGACCTCGCCCGAAGCTGTCGACCAGTCGGAGCTCGTCGGGAAGGTGGCTCGGCGGCCAGCTGATCTCGCAACCCGAGACACCCGTGAGTGGGCCCGCCGCCACCGGCTCGTCGACGACTCCCAGACCCGACACGAACGGCAACTCTCGCGTCGCAAGTTCATGGTGTTCGAAGCCGACGACATGCTCGTGGTCCACGGAGAATTCGATCTGGTCAGTGGCACCCAGTTTGAGGCTCGGCTCGACGCCGAAACCAACCGACTATTCCAACTCGACGGCGGACGAGGGGTCGCCGGCGATGTGCGCACCAACGAGCAACGTCGAGCCGATGCGCTGATCTCGCTGGTATGCGGAGGTGGTTCCCCGGGTGGCGACGGCCCGCAAGCTCGCGGCCCGAGGCATCAGATCATGATCGTGGCCGAAACCGGGGTCGTCACGGGCAGTCGGCCCGACGGACGGTCTGAGATCATCGGCAGCGGCACCATTCCGAAGTCCGTTCTCGAGCGTCTGGCCTGCAACTCCGAACTACTCGGCATGGTCTTGTCGGGCGACGGTGAGCCGCTGTGGCACGGTCGAAAGGTCCGACTAACCACCGACGCCCAGCTGCGCGGCATCATCGTGCGCGATCAAGGGTGTGTGATCTGCGGGAAGAAGCCCCGATGGTGCGAAGCCCACCATGTGGTGCCCTGGCAGGGCCCGGGTCGGGGCCCCACCGACATCGACAATCTCGTTCTGATCTGCAGTCACCACCATCATCTGGTCCACGACCACCGATGGCGACTTGTGCGCTCCGGAGTCGGTCAATGGAGCATCCAACCACCCGACGACCCCCCATGATCCCAGTCCGGGAAGCGGCCAGAAGCGGCCGGAAGGGGCCAGAAAGAGGCCAGAAAGAGCCAGAAAGAGGCCAGAAAGAGGCCAGAAAGAGGCCGGCAGCTCAGGCGTCGGCGAGCGCCTTGGTGATGCCGACCACGGCTTCCTTGCCGTCGCCGAAGAGCATCATCGAGTTGTCGGCCGC
Source organism: Acidimicrobiales bacterium (assembly GCA_029263195.1). GTDB lineage: Bacteria > Actinomycetota > Acidimicrobiia > Acidimicrobiales > Aldehydirespiratoraceae > SZUA-87. The sequence continues at coordinate 18,776 of JAJCXX010000014.1, forward strand.
GAACAGCGGGTTCGGGATGCCTGCGAAGCCGGGGCTCAGCGATCGTTTGATCACCACCACGATCTGGGCATCGCCAACTTCCATGATCGGCATACCGGCGATCGGCGAGGTCGGATCATCGAGAGCCGCTGGGTTCACCACATCGTTGGCGCCGAGCACGATCACTACATCGGTCTGGGCGAAGGTCGGGTTGACCAAATCCATCTCGAGCAGCTTCTCGTAGTTGATTTCAGCCTCGGCCAGCAACACATTCATATGGCCCGGCATACGGCCGGCCACCGGATGAATACCGAACACGACCTCGGTGCCGTTGTCCTCGAGCGCCTTGGTGAGCTCCCGAACGGCGTGCTGAGCTTGAGCAACGGCCAAGCCGTAGCCCGGCACGATCACCACACGGGCGGCGGTCTCGAGGATCATCGCCACTTCGTCCGGCGAGGTCGACGTTACTTTGCCGGCGTACATCTCGTCGGCGTCGACACCGGCCGCGGCGACCGGCGCGTCCGAGAAGATCACAGCTAGAGCCGAGCGATTCATCGCCACGCACATGATCTGCGTCAGGACCAAACCACTCGCCCCGACCAACGAACCGGCAATGATCAACAACGTGTTGTCGAGCACGAAACCGGTAGCGGCCGCCGCCAGGCCCGACAGCGAATTCAGCAGTGCAATTACCACCGGCATGTCGGCGCCACCGATGGGCACCACCAGCAGCAGGCC
>JAJCXX010000015.1 GCA_029263195.1 Acidimicrobiales bacterium
AGGTTCTCGCCGGAAACGGTGAGACCCTTTCTCTCACACGGTTCTCACACCGACGAACTACTCACCGGATTCCTACACCGCTGGGCCACCCACCGTGACAGAACACTAGCGTTGCTCGACATTCGGGCTGGAGGCGTGCAGCCACAGCTCACCCATCTGTTCCATCAGGACAGGTTGCTGGGCTCTCGTTTGCGGCGATATCCACATTATTGCGAAGTGGGGCACAAGGTCCCTATTAACACAACAGATACACAACGATGATCTATCTGTGGTGATTTGGAGCAGAATCTTCACGAAAGCGGTGGGGGGACTGCTTCTCGGAATCGGCGCCGTGATCATCGGATTGCGGCTCGGTCCCGCGGCGATGATGATCTATCTCGCCGTGGCGGGTCCGGCCGCGTTGATCAACGCGTTGCGCCAATCGCTACACGGTTCGGCCAACACGTTCGACGAGGTTCCCCCTCGGCGCCGGATGCTTCGCATCATGGCTTTGGGTGGCGCGGCCGCAGCCCTTCCGGGAGTGTCGCTGATCGTTCCCAGCAAGGCCTCGGCCGAGGTCGAGCCCACCCGCGGCCCGAGTGGCCGGATCCGACAGTGGGGCATGGTCATCGACCTGCGCCGGTGTGACGCTTGCCAGAGTCAGGGCACGCCCCCCCAGTGCACCCTGGCATGCATCGAGGGTCACAAGGTTCCGCCTCCCATGGAGTGGATCGAGATATTCGAGGTCGACGTGGCCGGCGGCGGCACCCAGTTCTTGCCGATGCCGTGCCAGCAGTGTCAGAACCCGCCTTGTGTCAACGTCTGCCCGGTCACCGCCACCTACTCCACCCCCGAGGGCTCGGTTCTCATCGACCAGAACCGCTGCATCGGCTGCCGGATGTGCATGGCGGCCTGCCCCTACGACCGCCGCTTCTTCAACTGGGGCGAGCCGCCTGTGCCCCCCGAAGCAGCCCTGGCCAACTACGACCCCGAACACCAGGTGGGTGCCCCGATGGGTACCGTCGTGAAGTGCGACTTCTGCCCCGACATGGCACGGGCTGGCTCGCTCCCGATGTGCGTTGTCGCCTGCCCCAACAACGCGATCTACTACGGCGATCTCGAAGAAGACATCGCCACCAATGGCGTCGAGATGATCTCGGTCAGCGATTTCATAGCCGGGAACAACTCATATCGATTGAAGGAAGAACTGGGGACTGATCCCCGCGTTCACTACATCCCCGGCCACGGTGAACTGGCCGGACGCACTAGGGAGACCGAAGGCCGGCTTCCCACCGTTTGGCCCTGGGCCGAACGAGCGGAGGGCTCTGCGAACTGGAGTAGATGATGGAAAGCGTTGATACCACGGACGCGACGTGGGCGGATGTTGATCTGAGGGACGAGCAGGCCTTGTCGAGCCTCTCCTGGGAGGACCGACTCGACGCAAGATGCCTGGCTCCAGCTCACGCCGGCGGCAAGCGATACCGCGCCTTCGTCGTGCTGCTCGTGGCCCTGGTGGCGTGGGGATTCGTGGCCTTCGCCTACCAGTTGCGCGACGGGCTCTACGTGACCGGCATGAGGGACAGGATCTCGTGGGGCCTCTACATCGCGGCCCTGATCTTCTTCATGGGCATCAGCATGGCCGGCACTTTCATTTCCGCCATCCTGCGCGCCGCGAGTGCCGCCTGGCGAACCCCCATAACCCGCCTGGCAGAGGCGGTCACGGTTGCTGCCCTAGTTTCCGGCGCCCTCTTCATCATCGTCGACATGGGTCGCCCCGACCGTCTCTACAACTTCTATTTCTACGGCAACTGGCAGTCCCCGATGATGTGGGACATGATCGCCATCACCATCTATCTGACGGCGAGCGTCACCTTCCTGCTCGTGCCGATGGTACCGGATCTGGCCTACTTCAGGGATCGGCTCGACGGCCGGGTGGCCCGCTGGCGGATCCTGGTGTACGACACCCTGGCGCTCGGCTGGGAAGGCAACGAACGTCAGCATCGTGAGCTCGGCAAGGCGATCGGTGTGCTGATGATCGTGATCATCCCGGTCGCGGCATCGGTCCACACCATGCTGGCGTGGATCTTCGCCACAACCAGCAGGGTGAGTTGGGACAGCACCATCTTCGGCCTGTTTTTCGTGGCCGGTGCCATGTACTCGGGCATAGCCACCATCATCATCCTTCTGGCGGTGATCCGTCGCATCTACCACCTCGAGGAGTACATCACCGACCGACACTTCAAGAATCTCGCCTACCTGATGGCGGCCGGCGCAGTGGTCATGCTCTACGGCAACGCCTCGGAGTACATCCCCAAGGGATTCAAGATGAATGAGGAAGAGGCGTTCGCCTTCCGCCAACTCTTTGTCGACGACTTCGCTCCCTTCTTCTGGTTCTATTTCATCGGCGGCCTGATCGTCCCTCTGTTGATCATTGCCTTCAAACCAACGCGAGTGGTGAGTGGCCTCGTGGTTGCGTCTCTTCTCGCCAACGTGGGCATGTTCATAGAGCGGTACTTCATCGTGGTTGCCGGGCTGAGGGTCCCTCTGCTCGAGTACGAGCCCTCGTCGTACTCACCCACATGGGTGGAGTGGTCGGTGTTCGTCTCCGGGTGTGCCGGGTTCGTCCTCCTGCTCACGCTCTTCACGCGGTTCTTCCCGATCCTCGCGGTCTGGGAAATGAAGGAGGAGCACGCCGAGGAGGAGAAGCAGCGGTCCCTCGTTGCGGCCGGCGCGGGGGGTGGGGCATGACGAACATGGTTCGAGCCACTGTTTCGAGCCTCGGCTGTGTCGCCGTGCTGTGGGTTGGCGCCGGATCGGCGGCCGCTGCAGAGATCAAGGCCGAAGTGGTCGACTCGGCCGACATCGGCGAGATGATCGAGATCGAAGTCCTGGTTCTCGACGACGAGGGCGAGCCGTTGCCGGTCGTGCTCGTCGAACTCTCGGTGGATGCCACCATCGTCGGTGAGGACGGCCTGGTTCTTGTTGCCACCGCCGTGACCGACGATGAGGGGTTCGCCACGCTCGAGTACCTCGAGCGGGCGCCTGCGGATACGACCCAAGCGCTCGAGATCACGGCGTTCGCCCCCGATGGTCCGGTGCTCCTCGAGGCCGAGATCGAGGTGCTTGCAGGACCTCAGCTGCACGAGTCGGACAGCCACGTCGACCTCCCCGTCTTCAATGTCGCTTGGTTGTTCGTGGTGTTGGGGATCGTGTGGGCAATTCTCCTCTACGCGCAGTGGCGCGTGCTGAGGTTGGGGAGGGCGGCCGAACACGCCCGGCCACTGGCCAAGCTTGCGCCCTACGTGATGGTCGGCTTCGTGTTCTTCACCGCGGTGGGGATGGCGCTCGTGCTGCTCAACCGGCCCCAGTCGCACGCCAACCTCGAACCGGGCACGGCATTCGATCGGGCCCCGGGGGCGATCGTCGGGGAGGAACACGACTACGCAGGCCTCGGCTTCGACCAGATCAACGTGCCCCACTCTGAACTCGATGGCGAGTCTCTCTACGAACTAGCCAACTGCTCCGGATGCCACGGCATCGGAGGCGAGGGTGCCTTGGCGGGCGGCGCTCTCGATGGGGCGATTCTCATCGATCGAGACGCTTTCATCGAGGAGGTTCGCAAGGGGCCCAAAAGCATGCCGGGTTACCCTGAATCGCAGATCGACGACGAAGCTCTCGACAAGATGATCAAGTTTCTCAACGGGATCAAGTTTCTCAATGGGAAGGAATTATGACCGGTCGCTCCGTGCTGCGTCATTTCAGCCTGGTCACCTGGGTCCTGACGACCGCTTTGGTGCTTGGGTTCGTCGGGGTTGCACTGGGGAACAGCGTTGGCGGCGCCCACCTGGCTGGCTACTCGGGCCAGAGCGGGGCCACCTGCGCCGCCTGTCACAACAGCGGTGCCACTGCTCCGGCGGTCTCGATCTCGGGTCCGAGCCCGGTGTTGGCGGGACAAACCAACACCTACACCATCTCGGTGTCCGGCGGTCAGGCCATCGCAGGGGGGTTCGGTCTCTCGGCATCGGCTGGCACGCTTGTCTCCACCAGTGCCGACACCACGATGGCGGGAACTGATCTGGTGCAGGCCAGTTCCAAGGCAGTGAACGGATCAGGAACGGTGAGCTGGTCCTTCGACTGGACGGCGCCCGCGACCCCGGGTACCGCCACTCTTTATGCGTCGGGCAATTCGGTGGACGGCGACGGCACATTCTCGGGAGATCGTGCCACGGAAACCACCTTGGTGGTCGCAGTCGACCCGGGTGCGAACCAGGCTCCCGTGGCGGTGATGAACGGGCCATTCGTAGGCGTACCCCTGACAGGAATTCTCTTCAATGGTGGCCTATCGAGCGACGATGGATCCATCAGTGATTACCAGTGGGACTTCGGTGATGGTCAGACCTTGTCAGGGTTCGGATCGCAGGTTTTCTACGCCTACCGCAGCGTCGGCACGTACACGGTCAGTCTCACCGTCATCGACAATCTCGGGGCCTCCCATTCCGTCACCGATACCGCAACCATCACGACCGGCCCACCGCCATCGACGACGGTTCCGGCGCCGTCTACAACGGTTCCGTCCAGCACCACGACCACACCGACCGCCACGACGACCACGGGACCCAGCGGGGTCGATGGGACCGCTCTCTACGGTCAGTTCTGCACGGGCTGTCATGGAGCGTCGGGCCAAGGTGGCGCCGGCCCGTCGGTGCAAATCTCCACTGCATCGACTTCGGCGATCGCATCGTGGATCAGCAACGGTGTGGGCACGATGCCGGGATTCTCGGGTGTGATGTCGGCAGCTGAGATAGATGCTGTCGCTGTGGTTACCCGTGGAATGCAGTCGGCGACCGCAACCACCACCACTCGGGCCGTTTCACCGCCCGACTCGATCAACGCTGGGGTGCTCTACGGCCAGTTCTGCGCAGGGTGCCACGGAGGGTCGGGCCAGGGCGGCTCGGGACCCTCGGTTCAGGTCTCCACCGCGTCGACATCGGCGATCGCGTCCTGGATCATCAGCGGTGTGGGTTCGATGCCAGGCTTTGCGGGAACTCTCTCCGCGCCCGAGATCAACGCGATTGCCGCGCTCACCCGCGGCATGCAGTCGGCCACCGCCACTACGACCACGACGGTGCCCCTCGATGAGAGTGCCACCGGCGCGGAGATCTATGCCTCCAGTTGTGCCGGATGCCACGGGGCCGCCGGGGCGGGCACGGCAAATGGATCCAACCTGATTGAGACCCCTCTCCCCGCTTCGGTGGTGGGCTTGATCACCGCTGAAGGCGCGGGCATCATGCCGGGATTCGCAGAACAGTTGACGCCCGAGCAGATCGATTTGGTTGCGGCCCACGTCGGCGTCCTCGGCGGCGCTACTCCAGCGGTCGAGGACGGTGTCGGTGCCGATCTCGCGGTGCCTTCGGCCGCGGCGGAGGCTTTATACCTCACGAACTGTGCGGCATGTCATGGCGTCGTCGGCGAGGGGGGCAGCGACGGTCCTCTGGATCGCGTGCTCGACCACGGTGAGTTGGTCGAACTGATTGCGACCGGACCGAGCACCATGCCCGCCTATGCCAAGCTTCTGACCGACGAAGAGATCGACATGATCGCTGGGCATGTGCAGTCGTTCCTGGCTGCTCCGACCACCGAGGTGGTCGGTTCGACACTCATCCAACCCGCCGAACCTTCCCAAGCGAGCGAAGAGCTGGGGGAGAGGTTGGGTCGCCTCGGGCCGATCGGAGCTATCGATAACAGAGATGGCTTTCCCGTCTGGATCGCTTTTGTGCTAACAATGGTGGCAGGCGCCGCCGCCTTCGCATGGATTCTTCAGGAACGAATTTCTTCCAAAGCCGCAAGTGGGGGAACCGAAGGGAAAACATGACGAAGATTCGACGCGTCCTAGCGACAGCGTTGACCTTCACCCTCCTGGTGTGGATGGGTGTTGGTAGCGCAGCGCCGGGCCTATCGCTGTCACCGGCAGTGTCCATTGATACTGCCGCAGGTCTGTCCCCCACGTCGGGGACGGCGCTTGACACTGGCGCAGGTCTGTCCCCCATGTCGGGGACGGCGCCCACCGCTTTCGACGACGCATACACAACCGGGGCTGGTCAAGCGATCACGGTCCCGGCTCCCGGCGTTCTGGGCAACGACACCGACCCGGAGTCGGATGTACTCACCGCCTACCTTGGAGTCATTGCTGGCAACGGGGTTGTGTTTCTCAGCCCGGCCGGCACATTCCGCTACACACCGGACGCCGGTTTCACCGGACTCGATTCCTTCACCTACCAGACCTTCGACGGCACCTCCTTCTCGGGTTTCGCCACAGCCACCGTCGACGTCGGCAGTGCACCGACACCCGACCCAGGCCCGACCCCCGGCCCTGGGACAGTCGACGGTGCGGCGATCTACGCCTCGAGCTGTGCGGGTTGCCACGGTGCTTCTGGTGAGGGTCTCGGTAGCTTCCCGGCGCTCGTACCTACCAGCCTCACCTCCGCCCAGCTGGTGAGCGTCACGAACACCGGTGTCGGGGTGATGCCCGGCTTCGGCTCCCTCGGTGTCCCCAAGGTCGCGGCTGTCGCCGACTACATCATATTGTTGAGCACGGGCACCGCTCCGCCCCCGCCGACGCCGGTCCCACCTTCCGGCCCCGCCGCCGTCTACGCCTCCTTTTGCGCTTCCTGCCATGCAGCCGACGGCTCCGGCACTCCTCTCGGGCCTGACATCATCGGCGAGGGAGCCGACGAGACGATCAGCGTCGTGAGAACCGGTGACGGAACCATGCCGGGCTTCCCGATCGCTGTCATCAGCGATGCGGATCTCGCGGATCTCGCCGACTTCGTGGCCAACCTCGGTGGGCCGGCTCCTCCATCGCCGCCGGCTCCTACCACACCGCCCGATCCCGACGGCGGTAGTCCCGGCGATCGCACCGGGCCTGAGGTCTACGCCGGCTTCTGCGCTTCTTGTCATGCCGCGGACGGCACTGGCACCCCTCTAGGCCCCGATGTTGTTGGTGAGAGCATCGACGAGATTCTGGATGTGGTGCGCTCGGGTGACTCGGGCATGCCTGGGTTCGGTGCGGCGGTTATCACCGACGGTGAACTCGATGCAATGGCTGCGTGGTTGGCCGGTGAGGGCAATCATGACGAGTCCGAACATGACGACGATCACCTTGCCGTTCAGCGTGACGATGATCATGCTGTCGAATCCAACGATGAAGAGGAACACGATTGATCAACAGGGGTGGCCGGCCCGACGTTCGGAGCATCGATTCGTCATGCTTCGGTGATTCGCAGGCCCCTCACCAGCAACACCGCCACCGCGGTTGGCCCCTACAGACACGGTGTGGCTCTCTGATCCGTTCGTCTACCTGAGGATCGGTCTCCGATCCCTTCCCCAGTCGTACGACGATCGGGGTCGCGGCCTTACCGCCGTGGCCAGTGTGGAGCTCGAGTTGATCGCCCGGAGCTGGTGACGACGGCGGATCGGCGCGCACGGAACCGTTCTTGCCTCAATCGACGCTCCTGGCGGCCGACGGATCACTCATCGTTCCCTCTGCGGACAGATCTGCGAACGAGGCCGCCATGAATCCAAGACCATCACTTCGGAGACTCGATGGTTCGGCTCCCACGGGAGTGCGTCGCCTAGCGGTTGCGTCGCTGTTTGCGATCCTCGTGGCTGCCTGCGGATCGGAGTCGAGCGTTGGCGACGACTCCGCAATCGCCGATGCCGCGCCGGGCGGCGCTACAACGTCGGCCGATGCCGAGTCGCCCGCCCCGACGAGCACCGAGCCGGTCGAACCGTGCATCCCGTCGGGAGATCACACCGATATCCAGAGTGCCCTCCTCGGTGTGGGCGATATGGCGGTCCTCTGCCCGAACGCCGTGTTTGAGCTCGCAGAGACCGTCTTCCTCACCGCTGACGATCAGGAGATCCACACCGAAGGGCTGCCGACCGACGACACACGGGCGGTGCTGCGGGTCGCCCACAAGGACATCGCCACCGCCGTCCACGCTGATGCCCACTCCGGAGCCACCCTGCGTCACGTCATCATCGACGGGGCCCGCCCAGAACTGGGGGCCGGCTCCGGCGCGTTGATCGAATGGGGTGGCGCGGCGAGCGACCAACTGGTCGAATGGGTACGGGCCGGCGAACCGAGGGGCTGGTCGATCCTGTACCTCGGCGAGGGTCACGACCATCGCTGTACCGATGCCACCGCCCGCCACAACGAACTCGGGCCGGGCGGATCCTCCGAGTTCGGGCTGGCCGACGGCATCTCGCTGGCCTGCCGCAACAGTGTCGTGGAGGACAACCTCATCTACGACGTGACCGACGGCGGGATCGTCATCTTCCAGGCGCCGGGTTCGCTGGTCGCCCGCAACACGATCCGGGCCGACGAACGCATCATGTTCTACGGAATATCGATGGAGGACTACGGACCGTTCGACGGCGACTTCACCGGCACGCGCGTCGTCGACAACATCATCGACGCCCGCGGCGCCCTGATCCGACGCGGGATCGCCATGGGGCCACAACTCGGCTGCATCCCTGACGACGAGTCGTTCCTGACGAGCCTCGGCGCAACGGTGACCGGCAACATGCTCGAAGGCGAGCACATGGGCTACGGGTTCATCATCGGCGGTGTACGCGACTGGACGGCGACAGGCAACGTCGACAACTCGACCCATCGCGTCCCAGCCCGTGAACTCTCATGTTTCGACGATGACGTCGACGCACCCGCTGGGTTCCAGATCAAGGCCGCCAGCGCCGCCGGGACCTTCCAACCGGAGTTCCAGGATGCGGTGCTCGGGTTCACCGTCGACTGGTGGCCCACACTCCCAATCGCATCGGAATCCTGCATGTCGGATCTCGTCGGCGCCGGGCTCTTCGCCGAGATCAGGGCCGGGTTGCACGGACCCCTCCGTGATGCGCTCGAGGCCACTCCCGACGGCGCACTGATCGAACAGTGCGTGGAGAGCTACGAGCCCGAACTGACTGGTGGCGGCGAAGACGGCATCGTCTTCACCACCGGCGAGTGCGGGCCAGAATGCACCGAGCTGCAACTCCTTAATCTGGCCGACGGCACCGTCGACCTGGCTGTCGCCGAATTCTTCGTCGACATGTTCCCGGTCACCTGCGCCGGTCTCCCCGCCTCGCTCCCCTCCTTGGAGCACGCACGATGCGAGATCACCGACTACCTCACCGAGGGATCCCAGGTCGTGTGGTGGCGTGGTTTCCCGTTTCTGAATCAGCTCATTGTGGTGGATCATGCACCAATCGGCGATTGAGCCTCCCCCCGGCCATGCCCGGCCGGCTGGCGCGACAATACGCCGCGGAGTCCTTCCGCTTGTCCTGGCTATCATCGCCACGGCCTGCGGGCCACAGGGCGTCGCGTCACCCGCCGAGTCCGTCGAACATGTGAGCGTCACCGACGACACAGTCGGGATGATCGAGGCCGAGCTCGACGACCCAGGCGGGACTACCGAAGCCGAAGCCGACGACGCCTGTGTCGGTGCCCTGATGACCACGCTGCCCCTCGCCGAGGAGGACATGGAGGTGATCATTCCCCTCGGCAACCTCAACCCTCCCGGCCATACCCATCCCACCGATCATCTCTACTACGGGCTGCCCTACGACGAGGAGAGCGGCCAGCGCCATCTCGTCGAGGTCCGCTCACCGGCGGATGGCCGGATCACGTCTATCGACGTCTCCACCAAGACCGAGGAGGGCGTCGTTTCGTTCGACTATTCCCTCCGCTTCGTCCTGTGTCCCGAGCGGACAGTCAAGTTCGGACACATCACCGAACTCAGCGCTCCCCTCCGCGATGCCCTCGCTGGCGACGAGCCCGATTTCTGCACCGAGTACGGCGATGCCCAGGCCCGCTACGAGTTCTGCTCACACGGCACCGACGTCGTGCTCCGCGCCGGCGATCCCCTCGGCGCGGCCGGCGGGCCGACCGGCACCAGCGCCGCCCTCGACCTCTGGATGTACGACACCGCACTCGCACCGAACGGCCTCCTCCATTCCGACGAACACTCCGACGTCGTCTACACCCGTTGCGGTCTCGACTACTTCACCGACGAGCAACGCGATCTCCAGTACGAACTCCTCGGCGGCTGGGACGGCACGCGCCGCACCGCCGCACCCGTCTGTGGCGAGATCGCCCAGGACTTACCGGGCACGGCTCAGGGAAACTGGTACGCCGATGCCGACGCGGCCAGCGAGTGGGACGCCCATCTCGCGCTCGTGCACGACAACGTCGACCCCGCCATCGCGGTGATCGCGGTCGGCGGCATGATCGCCGGACCCGGCCTGTGGACGTTTGCGCCTCGACCCGACGGAACTGTCAACCGCGACTTCGCCTCGCTCGCCCCCGGCCAGCAAGTGTTCTGTTTCCACGAGTTCGACGACGCCTCGAACCGGGGCGGCAGCTTCCTTATCCGGCTCGTCGACGACGACACAATGCTGGTCGAGCAAGAGCCCGGCTCGTGCTCTGACGGCGCCGCCTTCGCCTCTCCGGTCACCTACCGGCGAGCACCCTGATCAACCAGCCACGATCGGATTATTGGGCACACACGCGTTCCCGCGCGAGACGGCGAGAAGCACAGCCGACTGCGCCTGACGGACGGTCTCCTGTTACTGTGCGTTGCACGGTATGAGCGGCATGGAGTTGAGTAGCAGGCGGATCGACCAGCTCGCGAGCGGGGTGATGGACCTGCTCGTGCTCAGTTTGGCTTGCGGATCTGAGAGCTACGGCTATGCGATCACCCAGGAGCTGGAACAACACGGGCTCCGCGGTGTGAGCGAGGCGTCTGTCTACACGAGCCTGAGAAGGCTCGAAAAGGCGGGCCTCCTGACATCGCGCCGGGAGGCGAATCCAAACGGGCGCGTACGCCGCTATTACCGCACAACACAGCGAGGAGATCTTCAGCTCGACGCACGGCTGTCGGTTTGGAAGGCACTGGTGAATGTGGTGAGTTCCGTCACTGACACTCCGAAGGGATCGAGATGATGTGGGATCGAGCCGGTCGTCGTATCGCACGGAGTCTCGAGTCCGAGTTCAGTCTCAACACCGAGGAAGTCGCCTATCTGCACCGCGTGCGCGTTGCCTCGGGTCGTCTTGGTGGTGCAGCTCGACGTGCCCTGATGGAGGAGGCGGCCGAAGCGCTCTCCGAGCGCCCCGGTGAGTGTTCATCGCACGAGCTGGAGGTATCTCTCGGTAGTCCCGAATCCTGGGTGGTCGCCTACATCGACCGCGAGCAGCTGACACTCTCAGAGGGCCTTCCAGGGTGGTGGCAGCGAAACCCTCGGTCGACTCGACTCGGTCTGGTCGTCGGGTTCGCGGTGGTGCTGGGTGTCGGGTGGGGAGGGCTGCGCTATCTCACCGCCACACCGCACTTCTTCAACCCTTGCGGTGGGATAATTGCCACTGAGTTTGAGACCTTTCGGGCCGGCGGAGCCACGGAGTTTCGGGCCAAGTTCCGTCAGGACGAACGGATCGGGGTGACGCTATGCCCTCACACATCGACGCCCGGCGTGACGATCAAGGAGGTGTATCGGTCCGACCTGGTAAGGATGGCCTTCCAGTCCGTCGGTTCGGAGGTTGATCTCCTCCCGCAAGGTCACTGGATCGGCGATGCCTCGCAGCCCGTGCCGTGGCATTCCGACGATGTTCCCTGGCTTGCAGACGTCGTGCTCTGGTACGAGATGGAGTTCTGCAACATCAGTGGTTCCATCGGCTTCAACACAGTAGAAATCGACTACCACTACAGAGGTCGAGACCGAACGACGACAATCGACCTTGGCTACTGGGTGATGGTTGACGCGGGCGACAAGTGCACCAACGAGGTCAGAGCGAAGTCGGACCGTGAGTCAGAGCAGTGGCAACTGGTCGTGGGTGACGGCATCACCCTCGGCGGACCAGATGGCATGGTCTTCAATATGGAGCACGAGAACATCAGCCGCGATCTGTGCCGCTACCTCTCCGGCGTGAAACCGGCACTCGACGCCGAGGGCCAGCCGGTCTACGACCAGTTCGAGCCCCTAGAGGCCAGAGCCGTGTTCCAGATCGCCAACCCGGAATTCGCCGAGAGACTCATCGACGGCGCCATTCTCGGCATCTGCCCCGAACACCAAGACCAACGCGAAAGACTCCACTCGATCCTGCAAGCGAGCCAATAGCGAGCCGGAAGGCCGCCGATTCAACTCGAGCTGATGGCAACCAGACCGTGTGGATCACTCGAGACAACGGCTCCGAGCCGACGCAGGATCGACTCCGGTGGAGATGCCGACAAGTCAATGGAGTTGAACGCGTCGCGATCGGTCACAACGGTCACCAACGACACGTGGATGTTCTGGTCGTCTGCTTGGGTACCCAGCGCGAGAGAAATCCTGTGGATCAGGGCTCGTCGGTCCGCTTCGAATATCTCGTGAAGCGAACGGATCACTGACTGTTGAACGGCCTGGGTATATCGATTCTTCTGATCTTGGTATGACAGAAGAGTTGTCGTGATCTCGTCGGTTATGGCGTCGTACTGGTGCTCCTTGATGTCGGGGATTTCCTTGGGAGCAGGAACCAGAACTCGAATCCTCAGCTCCGCGGTGGTCGGATCGAACTCGAAGTCGTAGTCCACGTGGAATCCATCCGGATAGACCGAGTTGGCGAGAACGATCCGGACATATACCTGAACGGCCTCTGCCGTTCCGTGGCTGAGACCATCGATGAGCAAATCGAGCGCTGCGTTGTGAGCGGCCACCTCGACCTGATGGGCATCGTTTTCGACGCCGTGTCGGGCCCGTTCCCGAGCCAGCTCAGCGATACGTACAGATTCGAGACGAACGTGCTCGTCCTCGGCCATTCTCCGACGAGCCCGCACATCGTCCATCTCCACCGTCCACACCTTGACAGCGTGAGCGTGGTCGGCATCAGCCGCAGCAATCGCGGCGGCCAGCTTCTTCTTCTTGCCAATCAGCCCCGTTGGAGGCTCAACGGTCCGGCAGATCGGTTCGACCGGATCAGGGATGGACGGGAACGCCGGTGTCGAAGTCTCGAGATCGGAGTGATCGAACGGTAGTTGCTCCACCGGTCGGCGGAGCATCTCCAGATCCACGAAGTCGTCCACATCGATGGTTGCCGCCAACAGGCCGTCGATCTGATCGAAAATGTCGGCGACACAGGCGTTTCTCTCTTCGACCTCAGCCTCCATCATCGCAACGTGGGCAGCAGCAGCCTCGTCCTCGGCCCGCGCCCGGTCCGCGAGTGCGGCGGCGATCGCCTGCTGCTTGGCCTCCTCGTCGGCCTTGCGCGTCTTCTTGGAGCGGCGAATGGCTTGCTCATGTCTGACAGAAGTCGCCGATTCGCTGCGTTGCCATGTGATGGCGTCTATGCGCGCCCTTCTCGCGGCACCCACGAGGGACGGACGGGCCCCGGGGCCGACGGCCCACTCGAAATTGCTCCACTTGATGTCACTCATTCCCTGCCGTCCCTTCGGATACCGCCTACAGGAGCCGGCTCACCGTACCACTGCCCCAATTCTGGTAGCTGAGTGACTGATCCTCGACCGGGACCAAACGGCAGCAGCCCCTAATGAACGGGCAGTCACCAGCCGATTGTGTGACCGTGGACGCCGCTGCGTTTGGTTCCCTGTTCGATCACCTCCCCGATGCCGTCGTAGTCATCGACTCGGAGGGAGTTCTGCGCGACGCGAACGCCACCGCGGGCCAACAATTCGGCTGGACCCTCGAGGAATGGCTGGGCCGCTCACTGCTCGAGCTGGTTCACCCCGACGACATCGAGTGGGCCCTCGCCTCACTCGGCACCGTCGTTGACAAGGATGTCGGCACCGCCATCGAACTCCGCGTCCGGGCTCGCGACGGGTGGCGCCTCGTGGAGGTCATCGGCACGCCCTTCGAAGACCAGGGCGATCAGATGATTGTGCTCTCAGCCCGCGATCTCACCGGGCGTCGAGGGTGGGAGGTCGCGGGCAATGACACCGAGCTGTTCCGCGCGATCATGCAGAATTCCACAGGTCTGACTCTGCTGACCGACCCATCCGGCACGGTCACGGCAGCATCGGCAGCATTCATTCGCATGACCGGCCGTGGGATGGACGAAGTACTGACTCGACCATTGACCGAAGCCGTCGTGCCCGGAGATCGCGCTTCACTCAACGAGGCCCTTGAACTCCTGCTATCCGGCGCCCAGCGACAGGTGACGATCGAGGTCGTGCTGAACGCCTCGGGCCGGCCACCAGTGCCTTGTCAGTTCTCGATCGTCGATCTTCGCGAAGACCCCACGGTCGGCGGCTTCGTCATCTCCGGTCACGACATATCCGAATTGCGGAGGGCACGAAGTGAGCTGGAACACCTGGCCGGCCACGACGACCTCACGGGCCTCCCCAACCGCGCCCGGTTCGTCGAGGAGCTCGGCCGACGCTTGTCCAACGTCGACCGACGAAGAGCGACTCTCGTTGCGTTCATAGACCTCGACCGGTTCAAGCCGGTGAACGACCTCTACGGCCATGACGCCGGCGATGAGTTGCTCACCGGTGTCGCCCGGCGGCTTCAGGGAGCGGTCCGCGGCGACGACCTAGTGGCCCGGTTCGGCGGCGACGAATTCGTCATCGTCGCCGATGTCAGGAATCACGATGCGCCCGACGCGCTGGCCGAGCGGCTACATGCGGCGCTGGCCCCACACTTCGAACTGTCGATTGGCGACCTCAACGTTTCGGCCAGCGTCGGAGTGGTCACGTGCAAACCGGGAGGCGACGTGGAGACGGTGCTGGCCGAGGCCGACGCCGCCATGTATGCCCAGAAGTTCAACCGGAATCCGTCGGGGCAGGAACGCCCCGTCGCCGCTCGCCGTGAGCTGGCCGAACGCCTCGGCACCGCTCTCGACGCCGGCGAATTCGTGGTGCACTACCAGCCGATAGTCACGCTCGACTCTGGAACTTGGGTCGGACTCGAGGCGTTGACCCGGTGGGAGCATCCGGAACGAGGCCTTCTGCTGCCGGACGAGTTCCTCGATGTCATCGAGCACACCGGCCAAGGCGTGCGGCTCGGTCAGGTCATGCTGGCCATCGTGGCCCACGACATGCAGCGCCTTCGCCAAGCCACCGGAGCCACTCCAGGGATCGCCGTCAACGCTTCAGCGTCGGAGATAACCAACCCCGACTACCCCTCGCTCATCGCCAACACCCTTCGCGAAGGAGGGATCGATCCCGATCGATTCACCGTGGAACTCTCAGAAAGGGAGATGCTTGAGCGCACCAACCGCCAGGGCTCGGCGATCCCAACTAGCTTGGCCGCCCTGGCCGACGCGGGCATCCACATCGCGGTGGACGACTTCGGCACCGGCTACTCGTCGCTCACCCACCTCGTGACATTCCCGATCGACGTGATCAAGATCGACCGCTCTTTCGTGGCCGGCGTGGTCAACGACCCCCAGCGACGCTCGGTGATCGCGGCCCTCGCCGGTCTGGCCGAGAACACCAACATGGTACTGATCGCGGAAGGCATCGAACAGCCACAACAGATCCCCGCGCTGCGCAATCTCGGCTGCAGGCTGGCCCAAGGCTTCCACTTCGCGAAGCCCATGCCGTACAGCGCGATGGAGATTGGATACCGTACCGAAGCCGAACTCAGAGATCGCCTGGTGCTCTGATACGACCTGCCTCCCAAGAGGGCACGGTCGGGCTGATCAACGTCCCTTGATGAGCCCGTCGACGAGACTGACGAAGCCCGCCGCGGAAGGCTGGGTCAATACCAACCAGGGCTGCTCGCCGACGGCCTTCCAGACCCCTACGTGCAGAGCGATGGCTGAGCGGTGGATCGTGAGATGACTCACGTCGATACCCGATGTCG
The DNA here is from genome assembly GCA_029263195.1 of Acidimicrobiales bacterium. Lineage (GTDB taxonomy): Bacteria > Actinomycetota > Acidimicrobiia > Acidimicrobiales > Aldehydirespiratoraceae > SZUA-87. The sequence continues at coordinate 15,829 of JAJCXX010000015.1, forward strand.
TGGTGACCGCAGTCGCCAAGCCCGTGCAACGCGGCATGGAAGACAGAGCGCTCACGAAGGGTGCGCCGAGTTGGGTCACTCCTACGCCGCCATCTCCCCCGCTGGTCAGCCCCATGATCGTCAACCGCTTGAGGCCCTGATCGAGTTGACCGGTCACGGTCGACAAGTCGACCGGGCAGACGAGTCGTACGGCCGAGACGGCCCAACGGTCGTCGTTGGTTTTGAGGCCGGTGTCGAACGCGTACTGGAGATGTTCTATCGAAAATCCGGCGATCCGCTGCTGTTTCCGCTCGAGTTGCTCACGGAGCCGAACGTCCGCCACGGCGTCGGCCAACGACAGCAACGCGGCATAGCCGGGAAGATCGAGTTCGAGGCGATCGGTGGCCGGTGGACTCGGTAGCGAAGTCAACGAGAGGGCGCGATCCAGCCAGGAGAGCGCCACAGATCGCGAAGGGAGCAGACTCAGGTCGAACCCGTTGGTTGTGTGGGTGGCGATGACGAAGGGGCCACTGGAGTCGATCCAGAGCAACGATGTGCTGATGCCGATCCCGCGGTCGGGTCCAGGGCCGACGATTCGCAGCGCTCCCGTCGGACTGGAGGCGACCGCAAGAATCCTGAGTTGTCCATCTGTAGGAGTATCCCCAGCCGATTCGGCCGGCGCGGGCAGCGGCGAGTTCGCCGATGGCGACAGACTGGCGGAGGCCAGCATTCCCGCCAGCTGCTCCGTTGTGACGGCGAACCGCTCGATCGGGTCCGAAGTGGTCATGACGTTGCACCGTGCCTTCCGAATGTGGTCCCACCCAGGACCTGTGGAGATGCCCAGCTCGGATCGGTCATCCTCACCGGCCCGCTGCCATCGACCGACAGCGATACGTCTGGCCCCGATCCCAGGCTCGAGTCGAGCAGGCGCTGCTGGAGATTGCGGGCCGATTCATAGGCCTCGTGCTGAGCTTGCCGAACCTGACTGAGGTAGTCGGCTGAGGTGGGATCGAGTCGGGCGACACGGCTCGCCACCATGCCGTCGATTACGTCGTCAGCCGAGGTGATTTCGGCGTTGTGCTGACCGGGGCCGGCCTGTTGCCACGACGCATCCGCCGGTGTGATCTCGCCGGTATGGGGATTGGTGTACGCCTCGTTTCGCCACATGGCTTCGGTGCGGGCAAGTCGCTCTCCGGTGAGGGGCAGGCCGGTTGTCGCGTCGCGGAACGCCACAGCATCGATGTCGCCGGCAACCGGAAGACCAGAGTCGAGGTCGATGACCACACCGTTTCTCACTTCAACTCCGTTCATGTTGCGAATACGGTCGCCGTAGTCGGCGAACTCGCCAAGGCGCTGCTGGGACCGTCGCCCGACTGCTGCGGCCAGGTCGGCTGGTGCATCGTGGGGTATGGGGCGGGGCCTGGCCATTGACGGATCGTAGAACCCCACTTTTCCGATGTCGTCGAGTTCGCAGCCACCGAGGTAGTAGTCCTCAATGCTCAGCGTCTTGGGCTTGAGCGACAGCGGCTTGGGTACGGCCTGACCGTTGCGCACGAGATGCATCGACTCCACCCGCGTGGTACGGGCATCGATGATCGCACCATTCCCCCTGGCCACCCGATTCATGTGGTCGATCTGAGGCTGGCTCCAACCAGTCTGGTGGATGAGGTCGTTGGGAACCATCTCACCGCGTCCGAGCCTGCTGAGATCGTCGCCGATCCTGTTCTGGGGGAGGAAACGATCGGTGTAGGGGCCAGGAGCGATCGTGTCACCCGCTCTCGCCCTGATCGTGGGCAGATCGACATCCGGAGCGTGTATCCGGACGCCCGCCGGAGGTCGCACCCCGCGGCCCAACGATCGAACCTGATCCATGGCTTCGTCGAGTTGCCCGCGCGCCATCTTGGCTCCGATCGCGTCCCAAAAGACCGCTCCGGCCACTTGACCGGCGGTTGCGTTCGGATCGGCAAGAGCGCGTGCCGTGCCGTAGCCCGGGACGTTCTCACGCATGTTGGCGTCCATTGCGACGCCAATCCCATCGAGCACTCCGAAGTCTTCCTGCGGTGGCTTCCAAGTGCCGGTCTGGGGATCCATGGTCCATTCGACAGAGCGCTCGGCCGAGGTCCTCACGGCCTCCACGACATTTCGGCCCTGGTGATAGATCTCTGAGGCCCCACCCGTTGCCATGCCAGTTGCGATCCGCACCGGAATGCTGCGTGAGAAGTCGTCGACGGCATGGCCGACGTCGACGATCAACTGCCCGGTCTCGGAGTATTCAGGATCAGGTGCCGCCTGTTCTCGCCAGAGATGGTCGCGCAACATGTCGGCTATCTGCTGTTGGCGAGCGACGTCGAGGTTGCCATCGGAATCGAAGAACGTCTCGTCGCGGCTCAAGCGGTCGAGAAGGTCGATCCGCCCCTGGCCGAGGGCAAGGTCACCGAGACGCTCGTTGCGTTCCCATGCGGCCGCCGCCTCTTCTCGGCTCACCCGTTCGGCTTCTTGCTCCCAGTCGGCCTGCTCCATCCAGTCGTCGAGCCAGTCGGATTGGTCGCGCTCCGCGGCCTCGAGGTGTTCCGCAATCTCTTGTTGGCGCTGGCCCGCGTAGAAGTCGTCGGCCTCTTCGGGGGTCAGCCACCGTGCTATCTGGGCGTCGGGATCCCACACCCGGTCGAGCCCATCATCATCGACGGACTCGACCCCGAGCAGGTCGGTCACACCACCGGATCCATCCCGACGCCACGCGTCGGCCAGATCTGTCATGCTGACTCCCCAGTCGGCCAAGGACACACCGGTCAGACCGAGCGCTCCCAACAGTCCGACCAACGACGCTGCCACTGCTTCACCCTCGGAGATGTCGCTGGTGTCGTCTGCGAGATCGGTTCCCGGATCGACCTCAGCGGGGACTTCGTCGAAATCCTCGTCGCCCCCTTCAACAGCCGAATCGTCGTCGCCATCCACATCGGACTCGCCGAGCGCGACGACTTCATCTCCAGCCGATTCGATTCCGTCCGGAAGTGCGGCGGCCGGATCTCCTGGATTCGGGCAGTCGAGGGCCAGTGGTTCAGCTTCCGACAGCAGCTGGCTACCGGCCGCATCGAAGAGGGATCGCTCCAAAGGGGCGGCTCCGGCAACAACGTTGACGTCCGAACGCACCGTCACCTGCCTGGTGGCACTCGAAAAGGAGATCGAGTCGGCATCGAATTCATGGGGAGGCGACCCGCAGACAGTCTGAGCACCGTCCTGGATCTTGATGGTGGCCCACTGAATCAACAGATCGCCGGCGCTGCCACCCGCGTCGTTGTAGGCCGAAATGTAGGAGCAGCGCTGAACGGTCACCCCACGTGCTTCGATCTGGCGCAAACTGACGATGGCACGCACCAGTGATCCCACCGCATCCGGGCAGCCGAGCGATCCCTCCGGGAGGGGTTCCGGGTGATCACATCGCAGGCTGACGGACTCCAACGAGGAGAGAAGCGAAGGTACGAGCGCCTCGACGTCGCCAAAGCTCACAAGGGTTCCCGGCCACGCCGTGCCGGTGAGAAAGGCTCTGTGCGTCCCGCTTTGCCACGTCCTGCCCTGACGCCCCGACGCCGTGGGCTCAAGGTCCTCCACCAAGTCGGTCGCACTGAGACACGCTGTGAATACGTCGGCGCCCCGCCAGGACAGAAAGAGGTTCGCGCTACCGCTGCCAGTTCCGTCGACCCTGTAGTTACACATGAGGGTGAAGTCTCCGAGGCGGTTGGGATTTTCGCTCAGGGCCGATCTGTCGAGCTCGATACCGCCTACTGAACCCGGGCAGGAGAGGACTCCCTGGGCGTCCGCTGGCACGGCCCGAAGACCGCCGATCGCCAAGCCCAGCCCAGCCACGACCAGAACGGCCGAGACCGCAGCTGCGGTGACCACCGCCGGACTTCCCGTGCGTGTTCTCGGATGCCTGGCAATCAGTATCCCAGCCGTCATCGCTGCCGAGAAGAATGAGATGGCCAAGCCCAACGACACGACACCTGACCGATTGGCGAGGCCCGCCCCTTGCGCAATCAACAAGCCGGCTCCCCACGCCGCTACCGCCGGCCATGATCGGATCGAGACGGGGCCCTTGGGAGATGCCTCCACTCGTACCGTCGACCCTTGGATCCCTCCCGCCACCGACCCGACGACGATCGCTCCAGCCACCAACCCGACGGGCGTGTCGGTGCCCAGCACGACCGTCATGGCGATGGGCACGGCAATCTGTACGGCCAGACGAACAACGTCGAGCCTTATCCGAATGCGGCTGGGACGACGACACGTAGCGACCGCCACCGTCAGCGAGACCGCCGACAAGCCAAGAATCAGCCAGCCCAGAATTCTCATCGCACGATCCTCAATGCTTCATGCGAAACGGACCCTATGTTGCGCCGCTGCAACCAGCCAAGCGGGGCCCGGGAGTCCGGCGATCACGCCGGGCGCACCGCATCGGCCGGATCGAGCCGGGCTGCCCGAATCGCCGGATAGAGCCCAGCGAGAGCTCCGAGTACCAAAGCGCCGGCCACCCCCGCGCCAAGGGCCTGAACGGGGATGTCCACGAGCCAGTCCTGGCGACGCGCGTAGGTGTAGGTGACGGCTGATCCCAGGCCGACTCCAACGATGCCGCCGAGGGTGGCGAGACTCGCCGACTCCAGCACGAACTGCAGGGCGATATGACGGCGGGTCGCACCCAAGGCTCGGCGCAGCCCGATCTCGCCGCGACGTTCGAGCACCGAGATGATCATCACGTTGGCAATGCCGACCCCGCCAACCAGCAGCGCCACACCGCCTAGCCCGAGCAGAAGGTTCTGGAGATTCTCGTCGACCTGGGCTCGAGCTTCGAGAGCATCCGAAGGCCGGGATACGTTCACCTCGCTGGGGTCAGCCGGATTCGCGGTTCGAGGTAGAACCGACCGTACGTCTTCGACGAGTTCGGGGATGGCCCGTAGGTAGATCGCGGTCGGAATCACTTCGGCTCCGAGGAAGTCCTCAGCGGCTTCGTTGCCGATGAGCACGGCACGATCGATGTCGGGGTTGAGCGGCAGCGGCTCGAGAATTCCGATGACGGCAAAGGTCCGACCGGCGATCTGAACCGTGGGGCCACCATCGAGGGTGCGAACACCGAGGCGCTCCGCGGCAACAGAACCAAGCACGACCGTCGGCAAGGTAGCGGTTCCGGTGTCGAGGAATCGACCCTGGGCCATCGCCCCGTCGAGAGTGTCGAGTAGCTCCGGTTCGCTTGCGAGAACATCAAGTCCGTTGTTGTCATCGAGGTACTGGTTTCGCTGCACGTCGGTGTCGAGTCGGGAAACCGACGAGGCGTTCTCGACCGGTCCGAGTCGGCGGACCATGGCCGGAGCCTCCTCGGGGAGCTTGGCGCTTTCGCCAAACAGGTTGCTACCGGCCTGGACCTGAAGAAGGTTCGTGCCGAGCTTGTCGATCTCGGCGATGAGGTCGGCTTTGCTCGACGCAGAGATTCCGAGCACGGCGACCATCGACGCGATTCCGATGGCGATGCCGATAGCGGTCAGCAAGGTGCGCCCCTTGCGGCTCCGAAGACCATGCGTGCCGGTGACAACAGCATCGGCTGGCAACAGCTTGGACCTCCAGTGGGACCGAGATCGGGAGTTTGCGGCGTTCTTCATCACGATGTGACTCCCCTAGCTTCGGCGGGCTCTTCACCAGCAGGAATCCTGAAGGCGCTCAGGTGGGCGTCGTCGTCGACGACTCGGCCATCGCTGAGCGTTACCCGACGAGGAAGATCGGCGGCTAGGTCCTGATCGTGGGTGATCACGATGATGGTCGAACCGTCGTCGTTGAGTTGGCGAAGCAGGTTGACGATGTCGGTCGACGTGTGGCTGTCGAGATTGCCGGTGGGCTCATCGGCCAACACGATCGCCGGGTCTCCGACGATGGCACGAGCGATGGCAACGCGCTGGCGTTCCCCGCCGGAGAGCTGTGGCGGCTTGAATCCGAGGCGGTGGCCGAGACCTACTCGTTCGAGGGCCTCGGTCGCCAGAGCTCGTCGGCGGCCGCGGCGCACTCCCTGATAGAGCAGACCTGTGGCGACGTTGTCGACCGCCGTGATGGCCTCGAGAAGATGGAACTGCTGGAAGACGAAGCCAATTCGGGCCGAACGCAGCCCGGCGAGACCGGCATCGGAAAGATCAGCCACCGGTGTCCCCTCAATCACCACTTGGCCGGAGGTTGGCCGATCGAGGGTGCCGATGATGTTCAGCAGCGTCGACTTCCCCGAACCCGACGCTCCAACAATCGCCAGGAGTTCGCCCTCACTGACCGAGAGCGACACGTCGTCGAGGGCGCGCACCGGTGGCGAACCGGGGTATTCCTTGGTGACTGCCGTGAGATCGAGCACCGTCACGTCGGCACCACAACCCGATCTCCGACCGCGATGTCTCCACTGATCTCAGCTTGACCATCGAGGACCTCACCCACCTCGACCCGCACCAGATTCGTGCCGGTCTGAGTGGGTACCTCGACGGCGAAACCCCCTTCGGCGAGGGCCAGCAACGCTCCTACGGGAACGATGAGCACATCCTCGGCGAGCGTCTCGGTAACAACGACGGTGGCGGTCGAAGCGTCGCCGGGCAACGCCTCGTCGACGGTGATCGTGGTTCTCCACACCAACGAGCCGTCGGCTCCGCGCACCTGTTCCTGTTCGTCGACCACCCCGACGAGAGTCGTTGCGTTGGTCGGCGTCACACGAACTGAACTGCCGACCGGCAAGGCCCCGCGATCGCGATTGGACGTATCGATCAGGACGGACGATTCGACGTTGTTCACCTCAAGGCCGACGAAGCCAGCCCCGACTCGTGAGTCCGACGCGATTCGAACAGGCTGGGGGGCGAACACGATTTGCGCGCTGTCGACCCGACCAGTGATGGGGAGACCCACCGCCTCTTGCCAGGCCTTCACCGCCTTCATGGTGCTGTCCCCGAAGATGCCGTCCATCTCGAGTTTTCCGTCGGAATCGAATCCGGCGTCAAGAAGGAACGACTGGAGCTGCCCGACATCGAATCCGGTCAACAGCTCGAGTCTCTTCCCGTTCAAGTCGCGTTGGCGGGTATCGACCTTGAACAACTCTCGGTACATCGGCATAGCCCCTCTGGCAAGAAACAGCGGCTTGTCGTCGATGCGCAGCAACGTCTCTCCGAATCCGACGATCGTTCCGATCCGATGCTGCGAGGTGATCGTGCCGGCTGCTGCGGACGTCACGCTCCAGGGATCGCCGAAGCTGATCGACGCCTTGAACTCTCGGTCGGCGCTCAGGTCGCCTCGACGCACGTCCACCGTGTCGATGCTCGCCGACGCGGCCGTCGACTCGGACCCGGCGTCGGCCCCGTTCGAAAAGGCGTCGGTGGTCGTGGCCACGGTTGCGGCCCCGATCACGACTGCCAGCCCGACCGCCGAGGTCAGAAGGCTACGACGACTCATTGGCCGGCCTCGCCGAACAGATCGTCGAGCCCCTCGTACTGGTCGAACACGTACTGGCAGGACTCCGCGGCTTCGTTGAAGGCCTCGAAGTCGAAGTCGAGATCATCAAACGAAGGCAGCCCGGATTGTGGATCGATTTCGACCTCAACCGAGGAGCTTTCGACCACGATCCCACTGGACACCGATCCGATTTCGGGAACTTCGATTCCCAATTCATCCATACAGGCCGCGAAGTCGATCTGGGCGTCCTCAAACAAGGCCTCCTGCTCCGGTGTCATGTCGAACCCGGCATCAATGCCGGCCAGATGCCCTTCACAGGCTTCGTTGGCCTCCTGGAAGGCCCCGGCGTCGAAATCCTCGAACGAGCCCCCACTCTCCTGCGGGTCAAAGCCCTCGACTCCACCTTCGAACTCGTCGACATCGAGTGTGACCGTGCCGCCCTCGCCACCTCCGACGATGCCAACACTTCCGAAGTCGAAACCGAGGTCGGTCATGCATTCGTTGAATAGAGCAAACGCGTCCTCAGGGTTGTCCGGGGCCTCAAGCTCCTCACCTGTCTGGGGATCCTCAGTTGGAGCGGTAGCAGAGGCATCAGAGGCGAGAGACGCTATGCCTTGCTCGGCGTCCGTCGCGGTCACCGAGGCGCCGCACGCCGCGGCGAAGAGCGACAGTGTCCCGAGCAACACGAAGGCGCCCCGCAATCGGCTTAGTGGGTTCAACATGAGATCATCTCCTGAATCGGTAGTTCGATGTCGCTGATATTGACCGAAGCCTGATGAGAGACTGATGAGAGAAGATGAGGGATTTCTCAGATTCCGAGGCGTCCTCTCATCAAGTTCTCATCAACCGCCAGCGATACTGGAAATATGCGCGTGCTCGTCGTCGAAGACAATGAGGCAATGTCCGACGCCGTCGAGCGCGGGCTCGTTGCCGAGGGGTTCGCGGTCGATGTCGCCGACAACGGAGTGGATGGCCTCTGGCGGGCGCGCGAGTTCACCTACGACCTGATCCTGCTCGACATAATGCTCCCTGCCATGAACGGTTACGAGGTCTGCCGGACCATTCGATCCGAGGGGAACACCACGCCTGTCCTGATGCTCACTGCCAAGGACGGCGAATTCGACATCGCGGAAGGGCTCGACTTCGGGGCCGACGACTACCTCACCAAGCCGTTCAGTTTCGTCGTTCTGGTGGCACGAATCCGCGCGCTACTGCGTCGCACCAATCCCACACCGGGCCTCACCACGATCACCGTCGGCGACCTCACGGTCGACCCGACCACTCGCCGGTGCACGCTCCGAGGAGAGACGGTCGAGTTCACGCCCCGCGAGTACTCGATGCTCGAAACACTCACCCGTCGAGTGGGAGAACCCCTCACACGGGGCGAACTACTCAACCACGTGTGGGGGGCTGATTACGAGGGAGGATCCAACGTGGTCGACGTATACATCGGCTACCTCCGCAAGAAACTCAGCCCCCGACCAGATGGCTCGCCGCTGATCGAGACTGTTCGCGGGATCGGCTACAGGATCGTCGACTCATGACCCTTCGGCTCGGACTTCGCACCCGTCTCACCCTGCTGGTGGCGGTCGTTTTCGCTGCCGCGATTTCGATCAC
>JAJCXX010000016.1 GCA_029263195.1 Acidimicrobiales bacterium
GACCGATGCACCAGCGTTCAGCACAGTGCCTCGGGCTTCGCCGGCACTCGACGTCGAAGCGTTGTCCGTATTGCCCGTGAGCACCACAACATTGGCGGCACCCGGAACCGGATCGACCATGTTGAGAACCGAGCCACGCACGCTGTCCCACAGCTTGTTGCCGCCGGAAGCGCTCAGAATGTTGGTGATGATCTCACGGGTGCGGTCATGGTCATTGTTGAAGCCGACACGAAGGCGGGCGACGCCACCGGTGGTCCAGACCTCGATGTCCTCGGTTGTCGGAGCACGACGCACATAGTCGTCGGCCGCGGCGATGAACGAGTCGAGAAACTCCGACGACTCGGCGCTGTTGTCGATCAAAATGACCGTTTGGACGGGAATGCCTGAAGCTGCGATTGCGACAGGCGTGTCCGTGTCGACGCTGAAGTCGGCGATGGCGATATCGACTCGCGAGGGCTGTTCGGCTGTCCGAATGACCACGTATGGATCTTCGGTCGCATCGATCATCAGCAGCTCTGGGGGCGCGGCCGGAGCCTCCGCCTCTGCCTCTTGGGCGAGAGCAGCTGGAGCGACAAACGCCGCAGCCAGCATCATCGACGCGAGAAACAGCGCGAAAAGTCCTCGCCGACGAGCGACGTAAGAGGACTCGGTCACTGAGCCACCATCCCGGCACCGTTGGGCTGGAACGTTTCCGGACCGAGCCGGATGCCCTCAGCCGTGAGCTTCTCGGCGAACTTCGGACGAATACCCGTGGGCTTGAGCACACCGCGGTAGCGGCCGGCGTCGTCGACCCCGGCGGAAAAGTCGAACATGAAGATGTCCTGGAGCGTGATGACCTCACCCTCCATACCCTGCACCTCGGTGATGTGGGTGACACGACGAGAACCATCACGCAGACGAGCGATCTGAACGATCACGTCGATGGCGGAGGCCATCTGCTCACGAATCGCTCGTACCGGCAGATCGAAACCGGACATCAGCGTCAGTGTCTCGAGACGAGAGAGCGTGTCACGAGGGGTATTGGCGTGAACCGTCGTCAGCGAGCCGTCATGGCCCGTGTTCATGGCCTGGAGCATGTCGAGGGCCTCGCCGGCGCGACACTCACCAACCACGATGCGGTCAGGGCGCATACGCAGCGAATTCTTGACGAGGTCACGAATGCTGACCTGGCCGCGACCCTCGATGTTCGGCGGGCGCGTTTCCATGCAGAGCACGTGGTCCTGATGGAGCTGGAGCTCCTTGGCATCCTCGACCGTGACGATGCGCTCGTCGGTGGGGATGAACGACGACAAGACGTTGAGCGTCGTCGTCTTACCGGTACCGGTACCGCCGGCGACAACCATGTTCAGTCGACCGACCACGCACGCCTGCAAGAAACGGGCGGCGTTGGCGTCGAACGTGCCGAAGCGGATCAGGTCGTCGACCTGGAGCGGATCAGCCTTGAACTTACGAATGGTGAGGAACGGGCCACCGATAGTGAGCGGCGAGATGATCGCGTTCACACGGGAGCCATCGGGAAGGCGGGCGTCACACATCGGACTGGATTCATCGATACGACGACCCACCTGGCCGACGATCTTGTCGATGATGCGCCGAAGGTGACTCTCATCGACGAACGTGACGGGATCCTTGGTGAGCTTGCCGCCCCGCTCGACGTAGACCGAGTCCGGTCCATTGACCATGATTTCGGAGACTTCATCGTCACGGAGAAGAGGGTCGATCGGTCCGTACCCGAGGATGTCATCAGACACATCCTGAATCAGCTGGGCCTTGTCCGATGCCGAGAGCGGCGCCCGCTCCTGAGCAAGAGCGGCATGAAGCTGCTCGTGCACCTTCTTGCGAAGGTCCTCCTCGGACAGACGGCTGTCATAAAGGATCGGGCCGAGTTCTTCGATCAGGCTGTGATGGATACGCTGACGCAACTCATCCAACACCGGATCACGGCGGGCACCGCCGCCCGCCTTGGCGGCCTGCGCCGCCGCGGCAAGGCCACCCTGGACACCGCCCGCGCTTCCTCCGGCCGCAGCAGGAGCTGGGGCGGCGGGCGGGTTGGAATCGGACTCTGCGCCCTGCTGCACTTCGTGCAGACGCTTGTACAAACTCATCGATGCTCCTCAGATCCGGGGAGGGATTACTTCTTGCGACGGCCAGAGGTGGCCGCTGGCGCATACAGGCTGGCGAGCTCTTCGAGTGACTTGGCCACTCCAGAGCGGGGGGCACTCTGAACCACGGGTACGCCGCGGTTCACAGATTGGGGGACGACGATGTCGCTCGGAATCAGGATGTCGGCGCTGACCTGAAGGGTTCGCTCGACTTCGGTGACGTCGAGCTTCACCTTCGAGTTGGCCCGGTTCAAGATCAGACGCAGCTTCTCCATCGGCGTGTTGAGCAGCCGTAGGGTCTGGAGACCGATCTTCACGTTCTTGATGTTGGGAATGTCCATTCCGGCCACCAGCAACACGTCGTCGCTTATCTCGATCATCCCCAGCACCACGTCGTTGAAGTAGGCAGGGGTGTCGACGATGACGTACGAGCAGAAGCTCTTGAGAACCTCGATGATCCGCACCATCTCCGCGGCGCCGATCTGATCGGCGAATGCGGGCTCGAGCGGAGCGGGAAGGATCTTGAGGCCCGACGACTCGTGGGTGATCAACAAGCTCTGGAGCAGGCTCGGATCGAGCCGGTCGAGCGAGCTGACCGCGTCGACGATCGTGTGTTGCGGGGCGAGCTTGAGCATCACGGCGATGTCACCGAACTGAAGGTCGGCGTCAACCAGACACACTGGCTTCTCTGACCGCTGGGCCAGAGCCACACCGAGATTGGTTGCGATCACCGACTTGCCGGCACCTCCCTTGGTGGAGAACACCGTGATGACGTGCGCCAAATCGCCGTCGGTCTCGAAGGCCGGCGGGTCGTCTGGAGTCGCAGCAGCCGGAGTGGCGAGTCCGGGTGACACTCGAGCTATCGCCTCCGATAGCTGAGTTCGATCGGCCGGGGCAGCAAGCACATCCTTCACACCGGCGCGAAGCGCCTGCTGGAGAAGGTTGGTGGTGAGTTCCTCAGCGATGAGGATTGCGCCAATTTCGCGATGCTTGTGCAGAAGATGCTCGATGTTCAACACCGGGTCATCGACCGCGCAGGTCGGTCCGAAAACCAACACGATCGGCTCGCCGTTCAGGAACGGGACCAACTCCTCGGTGCCGGCGAACGAACTGATGTCGTCACCTAGCTGGGCGAGGATGCGTTTGCGGGCGAACTCGTCGGGGTCGATGACCACAACGTTGACGCCCGAACTGTCGAAGGTTCGACCACTCGGCGATACCGGTGCAGGCGTGACTGGTGACGCCTCCTCGATCTCCGGAGAGCTGTCCACTTCCGGGATTGAGCTGGTGTCGTCGGTGAAGAAGTTCGACATGGTGGTCATCCCTCCCAGATCGCCTGGCAGCTGTAGCCGGTGAGCAATGCCGTCTCGTCTTCGGCGAGTCCGCCAGTGTCGCCGGCCACGTAGCCGTCGACCCCATACGGGGTGAGGCACTCAGGCAGCTCTGCTGGAGTCGGTCCCTCGATGACCTCGGTGGACAGAGCCGGGAGAGGCTCAGCCTGGTAGTCCTCAGGGAGAAGGGTCAGATACATCAGCGTCGGGTCGAGGGAAGTGATGATCTGGGCGGCCTCGTTGGGGACCATGAAGGTGATGGTGCCGCCAACGGGGACGAGCGCCGCTTCGGAGGTCTGTCCGGGCTGGAGGGCCTGACGGTCGCCAATGGCGAGGATCTTCACTCGCTGGAAGACGTAGCGCGACGGCTGGGAGTAGGAGCAGTACTCCTGGGCCGGCTCGGCCTCCAGCCCGATCGTCGTGGTGGGAGGAGCGTCGGCGTTCGTGTCCTCCTCTTCGGTGTCGCCGCAACCGAACCCGGCGTCGTTGACCATGATGTTGACTTCGTCTCCGGGCTGGAGATATCCGCCAACGGCCCGAACCTGGGCGACCGAAACCGATACGGCCACCTGGCCACTTGGTATCTGGTCCTTGAATGACTGCTGGATCACGGTCGGATCGACAAAGAGCCCGCGGACGATTATTTGATTGCGCGGTATGTCGCTCAGGGCGACCAGTCCGGCGAGTTCATCGGTGCCTTCGGCCGGGATGTAGGTCGATGGCCGGATCTCCAGCGGGATCTCTTTCACCTCCACAGCCTGTAGAGCATCAGACGCCGGTGTCCCTTGGGGAATGTCGGCGGTGGCGATCAGAATCTGGACGGGCTGTGCGTCTTGATACACACCGTCCTCGATTCCGCGGATATAGCTGAGCAATGCAAAGCCGGCAAAGGCACCTACTGCTATTGCTGCTACCAAGATGAGTGTTTTTCGTGAACCCACGGGACCCTCGTTTGTCGGGAGACGACCTTCCGCGAACCTGTCGGCTGCTCTCACTCGTATGTGAGGCATTCGACCCGGGACCACGGACCACCGCGCATAGTTCGCGCGGCTGATTTCCATCTCGTCGGCACTTCGGGGCGAGGTCTTGATGCGTTGTGCCGCTCCGGGACCTCAAAAAGCCGGATGGGGCACCCGTTTGGGTGCCCCATCTCGTTGACTCGGTGACGGGCCGGATCGGCCCGGTGGATCAGGTTTCTTCGGTGTCTGCCACGGCGTCGACGGCATCACCGTCGGTTTCGACAGCAGCTTCGACGGCGGTCTCCTCGACTACCTCAGCGACAGTCTCCTCGACTACCTCAGCGACGGTCTCCTCCGCGACGGTCTCCTCGACCGTTTCGACATCGACTTCTTCCTCGACCTCGACATATTCGTATTCGGTACCGTCGTCGTCGGTGCCGCTCTCTCCAACAACAGCGGTCTCGTCGTCGTCGGTGCTGGCGTAGTACTCCTCCCAGGCCTGCTGACCTTCGGAGTCGTTCTCGCCACCGATGAAGTTGCCTTCGGTGTCGTAGGCGTGCTCACCGAAGTGCTCCTGGTATTCGGCTGCCACCTGACCGCCTTCAGCGGCCTGCTTGATCGACAAGCTGATGCGGCGGCGCTGCAGATCGAGATCGATGATCTTGACCCAGAGCTCTTCGCCGGGGGTGACGACCTGTTCGGGAAGATCGATGTGGTGGGCCGACATCTCCGAGATGTGGACCAGACCTTCGATGCCGTCGCCAACCTGAACGAACGAGCCGAACGGAACCAGCTTGGTGACACGGCCGTAGACCAGTTCGCCAACTCGATGGCTTCCGGCGAACTCCTGCCAAGGATCCTGCTGGGTGGCCTTGAGCGAAAGGCTGATTCGTTCGCGGTCGAGATCGACCTCGAGAACCTCGACTTCAATTTCGTCGCCAACGGAGACGACAGAACTCGGGTGGTCGACGTGCTTCCATGACAGTTCGGAGACGTGGATGAGTCCGTCCATGCCGCCGAGATCGACGAACGCACCGAAATTGACCACCGACGAAACGACACCGGTGCGGCGCTCGCCGGGCTTGAGATCGTCGAGGAACGCCTCGCGCTGGTCGCGCTGGGTCTCTTCGAGCCAGGCTCGGCGCGAGAGCACGACATTGTTGCGGTTCTTGTCGAGCTCGATGATCTTGGCGTCGAGTTCCTTGCCGACATAGGGCTGAAGGTCGCGCACCCGACGGAGCTCCACGAGAGAGGCCGGAAGGAAGCCACGAAGGCCGATATCCATGATCAGGCCGCCCTTGACGACCTCGATGACCAGACCCTTGACGACGCCTTCGGCTGCCTTGACGTCCTCGATGCGGCCCCAGGCACGTTCGTACTGCGCCCTCTTCTTTGAAAGGACGAGACGTCCTTCCTTGTCTTCCTTGGTGATGACGAGAGCTTCGATCTTCTCGCCCATCGACACGACCTCGGACGGGTCGACGTCGTTGCGAATCGACAGCTCCCGGGCGGGTATGACGCCTTCGGACTTGTAGCCGATATCGAGTAGGACTTCGTCGTGGTCGACTCTGACCACGGTGCCTTCCACGAGTTGGCCGTCTTCGACGAGGACCATCGTGGAGGTGTACGCCTCTTCGATGTCGACACCCTTGAGATCGGTGTCGATTATCTGGCGAGGGGTATAGGTGCCATCGGCATTGAATGTGCCGAACTCCGATTCGGAGGCGGCGGGAACGTTCTGATCTGACACGGTTGGCTGCTTTGTAGAGGGAATAGGGTCACGACGCGGCATCGGGCCACGAAGGGTCGTCGGGAGACGACCTCCCAACGCTATCCGCCTCATCCACAGGCAACACCCGGAGGCTCAGCCTTTGGCTCCAGCCCAGGTGGAGGCCACGTTGAGGTCGACCTCGAGCGGGACCCTGAGTTGGTAGGCGCCGATCATGGTTGACCGCACCAACTCGGTGACCTCGTCGACCTCATCGAGCGCTGACTCGACGAGGATCTCGTCGTGGACCTGCAACACGATTCGGCTACGAAGCTCCGCTTCTTCGAGCCCGGCATCGAGACGTATGAGTGCCACCTTGAAGATGTCGGCGGCAAGTCCCTGGATCCCTGCATTCATGGCCTGGCGTTCCCCGGCCTGGCGGATCTGGCGATTGCCGGAGGCCAGCTCCGGGATCTGACGCCGACGACCGAACAAGGTCAGGGTGTAGCCCTTGGATCGGGCCTCGGCGATGGTCTCATCCATGTAGGACCGCACCGAGGGAAACTGCTCGAAATACGAATCGAGAATCTCACCGGCTTCTCCTGTGGGGATATTGAGCCGTTGGGCCAAGCCGTAGGCCTCCATTCCGTAGGCCAGGCCGTAGGAAACCATCTTGGCCTTGGAACGCATTTGATGGTCGACTTCTGCCGGCGACACGCCGAAGACCCGCGCCGCGACGGTGGTGTGAATATCGTCTCCTGCCTCGAATGCAGCGATCAGGCCGGGATCCTCGGCCAGATGGGCGATGCATCGCAGTTCGATCTGGTCGTAGTCCGCGACCACGAGAAGGCTTCCCTCCGGGGCCACAAATGCCGTTCTGAACACCCGGCCCCGTTCGGATCGCACCGGAATGTTGTGGAGATTTGGGGCATCAGAGCTCAGGCGGCCGGTTCGGGCCACGGTCTGGTTGAACGTGGCTCGGATTCGTTCACCCGGCCCGACCTCGGCCAGGAGGCCCTCGCCATAGGTGGACCGCAGCTTCTCGAGTTCGCGGTATTCGAGCAAGTGCTCGATGATCTCGTGATCGCCCCGAAGCCTTTCGAGCGACTGGGCATCAGTGCTGAACCCGGTCTTGGTCTTCTTCTGGGGGGTCAGGCCCAGCTCTTCGAACAGAACCTCTCGAAGCTGTTTGGTCGAGTTGACGTTGAAGTCGTGGCCGGCATCGGCGATCACCGCCGCACGCAGACCGGCGGCACCTGAGTCGAGTTCGTCGCGGATACGGGTGAGGACGGCACGGTCGACTCCGATACCGATGCTCTCCATGCGGGACAGGACCCTCACCAACGGGATCTCGAGTTCGTCGTGAAGGTCGTGGAGTTCAAGGGCCCTCATCGCGTCGCCCATCGGACCCACCAGCCGGTCAACAGCCAGAGCTTGTCGGGCCATTTGGAGATAGTCGGGCTCGGTCTCACCTGTGAGATCGAGTTGCCCGTCGGGCGGACCTGACTCCGGGAGTTCGAGTCCGGCGAATCGACCGAGGATGTCGGCTATTTCGTAGGAACGGTGGGCGGGGTCGATTAGGTAGGCCGCCAACCGGGTGTCGAAGACCAGCCCCCTCATGTCGATCCCGACCTCGAGAAGTTGCCGTATGGCGGTCTTGGCGCCGTGCATGGCGATACCCGGCCCGTCAACCGATGCGAACTCGGCGAGCGCCGCCTTGACGTCGTCGTCCTCGAGTATCCCGCCCGGGATGAACACCGTTCCGGCCATCGGCGGGTCGACCACGATCACCAGCCCGAGTGCGATGTCGTCCATCGCGACAGCCACTGGCCCGGAGCCCGATGATTCGCCGGCTTCGGTCATTGCCGCGATCGCTTCCGACGCGGAGTCGGCCACAGCGACCTCCGCCTCGAGGACCACGGACGCTGCCCCCGACGATTCATCGGTGTCGAGTCCGTCGACCACGGCGGCCAATCTCCGGTGAAGGTTGCGGAATTCGAGGAAGTCGAACAGTTCCCGCACCGCTACTTCTTCGACATCTCCCCGGACAAGGTCGGCGACCCCAATCGGCAGTTCTACGTCGCGGACCAGGGTCATCATCTCGATGTTGCTGCGGACCTTGTCCTGGCTGGCAGCGAGGTTCTCGCGGAGCTTCGGCGTCAGCTCGTCGAGGCTGGCGTAGATCCCGTCGATGCCGCCCCGTTCGTTGATCAGCTTCGCGGCTGTCTTCTCCCCCACCCCGGGGACTCCGGGCAGATTGTCCGACGGATCTCCTCGCATCGCTGCGTACTGCACGTAGTCGACCGGATGGACGCCGGTGCGCTCGAAGATTCCGGCTTCGTCGTAGAAGGCGTAGTCGGAGACCCCGCGCTTGTTGTAGAGGACCTTCACATGGGGGTCCTCGACCAGTTGGTAGCTATCGCGGTCGCCGGTGACGATCACGACGTCGTCGCCCCGGTCGCGCCCTTCGGTGGCGAGCGTGGCGATGATGTCGTCGGCCTCGAACCCCTTGAGGTCGATCGACTGGATCGCGAGAGTGTCGAGGAGTTGACGAACGAGTCCCATCTGCTGAATCAGGATGTCGGGGGTCGCGTCGCGGTTGGCTTTGTAGCTGGGAAGCGCCTCGTGCCGGAAGGTCGGCTCACGGCGATCGAAGGCAACGCCGAGCAGATCAGGCTGGTGGTCCTTCAGCAGATTGATGAGCATCGACGTGAAGCCGTACACGGCATTGGTGACCTGACCCGACGCTGTGGCCATGTCGGTCGGGAGCGCGAAAAAGGCCCGATACGTGAGTGAATTTCCATCGATCAGCATCACCTTCGACATGGCTGACGACCCTACTCACTCACGGGCTGAGCGACCCCTCCAACACCTCGGAAGCCACGTCGACCATCTTCCGACGCCCCGACATGGCGGTTCGCTGAATGAAGCCGAAGGCATCGGCCTCGCTGAATGAGTGGTGGTCGATCAGATGACCCTTGGCCTTCTCGATCAATCCACGGTCGCGCAGCCGACGTTGGAGGTCGTCGACATGGCCCTCCGCCGCCTGCAGATCGCGGAATCGAGCCCGGGCCAATTCGACCGCCGGTATCAGGTCCGATCGCCGGTAGGGCTTCACGAGATAGGCCATCACCCCCGCGTCCTTGGCATCAGCTATCAGCTCGCGTTGACCGAAAGCCGTGAGAATCACCACCGCCGACGAGCCCACCTCAGATATCTGACGGGCGACATCTATCCCGCTGGCTCCGGGCATTTTGATGTCGAGCAGTGCTACGTCGGGCTCGAGTTCGGTCGCCAATCGGATCGCGTCGTCTCCTCGGCCGGTGGACGCGACCACCTCGTAGCCCTCGGATTCGAGTGTCTCGACGAGATCAAGACGAATAATCGCCTCGTCTTCAGCCACCAGCACACGTATCGCCGCCGCAACGGGCGAATCCGCCGGCGTTTCGCTCACAGTTCGCTGATGCGATCGAGCAGATCGTTCTGTTCCTGCTCCAGTTCACGGATACGGGTCTGGGACCGTTCGCGGTGTCGGCGGAGTCGTTCGGCGTGGCGGTCGGCCTGACGATGCTCACGTTCGGCCAGCGGGGTCTCCGACACGAGAGCCCGCAGACGGGCGTCGTCGGCCTCATCGGAGAGTTGCCGAGACTGGTGGTCGGATTCGCGAAGATCGTCGCGCAGCCCTCGGATCTGGCTGCTGATTACGTTCAGACGGCGCTCGATCCTTGCCTTCTTCATCGAATCACTCTAGGTCCGACCACGAGGGGAACCATTCTTGTCTGCTCAGCTCGTTGGGCCGCGGTGTGATCGGTCCATGTCGATGGCAGAGTTCAGCGATGTCCCGCGTGGCCGTAATCATCGCTGTGAGTGTCCTGTCGGTTTCCTGCGGTACCTCCGGCGGCTCGGCGACATGCCGCGAACTCCGTGAGTCGGAAGATCCGGCGTCGAACCTCCATGTGATCGATCCAGCCACGGCGGTCTTTCTCACCGACCCTCCCACTTCGGGCCCTCACGTGTCCGGAGCGATCCCGGTCGGGGTCATCGAGGTCTCCCTCGATCCGGCCATTCAGGTGTCGATCCTCGAAAGCGGCGCCGCTCTGATCCAATACGACGCGTCACTCGACTCCCATGCTGTCGACACGATCATCGCCCTGGCCCGACCCGGAGTCGTGATTGCACCGGGTGAGAATCTTCCCCAACCGATAGTCGCCACCGCCTGGACCTGGAAGCTCACGTGCAGCGCCCCCGATGCCGCCATAGAACGATTCCTGGCCGAGCGAGTCGCCGAGGCCCCCGGCTCCGACTAACCCTTCGCCCCCCCAATCCCCAATCCAATCCGAAATCTGTGGCCGCTAGCGACAATCCTTGTGGGTGGGGCGCCCTGATTTCGGTGGGTGGGCGAGATTTCTTGGTCGGGACAGAATTTGAACCAGCGCGCTGTGAGCGCTCCTGGAGAGCGTGGTTGATCGCCGGCTCACCGGAAAAGGATGGCGACCGCAAAGGCGAGTATGACCAGATTGCCGAGAATGACCCCAGCTGTCTGCGCCCGTTCGCTGAGCCGGCCACCGGCCACGGCACCGATTCCGGCAAGGAGCGTCTGCCACGTCAACGACGCCAAGAACGCTCCAACCGTGAAGAGGACACCCTCGGAGGCCGACATTTCGTTGGCAACGCCAAGCCCAACTATCACGGCGGCGAAATAGACGACGGTGGTCGGATTAATAATGGTGAGACCAACGAACCGAGCGTAGGTACGAGCCAACTCACCGCGGTCGGGAAATGAGATCACCACCGACTCCTGGTTCTTGCCAACTCGTCGTAAGCCAACCAAAGCAATAACAACCAGGACCGCCGCGCTAACGATTCGCAGCTGCTCTTCAACCGACTGGACCGGTCCGGCAAGCGAGGCGCCACCAATCACTGCCAGACCCGCATACATGAAATCGGCAGAGGCGGCGCCCGCACCGGCGAATAAGGCGCATCGAAACCCGCACCTGACGCCCACCTCGACGATGAGAACAGCGATGGCACCAACAGGAATAGCAATCGCGTACCCCGCCACCACCCCGGTGAGGAACGCATCCATGAGCAAGCGACCGTAACAGACACCTGGATGTGGGACCCGAAAATTCGGTCGTGTGGGTTGAGCAGGGCACATGGCCCCGGCTACCGGGGATGAGTCTCACAGGGCAATCGCCGCCGTGTCGAAACCGGTCAGCCTTCCCCTGTACGCACAAACCCTGACTCGTAGGCGGCGATCACGGCCTGGGTGCGGCCGTGGACCCCGAGCTTCGTGAGAACAGATCCGACATGGCTCTTTGCCGTCTCGTGCCCGATGAACAGCTCGTCTGCGATCTCCCGGTTCGACTTTCCCCGGGCGACCAGTCGCAGTACCTGCCGCTCTCTGTCGGTCAGAAACTCGATGTTGGAGCGCAGGCGGTCGGCCTGCTCGCCGGCCGCTGTGTACTCCGCGACGAGGCGCCGCATCACCGGAGGGAAGAGGAGTGAATCGCCCGAAGCGATGACGCGGACCGCCTCCACGAGGTCCTCGGGCGAGGCCCGCTTGAGCAGGAAGCCGCTGGCGCCCACCCGCAGCGCCTCGAAGACGTATTCGTCGAGCTCGAAGGTCGTGAGCACGAGCACTCTCGGGGCCGCATCGCCCCCGGACACGATCTGCTCGGTGGCGGCCAGGCCGTCCATGGTCGGCATCCTGATGTCCATGACGACGACGTCGGGGCTCAGCTCCGCGGCGAGTGCGACAGCGTCGCTCCCGTCCGCCGCCTCGCCGATGACTTCGAGGTCGTGCTCGCTGTTGAGTACAGCTCTGAGTCCCGCGCGAACCATGGCATCGTCGTCGGCGAGCAGCAGCTTCAGGTTCATCGGTCCGGGAATCGTACCCGGACGCCGTAGCCGCCTTCCGGGCGAGGCCCCAGGTCGACGTCGGCTCCGAACACGGCGGCCCGCTCCCGGATCCCGATCAGTCCCTGGCCGGCCCGGTCGGCCGGGGCGAGGTCGGTCGACCGGCCCTCATCGGTCACGTCGATGACCAGAGCATCCGTCTGATAGTCGATGCGGATCGTGGTCGGCGCGGCGGAGGCGTGCTTGAGGACGTTGGTCAACGCTTCCTGCACGATCCGGTATGCGGAGTTGTCCAGTCCTTGTGACAGCGGCCGTCGTTCGCCAGTGACCTCCAACGTCGCCACCAGCCCGGCGTCGCCCACCTCGCGCACCAGATCTGGGAGACGATCCAGTCCCGCGGGGGGTGCGGAGCCGCCGCCCTCGCCCTCTCTGAGCAGTCCCAGGATGTGATCGAGCTCCGCGAGCGCTCTGCGCCCGCTCACCTCGATGGTCTCGAGCGTGCCTCGGGCGAAGTCGGGATCGGAGTCGAACACCTTGCGACCGGCCCCCGCCTGCACGGTCATCAGGGTCACGGTGTGACCGACCGCGTCGTGCAGTTCATGGGCCAGCTTGGTGCGCTCTTCCAGCACCGTCGTGCGGGCCTGAAGCGCCTGCTCTCGAGCGCTCGACGAAGGGCCGAGCAGCGCCGTACCGACGACTACGTGGATCCAGGCGAGTCCCCGCACGATGTGCGGTTGGACAGCGAGGAGTAGCAGGCCCGCGGGAAGGGCGAACCGCTCGTCGATGGAGTCGAGGAAGTGATTCTCGTCGAACACCTCGGCCCACTCCGCGAAGTCGAGGTCCAGGATGGCACCGACCCCGAGCCCGATGAGAGCGCCGCTCGTCGCCAAGAACGTGACCAGCACGACGAACACGAAGATCCCTGCCGGGAACCGAACGAGCAGCCAGAGCAGCGTCCGCCATGTCACCGCGTCGGTGAGTAGCAGCTTGGTCCGGTGCCACAGGGAGCCCTCACCGCGGATCGGCGTGAGTGGCTCGTCGATCTCGACGTCGAGCAACCGACGCTGCAGGAGCCGCTCGAAACCACCCAGCGCCCGCCACGACAGGAGCATCCCGAGCAGGATGGGCACGCCGACCCCCACGACCACGAGGCCGACGCCAACCAAGATGCCCGTGACCAGGAAGACGAAATACGCCAGCCCGAGCGGAAAGGCCAAGGCCAGATAGGCGAGCTGGGCATACATCCGGGCGGACACCCACGGCGCGAAGAACGCTCGCATCAGACGTTCTCCAGCTCGGCGCGCACGTCCGTACCGTACCGGTCGTGCCTCGGGTGTCGAGCGAGTGACCTGGCCTCCCAGCGAGAGCCCAGCTTCTCGACGCACGACAGCAGCACGTCCGCGATACCGCTCAGCAGTACCAGTGCTAGTACGGATGCGGTGAGGAGCACGGGGGCGGAAAGCCACGGGTCGATGAGTTTGGTGGTGAGGAAGTCCATGCACTCAGTGTCAGTGAACGGGCTGGCGGAGTCATCACGACCCCGGG
Organism: Acidimicrobiales bacterium; assembly: GCA_029263195.1. GTDB lineage: Bacteria > Actinomycetota > Acidimicrobiia > Acidimicrobiales > Aldehydirespiratoraceae > SZUA-87. The sequence continues at coordinate 13,505 of JAJCXX010000016.1, forward strand.
GGTTTGATCGTCCCCCGAACGGGGGATTCGCGGCGAGCTTCGGTCGGAATCGCCAAACAAGTCGCGATGCTCGGCCGAACGTGAGCTTCAGCCGACGTGTGGGAGGAATGCTCGTAACTCGTCTAGGAAGAGACCGGGTTCATCGAATCATCTCGATCAGCTCTACGCGGAACTCTCAGCGACGGGCGGCCGCAAGGGCGCTGGCCGTCTAGCGTCGACAGTGCGCGAAGTCCATGCTGTCATTCGCAAAGGGCTGGCCGACGCGCAACGCAAAGGACTTGTCCCGACAAACGTCGCTGATGCTGCCGATCCCCCATCGACCGCAGCAGCCCGACCCGCTGAGCGGAAGGTCTGGGACGCTGCGACCGGGTTTCGTCCAATCCGTTGGGAAGGCATCCGCGTTCAGGACCGGCCTCTCGTGGTGCTAGCGATGTTGGGCGGGCTACGTCGCGGCGAGATTGCCGGGTAGTGACGCTTCCCGCGGAAGCGATCGCCGCACTCAACACGTACCGACGCGAGCAGGTTTCGTGGTTCATGGCGTCCGGCTCTCGGCCGGCCACGGACCGGATGATCGTCTCAGTCAAGACACTCGAGCCGATCACGCCGGAGGAATTGTCGCGGGCGTGGCGTCGTCTCGTGTCGGAGATCCTCGGCCATGCCGACCCGGGGTTCACATTGCGTGTGCATGCCCATTCTGACGACGAAAGAAAGCGGGCCGCGGCACGCACACTTGGCGCGATGGGATGATGCCCACCACGGCTGGTGTGTCATGGATGTGTCATGGCACCACGTACCGATTCGCTCACCTGGTCGTGATTCGACGCGTCTGCGCAGGTCAAGAATTGTGCCCGGGGCGGGACTTGAACCCGCACGCTCGTGAAAGCAACGGATTTTGAGTCCGTCGTGTCTGCCAATTCCACCACCCGGGCCGGATGTGTTCGCAGTGTCCGGCGCAGCGTAGCCTCTCTCCGATGTTCCGAAACGTTCCGAAGACCCTCACCCGGCTTGTTGTGGTCGTGGCTGTTCTGGCCCTGATTCGCGAGTTGTCCATCCGGAAGAATTCGGAGGCGATGGTCGACTGGCCACGCCAAGGCGATACCCACAACTGATCTGAGTGACACATTCCACTCGCTTTACCGACTGGTAATGAAACCCTAGGCATCGTCGCCGGGTCACAATGACCAGAACAACAGCTCCGAGGGCCAACTGAATGATCGCTTTCACATACCCGGGACAGGGTTCCCAGAAGCCTGGAATGGGTTCAGAATGGGCCGACCATCCCTCTTGGGAACTCGTTGAGGAGGCGTCGGAGGCTGCTGGTCGTGATGTCGCCAAGCTGCTTCTACACACCGACAAGGACGAACTCACCCTCACCCGCAATGCCCAGCTCTCCACCTTCGTCACCACGATGGTGGTGCTCGACGCGGTCGGCCGACTCGGTGTCGTGCCAACCGCTCATGCCGGCCACAGCCTCGGCGAGTACTCCGCTCTCACTGCCACTGGGGCGCTCGACTTCGCCGACGCGGTCGGCTTGGTAACCGAACGCGGCGATGCCATGCAGTCGGCCGCCGATCAACAAGAAGGCACCATGGCGGCCGTGCTCGGGCTCGACGACGACCAGGTCGACATCGCGTGCCAGAGGACCGCTGGTGAGGTATGGATCGCCAACTACAACGCTCCCGGCCAGGTAGTGATCGCCGGAATCCCCGAGGATGTCGACCGGGCCACGACCCTTGCCAAGAACCTCGGTGCGAAGCGGGCCATGAGATTTCCGGTCGGCGGGGCCTTCCACACACCGCTGATGGCACCGGCACGCGACCGTATACGCAAGGCGATAGAGCAGATCGAGTTTCGGGCCCCTGAGCGTCCGATCTACGCCAACGTCGACGCCAGCGCCCACGACGACGCCGAGCCGTGGCCCGACCTTCTCACCGCTCAGCTTTGTTCGCCGGTCCGGTGGAAGCAGACTCTCCGACGTCTCGAGGCCGACGGACTGCGGACATTCGTCGAGATCGGCCCTGGCAACGTTCTTACCGGCCTCGCCAAACGCACCGTGGCCGATTGCAAGCGCATCTCCGTGTCGACTCCCAACGACCTCGATGGTCTCCTGGAGTTTCTTGCCAGCCAGCCTTCTCCAGCGCTGGGCCATCTCGAAGGTGAGCACCTGTTCGCGACCGAACGTCTGGTGGTTTCTCCGGCGGCAGGAGTGTTCGCTCCAACCACCGACTGCCAGGCCGGCACGACCATCGACGTCGGACACATTCTCGGACTGGTCGGGGCGCGCGAGGTCGTGAGTTCGTTCTCGGGCGAAGTGATCGGCGTGCTTGCCCTCGAAGGGGAACGAGTAAAGACCAACCAGCCGATCGCCTGGTTGCGGACGGCCTGATGACCATTCGCATAGCCGGCATTGGCACATCGCTGCCCGAGAAGATCATCACCAACAACGACCTGGCGAAGTCGATCGACACCAGCGACGAGTGGATCAACGAACGCACCGGCATCCGTCGTCGGCATGTGGGCGGGGTCACGTCGCGGATGGCGATCGAGTCGGGACGGGTCGCCATGGCCGACGCCGGGGTTTCGCCCGACGACATCGATCTCCTGATCTTGAGCACGACCACTCCCGATCAACGCTTCCCTGCTACCTCGGCAGTGGTTCAGTCGGGACTCGAACTCTCGTGCGGCGCCTTCGACGTCAACGCGGTCTGCGCCGGCTTTCTCTACGGATACGTCACCGCCTACGGGCTCATGTCCATCCCGGGAGGACCATCAACGGTGCTGTTGTGCGGCTCCGACTCGTTGGCATCTCTCACCGACTGGACCGACCGGAGCACCGCGATCCTGTTCGGCGACGGTGCCGGTTCGGTGATACTCGAACGACACGAGCAAGGTGACCTGCTCGGCTGGGACCTCGGAGCCGACGGGAATCTGCAGTCGATCCTGTACTGCGATCACGGTGACTTCATCCAGATGGAAGGGCGTGAGGTGTTCAAGAAGGCGGTCCGGGCCGTCGTCGGCTCGGTCGACAAGGCCCTTTCCAATGCCGGTCTCACCGCCGATGACATCGACGTCTTCCTTCCCCATCAGGCCAACATCCGTATAATCGAAGCCATTGCCAACCGGGTTGGCATACCTATGGAAAAGACCCACAACGTCATAGCCGACACCGGCAACACATCCTCGGCCAGCATTCCGTTGGCCATGGCCAAAGCCCAGGCCAACGGGGTTCTCCAGCCGGGTGCAGTCGTCTGCATGACCGGCTTCGGCGGCGGCATGACCTGGGGCACCGCGGTGGTGAGATGGTGACCAGTCGCGTCGTTCTCATCACTGGCGGAAACCGCGGAATCGGACTCGCCACCGCTCGGCGATTTGCCGACGCCGGACACAAGGTCGCGATCACCTCTCGTTCCGGCCAAGCCGACAACGCCACCGGGATGTCGGTTGTGAAATGCGATGTCACCGACACCGAGTCGGTCAACAACGCTGTCGGCGAGGCGGAGGATCTACTCGGGCCGATCGAGATCCTCGTGTCCAACGCCGGCATCACCGACGACGGGCTCGTTCTTCGCATGAAGGACGACGCCTTCACCAGTGTCGTCGACACCAACCTCACCGGCAGTTTTCGGGTGGCCCGACGGGTCGTCAAGTCGATGATGCGCGCCCGTTGGGGACGGATGATCTTCGTTTCGTCCGTGGTCGGTCTCGGTGGACAAGCCGGACAGGCCAACTACGCCGCGTCGAAGGCCGGCCTCATCGGATTGTCCCGATCGTTGGCCAAGGAATTTGCCAGTCGAAACATCACGGTCAACGTGGTTGCACCGGGTCCGATCGAGACCGACATGCTGGCCGAGCTCAACGACGAGCAACGCAACGCGATGCTGTCCATGGTCCCGCTCGGCCGGCTGGGCGCCGCCGATGAGATCGCCGCAGCAATTCAGTTTCTCGCATCCGACGAGGCCGGCTTTGTGACCGGTAGCGTTCTTCCCGTCGATGGCGGCCTTTCGATGGGCTGACCCAACCATCGAGCCAGACAAATCTGACAGACTTCGGGAAGCCCAAGCTTCCCGCCGGAAATGGAGATATCAAGTGAGTGACGACAACTTCGCACGATTCAAGAAGTGTGCCGTGGAGGTTCTCTCGGTTGAGGAATCAGCCGTCGTTCCAGAAGCAACATTCGAGTCCCTCGACGCCGACAGCCTCGACCTCGTCGAGCTGGTCATGGCGCTCGAGGAGGAATTCGATGTCACCGTGGAGGAAGAGGAGCTCGACGGCGTGACCACCATCAACGCCGCATTCGAACTCGTCACCTCGAAGCTCTGATGGAAGGCCGCCGCGTCGCGGTCACCGGAATCGGAGTCGTTGCCCCTTGCGGTATCGGTGTCGACGACTACTTTGCCGGTCTTTGCGGACCCGCCACAACCGGAGAGCGCCGAGTCGAGGAATTCGATGCGGGTAGCTACTTCGACAATCCAAAGGATGCCCGCCGCGCCGACCGCTTCACACAGTTCGCGGTGGCCGCTGCGGCCGAGGCCGTCGCCCAGGCCGGTGATCTCACCGCCCAACCCGACCGAATCGGCACGTTCATCGGCACCGGCGTCGGTGGCCTCCAGACCCTGGAGTCCCAGATCGAGGCCCGGCTGAGCAAGGGAGTCCGTCGCGTTTCGCCATTCCTCGTTCCGATGATGATGTCCAACGCCGCGGCCGCCACCTTGTCGATGAAGTACGGCTGGACCGGCCCGTGCGAAAATACGGTAACCGCCTGCGCAGCCGGCACCCACGCCATAGGAAACGCCGCCCGGTTGGTCGCCAGTGGCCGCTGCGATGTGGTCGTGTCCGGTGGTAGCGAGGCACCGTTCAGCGAGACTTCGGTTGCCGGGTTCGCCAACATGACCGCGCTGTCGAACTCCGGCACGAGTCGGCCCTTCGACCTCCATCGCGACGGGTTCGTAATGGCCGAAGGCTGCGGCGTGCTCATTCTCGAAGAGATGGACATGGCCCTGGAGCGCGGCGCCACGATCCTCGGTGAGATTCTCGGGTCGGCCAGCACCGCCGACGCCCATCACATCACCGCACCCGCACCCGGCGGCACCGGAGCCATCAACTGCATGCGCATAGCGATCGCCGATGCCGGTCTCGAGCCGGCCGACATCGTCCACGTCAACGCCCACGGCACCTCCACCGGCAAAAACGACGAGGCCGAGGCCCACGCCGTGGCCACCGTGTTCGGACTTCCGGGGCCAATCATCACCTCAACGAAGGGCATCACCGGCCATGCGCTCGGCGGCGCCGGTGCCATCGAGGCAGTAGCGGTGTTGTTGTCCATGAGCCATGGGGTAGTCCCGCCGACCTCCGGATACGCGACCCCAGATCCCGAACTTCCCGAGATCGACATAGTGAGCGCCGAGCCCCGTCCGTGGACTCCCGGCCCATCCATGTCCAACTCCTTCGGATTCGGCGGCCACAACGGGTCGATCGTGATAGGCCCCCCTCCGGCCTGACACCAGGGACTCGACGACCGCCGACTCAGCTGGCGTCGACGATCACGAACATCAACTCGCACTCACAGGCGACTTTCCCTCCGACGAGGGCCTGACCGACCCCTTTGCCGGCACGAGCCGACATTCGCGTCATCTCGGCCCTCAACTCGAGGGTGTCGCCCGGAACAGCTTGGCGACGGAACCGGGCCTTGTCGAGGCCACCAAACAGAGGCAGGCGACCGGCGTACTTCTCGTCGGTGAGCACCGCTATCGCCCCCATTTGGGCTATCGCTTCGCACATCAGCACCCCGGGAAGGGTCGGCCGACCCGGAAAGTGCCCAGCGAAGAACGCCTCTTCACCCGAGAGATGCCACAGACCGGCTGCGCTGTGCCCCGGTTGCAGATCCGTCACCTCATCGACGAACAGGAACGGATCGCGGTGAGGCAGGATGTCGACTGGGTGGGGGTAAGCCATGGTGTCTCCAAGGTCATCTGTCGGGGCGAAATAGGGCGAAAACGTCGACGTGGGGGCGGCACAGGCCGCCCCCACGTCGCAGATCTGACCTGGCAGGCCTTGGCCTACCCGAGTTGCAAGAGCCGATCAGCTCTTGCCAGCGGCCTTCAGCTTCGATCCGACAGACAGCTTGGTTCGGGTGCCGGCGGGCACGAAGATCTCAGCTCCGGTCTGCGGGTTGCGAGCGGTGCGAGCCGATGTGTTGGCCCTGCTTGCCTTCAACCATCCGGTGATCGACACGTCGTTGCCCCGGCCGACCTCGCTGGCCACCGTCTCGAACATCGCGTCGAGACAGGCGCCGGCATCCTTCTGGCTGACGCCAGCCTTGTCGGCCATTGCTGCCACCAGTTCGCCCTTGTTCATCCTGCACTCCTTCTGTTCGCCACATAATTCGTGGCTCCGTGAATTACATGCGAGTCGAAAATAGGCGCAATGTCAAGCATTTCCCCAGAGTTTCACATTACGTGTCCGTTGGAATACTGGCCAAGTCGTGACAATCCGAGAGTCCCGCTCCAAATTACAAGACCCGCATCGCTGGTCAGTCAGAGTTGCGAAGGAATTCCGCGGAGCGAACAAAATGCTCCCATACCGCCTCCTCGGCCTCCGGCGGGACCGTCACCTGGGCGAGCGAATATCTCATCCGAGCGAGCCACGCGTCGCTGGCCGCCTCGTCGATTCGAAACGGGGTGTGACGCATCCGCAATCTCGGATGACCCCGCTCATCGCTGTACTGGGTGGAGCCGCCCCAGTACTGGATCAAGAACCCGGCGAGGCGCCGGCGAGGACCGGCCGTGTCGTCGGGATACATCGGGCCGAGCAGAGGATCGGAGGCAATGTCGTCGTAGAAGCGATCGACCAGATCGACGAAGAACTGGTCGCCTCCCACCAGGGCGTGAAGGGTCAGGGATGCTGAATCGTCGTCACTCACGCCGGCACGATACCGGAGTGGTCAGCTCACTCCGAACAGCGTTGACATGGCACTTCTCAGACGCGCCTCGTCCATGGCTCCGTTGACCGTGTCGAGGTAGTTGCCGTTGGCGTCATAGAACGCGGTGATCGGCATACCGGTGCCACCCAGGCTGCGCCACAGGCCCGAGCCACCGCTTTGTTGGCCGTTGATGTCCTTGGCGATCGGCCACCAGTCGGTGCCGAAATCGTCGACCAGACGGTGCCAGTTGCCGCTTTCCTGGGAGTTGACGTGCACAAAGTTGACATCGTCGCGGAACTCGTTTGAAACCGCGGAGAAGGCCGGAAGCTCGGCCTCGCAGGCGCTGCACCAATCGGCATAGAAGTTCAGGACAATCGGCTTGCCCCTGAACTCCGACAGGGTGATCCGCCCGTCGCCGTTGGGGTCGTTGTCTCGCACCGGAAGATCCCATGCGCTGATGGTGGTGTCACCGCTCTGTGAGCGCGAACTCCAGATCGACACACCGAGCACGCCCCCTACGATCAGTGCTCCGACCCCAACCACGGCAACCCACTGCAGTCGGGCCTTTCGACTGGCCCGGATGGCAGCTTCGCGCCGCTCCTCCGCGGTTGGTCGTTTGCGCCGCGACGTCGAGGCGGTTGATTTCTTGGCCATTACTTTCCCCTCCGGATCAGCCGAGCTCGACAAGGAAGTCGAGCCCGAACAGTCGTGCAAGTCGTTGAATCTGGACCGTGAGCCATGTGAGGCGATCGAGCGTGAGAATCGCTCCGAAGATCGCCAGAGATAGAGCAGAGAACCATGTCACGCCACGCATGTGCCGCTTCATGACGTTGAGAAGGTTGGTGGCCCGACCAAATGCCAGGCCCGTGATCATGAACGGAAGGCCGAGTCCGAGGGTGTATACCCCCAGAAGGAGCGCTCCTCGACTGGCCCTTCCGTCGGCGGCGGCGACGGCCAACACCGAGGTGAGCACCGGTCCGATACACGGGGTCCAGCCGAAGCCGAAAGCAACACCGGCCACGGGTGGGGCGAAATGACCGTATTGAGACACTTGTGGATGGAAACGGGCCTCTCGGTAGAGCCAAGGAGCCTGCAAATACATGGAACCGAGAACGAACAGCCCCATGGACAGAACCATCAGACCCGAGACTCGAGTCAGGAGCTGCTGATTGTCGATGAAGACCGAACCGATCGAGGTGGCTCCCATTCCCAGGAGAACGAAGACCGAACCGAATCCGAGAATGAAAAGTGAGGTGTCGCGAGCGATACGGCCCATATTGGCCGTCCCGCCCTCTTCCAGCTCGCTCACCTCCAGACCGGTGACCAGCGAGAGATAACCAGGAATTATCGGCAGCACGCACGGTGAAAGAAACGAGATCACACCCGCCCCGAAGGCGGCATAGAACGTTACGTCGGGGCTCACTGCGAGCTCAGCCGATCGGCCTCAGTGTGCAAACGGACGACAGCGTCGGGCACTGCCGCACCGCCCCTGACCCGCCTGATCGATGCCTTCATCTTCAGCAGTGCCGCGACCTCACCGGCGCAGTCCTCGCAACCCTCCACGTGGGCATCGACACAACGAGCGCGGCGTTCACCGAGCTCGTCGTCGATCCATCTCTCGAGAGAGTGCCCCCATCGGGCACGGTGCAACCGTCCCATGCGCAGCCGAAACCCACCACGGCCCGTGGCAATTCCCGCCCATCCGTGCCCTGTCACCTTATTGACCATTGACGTTGCTAGTTTGGCGGGTCGTGGGCGAGCAATTGACTGATGAGATGGTGCAGAAGGCGGCATTCGATCAATACGTCGTGCCCGAAATCGAGGTTCTCTACCGGGTGGCGCGGTCGATCACACGCAACCCCACCGATGCCGAAGACCTGGTCCAGGACACCATGCTCCGGGCCTACCGCGCGGTTGGTCGCTTCGATGGGCGTCATCCTCGGGCCTGGCTGCTCACCATTATGCGCAACGCCCAGATCAATCGGGTGCGGCGTCGCCGACCCGAACTCATGAGAGACCCCGATGCCACCATGGAACGCGTAGCGGCCGAAGATTCCGGCGACGACGGACCCGAGGCAACCGTTCTCGACCGTGGCTACAACGCTGCTCTCGAAACCGCGTTCGACTCGCTTCCCGAGAAGTTCCGAACCGTGGTCGAGCTAGTCGATGTGCAGGGGCTCGCCTACCAGGAGACGGCCGACATTCTCGGAGTGCCTGTCGGCACCATCATGAGCCGATTACACCGAGCCCGTTCGCGCTTGCGTAAGCACCTCGAGTCGAGCGGGGCCTACGTCGATGGTCGACCGACATGATCAAACGTAGATGGTTCCGCCGCAAGCCTGAAGTCGACTGCCGCGAGGTTGGTCGAGTCCTGCAGAGCTACCTCGATCACAATGTCGAGGCCGACTTCGCAGGTCGAATCGCCTCACATCTCGAAGAGTGCAAGAAGTGCGGACTCGAAGCCCGCACCTACACCAAGATCAAGCACTCGCTGGGTGAGACCAGGCCCGAGGTCGACCCCGAGGCAATCGAGCGCCTCAGGTCGTTCGGCAACGAGCTCACCGAGGACTGAACCCAACCTCAGTCGACTGCGCTGTTGGGATCTCGCTCGCCGCGCATGAACGCTGCTCTCGCCTCGTCACCGAGGCCCTGGAGATTGAGCTCGAACGTGAATCCTTGTTCGTACCGATAACTGCGCGAGATGTCGTCATCGATCCCGTTGAGCGATTTCTTGGCAGCTCGAATTACGGTGGGGTCCTTCGACGCGATGACCGTCGCGACCTCGCGCGCCGTGTCGAGCAAGTCGTCGAGCGGCACCACCTTCAAGACGGTGCCCCAAGCGAGAAGTTGCTCAGCCGACACCGGCACGCAGCTGTAGAGCATCCATCGCAGATGCTTCTCCGGCACCAGCCGGCCGAGGTGGGTGGCCGCTCCGAGCGCCCCGTTGTCGACTTCGGGGAGCCCGAATCTGGCGCCTTCAGCCGCCACCACGATGTCGGCGCTTCCCGCCATCCCGATACCGGTGCCGAGACAGAAATCGTTGACGGCGCAGATCACCGGCACCGAGCACTCGTAGATGGCCCGGAAGGCCTCGAAGCAGGCGTGATTCACCCCGAGGATGCCCTCGTTGCCGGGCATCGACTGCATTTCTTTGATGTCGACCCCTGCGCAGAACCCGCGACCGGTGGCGGTAAGGATGACGGCCTTCACTTCGGGCCGCGCCGACACCGCGTCGCAGACCTCGGCGATTCGCCTGGTGTCGGCGATCGGCAAGGCGTTGACCGTCGGGTTGTCCATCACCAACTCGAGTATTCCGCGGTCGCCGAGCGACTCATGAATGGTCATCGACGAACCACCACTGACGATCCGTGACCGAATAATCCCTGATTAGCGGTAACGCCGACGCGGGCCCCCTCGACCTGTCGGGCACCGGCCTCTCCGCGAAGTTGCCAGGTGAGCTCACAAACCTGGGCGAGCGCCTGGGCTGGAACCGCCTCGCCGAACGCCCCCAGTCCCCCGCTGGGGTTCACCGGGAGTCGACCCCCGATGGTGGTGACACCATCGCGCAGAAGCTTCTCGGCATCTCCGGAAGCGCAGAAGCCGAGCTGTTCGTACCAATCGAGTTCGAGCGCGGACGACAGGTCGTAGACCTCGGCGACATCGACATCGTCGGGGCCGAGTCCGGCCTCTGCGTAAGCGCTGTGCCCGATCGATTCCTTGAATCCGACCTCCGGTTCGGGGGTGCCTGCGCCGGAATCGGTTGCCAGATAAGGAAGATCGATCATGGTGTCGGGGTAGGTCGGGGTGACGGTGGAGATTCCGGCCACTCTCACCGGATCGGAATGCCCGTGGGCCTTGGCGTAGTCCATCGAGGAAACCACGATCGCGGCGCCCCCATCGGATGTGGCGCAGATATCGAGCAGTCGGAGTGGGTTGGAAACGACCGGCGAGTTGCGAACATCGTCGAGGCCGTACTCCTTCGTGAACCGAGCCCGCTCGTTGTGGACGCTGTGACGGGAGTTCTTGACCTTCACCATGGCGAAATCGTCGGTGGTCGCGCCGTAGAGATCCATTCGGCGCCGGGCGTGCAGTCCGAAATACACCGGGTTGGTGGCGCCCACCAGATGGAACCGCAGCCAATCCATGTCGTCGGGTCGATCGCCGGCGTTGGGAGCCAGGAAACCCTTCGGAGTGGTATCGGCGCCCACCACGATCGCCACATCACACGCGCCCGACAGGATCTGTCCGCGGGCCACCTGCAGGGCGGTAGCTCCCGATGCGCAAGCCGCGTAGCTCGACGAGACCTGTGAGCCGTTGAATCCGAGTGCCCTGGCGAACGTCGAGCCCGACACGTATCCGGGGTAGCCACACCGGACCGTGATGGCGCCGGACACGAAGCCGACGTCGTTCCAGTCGACCCCGGCATCAGCGAGGGCTTCGTGGGCGGCATGGGTCCCGTACTCCACGAAGTTGCGGCCCCATTTGCCCCAAGGGTGCATGCCCACACCGAGAATCGCTATCTCGTCCATCAGCGCAACTCCGATTCGATGGGATCGGTCGGCCGCCATTTCCAGACCATGTACTCATTGTCGTCGTCCTCGTAGAGGACATCGAGCGCCAGCTTCATTTCCTGGCCGACATGAAGATCGTCGGGGCCGTATCCCTCGACCACCTGACCGAGAATCACCATCTTCTCGGTGTGCAGCTGAACCGCCGCCACAGTGATGGGCTGATAGGGATCGGTGTTGACAACGAACGGCGGAGGCGGCGGGTAGTCGCTGGTGGTATACGACCACACCGTGCCCCGACTGCTCAGCTCGACCTCCTCGAGTTGCGCCGGACCCGCGACGCCGGGATCGCCGCCGGCCAGGTGGCAGGGGAAGAAGTAAGAGTCTCGGCCGGCGATCTTCGCACCGATCAGATGCGGGTCATCCGGGTCCATCGTGAACATGCCCTCGACCGCAGGAACTCGAGTCTTGGCCAATTTTCCCCTCGTTCGTCGCCCGAAATCTGACAGGCTGCCAGACTAGCGTCTAGCTTCTCGGCACTCATTTCCGTCGAGTCTCGATGACGGACAAGGGAGGGGTCGTGTCGGAGTCTTCGGTCTCGGCGTGGGATGACTACCCGATACATCAGACGTCTGAGTACGTACGCCATCCGGCGACCTCAGACCGAAACTTCTACGATCGCTACTACTTCAATTTGCACCCGTCATCCGACGAGTATTTCGCAATATTCGGTCTCGGGGTCTACCCGAATCTCGGGGTGGTCGATGGCTTCGTGGCGGTGACGAGCGGTGGCGTGCAGCGCATCATGCGAGCAAGCCGGCCCCTCACCGACCGGGCCGACATCTCGGTCGGTCCGATGCGCATCGAGATCATCGAACCGTTGCGGAAGCTCCGCGTGGTCGTCGAATCCAATGAGGCCGACGTTGCCCTCGATGTCATCTGGAACGCTTCGATCCCGGCGTTCGAGGAGCCTCGCCAATACCTGCGATCACAAGGAACGGTCGTATTCGACACGCAACGCTTCGCTCAGACCGGCCGGTGGGAAGGTGATCTTGCCGTTGGTGGCAGCGAATTCGATGTCAATCCGACTCACTGCGGCGGCTCGCGAGATCGTTCATGGGGAATCCGCCCGGTCGGTGAGCCACAACCGGACGGGATTCGCCAGGACATCTCGGTCATGGGTGGCATGTGGAACTACATGCCCATCGATTTCGGCGACCACACGATCATCTACATGTGCCATGAAGAGGCCAACGGAAACCGGCCCCTCCAAGAGGCGGTGAGAATCTGGTCCGATCCCTCGCGGCCCGTCGACTGGCTGGGAAGACCCGACTGGAGGCACGACATGATCCAGGGCACCAGATTGTTGTCGTCTTCGATCATCACCTGCCCCGACGCCGCCGACGGTCCGATAGAGATCACGGCAACTCCGATTCTCACCAACTTCATCTCGCTCGGAACCGGCTACGGAATGGACGCCGACTGGCGACACGGAATGTGGCAGGGCGACGATGAAGTCGTTCAGGCCATTCGCTACGAAGTCGACGAGATCCGGGCCCTCGCCCAGTACGGCGTGGTCGACTCCGTCGGACGCTTCCGATACCACGATCCAGTGCTCGGTGAACAGATCGGTCACGGGCTGTACGAGCACGGTTTCTTCGGCGCATTCCCTCCGATGGGTCTCAACGACAGGGGCGATCTGCACCCCTGATTCGAGGGCCTACGATGAGCGGGCCGTGATCGAGCCCGACCACACCGAACCCGCCAATCAATGGCCGCCACCCGACGAGCCAGTCGTCGACACCCCCCGGTGGGGCATCGGCGATGCTCTTGCGTCGTACGGCATCTTCATTCTGGTCTCGACCATGCTCGGGCTGACTGCCCTTCGTGTCGGTGACGGAGATCGCTTCGCCGGAGCTTGGCTGCCGATCGTCGTCACCGTTCCGCCGTTGATTCAGGTGGTTCATCTCGGCTGGGTGGCCCGTTCCAAGGGACGAGGCCTTGTCTCGGATTTCGGATTGTCGTTCGATCGCCGCGATCCGGCGGTGGCCGCGGGGCTCTGGATCGCCGCCATGGCTGGCGCCACCGTCGCGGCATCGATCATCGTTCGTGTCATCGGCGAATCCCCCAACGCCGCTGTGGCCGAATTGGCCGAGAACTCCGAGAACGGAGGCGGCATCACCATCTGGATCCTGCTGCTGGTAGTGGCCGCCATCACCGTCATTCCGCTGACGGAGGAGCTTCTCTACCGGGGCCTGTGGTGGAGCGCGCTCGCGAAGCGTGGGGTCGACGAACGATGGATCTTGGTGATCACATCACTCATATTCGCCGCGGTGCACCTCGAACCGAGTCGCACACCCGTTCTGTTCGCGATTGGTTTGGCGATCGGATGGGGGCGGCTCCGCACGGGACGAATTGGCGCCGGGATCATCGCCCACTCAATGATCAACACGCTGGGAATGATCGCTCTCCTGGCTCGAATCTGAGCCTCGAATCGGGGCAAGCAAACAACACTGGCGCTGGCACAATTGCCGGTGTGGATCTGCAAGGATGCAGACAATCTTTCCCGGAGGATATCGATGTCGGAAATCTCGCCTGCTGACCACGGGTCGCGGCCCTCGATGCAAGAGTTGGAAGGGCGCGACGCGTTCGTCAAACGCCACATCGGCCCGATCGAGACGAATCTGCCGGCCATGCTCGAAGTGATCGGTGTGAGCTCTCTCGATGAACTGATCGACCGGACCGTTCCCGACGACATTCGTTCACGCAAGCCGCTCGATCTGCCGTCACCGGTTGGGCAGCAGGCTGCCCAAGACGAGCTTCGAGCCATTGCCGCCGCCAATCGTCAGCTGACCTCTCTCATTGGGGCCGGCTACAACGACACTGTCACTCCCCCAGTGATCCGTCGCAACATCATGGAGAACCCCGGCTGGTACACCGCCTACACGCCCTATCAGCCCGAGATATCCCAGGGTCGGCTCGAGGCGCTGCTCAACTTCCAGACCATGGTGATTGAGCTCACCGGCATGGAGATCTCCAACGCGTCGCTCCTCGATGAAGGCACCGCCGCCGCCGAGGCCATGACCATGCTCCATCGGATCGATCGAGGCAAGAGCGGAGACCGCTTCGTGATCGACATCGCATGTCACCCCCAGACCATTGCCGTGATCGAGACCAGAGCCGTTCCGATCGGCCTCGAAGTCGATGTTTGTGACCCGTCGACCGCCGACCTCGATGGCGTGTTCGGCGTGTTGGTTCAGTATCCCGGAACCACCGGACAGATCCCCGACCTCGCGTCGTTGATCACTCGTGCTCACGATTCCGGCGTAATGGTGGCGGTGGCCGCCGACCCGCTGGCCCTCACCCTGCTGACTCCTCCCGGCGAACTGGGAGCCGACATAGTGGTCGGGTCCACCCAGAGATTTGGCGTGCCGATGGCGTTCGGCGGCCCTCACGCCGCCTACTTCGCCACCCGCGAGAAGTATCAGCGATCGATGCCAGGTCGCCTCGTCGGAGTCTCGGTCGACACCAAGGGAAGGCCCGCCCTGCGATTGGCGCTACAGACCCGCGAGCAGCACATCCGCCGCGAAAAGGCCACGTCCAACATCTGCACATCTCAGGTGCTGCTGGCCGTGATGGCTTCCATGTACGCGGTTCATCACGGCCCCGACGGTCTCCGAAGAATTGCTTGGCGGATCAACCGAATGGCGGCAGTACTCGCAGAGGGTCTACGCGAAGGCGGTATTGAGGTCGTTCACGACTCGTTCTTCGACACGGTCTGCACGCGGGTCCCGGGCCGGGCCGACAAGATCATGGCTGTCGCACTCTCAGAGGGGTTGAATCTGCGCCGGGTGGACGCCGACACCGTTTCGATCGCCCTCGACGAGACCACCACGACATCGGTCATTGAGCGGGTGTGGCACTCCTTCGGAGTCGAGGCCGACGCCGCCGCGATCGATCTCGTGGTCGACGATCCCCGTCCCGAGGCCTACATCCGGACCTCGCCTCCGCTCGTTCACCCCATCTTCTCCGCCCACCACAGCGAAACCGAGCTGGTCCGCTACATGCGTCGCCTGGTCAACCGCGACATTGCTCTCGACCGGGCGATGATCCCGCTCGGTTCGTGCACGATGAAGCTCAATGCAGCCACCGAGATGGAGCCGATCTCCTGGCCCGAGCTCGCTTCGATACACCCGTTCGCTCCGGTTGATCAGACCATCGGATATCAGCGGATCATCGATCAGCTCGAGCGCTGGCTCATGGAAATCACGGGCTATGCCGCGGTGTCGCTGCAACCCAACTCCGGCGCCCAAGGCGAGCTCGCCGGATTGCTGGCGGTGCGTGAATATCACCGGAGCCGTGGCGACGAACTCCGCAATATCTGCCTGATCCCGTCGTCGGCACACGGCACCAATGCCGCCAGCTCGACCATGGCCGGTTTCGATGTGGTGGTCGTGTCGTGCGACGACAACGGCAACGTTGATCTCGACGACCTCGAAGCCAAGATCGATGCTCATCGCGACAACCTGGCCGTGTTGATGATCACCTACCCCTCGACCCACGGCGTATTCGAGACCGAGATCCGTCGGATTTGTTCTTCGGTGCACGATGCGGGCGGGCAGGTCTATCTCGACGGTGCCAATCTCAATGCCATGGTCGGACTGGCCCAACCCGGGCAGTTCGGAGCCGACGTCTCCCACCTCAACCTCCACAAGACGTTCTGCATCCCCCACGGCGGTGGTGGACCCGGCGTCGGACCAATCGCAGTGGGCACCCATTTGGCTCCGTTCCTGCCTCGGCACCCACTCAACCCCGTCGCCGGACCTCCCACCGGTCCCGGCCCGATATCGGCAGCTCCGTGGGGCTCGGCCGGCATCCTTGCCATCACCTGGATGTACATCAAGATGATGGGAGCCGAGGGTCTCACCGAAGCAACCAGGGCCGCGATTCTCAACGCCAACTACATTGCTTCACGTCTCGATTCTCGCTACCCGGTGCTCTACACGGGCTCCAACGGTTTCGTCGCCCACGAGTGCATCCTCGACACCAGGATCATCCAGAACGAGGCTGGGATCTCCGTCGACGACATCGCCAAGCGACTCATCGACTACGGCTTCCACGCCCCGACCATGTCGTTCCCCGTGCCCAGCACGTTGATGGTCGAGCCGACCGAGTCGGAGAGCCTGGCCGAACTCGATCGATTCTGTGATGCCATGATCGCCATTCACGACGAAGCGGTGGCTGTCCGCGACGGCCAGTGGCCAGCAGACGACAACCCTCTCGTCAATGCTCCTCATTCGGTGATGGAGGTCGCGGCCGACGAGTGGGATCATCCGTATTCGCGCACCGAGGCCGCCCATCCCGAGGGCTGGGGCCAGGGCGACAAGTACTGGCCGCCGGTGAGCCGGATCGACAACGCCCACGGCGACCGTCATCTCATCTGTAGTTGTCCACCGATGTCGGAGTACGTCTCGGAATGATGGCGCCACTTGCCCGAGTTCGGTATCGGACCTAGTCTTCAAAACCGTAACAGGTTCTAGTTTCGTTCGCTTTCGTCAGGAGCACCCATGGAGTTCGGCCTCTTCTTCAACGGATACCTGCCAGGTCCGGCAGCTCACGATGCCGGAGCCGAGCACGTGATGTTGATGAACGAAATCGACTACGCGGTACTCGCCGACTCCCACAACTGGAAATACGCGTGGTTCGGAGAGCACCACTGCCTCACCGAATACAGCCACATGTCGGCTCCGGCCCCGGTCATGGGATACGTCGCCGCCAAGACCGACCGTATCCACATCGGCTCGGCCATCACCTCGTTCCCCACCGACAAGGAACATCCGGTGAGGCTGGCCGAGAGGGCGGCAATGCTCGACCACATCACCGAGGGTCGCTTCGAGTTCGGCACGGGCCGGGGAGCCGGCAGCCATGAGGTCGCCACCTTCAACGGTCTCGCCACGGCCGATACCAAGGCAATGTGGGACGAAGTGGTTCGAGAGATCCCGAGGATGTGGGCACAAAAGGACTACCAGTTCGAAGGCGATCACTTCTCGGTGCCGACCCCCCACAACGTGCTGCCGAAGCCCTACGGCGAATCTCATCCTCCGCTGTGGGTGGCCTGCGGCAACCCGGCCACGTTCACCAAGGCCGGCGCTCACGGAATCGGTGCAATCGCATTCAACTTCGAACCGATCCACAATCTGCGGGGACGCATCCAGGCCTACAAGGAGGCATCGGAGAACCCGACTGATCAGATCGGGCAGTACCAGAACAACAACGTGATGATGACCAACGCCGTCATTTGTCTGGAGGACCGCGAGGAAGCTCGACGAATCGCCAAACAGGACCGCGGCTACCGCGTCACGATGGTCAACCTCTACCACGACACCATGCCGAAGTCGCCCGACGCGATCGTCTGGCCCCACCCGCCGCGTACCGTCGAGTGGTCCGACGAGATTCTCGACATGGCGATCGACGGCGGCTACATGTTGTGCGGTAATCCCGAAGAGGTGTGCGAGCAGGTCACCCGATATCAGGAAGTCGGTTGCGATCAGCTCGTGTTCGGAACGCCCGACGAGGGGTTCAGCCACGAACAGACTCTCGAGATGATCGAAGTGTTCGGAGATCAGGTCGTCCCCGAATTCGACACCGATCCGGTCCATTCCACGACCCGCTTTCGCCAGCAGGCCGTACCAACCTTCCCGGCGTTCAACGAACCCGTCTCGGACGATCTCGCCAACACCCGCCCGCCGGTGTTTCCGGTGTCGATCTGACGGCTACCCGGTCGGCTGGTCGAACTCGCCCACCAGGTAGGTGCCGCTTCCCAGCGGGCCGGCCGACATCAAGAAGTGCTCGTAGTAGCGACTGAAACGACCTTGAAGGTGCTCGTCGATCTGGCTCTGGTCGTAGTCGAGCGTGTGGAAGCTCCCAACGCCGGTCTCGAGCGCAGCGTCGCGTGACGCATCGGCGTCGGCCACGGCGAACACCACGCCGACGACGCCTTCGCCGTGCTCCTCGAGCCATGATCGGATGTGACTGTCGCGCCCTTCGATCGGGGCCACGAGCTCAACACCACCGTCCCACGACATGACGATCTCCACCCCGAAGGTTGCGGCTTCTTCGCGATTCGCGTGATGAAATGTTGCCCCGAGAAACTTCTCGTAGAACCGGCGGCCCGACTCGAGATCCCACACCGCCATGATCACTCGGTTGATTCCGCGCTGTCTGCTGGTCATTGTGCCAACGTAGCCATGTGGGGTGATGGTTTCAGACCCCGGACATGCCCGATACTTGATCTAAACCAACCGGGAGTGTGGCGATGACCGACACATATCGTCTGACCGACCGATACACCAACGACCACGGAACCGTCTTCATGACCGGGGTTCAGGCGTTGGCCCGACTGCCGATCGAGCAGCTCCGGGTCGACCGCCGCAACGGCCTCACCACTGCCGCCTTCGTGGCCGGCTACCCAGGCTCGCCGCTGGGCGGACTCGATTCCGCCATGGCCTCCGCCATCGAACTGGCCGACGACCTGCCGATCGTGCTGCGTCCATCGCTCAATGAGGAGTACGCCGCATCAGCGGTTATGGGAAGCCAACTCGCGGCCTCTCGCCCGGACTCACGCTACGACGGTGTCGTCGGCCTCTGGTATGGCAAGGCTCCAGGGGTCGATCGGGCCAGTGATGCTCTGCGCCACGCGGTCTTCGCCGGTACCGATCCGCTGGGAGGAGCAGTCGCACTCGTCGGCGACGATCCCAGTGCAAAGTCATCCACTGTTCCCTCCTCGTCAGCGGCGTCTCTCGCCGACATGCACATTCCGGTGCTCTACCCCGGCGACCCCGCCGAAGCCCTCGACCTCGGCCGACACGCCATCGCCATGAGCCGGGTCACCGGCCTGTGGACCAGTCTCAAGATCGTCGCCGATGTCGCCGACGGCACGGCCACGGTTGATCTCGATCCGTCGCGTGTCGTTCCCCGGATTCCTCTGCTCAACGGCGAGCCCTACCAACATCAGCCCGACGGCCGACTCCTCACCCCCCACACCGTCGACATCGAACGCGAGATCTACGAGGTGAGGTATGCGCTCGCCCTCGACTACGCGGCGCTCAATCACCTCAACCACACCACTGTCGACCCGTCTGATCCATGGATCGGGATCGTGTCATCGGGCATCACCTACAAGGAAGTTCGGGAGGCCCTGGCCCGGCTCGGTCTGGCCTCCGACCGAGATGTGGCGGACGCCGGTATCAGGTTGCTCAAGCTCGGAATGCCGATTCCGTTCAATGATTCGACCATCAGCGCGTTCGCCTCCGACCTCGAGGAGATCTTTGTCATCGAGGAAAAGCATCCCAACGTGGAAAACCTCATCAAGAACGCTCTCTACAACCATCAGCATCACCCTCTGGTGGTCGGCAAGCTCACCGAGTCCGGAGAGACGCTCCTACCCGGTCACGGCGGTCTCAGTGCCGATCAGATCATGCCGGCCCTACGGATGCGGCTGGCGCCTCGTCTGTCGGAGCGACTGGTGCCAGCGGCGCCGGTGCGGGAGCGAATATCGCTGGCTGTAGCCCGCACTCCATTCTTTTGTTCCGGGTGCCCCCACAACCGTTCGACCTTGGTTCCGGATGGCACGCTGGTCGGGGTGGGGATCGGTTGCCACACCATGGTGATGCTGGCCGACGAGGATCGCGTCGGCGACATCGCCGGACTCACCTGCATGGGCAATGAAGGCACCCAGTGGATCGGCATGGAGCAATTCGTCGACACCGACCACATGACCCAGAATCTCGGCGACGGCACCTACTTCCATTCCGGTCAATTGGCGATTCAAGCTGCCATCGCCGCCGGCTCGCACATCACCTACAAGCTGCTCTGGAACGGCGCCGTCGCCATGACCGGTGGGCAGGACCCCACCGGGCGTCTCGAACTCGCCGAAGTGGCGGCCCAACTCCTCGGGCAGGGAGTCAGCCGAATCATCCTCACCACCGACGACCCTGCCAAGCACCGCCACGGCCGGCTGCCGGCTGCCGTCGAGATCTGGCACCGCGATCGGATCATCGAAGCTCAGGAGGCGCTGCGCGCCACCTCAGGCGTCACCATGATGATCCACGATCAGCGGTGCGCGGCCGAGGCCCGTCGCGACCGCAAGCGGGGCGACGAAGAGACACCCCGCACCCGAGTGGTGATCAACCCTCGGATCTGTGAGGGATGCGGGGATTGCGCCAGCGTGTCCAATTGTCTGTCGGTGCAGCCCATCGAAACGACATTCGGCCGCAAGACCACAATCGACCAGACCAGCTGCAACCTCGACCTGTCGTGCCTCGAGGGCGACTGTCCGGCGTTCATGTCGATCACCCGCCCGAGGTTCGGCCGCAGATCCGGTAGAGACAGATCGCCCGACGGCACAGCTGAGTCGATCGAGCCCCCGACCGATCTCCCCGAGCCCGAGCCGGGGCATCGCGATGTGAGCGTGCACATCACCGGCATCGGCGGCACCGGCGTGGTCACCGTCGCACAATTGATCGGCACCGCAGCGATGCTCGAGGGCGCCCAAATCCATGGCCTCGATCAGATCGGCCTGTCCCAGAAGGCCGGTCCGGTGGTGAGCGACATCCGCATCACCCACGGCGAGTCCGCCGACAGCAGCCGCGTCGGCACCGGCCAAGCCGACCTCCTCTTGGCCTTCGACCTTCTGGTGGCGGCATCGTGGGCCGGCCTGGCCGCCTCCGACCCGTCACGAACGGCAGCGATCGGCTCAACCGCAGTGACCCCGCCGGGGGCGAAGGTCTCTCATCCCGAGATCGAGATGCCCACGGTCGCTGAAATGCTGGAGAGGATCGACGAAGTCACCCGCCCCGGAAACCGGCACTGGGCCAACGCCGCCGAGATCACCAACGCGATTCTCGGTAGCACTGTCACCGCCAACGTGTTCGTGGTGGGAATGGCGGTTCAGTCGGGCCATTTACCGGTATCGCCGATCCTCATCGAGAAGGCGATCGCCCTCAATGGCGTGTCGGTCGATGTCAACACCGCCGCCTTTCGATGGGGCCGGTGGCAGGTTGCCGACCCGTCGAAGGTCGAGGCCACCGTGGCACTACATGATCATTCGGTCGAGCCGAAGCCCTCCCTTCCGACCGAACTCACCGAGCGCATCACCGCGCTCTCCGGACCTCGAGACGACGTGGCCGAGCGAGTCGGGGTCTTTGTCGACGACCTCATCGGATTCCAGAATCGACGACTGGCCGACAGCTACATCGACCATCTCGAGACCGTGAGCGATGCCGAGCAGGCGGTGATGCCAGGCAGTCGCCAGCTGACCAATGCCGTTGCCATCGGCCTCCACAAGCTCACCGCCTACAAGGACGAGTACGAAGTCGCCCGCCTGATGATCAGCGGGGCGGCCGATCCCAACATCGAACAGATTCTCCAGCCCGGCGATCGAGTCGCCTGGCGCCTGCACCCACCGACTCTCAGGGCCCTCGGGCTCGGCCGAAAGCTCTCCGTGTCGATGCGATGGCGTCCGGCCTTCGCCGTTCTGGCCCGAGGTCGGCGACTTCGCGGCACCCGACTCGATCCCTTCGCCCGAAATCCGATCCGACGGCTCGAGCGATCCCTTATCGACGAATACGTGGCCGCGCTCGGATCGGCGGTCTCACGGCTCGACGAATCGAACTTCGCTTCGGCCGTCGAATTGGCCGAACTTCCCGACATGGTCAGGGGATTCGAGGACCTCAAGGTCCGCAACGCGGAACTCTTCCGACAGGAGTTGGCGCTACGGTCCGCCGCGGCGACAGGATCGCCAATCGACTAGACCAAGCCCATCATCTCTGAGAGAGGCCGAAGTGAAACTAAGAAACGCCCAGACCACCGAAGAGCTCGAGGCGATTCGCGATCAGACGATCGACTTCGTCCGAAACGAAGTCGTGCCACACGGTGATGCATGGGAGCTCGACGGGAGGGTGCCGCGCGAGGTGCTTCGATCGATGGGAGATCTCGGAATGTTCTCCCTGAGGGTTCCCGAGAAGTTGGGTGGCTTGGGTCTCGGGCCTCTCGCATCCGTGACGTTCGCCGAGGCTCTCGGGTCCTCTACATTCGCCGGATTCGACGTGACCGTCCTCGTGCACACCGACATGGCGATGCCCCATCTCATCAACGTGGGTAGCGACGAACAGCTCGCGCGATACCTGCCTGGCGTTCTCTCCGGCGAGCAGATTCTCTCGATCGGGGTCACCGAGCCGGACGCCGGCTCCGACGTGGCCGGACTGAGGACGTCTGCGGTGCGAGACGGCGACGGATGGCGGATCAACGGATCGAAGATGTTCATCACCAACGCCGTCTACGGCGACATGACGATCGTCGCCGCCCGCACCGACCCCGACGACCGATACGGCATTTCGATGTTCCTGATGGACCAGGGCACGGAGGGATTTTCGGTAGCCAAGAAGCTCGACAAGACCGGCTGGAGATGCTCAGACACTGCCGAGTTGCACTTCGACAATGTCTGGTTGCCCGACTCTCAACTTCTCGGAACCCTCCATCGCGGCTTCTACGAGACCATGCGCAACTTCCAGAACGAACGTATGGTGCTGGTCGGGATGGGAGTCGGAGCTTCGCAGGCTGCGATCGACATGACCGTCGAGTACACCTCGGAACGCAAGGCCTTCGGGGGCCGCCTGTTCGATCTTGGCGCCATCAGACAGCGTCTAGCCATGCATCAGGCCGAGGTAGACGCCATGAGGGCATCGCTCTACCACTCTGCTTGGCTCACCGAGCAGGGCCACGACACCGCACGAGATGTGTCGGGACTCAAGGCCTGGGGCTGTGAGATCGCCAACCAGGTGATGTACGACTGCGTCCAGTTCCACGGCGGAATGGGCTACATGCGCGAATCGGCCATCGAACGCATGAGCCGCGACGCCCGCATTCTGCCCATTGGGGGCGGAGCCACCGAGGTGATGCTCGAAGAGGTTGCCAAGAGGCTCGGCTCCTGATGGCCGCCCTCCCCGACCGAATCCGGTCTTTGCTGTTCGCCCCGGCCGTACGGCCCGACCTCATACGCAAGATGCCGGCGGTTGGTGCCGACGCCGTCGTGATCGACTGCGAAGACGCCACCCCTGTGTCGGCGAAAGACTCCGCCCGAAGCGACGCCGCGGCGTTGGCCACCGAAATCGGAGGCGAGGTCCCCACCCTTATTCGGGTCAACGACGTCGACACGCCGTGGTTCAGCGATGACATCGCCTCGCTCCCCGACACCATCGCCGGCATCGTTTTACCGAAGGTCGAGACAGTCGCAGGTCTGGAGTTCGCGGCTGAGTCTCTCACCACCGCCGGGCGGCCCGATCTACCGGTCATCGCCGGCGTCGAGACCGCCCTCGGTGTCGCCGATGCCCGGGAACTGCTCCGACACCCGATGGTCTCCGGCGCCTATTTCGGGGCCGAGGACTTCGTCGCCGACATGGGAGGTAGCCGCACCGCAGACAATCACGAGGTTCACCACGCCAGGTCGGTGGTTGCTTTGGCCGGCCGCCTGGCCGAAGTGCCGGTCATCGATCAGATAGTCGCCGACTTCCATGACGACCGCCGTTGTCAGGTCGAATGCGAGCAGGCCAGGGCCCTGGGCTACTCAGGAAAGCTGTGCATCCATCCGGCCCAAGTGGCGATCGCCAATATGGCGTTCACTCCATCGCCTGAAGAGCTCGACCATGCTCGGCGGCTCGTCAGTGCCTACCAGGAAGCCTCGGCCCGCGGTCTGGCCGCAATCGACTTCGAGGGCCACATGGTCGACGAGCCGGTGGCCAATCAAGCCCGAAACCTCCTTCGCCTCGCCCCCGGCTGATCCGCCACGCTCGGGCCGTAGTCAGCCTTCGGTTGGCCGACCCAGCATGAGCGCATTCCGGGTCGCCCGGCACACGAGGGTGTCGTCTTGGTTGTAGCCACGATGCTCGAAGGTGACCACACCCTGGCCCGGTCGGGAACTCGACGGGCGCGACGCCATCACCTCGGTCTCGACCCGAAGCGTGTCGCCGTGAAAGACGGGAGCAGGAAACTCGACCTTCTCGAATCCCAGGTTGGCCACCGTCGTTCCGAGCGTCGTCTCGTGCACCGAGATGCCGATCACCATCCCGAGTGTCAGAAGCGAGTTGACCAGTGGCTGTCCGAACTCGGTCTCGTTGGCGGCGTAGTCGGCGTCGAGATGAAGCCACGCCGGGTTCATGGTCATAGTGGTGAACCCGACATTGTCGGCCTCGGTAATCGTGCGGCGAACGACGTGATGCATCACGGTTCCAGGGGTCAGCTCCTCGAACCACCGTCCGGATGTTGGTCTCTGCATCCCGTCAGTCTCTCAGGTTGGTCGACCCAGCAGCGACCCGGACATCAGCGACCCGTCGAATCGGCCGAGAGAACAGATGACTCGGCGATCTCCTTCGTTCCAGGAGTCCTCATCGGGGACGTAGGCCGACAGGCCGACCGTCAGGTCGGTGAGGTTGCCGTCGAGGGCGTCGGATGCCGCGCCGAAGCACAGCAACTGGGCCCGATCCAGCAGTTGGGACACGCCCGGCCAATCCGTCGACCCGTCGTCGTCGAGTTCCACCAGGGCGGCCACCTGTGAGTCGTGGAGCTCAGCGCAGGGCACACCCTGCACCAGTTGGGTCGAGCCTTCCGCAGAGTCGATGAAGCAGTCCCCTACTTGCAGTCGCTGGGTGCCGACCTCGCCACCTTCGGTGATCGCTCCCGACAGCGGATCACGTCCGGCACCATCGGTGTTGGCCGGCGAGCCGCACGCCGACAACGCCAGCACGCTCAAGGCCACCAGGACCGACCCGCGTCCGGGCGGTCGCCGGAAGCTCACCTCCGGAACCGCGCCATCGAGTCCTCCAGTCCTCCCGGGCGGCTGCCCGACAGCCATGCCGCGCGCTGCTGATCGATCACCGCCGCTACCTCTTGATCGCTCGGTTCGTCGCACTCCAGTCCGGCACCGGCGCCAATACGGCGAAGCCCGATGTCGGCGGCAAGGCAAATGGCCGCGAGTTCGGCACTGATCTCAGGGCCTCTTGCCCCACCGAAGGGGACATCGGTGAACGTTCTTGTCGCCTCGGCGACCGTTTGGCGCGCCTGTTTGAATCGGGCTTGATCAAGATCACCCCGGACGGGCCATCCCCGATCCACACAGGCATCGAAAACTGCCGTGCCATTGAGACACGCCATCCCGATGCTCTCGCCAACAGAACCGAGTCGGTCGAGCAGCGCTCCGGTTCCAGGGGTGGCACTTGTGAGAGCGTCGATCACCGGGCCGGGATCGAAATCCTCGGCGGCGACGCCGTTCCAGGACGCTACGCCACACCTGACAATCGAGGGCAGTGAGATCGCCAATGGTTGCCAGTGACCGTTGTCGCCCCAGTCGGTCAGGAGAATTCCCAGAGCGCTGTGGCGCACTCCGACCTCAATGGCGTCGGCGATGTTGGCGGCGGCGTTGAGATTGCGGCCGATCAGTGAGTTCCAGCTACCTGTGCCCGGTGAGATCCAGAATGGCTCTCCCGACGTCACGAAGAGTCTCGCGTGGGACTCGAATCCGAGATCGGCATCATCGGGGATTCCGAGAAACTCCCGAGAATTCTGATCGAGTGCCTCCATCCAGGTGTCCGGGCCGGGAGCCTCGTAGTTCCAGACGATGCCCACCGCGTCGTCGGGGATATCGGCCATCAACGACATGTCGCGACGAAAGAGATCGCCCCAGAACATGACTTCGTGGCCGGAGTCCACCAAAGGGTCGATGATTCGGCGCAGGTGATCCAAATAGACCCGGTCTCGACCCTGATCTGCGACGATCGCCGCCGACTTCCCTAGCCCCAGTTCGAATGGTTCGTCGCCACCGATGTGCACGCGAGAGTGTCGAACCGATGAGGCGATCTCCTCGGCCAGTGTCACTGCGAACGCTGCATTGTCAGCAGTGGGGGCCAAGGAACCCGGAGGCTGATGTCCGTCTCCGAAGACACTCGTGTAGCCATCGGGGCATTCGGCCATCGACCGATATCTGTCGTGACACAGCCACCGGCCCATGTGGCCGAATCCGTTCATGTTCGCGACCAGATCGATCCCCGCACCGGTGCAGCGCTGATCGAGCCAGGCCATGTCGGAGGGGGTGAGCGGCGACGCCTTGGCCCACACATCGTCGTGCCCCGCGTAGGCGAAGGTGTGCTCCACGTATAGCTGCAGTTCGTTGTAGCGAAGAGCGGACAGGATTTCGATCAGCCAACCGAGCGTTTCGAGCGTGGGAACACGATCGCGCGACACATCGAGCATGAAGCCTCGCCGGTCCATCGCAGGAGTCGGAGTCTCGAAGAATCGATCGACCCTGGAGCCCATTTCGTGCATCGCCCGACGCTACCCTGCGCCCGTGCGTCAATTCGACCTGATGATCATCGGGGCCGGGTCGGGAAACTCGATCATCGGTCCCCAACACGACAATCTCGACATCGCAATGATCGAGCGGGGCAAGTTCGGCGGAACCTGCATGAATGTCGGGTGCATCCCCTCCAAGATGTTCGTCTACAGCGCTCTCGTGGCCGAGATGGCGACCCATGGACCCGCTCTCGGTGTCGACACCCGATTCGAGGGTGCCGATTGGCCCGCTATCCGCGACCGCGTGTTCGGTCGCATCGATCCGATCGCCGCGGCCGGCGACGCCTACCGCGAGGGACTGCCCAACGTCACCGTCTATCGCGACTCCGCTCGTTTCGTGGGCCCCAAGCAGGTCGCCGTCGGCGGGGAGGTCATCACCGCTGAGAAGATTGTCATCGCCGCCGGGGCCCGCCCCATGGTCCCCGAAACCCCCGGCCTTTCCACTGTCGGCTACCACACCTCCGACACGATCATGCGTCTCGACGAACTGCCCGAGAGATTGCTGGTGCTCGGCGGCGGCTATATCGCCACCGAACTGGGCAATGTCTTCGGCTCCTTCGGTTCGAACGTCACGTTTCTCGTGCGCAGCAACGCTTTGCTCCGCAACGAAGACGACGACGTGAGCAAACGGTTCACCGAGATCTACCGCCACAGGTTCGATGTTCGTTGCATGACCCAGGTACTGGCCGCCCGCCGCGAGGGCGACGAGATCGTCCTCGAGGTCTCAGAGGGCGGCGTCCACGGAGAGGTGCGCGGCGACCAGTTGTTGGTGGCCACCGGTCGAGTCCCCAACGCCGACGACCTCAATGTCGTGGCCGGTGGCATCGAGGTCAACTCCCGTGGCTACATACCAACCGACGACCAGATGCAGACCAACGTTCCAGGAGTCTGGGCACTCGGCGACATCACCAATCCGTTGCAGCTCAAGCATGTCGCCAACTACGAAGCCAAGATCGTGGCCCACAACGTCAGCTACCCCGACGATCCCCGAACGATCGACGGCCGGCTCGTTCCTCACGCCGTCTTCGGTCATCCGCAGGTCGCGAGTGTCGGCCTGACCGAACGTGAGTGTCATCAGTTGGACATCCGCCATGTCTCACACATCCAAGCGTTCAGCTCGGCTGCCTACGGCTGGGCCATGGAGGACACACGAAGTTTCGTGAAGGTGATCGCCGATCCCGACACACGACTGCTGCTGGGCGTCCACATCATTGGCCCGCAGGCCTCCACACTCATCCAGCAGTTGGTCCAGGCCATGGCGTTCGGGCAAACCGTCGATGAGATCGCCACCGGCCAATACTGGGTCCATCCGGCCCTGCCCGAGGTTCTGGAGCAGGCTCTACTCGGGCTCTGAGCGAGTCATCTCCTCGGCGGTGGCACGGGCCCACTTGTAGTCGGTCTTGCCGTTGGGGCTTCGCATGATCTCCGGCACCCGAAGCACGTGCTTGGGGGTCTTATAGGCAGCAATCCTGGTCCGGGCGTGACCCACGAGATCGGAGTCGGAGATGTTGTGGCCGTCCTCGATACTCACCACTGCGGTGACCGCCTGTCCCCATCTATCATCGGACAGGCCGACCACATTGGCGTCGCGAACCGATGGATGCGACTTCAGCGCCTCCTCCACCTCTTCGGGATAGATCTTCTCGCCCCCGGAATTGA
This sequence comes from Acidimicrobiales bacterium, assembly GCA_029263195.1. Classification (GTDB taxonomy): domain Bacteria; phylum Actinomycetota; class Acidimicrobiia; order Acidimicrobiales; family Aldehydirespiratoraceae; genus SZUA-87. The sequence goes on from JAJCXX010000016.1 coordinate 41,990, forward strand.
TGCAGACCGACCCTCTGCCGAGCAGGGTGATGGTGCCGTCGGTCTCGACCGTGGCGTAGTCGCCGGGGATCGACCATCGCTTGCCGTCAATGGTCGGAAATGTCTCGGCCGTCTTGGCCTCGTCGCGGAAGTATCCGAGCGGGATGGCTCCCCCGTTGGCGAGTCTCCCGACCTCTCCAGAGCCGGGCTCCACGGCGCGGCCCTCATCGCTGAGCACCACCGTGTTGGGACCGAGGGTGAACCGGGCGGTGGTGGTCGATCCCATCTCGCGACGTGACACCTGAGCGGCAAAACCGACGGCCTCGCTCGATCCGAGACTGTCGAGCAGGGTCATATTCTTGTGGGCCAGGAAGGCCTGCTTCGACTCACTCGACCACATGACCCCCGACGAGAGAATCTGATACAGACTCGACAGGTCGTGGGGCAGGCCAGCGTCTACCGCGGCATCGAGCGACGCGAGCATCGGCCTAGCAAAGGCATCACCGACGATGGTGAGCATGGTGAGGCGATGTTCGGCAACCGCTGTCCAGAGTTCATCAGCGTCGAAGCTCCGGTTGGTCAGGGTCGCCACCATTCCGCCCTGGGTCAGGAACTGCAGAGCCGAAATGCCCGAGGTTCCGTGCATCAGAGGTGCTGCGGCCAGTAGACGAGTGACGCGACGCCTCTCGTGTATCTCGACCGCCGCCACCACCGCCTCGTCGACCGTCGCTGGAACATCACGGTCGATCACCGAGTAGTGGGCCGACATGTTCCCGATGAGGTCGCGGTGCTGCCACATGACGGCCTTGGGGTTGCCGGTCGTGCCGCCCGTGTAGAGGAACCAGAGATCGTCGCCCGAACGTTGGATTCGTGGGGCTGGGTCGTGGCCGGCCAGCAGATCCTCGTAGCCGATGGCCCCATCGACCACTCCGTCTCCCCCTACCTGCACGAGGAGGCGCAGATCGCGACATCGGTCCCGGACCTCGAGGATCCGGTCGGCGATGCTGTGATCGAAGAACAGCACTGACGCCTCGGCGTTGTTGAAGAGATATGCCAGCTCATCAGCGAGATAGCGATAGTTGACGTTGCAGGGAACGGCGCGATTCTTGAACGCCGCAAACTCGGCCTCGAGGTACTCGAACCCGTTGTAGAGGCACAAAGCGACCTTGGAGTCGCGACCTACGCCATATTGGATCAGAGCTTCGGCCAGTCGAGCAGCCCGATCATCGAACTCGGCCCATGAGTGCGACTCCGCTCCGTGGGCCGCCGCATCGGCCTCAGGACGGGCGTCGGCGATGCCTTCCCAGATGCTCGCGAAGTTGATCATTCACTCTCCTGCTCGATCGGCTGCGTAGCCTAGGACTCAGCCGGCCACGGTCGAAATGCCGTCCGGATAGATTGCTTGTACAACAACGAAAGCCGGGCATCCCATGGACGCAGTACCAGGATCGCTTGGACCCGCCCAGCGGGACGAGTCCATCAACAAACTCAAATCCGAGCACTTCGACGTTCTCGTCGTGGGTGGCGGAATCACAGGAGCGGGCTGCGCCCTCGACGCCGCCACCCGCGGCCTCAGTGTTGCCCTCGTCGAACAGCGAGACCTCTCCTCTGGAACCTCGAGTCGGTCATCGAAGCTGATCCACGGTGGGCTCCGCTACCTCGAGCAGTTCGACTTCGCGCTGGTGCGCGAAGCACTCCGCGAACGGGGACTGCTGGCCCACACAATCGGGCCGCACCTGATCCGACCAATCTCGTTTCTCATCCCGCTCACATCGAGACTCTGGCAGCGCGTCTATATCGGTTCCGGAGTGTTGCTCTACGACCTACTGGCCCTGAGTAGCAAGCACCCCTTCGCCCGGCATCGGCACCTCAGCCGCCGGTCGGCGCTGGAGCTCATGCCCGGCCTGAAATCGTCCTCGCTCATCGGCGGCATCATTTACCACGACGCCCAGGTCGACGACGCCCGCTACACCATCGCAGTCGCCCGCACCGCCGCACGCCACGGGGCGGTCGTGGCCACCAGCACCGAGGTCGTCGGTCTCACTCTCGCCAACGGCAAGGTTGTCGGAGCGAAACTCCGCGACGTCGAGACGGGCAACTCCTTCGATGTCAGTGCCACCAAGGTGATCAATGCCACGGGTGTCTGGATCGACCAGATCCAGGACATGGCGGGTCCGGCCGGCATCAAGGTCGAAGCCGCCAAGGGAATCCACATCATCGTTCCGGGTCACTGCATCGATGGCGACACGGGAGTCGTCGTCCGCACCGCCAAGAGCGTGCTGTTCATCATTCCTTGGGGCGACCAATGGCTGCTGGGCACCACCGACACCGCATGGCACCTCGATCGAAACCATCCCGCGGCATCAGGAGCCGACATCGACTACCTGCTCGAGCAGGCCAACACTGTTTTGCAACGCCGCCTCACGTCTGAGGATGTGGTCGGCGTCTTTGCCGGACTACGACCGCTGATTCAGGGAACCGACGAAGACACCACCAAGCTGAGCCGAGAGCACGCCGTGGCCGAGGCCACCCCCGGGCTCATCTCGATCGCCGGCGGGAAATTCACGACCTACCGAGTGATGGCTGCCGACGCCATCGACCGAGCAGCCGAAGGCCTCGGGCACGCCGTGTCGAAATCCTGCACTGCTGAGGTTCCTCTGATCGGCGCCGACGACTGGGGCCAGTGGAAGGATTCCGCCTCCGAGCTGGCATCTGCCCACGGGCTCGATGCTCGACTCATCGAGAGGCTCCTCTGGCGTCACGGCTCACGCATCGCCGATGTGCTGGGCATTGCAGAGTCCGATCCCGCCCTCAAAGAGGTCCTACCGGGCGGGCGCTACCTCGCAGCCGAAGTCGTGCACGCCGTTCGGCACGAGGGAGCACTCCACCTCGACGATGTTCTGGCCCGTCGAATGCGGATCTCGTTCGAGAACGAGCTGCGCGGCATCAGCGCGGCCGGCCACGCTGCGGCCCTGATGGCAGACGAACTCGGTTGGAGCACCGAAAAGACGCAACACGAGATCGCACTCTGGACCGACCGGGTGGCAGCCGAGCGAATCGCCAACACGGCACCCGACGACGATGCAGCCGACGCGGCCAGGCGCGAGGTCACCGACGCCCGCCTCATCGTCGATGTCGATTCGTGACGGCCACCATCTCCGTTCCTGCCGGCGTCTACCGTCAGATAGGCGTCGAGATGCCTGGCGATCGCAGCAAAATCCCTCAGCATCCCGGCAGAGAGTCGTAAGCTCGCTTCGATGTCGAGCACATTCGGGACACTTCTCAGACTCTCCACCTTCGGCGAATCCCATGGCGGCGGTGTTGGGGTCGTGGTCGACGGTTGCCCCCCACGATTGGCTCTCGACGAGGCCGACATCCAACGCGACCTCGATCGCCGACGCCCCGGCCAGAGCCGTCTGGTGACCCAACGCGACGAGGCCGACACCGCTCGGATCATCTCCGGGGTCTTCGGAGGCTTCACCACGGGAACCCCCATCGCGATCGTGGTCGACAACGAGGATCACAACAGCGAGGCCTACGACCATCTGCGCGATGTCTACCGGCCATCCCATGCCGATTTCACCTACGACGCCAAATACGGATTCCGCAACTGGCAGGGAGGTGGTCGCAGCTCGGCCCGAGAGACCATCGGACGGGTGGCCGCCGGTGCCATTGCCCGCAAGCTGTTGTTCGAGGCCTGCGGGATCGAGGTGCTGGCATGGGTGTCGAGCGTCCGCGACATTGAAGCCAAGGTCGATTCAGCAGCCGTGTCGACCGATGAGGTCGAGGCTGATCCGACCAGGTGCCCCGATGCGGCGGCAGCAATCCGGATGACAGCTGCCATCGAACAAGCCAGGCGCGATGGCGACTCTCTCGGCGGCGTGGTCACGTGCGTGGCTCGCAACGTGCCCGCCGGCCTTGGTGAACCGGTGTTCGACAAGCTAGACGCCGATCTTGCTGGCGCCCTCATGTCGCTCCCGGCCGCCAAGGGCATCGAGATCGGCAGCGGCTTCGGCGGCACCTTGTTGAGCGGTCTCACCCACAACGATCCGTTCACGGCCGGTCCCGACGGGGTTGGCACGACCTCCAATCGCAGTGGAGGAATCCAAGGGGGGATCTCCAACGGGCAGGACCTCACCATGCGGGTCGCCTTCAAGCCCACCGCCACTATCTCCAGCGAGCAGCAGACAATCACCCGCGACTCCCTGCCCACGGTGCTCGCCGCCCACGGCCGCCACGATCCTTGCGTCCTACCTCGTGCCGTGCCGATGGTCGAGGCCATGGCCCTGCTGGTGATCTCCGACCATTGGCTGCGTCAGAAGGCCACGGACGTGCTTCCACCGCTCACGGAGTTGCCCTGAGCAAGGATCAAGCAGCCGCTGGGTTGCAAATACACAGTGGCCGCTCGGCGAATCCGAGAGCAGCGGCGAGGGCCGCGGCCTGAAGTTCGAGTTCGGCGGCGCGGCGGCGGTAGGTGGTCGACAGCGGCGTGCGGATGCTGGTGGCCGTGAGTCGCAGGCCGGCGGCACGTGACCTGAGCGCGGCGAGCGCGGAAGAGGGATCTCGGGTCCAGCGGACCTCGCCGGTCGAGGGAATTGTTGATCCCATGGCGGTTCTCCTTCGTGGATCGTCTGGTGCCCAGCTACAACCGGGGGACCCCCCTGCCCCTTCCAATTTCGTCCGAAAGCGACTCAACGAGAACGATTGATGGTCCGAAGTGGCGGGAAGCCGACTCAGCCCTTGTGGAATGGCGGTGCGGTCACCGTCGCTTCGACGTCGGTTCCGCGAACGTCGATCGTGACCTCAGCGCCGTCTTCGGTGCCGGCCTCGAGGAACGCCAGAGCGATTCCCTTACCGAGAACGGGAGAGAAGTTCCCGCTGCTGACTATTCCGATCTGGCGTCCTGCCAGGCTCACGACCTGTTCGGCCCGCGGCGGCCTGCGGCTCTCGACAACGAGGCCCCTGAGTGTTCGGGAGGGTCCGGCGTCGGCCTCGGCTTGCAACGCTTCCTTGCCACGGAATCCGCCCTTGTCGAATCGTACGACCCAACCAAGACCGGCCTGCAGTGGCGTGATGCCGGCCCCGAGTTCGTGGCCGTGGAGAGGTAGGCCCGCTTCGAGCCGGAGGGTGTCGCGGGCTCCTAGACCAGCCGGCGCCACGTCGGCCCTCAACACCATGTCCCAGATTCGGGTCGCATCGGCGATCGGCACGGCGATCTCGACACCGGCTTCTCCCGTGTAGCCGGTTCCGGCCACCGTCACCGCCACACCGTCGATCTCGACCTCGGCCACATTGAATCGTTTGACCGCAGCTGCTTCCGGAGCCACGGTCGCCAAGCGCGATCTTGCTTCCGGTCCCTGGACTGCCATGACGGCACGCGTGCTGGTGACGTCGGTGATCTCGGGAACCAGTGGACCTTCCGACAAAGCCGCGACGACTCTTGAGGTGTTGGAGGCGTTGGGCATCACATCGAATCGATCCTCGGACACCCACCAGATGATGATGTCGTCGAGAACCGACGCATCGGCGGCATCGAGGAGGTGAGTGTATTGTGCTCTGCCGGGTCGGATTCGGTTGAGGTCGTTGGTGAAAGCCCATTGGAGGGCGTCGAACGCTCCCTCTCCGCTAACACTCACCGTTCCAAGGTGCGAGACATCGAACATGACAGCTGCTTCCCGGCAGGCCACGTGCTCGGCCAGCGTCCCTTCTGGATACGACAGTGGCATTTCCCAGCCACCGAAGGGAACCATCTTGGCGTCGAGTTTCAGATGAGATTCGTGCAGGGGCGAGCATCGATATTCGGACACAATTGCTCCAAACGAGCGGGGTAGGTTTCGTTGCTGTTGCCGGCCCGGTCGGGGCGGTTCACGCAGCGTGCGACAGACCGTACTTCAGACCCAGTCGTTCGACATCTCGGCGATAGAGGAGCTTGACCCTCACATCGGGACGCTGCTTCTCGAGCATTCTGATCTTGCGATGCTTGCGGGTGACGAGCGGCTGGCGCAGGGTCGTCACCTCCACGTAGACGTCGAAGTCGGACAGGAAGAAGTCGGGAGTGAAAGCACAGGTGGGGTTGCCTTCATCATCGGATTCGAGCACGAATGTCGTGGGTTCGTATTCCCAGTTGATGCCATAGCTGTCGAACAGCGCGGCTATCTCGCGTTCGGAGGGGTGAGCGAATTGGCTCATCGAGGGATCAGACCTCGCCGACGGCCTTGCGCCGAATCGCGAGTGGCTCCCCGATCCCCGGAGTGGTGCGATCGGGGAAGAGCTCGACGATGCGAGTGTCGACCTCTTCCTTCACCGCGGCGAGCGGCAACACGTTGAGTACGCCCTGGCCGTTCTGAAGAATGTCGATCAGTTCGGCACCAGTGTTTACGAGAACGGAACGCGACCCGTCGATCACCAGATTGGCCGAGGCGATGTCCTCGCCGAGGTTTTCGCGAACGTACTTGAACACTCGCCGGACCTGCTCGAGACGAATACCGGCGTCGAGCAGGCTCTTGATGACCTTGAGTTCGAGGAGATCGCGGTAGCTGTACTCACGACGACTTCCGCTGCCACTCGCCTCGGTGAGGGACGGTCGCACCAAATCGGTGCGGGCCCAGTAGTCGAGCTGACGATAGGTGATGTCGACGATCTCGGCTGTGCTCTTGCCGCTGAAGCCCTGTTCGTTCACTGATCGTCTCCCCGGTTTATTTACACCGACGAAATTACGTCGATGTCACCTGGGTGAGAGGATACGACTGCTCCGCGCGGAGGTCAACGATCCGACGCCGATTCCGTCTCAGCGACCGGTGGTTATGTAGTCCTCGAGGTGGCGCCGCTCGTCTTCTAGCTGGGACAGTCGAGCCTTCACGACATCGCCGATGCTCACCAAGCCGACCATCTCGTCATCGGCCAACACTGGAAGATGGCGAATGCGGCGGTCGGTCATCAACAGCATCAGATCCGCGATGTCGTCGGTCATGGCGCATGACACCACATCGGGTGTCATGATTTCGGTGACAACAGTCGTGAGAGTGTCGCCCTCGCGGTTGAGACTCCTGACGATGTCGCGCTCACTCAGAATGCCGTCGACGTGCGTTCCGTCGGCCGACACGATCAGCGCGCCAAACGAGAGCTCCGCGAGCATCTTCACCGCGTCGGCAACCGTGGCCGACGGCTCGAGCGTGACGACTTCAGCGCCCTTGCTTCTGACGATGTCACTCACCTTCATGGCATCCCTCTCATTGGCCTCTGCGCAGACACTGTTTCAGATTTGACACAGATTGTGAAGGGCGCCCCCGAAACCGTAGGGCCGGTCCGGCGGACCTACTCCTCGAAATCTTCAGGCGAAATCGACTCGATGAACTCCTTGAATTGCTCCACCACTTCCTCAGATTCGCCCTCTTCGGCGTCGTCGTCGGCACCCTCCACGTAGCCGACTTCGTCGATCACGACGTCGTCCATGAATATGGGTGTGCCGGTGCGAGCCGCGATCGCGATCGCATCGGACGGGCGGCTGGAAACCGCAAAGTGCTGCTCGCCTCGAACCATGTGGAGTTCGGCAAAGAAGGTCTTCTCGTTGAGATCGGTGACCACCACCTTCTCGACATCTACCTGGAGCTCATCGAAGATCTCGCGGATCAGATCGTGAGTCATGGGACGGGGCGTCTCGACCTCATCGAGCGCCAGCGCTATGGCGGTGGCTTCCGGTGCGCCGATGAAGATCGGGACCATTCGGCCGTTGTCGGAACGTTCCCGCAACAGCAGGACCGGCACATTGGACGGCATCTCGACACGAACCCCTACAAGCTCCATTTCTTGCATGGAAACAGACTACGACACGTACAGCGCCTCGACATAGGCGTCCGGGTCGCTCGCCAGAATATCGGCATCGACGGAGGCCAACATCCTCAGGTTGCGATAACGACCTCGATAGTCGAGCCCATAGCCGACGACGAACTCGTCGGGGATTTCGACACCGATGTGATCGAGCTCAACCGGGACCATTCTCGCCGAGGGCCGATCGACGAAGGTGCAGATACTCAGTGAACGCGGCGACCGCCGGCTGAACTCTCCCCACAGGAAGCCTGAAGTGAGCCCGGTATCGACGATGTCTTCGACAATGACGACCTCACGGTCGGTTATGTCGATGTCGAGGTCCTTCAGCAAACGGACCCGACCGGTGCCTCGTTCATACTTCGTGATGGCGAGAAAGTCGACGACCGACCGGATACTCATTGCCCGCGACAGATCGGACAGGAACGGTACGCTGCCCCGCAACACGGCAGCCAACACCACCCCATCGTGGTACTTCTCAGACAGCTCGGCAGCGAGGCGGGCAACCGACGACTCGACTCCCTGTTGATCGAGGACGACCCGGTAGTCCGGGGAATTCACTGATCCCTCAGATGACGACCCAGGCTGCGCCGGAGTATCGACCTCTGAATGGTTTCGCCGAGCGTCACGAGATCGCCCAATTCGGACCGGGCCAAGGCGGCCTCGTCGCCATTGCGCTGGGCCCGAGCCCCCAATAGTTGTTCGAGCATCCCGGCCTGTCGTTCGGCGGCGACCTTGAACATTCGTAGATGCCGGGGCTGGACGCCTTGGTTGTTGAACGTTGCCGCGGCTCGGGTGACGATCAGCGCTTCATGGTCGTAGACGACGGCATCGTCGATCTCGGCTGCGACTATGAGTCCCAGTCGCTTGAGATCGTCAATGAACGAAATTTCAACTCCTCCGGCATCGGCCAACTCGCCGGGGGTCAGGCTCACTGAGCCTGTGACTTCGGCTAGAGGACCGTCGGCAGTCGTCGACTTCGACCGGGTGGAAGGCGGCTTTGATGTCAGCGTCGGCGACCGATCGTGGGTTGAGGGTTCCGATTTCGGATCGGCATCGTCGTCGGCTCTGGAAAACAGAGTGGGTTCACGCAGTCGAGCCGGGAGATCCCGCGGATCGACTGCACCATCGGGATCACCGGAGTCGAGCCGTCGCTTGATCACCTTCAATGGGAGGAAGTTGTCGCGCTGCTGCTCGAGAATCCATCGCAGGCGGTCGACATCGGACTCGAAGAACTTCCGGTATCCCGAGGGTGTGCGCTCCGGGGAGATCAGGCCCTGGCTCTCGAGGAACCTGATCTTCGAAATCGTTATGTCGGGATGTTCCGCTTTGAGCAGCGCCAGGACCTCGCCGATTGATCGATGTTCGGGGTCAGCCATGTGTCCGCGCCGTTCGACTCATACGGGAGCGGTCCCGTGGGCGAACACCAACTTGTATTTGCCGATCTGGACCTCGTCGCCGTCCGCCAGATCAATTTGGTCGATGATCTTGCGGTTCACGTAGGTTCCGTTGAGCGACCCGACATCGCAGACCGTGTAGCGACCGGCGGCGCGTTGGACTTCGGCATGTCGGCGCGACACGGTGATGTCGTCGAGGAAGATATCGCTCTCGGGATGCCGACCAATGCGCACCAGATCGGTGTCGAGGGCGTAGCGGGCACCGGTCTTTGGTCCCTGCAGAACCAGGAACAGGGCTTGGTCGATTCGGAATGATGAGCGATCGATGTCGAGGAGTGGACTTGGATCGCCGCCGTCGATCACGGCATGGCTGGTGGTGATCTCAGCCGGAGTCAGCTCCGCCCCACACGACGAACAGAAGCGAGCCGGCGACGGGTTGCGATGACCGCATTCGGGACACGGGGCCTCGGACAAGTCTATGCACCGCCCTCGATCAGCGCCCGGTAGCCCGCGGCATCGAGCAACGCTTCGGTCTCCGAAGGGGTCGACATTTCGATCTCGCAGATCCACCCTTCCCCGTATGGGTCGGAGTTGATCAGTTCTGGGGTGTCGTCGAGTTGGTCGTTGACGGCGACGATCTCGCCGCTGACCGGCGCATAGATGTCGGATACTGACTTCGTGGACTCCACCTCGCTGAACGAGCAGTTGGCCTCAACCGCCGTTCCACCGGCCGGCACGTCGACGAAGACCACGTCGCCGAGTGCGTCCTGGGCGTAGTCGGTGAGCCCGATACGAACGCGACTTCCCTCGGCCCGAACCCACTCGTGGTCGCTTGAGTATTTCAGATCTTCTGGAACATTCATATGAGAGAAGCTAACCGATGGTGGAGCGGCTCAGGAAGCGGAACCAACAAACTCAGCCGCGAACCAGTTCTTCGATTCTTCGGGCGTACTCCGCGGCGAGGCCGTCGGCCGCTTCGGGCCGATCTGCCTCGGCCATCACGAGTGTGGTCGGTTCCTCGGGGTCGGGGAGAATGAGCGCCCATCCGTTGTCGTGGTGGATTCGTACGCCGTCGACCAGGTCGGTTCGACGGCCCTTGGCCTGCTCGACCATGACCCGCATCACCGCGCCTTTCTGCTCCCACGGCGTGATCACGTTTCGGCTGGCCATGTGGACCAACGGAAGCGAATCGACGATCTGCGACAGCTTTCGTTCGTCGCGGGCAAGCACGTCGACAAGTGACGCGAACGTGGCGATGGCGTCGAACGCCGGCATGAATCCGGGAACGATGTAGCGCCCCGATGTATCGGCCGCCATGCAGACGAGCGGGTCGGCTGAGGCCGCCATTATCGCTGCGGACGAAGTGGAAGTTGTCACCACGGTGCCGTTCGAGGACTCGACCAGCTCTGCGGCATGGAGGGTGGCGGACACCGGGAGCACCACACAGCCACCGTCGAGATCCGAACCCCTGATGGAGATGAGGGCCATCAGCGCCTGAGCGTCGGTGAGACAACGCCCGGTGTCATCGACGATGCCGAGTTGCTCCCCACCGGGGCTGAAGATGACCCCGAGCTCCGAACCCGAGGCGGTGACGAGGTCGGCTACCCGGCGGGCGTGGGTCTGACGATCGAATCTGGCAACTCCGGAGGTCGAGACAAATGGATTGATCGCCATCACTTCGGCACCGAACTTCGACATCAGGTTGGGCATCACGAACGACACGGCGCCGAATCCGAAGTCGGTGACCATCTTCATGTTGGCGGCGCGAATTCCCTTGAGATCAATAGTCGATTCGATGGCTGTCGCGTAGTGTTCGAGTGCACGGGGGGCGTAGTCGATGTCGCCTATCTCAGCCGGGAACACCCGTCGGTAGTCCTCTCGACTGAGGAGTCGCTCTATCTTGCGGTGCCCGCTCTCGGCCATATCGGAGCCATCGGTGTCGACGAAGCCGATGATCACCGACTGTGGATCCGACTCGTCGAGACGGATCGTCACCGCACCGGCGATGGCAGGTCGGCGCGAGACGAACCGGGTGACCGGAAGCGGCGCGACTTCCAGATCCTGGACGGATACGCCGGCCGCGTTGAGTCCGGCGTGGATGGCCCGCTTGAGCATGCGCGCCGAACGCGACGAATCGCGGCTCGTGACGACGATGTCGCCCTGCTTCAGGGTCGAGGCGTAAGCCATCGCCAACCGGGTGACGAGCTCCGGTGTGATGTCGACGTTGGATAGTCCCCGCACCCCATCGCGCCCGAACAGGCTTCTCGAACCCTTTGACTCCCACACGATCGAGGAGTTGACGGTGGCACCCGACTCGATTGTCTTGAACGGGTAGACCTTGACGTCGGCACCGATGGTGGCGTGCTCTCCGATGAAACACTCGTCGCCGATCACCGCTCCCTCATCGGTGCGAACACCGCGTCGGAGATCGCACGCCCGGCCGATCACCGATCCACGGAGATGAACCCCTTCGGCCAGATAGGTGTTCTCGCCCACGACCGTGCGTTCGAGGTCGGCTTCGGCTCGCACCCTCACGTTGGCGCCGAGAACCGTGTAAGGGCCGAGCTTCGCTCCCTGCTCGATTCGGCAGTTGTCGCCGAGCACTGCGGGTCCGGCGACGATGGCTTCAGGGTGAATCACAACGTTGTCGCCGACGAACAGTCGCTCTCGTTGTTCGAACCCGTCGATTCGGATCGAAACCGTGCCGTCGAGGATGTCGGTGTGGGCACTGACGTAGGACTCCAGGTTGCCGACATCCTCCCAGTAGCCATCGCAGATCGCCCCGAAGATGGGTTTCTCGTCGTTCAGAAGAGCGGGGAACACCTCGGACGAGAAATCAACCGGCCGGGAGGGCTCGATGTAGTCGAATATCTCCGGATCAAGAACGAAGATTCCGCTGTTGATGGTGTCGCTGAAGACCTGGCCCCACCCCGGCTTCTCGAGGAAACGTTCGACCGACCCGTCGTCGTGGGTGATGACGATGCCGAACTCGAGCGGGTCGTCGACTCTGACCAGCCCGATGGTCGCCATCGACTGTTTGGCGTCGTGGAACTCGACGACTTTGGTCAGGTCGATGTCGGTGAGAACGTCGCCGGAAATGACCAGGAACGGCTCATCGAGTTCGGCCATGGCGTTGCGCACCGAACCGGCGGTGCCGAGCGGTGTCTCCTCGATGGCGTAGACCATGCGGACACCGAACTCGGAACCATCGCCGAACCAATTCCGGATCACGTTGGGCATGAACGCCAGAGTCACCACGATCTCGTCGAAACCGTGGAGCTTCAGCAGATCGACCACGTGTTCCATCATCGGCCGATTGGCGAGAGGCATCATTGGCTTGGGAACGTTGGAGGTCAGCGGCCTCAGGCGGGTTCCCTCGCCGCCGGCCATGATCACTGCCTTCATGGGCCGACCCTAGTTGACTGCCGACCTACCGTCGCGGAGAGCCTGTCGAGCTAGCGGCACATACTGGGCGGCCGACAGGTAGCTGTAGATCAGCGAAGGAACGGCGATGATCCAGCCGGCCACCCTGAACCAGTCGTTGATGCCCACATCGGACGCTCCGGCCAACAAGAACGGGAACGCGAAGTAGAGGCCGAAGGTCGCGACCTTGCCCCACCACGTGACGTCGATGCGCCGGGCGCCCAGCGCTCCCAACACGACTCCGGCCACCGCGACCAGCACCTCGCGGGCCAGTGCCGCCACCACCAGCCACCATGGAACCGATCCGTCGATGCCAACCGCCAACATTCCTGTGATCAGCACGACCCGATCGGTGACGGGGTCGATGAGCTTGCCCATCTCGCTCACGACGTTGAACCGGCGGGCCCACCAGCCGTCGACCCAGTCGGTGGCTCCGAGAATCCCCCACAGCCAGGCTGCTTCGTATCGCTGGTCCTGAGAGAACAGGAGCCAGAGAAACACCGGAACTCCCGCCAGCCTCAGCACCGAGATCAGGTTGGGCACGGTGAGGATGCGATCCTCGAACACTCCGAGTTGCCGCGGTGGGTTCTCCTCGTCCATCAGCGTCAGCCTACGATCTCTCCGTGCCAACAATCTTCACCAGAATCATCAACAGCGAATTGCCGGCCCGTTTCGTGTGGCAGGACAACACCTGTGTGGCGTTCCTTCCCTTGGAGTTGTTGAACCGCGGTCACGTTCTCGTGGTTCCGCGCCTCGAAGTCGACCACTGGACCGATCTCCCTCCGGATGTGGTTGGTCATCTCGCCACCGTGGCCCAGACCATCGGCAAAGCGCAACAAGAGGCCTTCAGCCCGGCGCGTATCGGCCTGATGATCGTCGGGTTCGACGTGCCGCACGTGCACATCCATGTGGTGCCGGTCGATGACCTCACACACTTCGACTTCTTGTCGGCCGACCGACACCCCGACCCCGGCGACCTCGATGAAGCTGCCCGGATGCTGCGCTCGGCACTTCGAGGCCAGGGAAACAGCGAGAGCATTCCCGCCGACTGACTCAATCGATCGGTTCGATCAGGTCGGGACCGTTGTTCCTGACATTGTTGACTTCGGTCGAGACCGGCTGAACACGAATCAATTGGGACGGGGCCGGCCTGAAGAGTTGGCTCAGCGTTTCGGTGTCGTGGTTGTCGCGATCGAGCCATGGGTCCCATGCAGATGGCGGGAGCATGACCGGCATCCTGTCGTGAACCTCGGCGACCTTGTCGTTTGGTTCGCCGGTGAGGATGGTGCAGGAGTGGAGTTGCATGGGCTCGCCGGCCTCGTTGAGACGGCCGGGGTCGTTCCAGATCTCCCACAACCCGGCGAAAGCGAACGGAGCGCCATCGACGCGGCTCATGTACATCGGCTGCTTGAGCTTCGACCCTTCGATCTTCTTCCACTCGTAGAAGCCGTCGGCCGGGATGATGCAGCGCCTCTTCGCGAACGGTCGCTTGAACGAGTTCTTCTCGGCGATGGTCTCGGAACGGGCGTTGATCATTCGGTTGCCGATCTTGGGGTCTTTGGCCCAGAACGGGACGAGCCCCCAACGAAAGGCGTCGATGCGCCGGGAGGCTCCGTCGTGGTAGACCGCCAGAATGTCCTGGCTCGGAGCGACGTTGTAGCTCGGCGGACGGACACCGAGCTCTTCATCGACCGTTGGTGCCTCCGCACCGAAATAGTCGGCCAGTTCCTCAGCAGACGTGGTGGAAACGAACCGTCCGCACATCAGGGACGAAGAACCTCGGCGGTGAGAGCACAGCTTCCGGATCGACCCTCACCGAAATCGAACAAGAGGTTGTCTCCGGCCGCGCCCCCGAAGGCCGGAACAACCACATCGGAGCCCGTTCCGACAGCGATGGTGCCCCTCACCGTGAGTATTTCGTAGACGCCGCCACCGTCGGAGATCGACTGGAGTCTTATGGCATCGGCGAAACCGGTTCCGCCTTCCGGAAGTGGCACTTCTCCGTCGGGGACGCGTACGTCGAGAGCCAACGCGTCGTTACCCATGCAGCGAATCGTGGCCGGCCGGCCGATGGGGTCGTTGCAGTTGCCGTACCAGACGGTGTCGAGCGGTCGGAGTTCGCCGGTGGAGACGCTTGCCACCAGGCAGGCATCGGCGGTGAACCCGGCCGGGCCGACGAAAGCGACCACGCCGACGCCGCCGTAGGAGAACACCGACGACGATATGGCACTCGGCGGGTAGAGGTAGTCGGCGAACGGTGCGGTGACGATGCGATCTTCTCGTGGGCCATCACCGACCGCGATGGCGACGTCGCGCGCCAGCGACACCGTGAGCCGGGGATCGGCTATCGGTGATCCGCCGTCGATCGACCCGTCGGTTGTGGACACCTCGGCCGCGGCGAACTTGAGGGTGCCTGAGGTACGGAGGTCGTTGTCGGCAAGGGATTGCCAACCCAGGTAGCCGCCGATGCCGAGACCCGACACCACGACCAGCACCACGACGAGGTTGACGATCCGTTGTCGGCGGCCGTCCTTCAGGGCCGTCTCGACCTGATGTTCGTCGAGCTTCTCCTCGAGTGTGAGTGGACCGAACGCCTCGGAGGTGGTTCCACCCGCGAGTAGGTTTCGCCAACGTGTGGCCGTCTCGGTGGGCATCCGGGCCAGGTAGGTCTCGAACGCGGCTTGTTCGTTGCTTCCGAACAAGATGGTGAGGCTGTTGACCCGCGCGAACTCGACAGGGTCGGCCTCCTCGACAGTGGGGCGTCCATCGACGACGAAGTCGACGAACTGGCGGGCCGCCCGGTCGGCATCCTCGGCGGTCCACACCGGTCCGGGCTCGGCGACCGGCAACTTACGTTCGAGCGTGCCGGTGCGCAGGAACCCGGCCACCTCGGGGGGTGGGCCGTCCTGGTCTGCGCCGTCGTACCAATCGTCGGGTGAATCCGTATGCGAATCGATGCTCTGAGGGTATTACGGCTGGTGCCGAGTCGCGGGTCGCCACCCGGAGTTGCACGGGGCATCCCTGCACCACAGTCGAGCGTCAGGTCAGAATTGGCTGTGCCCGACCTCGATCTGATCCTTGCCAGCTCGTCCCCGCGGCGAATCAAGCTCCTCGAACGACTTGACCTTGTCTTCGGTACTGAGCCGGCCGACATCGACGAGTCGGTGATCGACGGGGAATCACCCGACAAATACGTGGCGAGGTTGGCGATGGCCAAGGGCCTCTGTTCGGCCCGATCGGGAACTGTGGTGATTGCAGCCGATACGGCAGTCGTGGTCGACGAAGTGATCCTCGGCAAGCCCACCGATCCCGACGACGCGGTGCGCACTCTCCGCCAGCTTTCAGGGCGCTCTCACGAGGTGGTGTCGGGGGTAGCCGTGATTCTGTCGAGGGCCATCGAGGCTCAGCGATCGGCCTCGGCCATCGCTACCACGACGGTCCGGTTCGCCCAGATGACCGAGGATCGGATCCGCTGGTACGTCGAAACTGGTGAACCGTCGGACAAGGCCGGCAGCTACGGGCTGCAGGGTGCGGCTGCTCTGTTCGCCGACGAGATCGACGGCAGCTCCACCAACGTCGTCGGGCTTCCGATGCCGCTGCTCGACTCGCTGTTCAGCGAGTTGGGGCTAGATTTGCTCGACTTCATGCGGCCGGCCTGACCGACCAACGAGGCGACCCGCGCCGTCGTTCGTAGCCTTGCGGAAGTGACCACCGCTCCGCTTCACCATTCCGATCCGCAGGATTCGGGCGACTCGTCGGAGTTCAACGTGCTCCGGATCGGCTCGGTGGAGGTTTGGCCGCCGGTTGTGCTCGCTCCAATGGCCGGTGTCACCAACGCCCCGTTTCGTTCGCTGTGCCGACGTCACGGTGCCGGCCTCTACGTCAATCAGATGATCACGGCGAGGGCGATCGTCGAAGGTCATCGCAAGAGTCTCAAGCTGGCTTCTTTCGCACCCGGCGAGTCGCCGCGGAGCATCCAGCTCTACGGAACCGAACCCGAGTCGATCGGCGAGGCCACCCGCATGCTCGTCGACGGCCAGGGGGTCGACCACATCGACATGAACTTCGGCTGCCCGATGAAGAAGGTGACCCGTCACGGCGGCGGCGCCGCTCTGCCTTGGAAACGTGAGCTGTATCGATCGATCGTGGCAGCGGCAGTCGGTGCGGCTGGCTCCGTGCCGGTGACCGTGAAGTTCAGGGTGGGAATCGACAACGACACGCCGACCTTCATCGATGCCGGACTGATCGCCGAAGAGGAGGGCTGCAGCGCGCTGGCGCTTCATGCCCGGACCGCCAACCAGCTCTACAGCGGCTCAGCCGATTGGACGAAGATCGCCGAGTTGAAGCAGGCCGTGAAGTCGATTCCTGTGCTCGGCAACGGCGACATCTGGGAAGCCAGCGACGCCCTGGCGATGATGCGAGACACCGGCGCCGACGGTGTGGTGGTCGGGCGAGGCTGTCTGGGCCGGCCATGGCTGTTTCGTGATCTCGCCGACGCATTCGGCGGAACCCCACTCGGGGTGAGGCCGAACCTCGGCGAGGTTCTCGACGGGATGATCGAACACGCCGAGTTGCTGTGCGACTGGATGGACGAGCCCAGCGGCATTCGTGATTTTCGAAAACACACCGGTTGGTACCTGAAGGGGTTTCCAATCGGCTCGAAGGTCAGACGCGACCTCAACCAGATCAGTTCGCTCTCCGCATTGAGGGCCGTGTCCGGCGAGCTCGACCGTGATCTGCCGTTTCCGGATGGAGCGATGCGCCTGGTCAGGGGGCACCATGGCTCACCGAAGCAAGTGCATCTCCCGGAGGGTTGGCTCGACGAGCGCGATGATCTTGTGAGACTCTCAGCCCTAGCCGACGATCTGGTGTCAGGCGGCTGAGGTCGGAATCACCGGCACGATGATCGGTCCGGCGTCGTCGTCGATCACCATCACCTTGGCCCCGAAATGCTCCGAGATGTTGGCCTCAGTGAGGACCTCGCGGGCGTTGCCTCTCGCCACGATTGCCCCCTCGTTGAGCATCACGAGCCTGTCGCCGTAGCGTCCCGCCATCGTGAGGTCGTGTTGAGTCGCCAGGATGGTCATACCGGTCTCCGTTCGTAGTTCGTCGACCAGATCGAGAACCTCTTGCTGATGACCGAGGTCGAGCGCGCTGGTCGGCTCGTCGAGCAGCAACAGACTCGCCTCCTGCGCCAGTGATCGTGCCAGCACGACTCGCTGACGCTCCCCTCCCGACAGCGAACTCACCTCTCTCTTGGCGAAGCTAGTGAGGTCCAGGCGGTCCATCACGTCTCCCACGACGGCACGATCACGTCGCGATTCGCTGGCGAAGACGCTGCGGTGGGGGGTGCGCCCAAGCATGACGTATTCGACCACGCCCAATCCGGGAGGAATCACCGGAATCTGGGGAACGAGGGCGACGTTCAATGCCCGATCGCGGGCCGAGTGATCATGCGATCCCCTGAATTCGACGGCTCCCTCGTAGCCGACACCCCCGACCACGGCACGGAGCAGGCTTGTCTTTCCGGCGCCGTTGGGACCGACGATGGTCGTCCAGGTTCCCTCTTTGACTTCGAGGTTGACTCCGTCGAGCACACGCGAGCCGTTGTAGGAGACGGTGAGGTCTTCGACTCGAAGCACGGGCGTCACCATGTCTGCCTGCTCGAAGTGCGTAGCACCAGAACGAAGAACGGTGCCCCGACGAACGCTGTGACGACACCGATTGGCAGCTCGGCCGGACTCACTATTGTGCGGGCGAGAAGATCGGCCAACACCATGAACGCTCCCCCCACCAGGATCGTCATGGGCAGAAGCGCTCGGTGGCCGACCCCGACCATCAGTCTCACGGCATGGGGCACGATGATCCCGACGAAACCGATCAGCCCGGTGACCGACACGGCGGCGGCCGCTCCCAGCGATGCGGTGATCACGACGATCGCCCGGATACGTCCCGGATCGAGCCCGAGAGTGGCGGCCTCTTCGTCGCCCACCGACAAGACATCGAGCGCTCGCCCGTATCTCAGCAGCACGAGGCAGGTGATCAAGAAGTACGGGGCCAACAGCGTGACCTCACCCCAGCCCGAGGTGGCCAGACGGCCGAGGATCCACGAGTAGACCTCGCGGATCACGTCGCTGTGTCGTTGCAGCACGTAGGTCTGGAGCGCCGTGAGGAAGCTGGCAACGGCCACTCCGGCGAGTATCAGCGACACGGTCGACCGGCCGCCGATGTTGCCAGCGGCGAATGATATGGCCACGGCGACGAGAGCGCCGATGAACGCCGCCAACGGAACCGGATCGACGATGCCGATGCCGTCTCCCACGCCGGAAACGATGGCGATGGTGGCCCCGAGACCGGCACCTGCGGCGATGCCGAGCAGGTACGGGTCGGCGAGGGGGTTGCGAAAGGCGCCTTGATAGGCGGCGCCGGTGAGCGACAGCAGCGATCCGACCATCAGCCCGAGTACGACCCGAGGCAGGCGGATCTTGGTGATGATCGCCGACTGGGCCGGACTCAGGTCCGATGAGCCATCGATGCCGGGTAGCAATCCGACGACCTCATGCAAGGAATCGAACCAGCCAATGGATGCCGGTCCGATCGTGACTCCGGCGACGACGGCGGCCGCCATCGCTCCGATTGCCACGGCGAACCAGCCGAGCGGGAAACGGGTCGCCTCGACGACGAACCGTTCCGCGTCAGCCGACTCGCGCAACGTGTCCATGTCAGGCCGGAACAGCGATCTTGGCCAGTGCCGCCGCGATGCTCTCGGCAAGGTCCACGATGCGTGGGCTCCATCTCGACGCCACGTCGTCGTCGAGGGCCACAATGTCGCCGCTGATGACGCTGGAGATGGTGTCCCAGCCGGGCCGGGCGGCCACCGTGGCGGCGCTTTCCCCGCTGTAGAGAGCGTCGGAAAGGAAGATCAGATCCGGATCAGCGTCGATGATGTATTCGTTGCTGAGCTGAGGGAAGCCAAAGGACGAACCATCGGCATCGGCGGCATCGGCGATGTTGGACATCCCGAACAGGCCGTAGATCTCTCCGATGAAGGTCGATGATGTCGCCGTGTAGAGGGTGTTGTCGATCTCATGGAAGAACGTGACGCCGTTCCCGGCGGGGGTCTCGGATACCAGATCGGCCAACTTGGTCTTCATGTTCTCGACGAGATCGGCGGCCTCTTGCTCATGGCCGGTCGACGCACCGAGCTCGTCGATCTGGGCGTAGACATCGGCGATCGACGCGGCGGGGGCCTGGACGAGTCCGGCCACGCCGAGCTCTCCGAGTCCGTCGATGAGATCGCCCGGGTCGTAGCTGACGACCACGAGATCGGGGTCGTAGCCCGCGATCGCTTCGACGTTGGGCTGAAAGGCGCTGAGGTCGGTGATCGGGGCTTCGGCCGGGAAGTTCGACAACGAGTCGACGCCCACGACCTGGTCGCCGGCTCCGATTTCGAAGAGGATCTCGGTGGCGGTCGGTGACAGCGACACTATCTGGCGGGCTTGACCGTCGGCTTCGCCTTCGGTGCCGCCCGATCCGCAAGCGGTCGCCAGAGCAGCCGTCGCCATCAGGGCAATCATCATGTGTTTCATCGGTTGTACCTCCTGTGGCTCGAGGTTCAGGCACGAGCGACGGGGTCAACCGGTCGCACGAGCCGTCCCTTTTCCTCGAGGGTCGGTTCGTGAGTGTTCAGCGGGAGGCGATCGGACTCGTTCGGCCACCGACGGGGTCGGGACCGACATCACCGCTGCGGGACAGCGCCGGATTCAAACCGGACTTCGCTCCTTGTGAACCCTTGGAGACTAGACCGTCAGGGCGTCGAGTCGGCCAATCGCGTCGGCAACAATGCGCGTAATCAGCTCATCGCAGGTCGGTAGGTCGTCGACAACCCCGACACATTGGCCGGTCGGGAGGATCCCGACTTCGGCACGTCCCTCCACCAAGGCGGCCCGCGTGAGCATCGGGGCGTTGGCCGCCATCGCCACCTGTGACCACGAGAGTTCCTGGCTTCGTCTCATGGCCAGCCCCTCCTTCACGAGGGCGGTGAGAGGTGTCCCCGTGAGCTTCCGGAATCGGAGAGCGTTGAGGGCGGCTCGCGGGAACCGGGCCAGACGGGACGACTCGAGCTGTTCGACCATCGACGTGCGGATCACCCTCTGGGGTGCACCGTCGATCGCGGTCGACACCACCGTGCCGGTGACCGCAGTGTCGAGATAGATCGCCTGGACCTCATCGGGCACTCGACTCTCGGCGGTCAGCAGGAATCGGGTGCCCATGGCGATGCCGTCGGTGCCCCACGCCAAAGCAGCCGCGAGGCCCCTTCCGTCGTGGAAGCCACCCGCTGCGATCACCGGTAGATCGACGGCGTCGAGCACTTGAGGCACCAGCAGCGAAGTCGGGATCGTGCCGGTGTGGCCTCCGCCCTCGGCTCCCTGGCAGAGCACGGCGTCGACACCCCACTCGGCGACCTTCTCGGCGTGGCGTCGGGCCCCGATGGTGGGCATGACGACCACACCACCGTCCTTGAGCTTCTTCACCATGTCGGGGCGAGGGGCCTGCGCGAAGCTGGCGACCTTCACACCCGCCGCGATCATGTGGTCGACCCGCTCGACTATGTCGGCGGCATCGGTTCGGAGGTTGATCCCGAACGGTCGGTCGGTGGCGTCCTTGATCCGGGAGACCGCGGCCTTGGTTTCTTCGAGGGTCAGGGTGGCCGAGGCCAAGATGCCCAAGCCACCGGCCTCAGCGGTGCCGACCACGAGTGATACGCCGGCCACCCAGCCCATACCGGTCTGCACGATCGGGTAGTCGACACCGAACAGAGATGTCGCTCTCGTCTGCAGTCTGCGGTCGACGGTGCGTCGATCAGTGGCCATGGCGCCACCTTAGGTTGAGTGGGTCTGATGCCGGGCACTCCATAGGTCCCGATCCGGATCTATGGTCGCGACATGTTGCTCAAGGGCTCGCAGATACTGTCCGATCGCTACCTCAACAAGAGCACGGCCTTCACGCATCGGGAGCGAGAGGCCTATCGCCTTGATGGGTTGATTCCACCGGTGGTCGAGGACATCGAAACCCAGCTCGGTCGGGTGCGGGCGGAGTACGACGCCAAGAGCGCCGACCTCGAACGTCACATCTTTCTGCGGGCATTGCAGGAACGAAACTCCGTGTTGTTCTATGCGTTCGTATCGGAGAATCTCGAAGAGATCCTGCCGATCATCTACACCCCCACGGTCGGTGTCTCGTGCCAGAAATGGTCTCGCACCTACCGACGCGAACACGGTCTGTTCCTGTCGTGGCCTCAGCGCCATCGGGCCGCCGAAATGATCAACAACGTCGTTGGCGATGCCGAGATCGACGTGGTCGTGGTGACCGACGGCGAACGAATACTGGGACTCGGAGATCTCGGTGCCGGGGGCATGGGGATACCGATCGGCAAGCTGGCCCTCTACACGGTTGCCGGTGGCGTCGATCCCAGCCGAACACTTCCGGTGATCCTCGATGTGGGGACCGACAACGAAGAGCTTCTCTCCGACCCGCTCTATCTGGGATGGCGCCACCATCGAGTGCGCGACGAGGAATACGACGAGTTGGTCGATGAGTTCGTCAGCGCCCTCCGGGATCGATTCCCGTCGGTGCTGTTGCAGTGGGAGGACTTCGCCCAGGGCAACGCCAATCGTCTCCTCGCCCGTCATCGCGAGAGAATCTGTTCGTTCAACGACGACATCCAGGGCACAGCCGCGATCACGGTCGCGGCGATCGCGTCGGGCCTCAAGACCGCCGAGGTGCCGCTGGCCGACCTTCGATTGGTGGTGGCCGGCGCCGGTTCGGCCGGCACCGGAATAGCAAGCCAGGCGGTGCGGGCGCTCATGGCGGCCGGCTTGAGCGAACAGGAAGCTCACGACCGCTGTTGGCTGGTCGACCGCGACGGTTTGCTCACCGACCGGATGGAGGACCTACTCCCCTTCCAGGAACCCTTCGCCAAGGACTGGGATGCGGTCGCAAATCTCGACGACAACTCCGACGGAAAGATCTCTTTGCTGGAGGTGGTGCGCCATGCCTTGCCCCATGCCCTGGTGGGCGTGACCGGGCAGCCCGGCTTGTTCACCGAGGACGTGATCAAAGCTCAGGCGGCCGGCGTCGACCGCCCGATCGTTCTGCCGCTTTCCAACCCGACCGTGCGCGCCGAGGCGATCCCGGCCGACGTGTTCAAATGGACGGAGGGTCGGGCTCAGGTCGGTTCTGGCAGCCCGTTCGATCCGGTGACGATCGGCACCACCGAGTATCAGACGTCGCAGGTCAACAATATCTACATCTTCCCCGGCGTTGGTCTAGGCGCTGTGGCGGTCAATGCCCGCAGAATCTCCGACTCGATGTTCACCACCGCGGCGACCGCCATCGGCGAGCTCGATCGGGGGGCTTCGGGACCTCTCGGTCCGCCACTTCTTCCTCCGGTGTCCGACAGTCGTTCGGTGTCGCGTCATGTCGCCATCGCGGTAGCGAGATGTGCGGTAGCCGAAGGACACGCCGATCCCCTCGACGACAGAGAGATCATCCGCCGCATCGACTCGTCGATTTGGTCCCCGGTCTACACGCCGCTGCCGCCCGACCCAGCCGACCTGTAGCAGAGGAACAGTTCATTGAGCAGACAAATCGAGGACTACGCGCTGCTGAGCGACTCCTCCACGGCGGCACTCGTCTCCAGACAAGGGTCGGTTGATTGGTTGTGCTTTCCCCGATTCGATTCCCCGGCATGCTTCGCGGCGATCATCGGCAACGAGACCAACGGCTGCTGGTCACTGAATCCCGAGAGCGAATACAGCTCGCGGCGGTCCTACGTTCCGGGCACGCTCGTGCTCGAGACGATCCACGACACCCCCGACGGATGTGTCGTGGTGACCGACGCCATGGTGCCGTCCGACAATCAACACCGGTTGGTTCGTACGGTCGAGGGACGCCGGGGCACGGTCCACATGGAGACACGACTGGTGGTGCGATTCGACTACGGGTCGATCGTCCCGTGGGTCACTTCCTCGGGCGGCGAGCTTCGCGCCATCGGTGGACCCGATGCTCTGGTGCTACGCACCGAGATTCAACTCCAGGGCGAGAATCACTCCACGGTGGGACGTTTCACCGTAGGTGAGGGCGAACAGGTCAGCTTTGATCTCGCGTGGCATCGCTCGACCGACCCGGCTCCTCCCCGGACCGACGTTGATGATCTCATCGCGGGGGCCGTCGACTGGTGGCAATCGTGGTCTTCTCGACTCAACTACACCGGGGCCTACCGTGACGACGTCCATGGATCTCTCACCGTCCTGAAGGGCCTGACCCACAATGCCAACGGGTCGATCGTCGCCGCACCCACGTCGTCGCTCCCCGAGTGGATCGGCGGATCAAGGAACTGGGACTACCGGTACTGCTGGTTGCGCGACGCGACGTTCACTCTGCTTGCCCTCATGCAGGGCGGCTGCATCGATGAGGCGAAGGCATGGCGGGACTGGCTCATTCGAGCGGTGGCGGGCGATCCATCGAAGGTCCAGATCATGTACGGCTTGGGAGGTGAGCGACGCCTTCCGGAGATGGAGTTGCCGTGGCTCGACGGCTTCGAGGGTTCCCGGCCGGTTCGCATCGGCAACGGAGCCGCCGATCAGCTTCAAATCGACGTGTTTGGTGAGGTCATGGACGCCCTCCATCAAGCCCGCGTCAACGGCATGGAGCCCGATGACAATGCCTGGCACATCCAGACGGCGATGCTCGATTGGCTCGAAGGCAACTGGCAGAGACCCGATGAGGGCATTTGGGAAGTGCGAGGCGGTCAAGCCCACTTCACGTATTCGAAACTGATGGCCTGGGTTGCCTTCGACCGCGGCATCCGGGCCGTCGAACAGTTCGATCTGCCCGGATTCGTCGGTCGTTGGTCGGGCCGCCGAGATGAGATCCGTCGCGAAATCCTCGAAGAGGCCGTCGACAGCCGCGACGTGTTCACCCAGTCCTATGGGAGCAGCACCCTCGACGCCTCCACCCTCATGATCCCCCTTGTCGGCTTTCTCCCGGCCACCGATCAACGCGTGGTCAACACGGTCGAGGCGATCCAACGCGAGCTCACGG
The DNA here is from genome assembly GCA_029263195.1 of Acidimicrobiales bacterium. GTDB lineage: Bacteria > Actinomycetota > Acidimicrobiia > Acidimicrobiales > Aldehydirespiratoraceae > SZUA-87. The sequence goes on from JAJCXX010000016.1 coordinate 66,718, forward strand.
TCGACGGTCTGGTTCAGCGATACCAGGCCTCCGGTGGCTCCGACGGTGTGGGCGGTGAGGAGGGCGCGTTCTTGTTGTGCAGCTTCTGGCTGGTCGACTGTCTGGCGCTCATGGGCCGTAGCGACGATGCGACTGTTCTGTTCGAGCGGCTGCTGGACCTACGCAACGACGTCGGACTGCTGGCCGAGGAATACGACCCGGTGGCGGGCCGCCAGCTCGGAAACTTTCCCCAGGCTTTCTCTCATGTGGCAATAGTCGGGTCGGCAGTCACGTTGTGCCCGTCGACCAAGGGCATGGTGGAGGTGCGCACCGAAGTCGAACCGTAAGCTGCGCTCCATGGCAACCAGAGCTTCGGTCGATGCGGTGATCGTGGGCGGAGGCATGGCCGGCGTCTCCGTTGGATACTTCTTGGCGGATAGTGGCGCGAGCGTCGCTCTGGTGGAGGCCGAACCCACACTCGCGTTCCACACCACCGGTCGATCCGCCGCCCAATACCTGGAGAACTACGGCGACGACGTCGTGCGCCGGCTCACCGCCGCGGGACGGCCGTTCTTCGCCGAACCACCAGAACAGTTCTGCGACTCCGAGCTGTGGTCTCCGCGACCGATGATGCGAGTCGGCGGACCCGAACTGGTGGAGACGTTCCACGCCGAGGCGGCTGCAGCTCAGGTTCTGGTGCCCTCGACCGAGTTTCTCGACGCGGCCACTGCGCTCCAACGTCACCCGGCCTTGAGGCCTGAGTTGGTGGCCGCGGCGATCTACGAACCCGACGCCATGGACCTCGATGTTGCCGGGCTTCATCAGCTCTTCGTTCGGGGGCTTCGTCATCACGGCGGGGCGATCCACGTCTCGAGCCCGGTGGTGGCGGTCGAGCCCTCCGGTTCCAGATGGCGGGTCACCGCCGGTGATCTCGTCATCGAATGCGGAGTGGTGGTCAACGCATCCGGGGCCTGGGGGGACCGGGTCGCGACCATGGCCGGCGTCGAGCCGATCGGGCTGCACGCACTGCGCCGGACAGCCTTCGTGGCCCGTATCTCAGACCAGTTCGATCCGTCGACATGGCCGCTCACCGATTTCGAGTCGCCTGAGCACGGCATGGAGGTCTACTGCAAACCCGAATCCGGTGGCTTGCTGGTGTCGCCGGCCGACGAGACCCCCTCAGACCCCTGCGACGCCCGCCCCGAAGAACTTGACATAGCGCTGGCGATCGACCGAATCAACACATGGACCACCCTCGACGTGCGTTCCGTGTCGAGTTCATGGGCGGGCCTGAGGACGTTCACCGCCAACCGGTCGCTGGTGGCCGGGTTTGCCCCCGATGCCCCCGGATTCTTCTGGCTGGTCGGCCAGGGCGGCTACGGAATCCAGACCGCCCCGGGCCTCGGCCGAGCCTCCTCCGAGCTGATCCAGTCGGGATCACTACCCAGCGACATCGCTGATCGGGGCGTGACCCCGGGCGATCTGTCAGCCGACCGCCCCGACCTGTCCGGCGACCTCATCGCCGGTCACTGAGCCTGCCAACTTGTCGGACCCACCCGCAAGACCAGTCGGCAGTCGGAGCTACGACGACTACTGCTCAGCCATCACAAGAGCGAGTCCTGTCCACGATTGCGGTATCGCTCCCCCACCCTCACCTGTGTCCCCGTCCCAGTACTCGGCAAAGCCAGAGCGGTCGGCCCCGCGAATTGTGCCAAGACGAATCTTCTCGGCCGCCGACTGTTCGGTCTCGCGCGGTGATGATTTGGTTGCGACCCAGAGAAGATATGCGAGCTGCGGCCACACGGGACCCCGCCAGTAGGTTCGCGGGTCGTAGCTGGGTTCCTCTCGGTGCACTCCACGCGGTCCGAAGGCCGAACCATGAGCAGCCTGGTCGACCAGAGAGGCGACCGCGGCCACGCGTTGATCAGCATCAGGCACTACCAACAAGGGCAGTAGCCCTTCGGCGGTGCGAGCCCGGCCGGACCCGACCTCGGTCGGCCCGGCGTCGATCCACGTGGCCAGCGACTCATCCCACCGTGTGGCGAGGGCATCGGCAAGATCGGACGCGGCAGCACCAAGCCGAGACTCACCGGTGACCGAATACAACTCGACCGCGTTGAACGCCACAAGCGCATTGAATCCGACCGGGGCAACGGGGAACTGGCGATTGCCGAGCGGCTCGCCACGATCGCCGCGCACAATCGTCTCGATGAGTTGATGCTTCCGTACTCGCCAGCGGGCCAGATCGAAACCGGTTCCGGGGCACAGGTCGTCCCACCTCGGTGAGTCATCGCAGCCCGTCTCCCATGGATGAACCACTCGAATCAGCCCAGAATCGTCCCGGGAACGGGAATCGGTCAGGAAACAGATGCCGTCAGAGGCTCGTGCCACGAGTTCATCCGGGACATCAACCCCCTGGCGGACAAGCTCGGCCACCACATGGCCATACATCGGTGGCTGCGTTATCGACGAGGCACCCGACCGCTTCCACAGACGCAGAGCTGCACTGGGATCACTCTGATACCCCATGTGAGCCACAAATCCAGTCTCATCCTGTGTCGACATTGCCTGGTGCAGCTCGAGCACGGCACGATCCGGTTGATCGAGGGCACACCAGATGAGGGCATGAAAGCAACTGTCCCACAACCACATCCAGGGATAGGTCTCCAAGTTCGGGGAGGTGTAACCGTGATCTGTCCACGCCGCTTGCATGACGGATTCCACCCTGTCGTACAAGGACGGGACCTCAGATGGCATTCCCGCCCTCGGCATCGAAGAAGTGCAGGCGGGCCGGGTCCATCCGGAGCTCGATCTTCTCGCTGATCGCGAAACTCTCGCGCGGTCCGAACTTGGCGACCGCCAGCTCGGCGAGGACATCGCCCTCGGCCGAGAGATCCTCCATGTCGGGATCGCCAGTGGCGGCAAGCGGTGCTCCGGGATCGAAGTGAACCAGGATCTCTGAGCCGAGAGGCTCCACCAGCCCGACCGTGGCGCTGAGAGCCGGCCATTCCTGGTTGTCGACTCCGCCAATAGCCAAGTCTTCTGGCCTGATTCCGATCACCACTTCACGCCCTGAGAACTCGGCCAGGTCGGGGACCCGAGCCACTGTCTCAGCCTCCAACTCCACACTTTGCTCTCCGATTCGCACGGATGCTGTCGTCTCGCCAATCGTGACGCCTGCCTGCCACAGATTCATCGGTGGTGAACCAATGAATCCGGCGACAAACAGGTTGGCCGGAGTGTCGTACAACACCTGGGGGGTATCGACCTGTTGCAGCAGACCGTCGCGAATGACCGCTACCCGATCCCCCAGGGTCATCGCCTCTACCTGATCGTGCGTCACGTAGAGAGTGGTCACTCCAAGCTCGGCTTGGATCCGCGATATTTCAGCTCTCATCTTCACTCTGAGCTTGGCGTCGAGATTGGACAGCGGCTCGTCGAGCAGGAATATCGAGGGGTTCCGAATGATCGCCCGACCCATCGCGACCCGCTGCCGCTGTCCTCCCGACAGGTTGGCCGGTCGCGAATCGAGAAGCTTCTCGAGCTCGAGCACACTTGCGGCCCGGCTGACGCGCTCAGCGATTTCGGTTTTGGGGACCTTGGCCACCTTGAGAGCGAATCCGATATTCTCCCGCACGCTCATGTGGGGGTAGAGAGCGTAGTTCTGGAAGACCATCGCCACGTCACGTTCCTTGGGCCGCAGGTTGTTGACCACTTTGTCGCCGATCTTCAGGGTGCCGTCGGTGATCTCCTCGAGCCCGGCGATCATTCGCATTGCTGTGGACTTTCCGCAACCAGAAGGCCCGACAAGAACCAGAAGTTCGCCGTCGCTGATGGTGAGGCTCAGATCCGATACAGCCCGAAACCCGTTTGGATAGACCTTCCCGATGCTCTCCAATCTGACCTCAGCCATTCGTGACTCCCTGATACCTGTTAGGTGTGCGACGACACATCAGCCCTTTACCCCACCCGAAGTGAGTCCTTCGGAGAAGAACCTCTCAGCCAGAAAGAAAAGAATGATGACCGGAATGGTGATGATGACCGAACCTGCCATGAGCATGGTTCTCGGAACTTCGGTTGTGTCGAGTTGCTGCACCGCCAACGGCAGAGTCCACAAGTCTGGCTTGTCGAGCAAGAACAACAGAGCGAACAGAAACTCGTTCCAGGCGATCATGAACACGTAGAGCGCTACCGATGCAACGGCCGGGGCCGACAGCGGAAGCGTGATCTTCCGAATGACGCCGAACTGAGACAGGCCATCGATCAAACCTGCCTCCTCGAGGCTTCGCGGGATCGTCTGGAAGTAGCTCCGCAACATGTAGAGCGCCACAGGTACGGTCTGAGCGACGTAGACGATGATCAGGCCCAATAGCGAGTCTCGCAGTCCGATCCGACTAAAGATGACAAACAGCGGGATCGCTATGACCACGGCTGGAAACATGTAGACAAGGAGAATCCCCGCGCTCACGGCACGCTTTCCAAAGAAGTTGAGCCGGGCTGCGGCGTATGCGGCGAAGGTCGACAGTACGACGGTGATCGTCACGGTGATGAGAGCCACGATGCCCGAGTTGACGATGAACTTCATGAAACCTCGCCCGCCATCGCTCTCGGATCGGAGAATGTCGCGGTAGGGGCGAAACGACTTGAACTGATTCCAGCTCGGGAAGATGTCGGTGGGATCCTTCAGCACCTCTTCGATCGGCTTGAACGAAAGCGTCACCATGTAGAGAAGCGGGAAGACGGTGATGACCAAGAAGAAGGCCACACTCATCCACTTGACGGCTCCAAACAGACGTTCCTCGAACGTGTCTCTGGTCATTCGGCCTGATCCTCGCTGTAGAACCACTTGAAGTAGATGGCGACGGCTAGGCCCAGAATCCCCGCCAGGATTATCGACAACGCCGCGGCCGAGCCCGCGTCACCACGCCCCCGGAGCCAATCGATGATCGAAACAGTGATCACTTTGGTTCCGGCCGCACCTCCGGTTAGGAGGAAAATGTCGTCGAACTTGTTGAACGTCCAGATGAATCGCAACAGGAAAAGAGTGGACAAGACCCCCTTCATCTGGGGCATGGTGATATAGCGGAAGTACTGGCTCAGCGTGGCCCCATCAATGAGAGCGGCCTCCTCGAGTTCAGCCGGTATGGCCTGAAGCCGAGCGAGTAGAAACAGATAGGCGAAGGGGAAGTACCGCCATGCTTCGAACAGAATTACGGTTGTCAGCGCAAGCGGAATCGTCTGGTGAAAGCCGAACAACGAGATTTCGTGATCACGCGATCCCAAGAAGTTGACACGGTTTCCGCCGGCATCGACGATCCATCGGTTGAGAATCCCGAAAGAGGGATCGAGCATCATTCGCCAGACGAACGTGACCGCGATGACCGGAGCGATGTAGGGGAACAGCATGAGTCCCCGGACCATGGAACGACCAATGAAGGCCTTCTTGACAACCATGGCCGCCCAGAGCCCCATTCCCACCGAGAGAACGGTGCCTCCGATCGCGTAGTAGAAGGTCGTTCGTATGGTTTCCCAGAATCCCCGCACCCCGGTGACCCTTGAGTAGTTGCGGCTGGAGAATTCGAAATCCAGGAAGCTGAAGTCGCGCAGTTCGATCAGACGAACGCGGCGTGTGCTGAGCACAGCGTTCCAGATGACCGGCAACACGACCAGAGAAGCGACGACCAAGACCGCTGGTAGAACCATCGCCCATCCCAGCCGCTGTTCACGCTGCGCCAGCGTGGTCTCATGCTTGACTCGCCGCAACGGTCGTTTCCCCTCTCTCAGATTGGCACCATACGCGCACGATCAGTTGGCCGGGGGTGGAGTGGGGGAACTCCCCCCCCGGCACTGAGTCGACAAACGGTGGATCAGCCGTCAGCGAGGAGACCCAGCTCCTCTTCGGCCGCAGCCTGGATTTCCGCGGCGGCCTCCTCAGCGTCCAATCGACCATCGATCACATCGGCTACTGCTTGGGGAACGGGTAGAGACGTGTAGATGGCTGACACCAACTCACCTTGACCCTGGGTGAACCCCCAGCGACTGAAGTTGTTGCTGCCTTCGATGAGAGTGCTCATGACCTCATCGCCGTAGAACTCCGACAGGTTGGCCTGACGGTCGACGCCGGTCTCCAGTGCGGTCCATCCGTCGACATACTCCGTCGGGTTGTCGGCGGTGCCGCGACGCATGGGGAACTTGCCCTCAGGTGAAGTCGACAGCCAATCGATGTAGCCATCGCTCAGCCAGAACTCGATGAAGGATTGCGCTGCCGGAACGTCGGCGTCGACGGTGATGCCCAGGTAGGAGACCTGCCCGTATTGGGCTGGACTTCCGCTCGGACCACTGAACGCTGGGACGATTCCGGAGTTTTCGGCCAAGTACGCAGGGTTGTCTCCGCACTCGTCGCAGGCCGGGAATGCCGAGTCTCTGAGGCCGGCCATCTCGTCCATGATGAACGGCGACCAGACGATCATTCCAGCTTGTCCGGCGAAGTAGGTCGCCCGTGTGGACACCACGTCTTGAACGCCACCAGGACTCGACTCCATCAGAGTGGAGAAGAAGTCGATCGCCTCCACACAGTTGGGGCTGTCGAGGGTGACAGCTCCGCTCGCATCGGCGAGTTCGCAGCCGTTGGCCAGAGCGAAGTGCTCAAACGTCTGCTGCGTGAACACTGCCGATGCGTCGGTGGCGGCGGTAATCCCGAAGAAGTCGCTGCCGGGATCGTTCAAGGTTGTCGCGGCCTCGGAGATCTTCGCGTAGGTGGTGGGAGCGTCGAGCCCGGCGGCGTCGAACAGATCCTTGCGATAGACCAACAGCTGACCCCATCCGTCCGACGGTACTGCCGCGGCACTGCCGTCGACGGTCACCAGATCGAGAGCGCCCTGTGAGAATGTGTCGGCTCCAAGTCGTTCCACAACCTCGGCACTTGCTTCGGAATTCAGTAGACCCTGCGCTGTCCAGCCCACTGTGAAGTCGACCGGGTGGAATACCACGTCGGGAAGTGTCCCCGATGCCGCATTGGCAACCATCAGTGACGGAAGCTGTCCCTCATCGGCGGCAACCAGGACCACTTCGATTCCAGTTTCCGCAGTGAACCTCTCGATGATTCCCTTGGTGATCTCAAGCCTCGCCGGCTGGGTTTCAGTGCTCCAGAAGGTGATCGGATCGATGCTCACGGTCTCGCCCGGGACCTCAACTTCTACCGTTGCTCCCGGCACCTCAACTTCGACGATTGAGGTGACGGTCACGGGGGTATCACTCGCTGATCCTCCATCGTCACCGCACGCCGCCGCTACCAGGCTGAAACCTGCCAGAGCAGCCACAACTACTTTCCAACGTCTCGCTTTCATACTCAGTCCCTCCTTGATGGCCCCAGCCCCCGTAGAGGTAGCTGAGGAAGTCACAACCTCGTCCAACCCGGATCGGCCGAACAATCGGTCACCGGTTGGCTCTTCACAAGTCCCCCGACTTGTCGTACCCTAGCGACATATCTACCGTTGCTCAAGTGTAAATTCCGATATTGATCTTCCTTATTGTCATGCTAGAGTGAGTATATCAACTTGCGATCCGACAGTCTCTCAGCCAAATCTCCATGGAATTCGCTGCTGGCGTCCCTCTACGGATCATCCGTGGCGGCGAAGGCCGAACCGGATATTGCGAGCTTGCTCGACCTCCACCACCCTGATCACGGGAATCAGATTCAGCCTTGGAACGAGCGAGATGCCTGGCTGATCACGTATCCGGATCAGTTCCAGCGCGGTGGGGAGTCGGCCCTCAGAACGCTTCGTCACTTCTACGACACTCATCTGTCCGACGTGCTCAACGGCATTCACCTGCTGCCATTCTTCCCCTGGTCATCCGACGACGGCTTCTCGATCACCGACTACACCAAGGTTGACGAGCGCTACGGGACATGGGCCGACGTCGAGTCGATCGCCGAACACTCCAGGCTGATGATCGACGTGGTGGCCAACCATCTCTCCTCTGGGAGCGACTGGTTCGCCGGCTGGCTCGAAGACAGACCCGGTTTCGAAGGGCTCTTCCGAACAGCAGAACCCGCCACTGATCTGAGCCGCGTCGTCCGAGCTCGCGAGCACCCCTTGCTCACGAGGTTCGAATCTGCATCTGGTCCTCGATGGGTTTGGACCACGTTTTCCGCTGATCAGGTCGACCTCGACTATCGGGATCCTCGGACACTGCTGAGGGTCCTCGAAGTGCTCCTCGACTACGCGAAGCGCGGCGTCGACATGATCAGGCTCGACGCAGTCGGCTTCTTGTGGAAGGACGAAACCACTGCCTCGCTGAGTCTGCGCGAGACCCACCTGGTGGTTCAGTTCCTTCGCGCTTGTCTCGATGTGACCTACCCCCACGTGTTGCTCATCACAGAGACCAACGTGCCGCACGCCGAGAACGTTTCCTATTTCGGGGCCGACGGCGAACGAGAGGCTCAAGCCGTGTATCAATTCCCTCTCCCGCCTCTCGTCCTGCACACCTTTCTCACCGGCGACGCCTCAGCTCTCAGCGAGTGGGCCGCCTCGGTCGATCCGCCGTCGGAGGGCACCACCTACCTCAACATGCTCGCCACCCACGACGGAGTCGGATTGCGGCCCATCGAAGGGATCCTCGACCGGGACGCTGTTGACAGGCTCGTCGCGGCGACCACCCAATCGGGGGGAGAGGTCAACCGTCGACAGGTCGTCGATGGTGAGTCGAGTCCCTATGAGCTGAATGCGACCTGGTTCGACTTGGTCCGCGGCAGCTCCACCGACAGCGACGCAATGGCCCGTCATCTCGCGTCACATGCAGTCCTCCTCGGACTTCGAGGTGTGCCAGCCATCTATGTGCACTCCCTCTTCGCCACCAAGAATGACCAAGGCACTGCCGCGAGATCGGGGGAGGCTCGAGGTATCAATCGGCACAAGTTTGTCGACGTCGCCAAACTCGAGTCCCAGCTCGCCGAGCCGCTATCCGAGGCCGCCGGCTCCCTTCGAGGAATCAGCAACATGCTTCGCTGGCGCCAGACAAGCCGCTCGTTCGACCCCGAAGCCGGTCAGCGGATTCTTGATCTCCCCAGACAAGTCGTCGGCATCGAGCGAACCGGCCCCGATGGCTCGGTCGCACGCGTGTATGTCAACACGAGCCCAGAGACGGTCAGAGTAGATAATGTGCCGGGGAGTGAAGTTCGGGGATGGCGCTGGTCCGACCAGGATTCTCGAATTGAACTCGGACCATGGGGAGCGGCTTGGCTGCTCTGAGAGACGAGCCCTACCAAGGACGTCAACCGGTGAAGACAAAGCGAACAGCGGCCGACATCGATCCGGCCAAGCTCGTTCCCGTCTACAGCCAGTTGAAGACGCTCATTCTCGACGACATCGCATCTGGAAGGTATCGCCCGGGCGAGCGCCTGCCCACAGAAGTCGAGTTCTGCGAGACCTTCACCATCAGTCGCACTCCCGTGCACCGTGCGCTCGCGGAACTGGCCGAGGAAGGTGTTGTGGTGAGGCAGCGGCGAGCCGGCACGTTCGTACACCCCCTCGCCGGGGTCAGGGTGCCCCAACACGATGACCTGCGAGTGGTGATCACCGAACCACATTGGGCGTCGGCGATCAGATCATTGGTCCCCCACGACGTTGGAGTCGAGATCGCGGAGGTCGGCTACACCGAACTCCAGGCTGTGCTCACACGGGCGGTGGCGGAAGGGACCGCTCCAGATCTCGCCATCATCGATGAGGCGTGGGTTGCGCAGTTCGCCGACAGCGGATTCCTCCTGCCGCTGGATGAACTCGACCCCGGCTGGATCGAATCCGACTTCGCGACCGACTTTGTGTCACCCGTGGTTGAGAGCCGACGTCGAAACGGCCACGTGTTCACCATTCCCGAAGAGATCAATGTCGCCGGATTATGGTGTCGACGAGACATGTTGGCGAGCGTCGACGCAGCTCCGCCCACAACCTGGAGCGAACTCTCGCTTGCAGCATCAGCAATCCAGGCGCAGCTCCCGCTCGGCCAATACGCGTTCGCCCTCCCTGGCGGGGAAGCCGCCGCTGAGACAACGACCTACTGCTTGCTCGCCGTTCTCGCCTCCAACGGTGTTTCCATAGTCGACGACCACGTACGACTCGACTCGGGGGCAAGCGTCAACACGCTGCGATTCCTCCGGTCGTTCATCGAACACCGCACGATGACCACAGATGTCACTGAATACGGCTGGATGCGCATCCCGGAGTTGCTCGGTTCGGGAGAGGTGGCACTCAGCGTCGGAGGCAGCTACGAGGCCGCCCGGATTGCCGAGTCCGCTGGAATCGGGCTCGATGAGATAACCGACCACTTCACGTTCGTTCCATTCCCGGCCGGGCCGAAAGGCAGGCCGGCCACCGTCGCCGGCGCAATGGGATACGGCATCTTTCGACAGTCGAAGGACCCGGCCAGAGCCATGTGGCTTCTCCGCCAGATAGTTGCGCCCGAGGCGTTGGCCCAACGGGCGATCGGCCGACCCACGATTCCCCCCCGACACAGCGCGATCGAGAGGATCGCCCCGTCCTCACAGTTCGTGGCCACCACCGCCGAGCTGTTGGCGACCGCTGAAATGCGCCCGAGTCTTTCCACCTACGGCATCGTCACCGTGCAGCTTCAGGCCATGCTCGAAGCAGTCCTGACCGACCGATTGAGGCCGGCGGCGGCTGCTGAGAGAACGGCAGAAATCATCGGTGCCATCACCGGTCTCGAAGTGGTTCACGGATAGGACCATCGGTGGCCGACGACACCGATCCTCCATCATCGGACCGGCCCTCCATCGATGAGCTGGTGTCACAGATGACTCTCGAGGAGAAGGTCTCTCTTTGCAGCGGCGTCGGCAATTGGTACTCAGCCGGCGTGGGCCGCCTCGGAATCCCCGTCATGAAGATGACCGATGGGCCCAGCGGAGCGCGTGGCGAAGGGGCCAGATCCGTCAACTTTGGCGGGCAGACATCGGCGAGCTTCCCGTGTGGTGCGGCGCTCGGGGCCACTTGGGATCCCTCTCTCGCCGCCGCAGTTGGTTCCGCCATTGGACAAGAGGCCTGCACCAAGGGGGCCCACCTCCTGTTGGGACCGACCGTGAATCTCCATCGGTCTCCACTGGCTGGCCGACACTTCGAGTGCTTCTCCGAGGACCCTCACCTCACCGGTGTTCTCGGATCGGCGTTCGTCCGGGGCGTGCAGAGCCAAGGAGTGGGAGCTACGGCCAAGCATCTCGTGTGCAACGAGTCGGAATACCAGCGCCACTCCCTGGATTGCGTCGTCGACAGCCGGACACTCCACGAGGTCTACCTTCGGCCGTTCCAGATGATGGTCCAGGGCGCCAAGCCGGTCGCGGTCATGACGGCCTACAACCGCATCAACGGCGTAGCCGCCAGCGACCATTCCGAGATCATCGCCGACATTGTCAGAGCCGAATGGGGATTCGACGGGTTGGTCGTGTCGGACTGGGGCGGCACCCGCTCGACGATTCTGGCTGCCGAAGCCGGGCTGGATCTGGAGATGCCGGGACCGGCCAAGCGTTTCGGCGAACGACTGATCGAGGCTGTCGAACTGGGGCAGGTCAGGGAGGCAGTGGTCGACAGCAAGGTTCGCCGCCATCTGCAAGCTCTCGTGCGTACCGGAGCTTGGGAGAGGCCGTTGGTGGAGGAGCAGAGCGTCGACGACCCTACTCACCGCCGCGTTGCCCGTACCGCTGCCTCAGCCTCCATGGTGCTCTTGGCAAACCCTGATCAGCTTCTTCCATTGGACCCCGAGAAGCCGCAGAGACTCGCAGTCATCGGGCCGAACGCCGACAGAGCCGTAGTCCAGGGTGGTGGAAGCAGCCAGGTGATGCACCATCCGTCGCTCAGTCCCTTCGAGGCCATCAGAGAAATGGTGGGGGATGTCGCCGATCTGATCCATGAACCGGGTTGCCGAATCGATCGCCGAGTACCCGACCTCGATCTTCGTCTCGTGCGGCCCCCGGAATCTCCGGCAAGTGCCGTGGGCTCGGTGCACGTGGAGTACCTCCGCCAGGCCACACCGACTTCGCCGTCTCCCTCCAGCGGGCCCGAGTCACGAAGTCGGTTTCTGTGGCCGGATCGAATCGGAGCTGTCGGGCAGCTCGACGTTCGCCTCTCGGCAACATTTCGCCCCGACACCACCGGCCCGTGGAAGCTCGGCCTGGTCGTCGCCGGCCGAGCACGGCTCTTGCTCGACGGTGAGCCACTGATCGACGCCAACAGCGGTATGGCGCGAGGAGCCGAATTCTTCGCTGACAGTTTCGATGACAACGTGACAAGCGTGGACTTGGTTGCTGACGTGGATTACAGCCTCGTCGTCGAATTCGCAGCCATGGACTCTCCCGGACTCAGTGGATTCTCGATTGGAGCGCTGGCACCTCCGTTGGCCGACATCATGGGCCGCGCCGAGAGAGCGGCAACCGAGGCCGACGCCGTCGTCCTGGTAGTGGGCATGGACGACGACTGGGAGACAGAGGGACGCGACCGTGAACGGTTCGGACTACCGGGGCAACAAGATGAGCTGATCAGACGAGTCACCGGCGCCAACCCCCGCACCATCGTCGTTGTCAACGCAGGATCGCCGACCGATCTCGCCGTGGTACCGGCCTCGGCCGCGCTCCTGCAGATCTGGTATCCGGGTGAGGCTGGCGCCGAGGCGCTCACCGATGTCATCTTCGGACAATCACCCCCGGGTGGACGCCTGCCGACCACCTTTCCGCGACATCTAGGCGACACTCCTAGCTTCGCGAACTACCCCGGAGAGTTCGGCGAGGTTCACTACGACGAGGGGCTACTGGTAGGTCATCGTTGGTACGACCAGCACGGCATCGAACCCGCCTTTCCGTTCGGTTTCGGACTGAGCACGACGACAACCGACTGGACTGAGATTGTCACGAGCGGATCAGCCGCCGGCGGCGACCTTGCAATAGCGGTGACCGTTCGGAATACGGGCGAGCGTCAGGGCGTAGATGTGATTCAGGTCTATGCACACTTCCCTGAATCGAAGGTCGGTCGGCCGGATCAACAACTGACGGCATTCACCAAGGTGATCCTCGACCCCGGCCAGACGTCACGCGTGGTTGTTCCGATCGACACTGCCGACCTGATGTACAGGAACTCCGCGGCCGATATCTGGGAGTTGGAGCCGGGCACCGTGGAGCTGCGAGTCGCTCGCCACAGCCGAGACGTGGAGGCGGTGATCAGGGTCACCACCTGACCCACCAATCCCGGCCTCTCGGGAGAGGTGCCGGTAAGGTCCACGGATGGCTCCTCGCTCGGCACTTCTCGGACTAGCGCTTTTCGCCGTTGCATCCTGCTCCGGCAGCGAGGGGCCTCCCGTGGCCGCCACCAAACCGGCGATCGACCTGATCGAGTACACCGCTGCCTTTCGTCTGGGATCAGCCGATTCGGCGTGGAATCTTGTCTCGAGCCGATGCAAAGGCATCGTCGATGAGGCCGAGTACCGAGCAACAGTCACCGCCGCGGGAGAACGAGGGACGGGGCTCATAGCTTCGAACATTTCGGTAGACGTGGACGGCGACACGGCTCTTATCGACTACGACACCAACGATCCGGTTGTTGGCTCCTACGTGGACCAGCCATGGACCCTGGAAGACGGTCGGTGGAGATGGGACGCCTGCTGAGACAGGCTCGTCATGCTGGGAGATCGGGGAGCTGACCTTCGCGGGCGTGACCAAAACGGCAAAGATCCCTGCGGTGGCAGGGATCTCGCGGAGTCGGGCTGAGAGGATTTGAACCTCCGACCTTCGGTCCCCCAGAC
>JAJCXX010000017.1 GCA_029263195.1 Acidimicrobiales bacterium
TGTTCGTTCGATAGGAACGGACGGATGCGTAACAAGAGACGAAACTCCAGCCGCCGAGACGGTTCGATTCTGGCCGCCGTGGTCGTGGCACTCGCCACCGCCGGCACGGCTGCCGCGGTCCAATTCACGGCCAACGACGACATCCACGACGTTGCTGCGATCGCGACACCAGCCGTGGTGGCCGCCCTCGTCGCCGCCATCGCCACCCGCAGACTCGCTGCCCGCCGGCTCGCCGCACTGACCAGCGCCGACCGTGACCTATGGCGAGCCGTCCATCGACTCGAAGACGAACAGGCCGAGAGATCGATCCTCCGCGACTTCGGCCACACCCTCGATGGGGCCGACAGCGAAGCCGCCGCGTTGAAGATCGCCAACGACACTTTCCGCCAGCATCTGTCGCCGCAATCGACCGAACTGCACTTGATCGACCGCACCGACCCGGTGCTGTCTCTGGCACTGGCCACCGGCGACCATCGGACGCTCCCCGATCACCGGCCCTCGCCCTGGACTTCGCTCGCCGGACGCGAGTCATCGACACTCGTCTACAGAACCACCAGCGATCCCGAGGTCTGCCCCCATCTGGCCTCCCGCGTGCCCGATCCCGTGTCGGCGATCGCAGTACCGCTCATGATCGGAGGCGACATTCTCGGAGTGCTCTACGCCTTCGGCCAGGTCGGCCATCGTCCCGGTGACCGCGACGTCACCTACGTCGAGGACTTCGCCGCGGTTCTCGCCGGACGGCTGGCTGTGATCCGTTCAACAACCGACCACGAACCCGACGACCGCATCGACCGGCTCACCGGGCTACCCGACCGAGCCACCACCCAACGCCGTCTGCTGGCGATGATCGACGACCAACGATCGTTCACGATCGCCGTGGCCGACATCGACAACCTCGGACAAATCAACGACGTCGCCGGCCGTACCGCCGGAGATCGATCGCTCGAGATAGTTGCCGCCACCGCCCGCCGGGCCGTCCGACCGATCGATGTCGTGGGCCGAATCGGCGGAGACGAACTTCTCATCATCTTCCCCGACACCACTCCCGACGACGCCGTCAAGGCGCTCGAACGACTCCGTGAGGCCCTCTTTCTCACTCAGTCGACCGAAGAGGTCGCGGCGTTCACGCTCAGCATCGGGGTGATCGGATCCTCCTACGGCGGACCGATCGACAAGATCCTCGTACGGGCCGCCGACGCCCTCCACCAAGCCAAGTTCGAGGGCGGCAACCGAGTCGTTCTCGCACCGGCAGCCGCACAGGAACCGTCGGTCTGATTTGCTCTGCGAGCATCGATGCGGCTGCCGGTAGCGTGGTCGACCGTATGAGCGCCACCGGAATCCCAGACAAGCCCAGCCTCGAAGGTGTCGAATCGAAGTGGGCCGACGTGTGGGAACGCGACGAGATCTACCGATTCGACCCGTCCAAGACCCGCGATGAGGTCTTCTCCATCGACACGCCTCCCCCCACGGTGAGCGGATCGCTTCATGTCGGCCACGTCTTCAGCTACACCCACACCGACACCATCGCCCGCTATCAGCGCATGGCCGGGCGCGAGGTGTTCTACCCGATGGGCTGGGACGACAACGGCCTGCCGACCGAGCGACGAGTGGAGAACTACTACGGCGTCCGCTGCAATCCGTCGCTGCCCCACGACCCGTCGTTCGAAACGCCCGACGACGCCGGCAACCCGAAAGCCATCAAGAAGCGCCGCCCGATCTCGATCAGCCGGCCCAACTTCATCGAACTCTGCGTGGAACTCACCGGATCCGACGAGAAGGCGTTCGAGGGCCTGTTCCGTCAACTCGGCCTGTCGGTCGACTGGTCACGGACCTACGAAACCATCAACGACCACTGCCGGCGGATCAGCCAGCTCGCATTCCTCGAAAACCTCGAACGCGGTGAGGCCTATCAGCTCGAAGCCCCGTCGTTGTGGGACGTCACCGACCAGACCGCAGTGGCCCAAGCCGAACTCGAAGACCGCGAGCTAACGGGCGCCTACCACAAGCTCCGGTTCACCCGGCCCGACGGTGAGTCTGTGTGGATCGACACCACCCGCCCTGAACTGGTGCCCTCGGTGGTGGCGTTGGTCGCCCATCCCGACGATGAACGCTTCCAGCCGCTGTTCGGCACCACGGTCACCAGTCCGGTGTTCGGAGTCGAGGTCCCGGTCGTCGCCCACGAGTTGGCCGAGCCCGAAAAGGGCACCGGCGTGGCCATGATCTGCACCTTCGGCGACACCACCGACGTCACCTGGTGGCGCGAGTTCAACCTGCCCGTGCGCACCGTGATCGGACGCGACGGACGCTTCTCGGTTGATGCCCCCGACGTGATCGCAAGCGAATCCGGTCGGGCCGCCTACTCGCGCCTGGCCGGGCTGAGAGTGGCTCAAGCCCAAGCCGAAATCGTCGCGATCTTCACCGAGTCAGGCGACATCGACGGCGATCCGAGGCCGGTCACCCATCCGGTCAAGTTCTACGAACGAGGCACCAAGCCCCTCGAGATCGTGTCGAGCCGCCAGTGGTACATCCGCAACGGCGGACGCGACACCGATCTGCGCGACGCGCTGGTCGCACGCGGCGACCAGATCAACTGGGTTCCGAGTTACATGCAGGCCCGATTCTCCGGATGGGTCGAGGGACTCAACGGCGACTGGCTGATCAGTCGGCAACGGTTCTTCGGCGTTCCGATCCCGCTCTGGTATCCGCTCGATGCCGAGGGTGAACCGATCTACGACTCCGCCATCGCCCCCGATTCCGCCACCCTGCCGGTCGACCCGCAGGCCGAGGCCGCTCCAGGGTACGACGAGGCCCAGCGTGGCCAGCCCGGCGGTTTCATCGGGGACCCCGACGTGATGGACACGTGGGCCACCTCTTCACTCACCCCTCAGATCGCTACCGGTTGGCGAACCGACGAGGCCCTCCACGCCGCCACGTTTCCGATGGACATGCGGCCCCAGGCCCACGACATCATCCGCACCTGGCTGTTCTCATCGGTGGTGCGGGCCCATTTCGATTCCGACTCCGCACCGTGGCGCAACGCCTCCATGTCGGGTTGGATTCTCGACCCCGATCGCAAGAAGATGTCGAAGTCGAAGGGCAACGTCGTGGTGCCCACCGACCTGCTCGAGCAATACGGCTCCGATGCCGTGCGCTACTGGGCGTCCAGTGGCCGCCCCGGTACCGACACCGCGTTCGACCAAGGCCAGATGAAAATCGGCCGGCGACTGTCGATCAAGCTGCTCAACGCCAGCCGGTTCGTACTCGGATTCGGCGAAGGCGACTTCTCGATCGACCCCGCCAAGATCACCGAGGCACTCGATCGCTCGATGCTCGACCGGCTCGCCGATCTCGCCGACGAGACATCGCGAGCGTTCGAGGAGTTCGACTACGCCCGAGCGCTCGAAAGAACCGAAGCCTTCTTCTGGTCGTTCACCGACGACCACGTCGAGTTGGTGAAGGCCCGGGCCTACGGCGAATACGGCGACGAACGGGCCGAGTCGGCGCGTCATGCCCTACGAATGGCCCTTTCGACCGTGCAGCGACTGTTTGCCCCGTTCCTTCCCTTCGTGACCGAAGAGGTCTGGAACTGGTGGAACGACGGCTCGATTCACACCGCGCCATGGCCCGATTCCGAGCCCCTCCGCGCCATCGCAGCCGGAGCCGGAGCGGCCCCCAGCACAGTCGCGGCCGCCGCGCTCAGTGTGGTCCGACGCGAGAAGTCCGAAGCCAAACGCAAGCTCCGCACACCAGTGCTCTCGGCCACGTTCTCGGGATCGACCGAACAGCTCGCCACGCTCGATCAAGTCATCGACGACGTCAGAGCGGCCGGCATGGTGCTCCACGTCGAGCCGGGCATCGCCGCCGACACCAATGAAGTGACGGTTACGGCCGAACTCGAGCCCGAGCAGCCGCCAGAAGAACCCTGAACCATGACCCTCGACGACCGCCAGAAGTGGAACAGCAAGTGGTCCGTTCGGGAATTCGACGACTGTCACCGCTCGACGATCGTCGACCTGGTCGCCACCAACGCTGATCTGCCGGGACGCCTGCTCGACGTGGCCGGTGGCGGATCACCGACCAGCACCAACCTCGCGCTGCTCGGCTTCGATGTCACGGTCCTCGATGTGAGCGATGTCGGACTGGCAATGGCACGTGACACCGCCGCTGAAGCCGGCGTCGAGATCACCACCATCGAGACCGACCTCGACAAAGAGCCGTTGCCCGAAGGGCCATGGGATGTCATCACCACCGCCAACTTCCTCAAGCGTGAACTGTTTCCCGCCATGATCGACGCCCTCGCCCCGGGAGGCCTGATCATCGTCACCGTCGCCACGGTCACCAACCTCGAACGTCACGAACGTCCCGGCCCGCCCTTCCTCGCCCAACCCGACGAACTCCCTCAGCTCTCCGCCAATCTCGAAATCGTTCACCACAGCGAGGCCTGGCGATCCAACGACCGCCACGAAGCCCACCTGGTGGCCCGCAAGCCCTGACTAGGCCGGGTCGTCGTCCCAGAGATTGGCCGACGGATCGTCCCCGAACAATCGATCGGCCGGGGTCTTCTTGTCGATGTGGCCGATCAGCCCGTTGTAGACACCCAGGCCGCATAGCTCCCGTAGCTGCGGAGTGAAGTCGGCCATCGTGGTGGCGGGAATACCGAGCTGCTGATTCTCCTGCTGACGGACCCATCCCGCGCAGTAGTTCATCGCCACACCCACCCGGCGATCCTCCGTGGAGTTGGGGCCACCGCCGTGCCAGAAACTGCCGTGCCACACCAGCACGCTGCCCTTGCTCATCTCGGCCGGGATCGAGTCGTAGTGGTCGCCGTAAACCGGGTTGTGATCGAGCTTGTGGCTGCCGGGAACGATCCGGGTGGCGCCGTTGGCGTCGGTGAAATCGGTGAGGGCCCACATCGAGTTGCACACAGCGGCTCCATGAGGCCTCGCGACCGGAATCACCTGATCGTCGGCATGGATCGGCTGATCAACCTCGCCGGACCCGATGGAGATCGACGACAACGACGAGACCAGACACCCACGACCCAGAACCCCACGCACGATCGGAAGAACCGACGGGTGCACGGGCACATCGACCCAAGGTCCGCTGTGAGCCAGCAGGTTGTAGACCCGGGTGGTGGCAGTGCCCTCGAATCGGTTGGTGGCCGGGCCGATCCCCTGCTCTTGCTCGAGACGGTCGATGTCGTCGAGCAACGTGTCGATGAACCCCAGGTCGATCGCGTCGGGCACCACCGTGTAGCCATCGTTTTCGATTCGCGAGAGATGGCCCGAGAGTTCGTTGTTGTCCACGCGACGACCATAACCTGACCCAATGATCGATCTCAGATCCGACACCGTCACGCGACCTTCGCCCGGAATGCGCCGAGCCATCGCCGAGGCCGAGGTCGGCGACGACGTCTTCGGCGACGACCCCACCGTCAATCGCCTCGAAGCGGTGGTGGCCGAAAGGCTCGGCAAGCAAGCGGCATTGTTCGTTCCGAGCGGCACCCAGTCGAATCTGTGCGCGCTGATGGCCCACTGCGGACGCGGCGACGAATACATCGCCGGCGAATCAGCCCACACCTATCGCTACGAAGCAGGCGGCGGTGCGGTTCTGGGAAGCATCCAACCCCAACCCGTCCGGATGTTCGACGACGGACTCCCCGACCCCGATCACATCGCCGCGGTGATCAAGCCCGACGACTCACACTTCGCCCGCACCAAGCTGCTGTGTCTCGAAAACACCAAGGACGGCATGGTGCAGTCGATCGAGCGCATGAAGCTCGCCGTCGACGTCGGCCACCGGCATGGATTGGCCTTGCATCTCGACGGTGCCCGCATGTGGAACGCCATCGTGGCTCTGGGTGTCAGCGCCGATGACTTCGTTGCCCCGTTCGACACCGTGTCGATGTGCCTCTCGAAGGGCCTCGGGACTCCAGTCGGATCGGTCCTGTCGGGTTCCTCCGAGTTGATCGCCGAGGCCCGCCGGGTGCGCAAGATGCTGGGCGGAGGTCTGCGCCAGGCAGGCATGTTGGCCGCGGCCGGTCTCTACGCCCTCGACCACAACATCGATCGTCTCGCCGATGATCACGCTCGGGCCGAAGCTCTGGCCGCGGGCCTCGGGGCGATACCCGAGATCACCGTGACGTCGCTGGCCACCAACATGGTGTTCATCGACATTGAAGGGGCATCGCCCGAGCTGCAGAATCGCCTCGAGGATCTGGGCGTGCTGGCCCGGGTGTCTTCGTCTCCGGCCCGGCTCGCTACTCATCTCGATATCAGCGACGACGACGTCGAAGCGACGATCGAAGCATTCGGCCGGGCGCTCAGCGTTTCGTGATGCCGTTGACCCGGAGCGCGCTCTCCAGGTCTTCGTGGTTGAGGTAACAGCCGAGGAATCGTCGGGCACCGGTGAACGCCGTGCGACCGTGAAGCACCCGCCAGTTGTCGATGATCATCACCCGCCCCGGTTTCCATCCGAGATTGATCTGACGAGACGGGTCCGACACCAGTTCATTGAAGGCGCCGTAGGCCTCGATCACTGTCTCGACCCACTCATCGACCGGCAGCATCGGGGCGCGGTCGTAGTTGTTGAACGAAACCTGGAGCAGACGTCCGGACCCGTCGAGACGAAACGGAGGCCGTTCGGCCTGCAGGTGAACTCCGGGTTCGATGTAACGGCCCACGAAGTCGAAACGGGTGAGACAGTCGGCCAGCCGGGGTTGCGCCGAAGCCAGATCCCGCGCTGCCGCGAATCCGTCGACCAGCACCGAGTCGCCGCCGGTGCCGTTGCGCTCCTGGCAGCAGAAGACCTGAACACCGGGCGCGTCGTGGCTGTAGGTCGAGTCGGTGTGGACACCGAGTTCGGTGGTGTCGTAGGCGCTGTCGAGGTGCTCATCGGCGTCGGCCTTCAGCTCCCAGACCCCACCGAAGATGGTGTGGCGAACGTATCCGATCCGGTTGGTCAGGTCGGTGAGCGCCTCGGCCCCCTCCCCCACTCCGTCGACCACCACCCAGCCTCGACGGTGGAGCTGCCCGAGCAGCTCGGCCAAGCCCTCGGCCTCATCGACTGCACCGCCATCGAGCGGGGCGAACGGCCCCTCGGGGCCGGCCCACAACTCGAGGTCGGGGTCGAAATCGATGACGAGATCGTCTCGTTCGGGTCGGGGCCCGCGACGGTCCTCGATCCGGTCGGCCAGCAACGCCGCATCGTGTTCGGTGGTCGCCCCATCCGACCACGCCAGATGCAGACGCCCGTCGCCGAAAGCCAGCTCGAGGGGCTCGACGTCGGCCGTAGTGGCGACCGTGGCGGTCTTGCGTTGCGGCGTTCGCGGATCGGTGCTGGCCTCGTCGTCGCCGTGGTCGCGCAGCCACCGCGAGGGCAGATCAACCAGCCGTTCATCGGACCCGAAACAGATCCTCACCCCCCGATCGACGATCTCTGCGTACCTGATGCGGGTCGCCATGGGTCAAGCCTACGCGGCGGGGCTCAGCCAGTCGGCACGGGCCCACGCAGGACGCGGGTTTTGCCGAAGATGTTACCGAGGAGGAGTCGGCCGTCGTCATCGATCGTCACCCCGGCCCCGAGCGTGTTGAACTGCGAACCACCGAGCACGTAGTGAAACCGTGCCTCCCCTGTCGTCCAGTCGACCGCTTCAATGGTCCACTTCCCATCTCTCACGCCGCACGTGTAGACGAGGTCGGAGCCCTGGGCCACGAAGGGCACGGAGTTGGGAGACGAGACCTCGATGTTGACCCACGCCTGGCGCAGATGTCGAGCGATCGGATCCCACTCATACTTGTGGAGGCCATGGGGCGTGAACTCAGGCTTGTGGCCGAGAAAGAAGCACAACAGCCGAATTCCCTGGGCGGGAAAGCCGTCGGGGATCGATGCCGGTTCGTTGTTCACCGTCATCGCCCCGTAGCCCGACACCGTGATCGATTGCTCGGTCTGGATCGCCGGCAGTTCGGGATCACCCATGTTGGCCGGACCCATTCCCGCGATCCTTCGAGACGACGCGCCGGGCAGTCGGCTCCATCCGTCCGGGATCTCATCGCGCCAGAACAGAGTGATGTTCACCACATCGTCGCCGTCGCCGATCACCACGAATCGGTCCTCGTCCGGTCCGAATCCCATCAACGACGGTGTGGTGCCCGATCCGTTGCCGGAGCCGTTTCGATACGCAGCCGACCACGCACCATCGGACTCATCGAGAGACAGGCTCTCGCCCGTCCACACGACCTTGTGGGTCTGATCGACTGACGAGACGTAGATGCCGCCGCGGTCATCGACACACAACGCGGTGCGCACCCACCCGTAGCCGGTGTTGCCACGCTCGGTCTCGCGCATCGCGCAATAGTCCGCCGCCGCCTCGGCCGACTTGGGCAGCCGAATCGTCTCATATGAGCTGAAGTCTCGTTCCAGCACCACCAGCCAGCCGTGGTCGGTCGACATCACGATTCGCCCGTCGAAAGTCATGTTGACCCCGACGAAATTTCCGTCGATATGGTCGGGCTTGTTCCAACGGGCCTTCTCGATGATCGGCGACGAAGGATCAGAGGCGTCGGTCTCGACGTAGGCCACCGCATGGTCCTTGCGTCCCAGGATCAACGTGTTGTCGCAGTCGACCATTGCGTAGACCCCGTCGAGGCCGGTCATGAAAGTCATCGCCAACACCACTGCGTGATCGATCAGCGGTTGGCCCTCCAAATCATCGAGACCCGCTATGGCCGAACGGAGGTGGTCGACCGGAGTCGGGGATCGACCCGCAATCTCCATCGTCGCCAACACCTCGAGGGTGTCGTAGTCGAGCTTGGCAATGTTCTCGCGGCCGTTGCTCCAGATCACGCGGCGACCATCGGGATACGGCGACGAAATCAAACCACCGAAATGGCCAGGACCGAGCCAGGCATGCTGGCGGCCTCCGGCATCGATCACCTCCGCGGGACCCTCCGGTCCACGTCCCGGCGTGTTGTCCTGCTGATCGCAGCGTCCATGAGCGATCGCATACCCGGAGTCGGCCAAGAACGGGTTGCGGGGGCCGGAGATTGTCATTGGTTGGAGAAACTACTTCTTGAATGCCGAGCCGACCGTCCCGTCGGATTGTCGACAGATGTCCGACCAGCGCTACGTTCCACGCGATGGCGCGACCGATCGAATACAAGACCAAGGTCGCGATCATCTACGTCATGGGTCTCTTCATGGAGATCATGGACACGACCGTCGTCAATGTCGCGCTACCCACCCTCGACGAGGAGCTGGGAGGTGGAGGTTCCCGAATCGAGTGGGTGGTTCTCGGCTACCTGCTGAGCCTGGCGGTCTGGATTCCGGCCTCGGGCTGGCTCGGCGACCGACTCGGCACCAAGCGAGTCTTCCTGTTCGCCCTCACCATGTTCACGACCGCCTCGATGCTCTGCGGATTGTCCGGATCGCTCAACCAGCTCATCGCTTTCAGAATCCTGCAAGGGGTGGGCGGCGGAATGCTCACCCCGGTCGGAGCCGCAATGCTCTACCGCGCCTACCCGAAGTCGGAACGAGCCAAGGCAGCAACCGCGGTGATCGGCGTGGCCGTCGTGGCTCCAGCAGTCGGACCGGTCCTCGGAGGACTGATCGTCGACACCATCTCCTGGCGGTGGATCTTCTTCATCAACGGGCCCATCGGGCTTCTCGCGATCTACCTGGCCGTTCGGTTCCTGCAGGAACACACCGAGCCCGGAACCGGGCCCTTCGACTTCGCCGGATTCGTGCTGTCGGCCAGCGGTCTGACCACCCTGCTCTATGCCTTGTCGGAAGGGCCTCGTCGCGGCTGGTCCGACCCGCTGATAGTCACATTCATCGCGGCAGGCTTGGCGCTCTTCGTCGCACTCATCTACGTCGAGCTTCACCTCGAGCACCCGATGCTCCAGCTGCGCCTACTCAGCAATCGGATGTTCCAACGCGGCAACATCGCGGGCTTCGCCATGTACGGCGGATTCGTGAGCCTGTTATTCCTTTTCCCCCTCTACCTGCAAAGACTGCGCGGCTTCTCGGCCCTCGATTCCGGGCTGACTCAGATCCCCCAGGCCATCGGAGTGATTCTGTCGTCTCAGATCGTCGGACGATGGCTCTACCCGCGATTCGGGCCTCGTCGACTCATGGTCGGCGGCCTGCTCAGCGGGGCGCTGGTCGGCTACGGGTTCGCCAACCTGGATCTCGAGACCGGTCTCTGGTCCATACGAGGCCTGATGTTCATGCGCGGCATATCGATGGCCTTCATTTTCATCTCGCTGCAGGCCGCCGTATACGCGACCGTGAGTGTCGCCGACACCGGGCGGGCATCTTCGATCTTCTCTACTCAACGCCAGACCTCGTCGGCGTTCGGTGTCGCAATCGCAGCAACCGTTCTCACCACCGGAATCTCCAACGCGGTCAAGCCCGGAATGGACGCTCATGCGGTGCAGGTGGCCCAGCTCGGGGCCTACCAGAACGCCTTCCTGGCCACGGCTCTGATGTTCGTGGTCGCAGCCGCCGCGTCGATGTTCATTCGCGATTCCGACGCGGCCGTGACCCTCTCACCCAAGGCCAAGGTCAACCAGCAGAAACTCGCCGGCTAGGCCCAAAACGATCGCCACTCGGGCCGCCACCTCCAAGTCTCGTTCCGAGTTGGAGATGGCACCTATCTGTATTCCGCATAGCGATAGAGCACTAATTCCCTAACCGATGTCCGATCACCTGCCTACCGTCGCAGGAGGGAGACAGTGTCTCCGCTGGTGATTGGCCAGCACTCCAATGTGGGGGTTGTGAGGATGTTCAACGGCTGGCGCGCAAACGACGCCTCATTGGATGGGCACGCCCAACCAACGAAAACGAGGGGCTGACCATGGCACGCGTGAATAGTTTGACTGTTGTGCGGGCGGTGGTCGCCGTGCTGGTCGCAGCGGCCTTCGTCACCGCACTTGCTACCGGCCCGATAGCGATCCCTCTGGTCGTCGCCCTGCTCGGGGCCGCGACATACGTTCCGCTGAAGCTTCGAAGCAGTTTTTCTTCGGAGCCGGATGGGCCGGCAAAACCAGATGCCATCTCGCGTCGCACCGCCATGAAACGACTCGGACTCGGTGGGGCTGCCGCCGCGGTTCCGCTGGCCGGCCTGCCGGTGCTTGCCGGACAGCTTCCGGCCGCCGCCGAGGAAGAGCCCGCAGTGGGACCAAGCGGTCGCGTACGGCAATGGGGAATGCTGATCGATCTGCGTAGATGCGATGGATGCCAGAGTCAGGGCACCGCACCACAGTGCACGGTTGCGTGTATCGAAGGTCATCTCGTCCCCGAGCCGATGGAATGGATCGAGGTGTACGAGAGAGAACTCGAAGGAGGAGGAAGTCAGTTCCTCCCGACGCCGTGCCAGCAGTGCCAGAGCCCGCCGTGCGTCAACGTGTGTCCCGTCGGAGCCACGTTCTCCAACCCAGAGGGCATAGTTCTGATCGATCAGGACCGTTGCATCGGCTGTCGCATGTGCATGGCGGCGTGCCCCTACGACCGCCGGTTCTTCAACTGGGGTGAGCCGCCGGTGCCGCCCGAATCGATTTTGGCCGACTACTCCATCGAACATCAGGTCGGAGCACCGATGGGAACGGTGATGAAGTGCGACTTCTGCCCCGACATGGCTCGGGCCGGCACCCTTCCGATGTGCGTCTCCGCCTGCCCCAACGACGCCATCTACTACGGCGATCTCGAGGAAGACATCGCAACCAACGGCCACGACGTCGTGGCCTTCACCGAGTTCATGGCCGACAACAACTCCTTCCGTCAGAAGGAAGATCTGGGCACCCAGCCCCGAGTCCACTACATACCCGGACACGGTGAACTCGTGGGCCGAGACAAGGACGTCACCGGCCGGTTCCCCACAACGTGGCCCTGGTTGGAGCGAGTGAAGGGATCTGTGACATGGAGCCGCTGACAGAAATGGATTCCATGGAGGAATCCGACCGTGAGTGGTCGGACCGTCTCGAACGTCGTGTCCTAGCTCCCACCCAGGGGTCCAGCCGAGCCTTCAAGTTCTGGATTGTCGGACTCGCAACCGTGATGGCGTGGGGCTTCTTCGCCTTCTACTACCAGTGGCGCAACGGCCTGTACGTGACCGGCATGAGAGACCGCATTTCGTGGGGGCTCTACATCACTTCGTTCGTGTTCTTCATCGGGATCAGTCACGCAGGAACGTTGATCTCAGCGATCCTCCGGGCGTCCAACGCCGGCTGGAGAACGCCGGTGACACGAATCGCGGAAGCGATCACGTCCGTCGCCCTGATCAGCGGTGCGCTGTTCGTGATCGTCGACATGGGCCGACCTGATCGGCTCTACCACCTGTTCCTCAACGGCAACTGGCAGTCTCCGCTCATGTGGGACATGCTCGCCATCACCATCTATCTCACTGCGAGCGTCGTCTACCTCTACGTACCCATGATCCCTGATCTGGCAATGTTCAGAGACAAGCTCGATGGCAAGGTCTGGAAGCCGCAGACCTGGATGTACCGCACCATGGCAATCGGCTGGAACAACAACCCACGCCAGCGCAGTGCCCTCACAAAGGCAATCGGCATCCTGATGCTGTTGATCATTCCGGTGGCAGTGTCGGTTCACACCGTGGTTTCCTGGATCTTCGCCATGACCACCAGGGTCAGCTGGGACAGCACCATCTTCGGAGTGTTCTTCGTCGCCGGCGCCATCTACTCAGGCGTTGCCACGCTGGTGATCGTGTTGGCCGTCATGCGAAAGATCTACGGCCTCGAGGAATACATCACCCCGACCCATTTCAAGTATCTCGCCTATCTGTTGGCCACCATGGCACTGGTCATGATCTACGGCAACGCGTCAGAGTTCATCACGACCGGCTTCAAGATGACGGGCGAAGAGGCGTTCGCCTTCCGACAGCTCTTCGTGCAGGACTTCGCACCGATCTACTGGTTCTATTTCTTCGGCGGGCTGGTGGCACCGATCCTGATCATCGCCTTCAGGCCAACCAGGAACATCTCGGGATTCGTGGTCGCGTCGGTCCTGATCAACATCGGAATGTTCTTCGAACGCTATTTCATCGTTGTCGCCGGACTCCGTGTGCCGCTCATGGACTACGAACCCGCCAGCTACTTCCCGACCTGGGTCGAATGGTCGATCCTCGCCTGTGGCGTCGCCGGATTCCTGATGTTGCTCACGCTGTTCGCCCGATTCTTCCCGATCCTCGCGGTCTGGGAGATGAAGGAGGAGCACTTCGAGAGACGCCGGGAAGAGAAAGAACTGGTCGATCTCCGGGTC
Organism: Acidimicrobiales bacterium; assembly: GCA_029263195.1. GTDB lineage: Bacteria > Actinomycetota > Acidimicrobiia > Acidimicrobiales > Aldehydirespiratoraceae > SZUA-87. Next base: position 13,279 of record JAJCXX010000017.1, read on the forward strand.
GAGCAGATCCAGAAGGAACTGGAGGCAGTCAAGTGAACGCACCAAGCAAGCACTCGTCGAAAAGGCCGGCTCTCATTCTGCTGTCCTGTCTGGTGTCCTCGACTGCCTTGCTGATCGGCCTCGCCGGGCCCGCATCAGCAGCCGACATCAAGGTCGATGCACCCCAGGAGGTCACGGTCGGATCCGACATTGAAGTCACCGCGGTTGTGACCGACGCCGGCGATTCGCTCGCCGGGTTCGAGATGTTCCTTTCATACGTTGGAACGGTGGGAGGCAAATCCGGATGGGTTGAGTTGGCATCGGGAATCACCGACGAGTCTGGAGCGGTCACGTTCGTCTACGAACAGACCGCCTACCAAGCCGAACGCATGCGGGTGGAGTTCGTCGATTCGGATGGAACGACCCTGACCTCACCGTTCGAAGTCGCCGTGCTCGACAGCGGCCAATTGCACACCAGCGAAGCCGGGGTCTCGCTCGGGATTATCGGAGTCTGGTGGCTACTGGTCGTCATTGGAATCGTCTGGACCATGGTGCTCCTCGCGGTGTCCGGGATCGTCAAGGTGGGTCGTTCATCAGATCTCGAACACGGCCCGGTCAGAGCCCTGCCGAGGTTCGCTTTCGGACTGGTGGCATTCACCGCACTCGGAATGTTCATAGTGATCCTGAGTCGACCGACAATGCATGCCAATCTCGATCCGTCGGCTGATTTCGATCGGAGACCGCCAGCTCTCGTCGGCACCGACTACGACTACGTCGGATTGAGCAACGACGGAGAGGTAGCCAACCGAGTCGACTCATCCGTGCAAGCACTCGGCGTTTCAGAAGACTGTGTCGGGTGTGGAGGGTTCGGAGCCTCGGCCAGTCCCGGCCTCATCCAGGCCGACAACCCCGATCAAGCCGAGCTCGACGAGGAAGCCCACCGGGCCGGCGAGGCTCTCTACGTCACGACGAACTGTGTCGGATGCCATGGGATCGATGCTCGTGGAGCGATTGTCGGTCCGGCCCTGGTGAGTGTCGACGATCCGAACGGGATCAGCCTCAGCGCCTTCACCGAAGAGATCCGAGAAGGACCCAAGGACATGCCGGTCTACAGTGAGACACGCCTCACCGACGACGAAATTGGTCTCATCCACGAGTACCTGTTCGGGCCATCAGGTAGCTAATCACCCGGAACACCCGCATCGAGCCCAGCGAGCAGGTCAGCCAACCATGTGCAGACTCGTCGCAGCTGTCTTCGCCATCTCTCTCACCGCCGCGGCCTGCGCCGGTTCTGCTCCGGAGGTTCCGGTGGGTGCCGACGGAACCATCGACCCCGAACTCCAGGTCGGCCGCGACGTCTACGCCGAGAACTGCAAGAGCTGCCACGGTGCAAACGGCGACCGCCGCTCGGACTCCGATCTGACCAAGCTCGACAGCGACGACATCGATTCGTTCGCCGACATCGTCTCGAACGGACTCAGGCGAATGCCCGCGTTCGCGGCGGCGTTCACCGATGAACAACTCGATGCCGTAGTCCGATACTCAATTGAGGTTCTCTGACGGTTCCCCGGGAAGGCTTCGTCAGCTCAGACCGAGGCGAGCGAACTGATCATCGGGTGCAGATACGTCCTGGAGCGCGGAGCGGAGCAATTCGATCATCTCCGCTTCGCGGCTTTCGCCGACTCGATTCTCTCGCTCGTCGGGATCGACGGACACATCGAACAGGTAGTGCTCGTCGACGTTGGCCTGCCCCACCCAGAACGGCAGCATGTCGCCCGCCACGAAGGGTTGGCGAATCACCGGGATGCTCGAGCCGGGCATGTGATCGAGCCAGGCACGATCATCGGGATCAGGTAGCGACTCGATGCCGGCAATATCAAGTGGCATGGTCGACCAGCGGTTGGACCACATAGAGAGCGGAAAGTTGTCGCCCATCGCCGACCGGGCATATTTTGTGGAACCGTCGGTGACTTGCACCCAGTTGCCGAACACTCCCCCGATGGCCCAGTCGCGAATCGAATCGGCTACGCCATCGAGCAATGGCGCGATCGATCGGCCGTGGGTGACGTGACCCACCTCGGCGTCGAATACATCGGCGAGCGTGGCGAAGATATCGACGTTGGTGGTGAGCGCGTCGCAGGTTGATCCACCATCGACCCCCGGCCAGTGAATCATCAGCGGAGTGTGCCCGAGCGGTTCGTACTGAGGAACATTCGGCTTGCCCCAGATGTCGCGGTCGTTCCTGATCTCCCCCAGGTAGTGACCGTGGTCGGTGCACACCACCAACGCTGTCGTGTCCCAGAGATCCTGACGGTCGAATTCGTCGAGGATTCGACCGAACCAATGGTCGATCATCGAGAGCTTGCTGCCGTAGTTGGCTCGGATATGGCGGCCCTCGGCTTCGCTCAGTTTTCCCTTCGAAATCGCCCCATCGGCGTAGGGCGGCCAGATGATGGCCTCGTCGTCCCAGGGCTGGTCCTCGTAGCGGCCGGCCCAAGGCGCCGGAGTGTCGAACGGTTCGTGGGGGTCGAACTCGTCGACGAACAGGAACCAGCGGTCGTGATGAGGTGTGGCGTCGCGCAGGAACCGGGCCGCCTCGGTCATGGTGCGAGGGCCGGGATAGTCGGATTCTTCACGGAAGAATGTCCGTGAGTTGTCGTAGGCGCGGGTCAGGTCGCCGTAACCAACCGACCGTTCGAGCCACCATCCGCCCTTTCGGGCAGGCGCGGCGGGCGCGCCAATCCAGGACGGATCGGCAAACGTGCGCCACGGGTCGCCTTCGTGCCCCCTCACGTAGTCCCATCCGTGAAAGTCGGTGTGGTAGTTCTCACCGCCCGACTCGAAGAGGTGCGGGTGATCAGTCACCATCATCGTGGTGACTCCGCTGTGGGCGAGCGCTCTCGTGATCGGCTGCTCCCACAGCTCGATCGATCCCCACGGCCTCCAGAGAAAGTCGAGTGAGCCCACCAAGATGTCGTGACGAGCCGGCATGCACGGCAGCGATCCCGTCACGTGGTTGGTGAACCGTGTCGCACGGTGAGAAGCGAAGCGGTCGAGGTTCGGCGTGTCGAACTCGTCGCCGCCGTAGCTGCCGAGCATGTGGCGGTTGAGCGAGTCGAGCAGGACTACGCACACGTTGCTGGGCTCGGTCATGACCGCTCACCCTATTCGCGCCTGGCACCCGCCTTGACATTGTCCAACGGATCCTGATCGCGTGGGGCCGTGACCACGATCCACGACCTGCCGACGCCCGCTCTCGTGGTCCATACACGGGAGCTCACCGCCAACCTCGCCGCGATGGCCGCCGCCAGACCCGCGGCCGAGCTTCGACCCCACGTGAAGGCCTTCAAGTCGACCGAACTGGCCCGTGAGATCGCCGCACGCCATCACCACCATGCCTTCTGTTGCGCCACGCTCGCCGAGATGGAGGGAATGGCCTCGAGCGGACTCGGCGACGACTTGATGCTCGCCAACGAGACCCTTGATGTCGAAAGGCTGGGCCGACTGGGTGCGGCGAGAGACGTTCGAATCACGGTGGCCGTCGACTCGCTCGAGACCATCGAAGTCGCTCGTCTTGCCGGGGTTCGAGAGGTGGTGATCGACGTGGAAGTCGGGCTTCCCCGATGTGGATGCCCGCCCGCCGAAGCAGCAAGGCTCGCCGAGGTCGCCACCGACCGGGGGCTCCTCGTGCGCGGCGTGATGGGTTACGAAGGCCAGTGTCAGGATTGGACCGACCCCGAGAAACGTCGCGCCGAGGTGGAACGATCAATGGCTCTTCTGGCCGAGGCCCACGCCGAGGTCGGCGGCGACGTCGTCTCCGCCGGCGGCACCGGCACCCATGCCATCAACAGCCTGGCCACCGAAATCCAGGCTGGTTCGTACGTCTTGATGGACACTCACTACAGCCGTCTCACCGACCTTCCGTTTCGCCCGGCATTGCGAGTCCTCGCCACGGTGATATCGGCCCGCGCCGGGGCAGGGGGCTGGTACGTCGCCGACGCTGGACTCAAGGCATTCGCCATGGACCACGGCGACCCCTCAGCCGACATCGGGCATGTGTTCTTCTGCTCGGACGAGCACACGACGGTGTCGGCCGAACCCGAACTCGATGTTCGAGTAGGCGACCGCGTCACCTTCGTACCCGCCCACATCGACCCGACCGTTGCCAAGCACGAGTTGCTTCACCTGGTCGAAGGAGAAGAGATCATCGACGTCTGGCCCGTGGATCTACGAGGCTGGTGAGATCAGCCTGATCGACAACGCTGGTCCGCGCCGGCGACGGTCTAGCCTCGCCACGTGAAAGAACCACTGGTTGAGGCCCGCAACCTGGCCCTGAGGACCGATATCGGCCGACTCGGCCGGCAGCTCGGATCGTCGCTGGTTCGCCAAGAGGGCCAACGGCTTCTCGACCTGGTCGAGTCGGTGCGAACATTGGCACGGGCCCAGCGATCCTCCGACGGTGACACCGCCGGACGGAAGCTCCAAGACCTGCTCGGATCGGTCGACGACATCGAGGCAATACTCGTGGTGCGGGCGTTCACGATGTACTTCCATCTCGCCAACGTCGCCGAACAGGTGCACCGAGTGGAGGAGTTCACCGCCGCGGGCGACCCCGCCGGCAGCTTCAGCCAGACGGTCGACCGGCTCGTCGAGAGCGGAGTCGACCCATCGGAGATCGCGGCACTTGTCGATCGCGCCGACCTCCGACCCGTCTTCACCGCTCATCCCACCGAAGCCTCACGGCGAACCGTGCTCGACAAGCGGGCTGAGATCTCTCACCTTCTGGAGGCCCGGGGCGGCTGCACCGACTCTGATCAACGCCGGGTCGACCGACGAATCGACGAGTTGATCGACACGCTGTGGCAAACCGACGAGATCCGGTCGGAGAAACCGATTCCCTACGACGAGGCCCGAGCCGCCCTCTGGTATCTGGAGCAGGTCATCACCGAAGGGCTGCCAGAGGTACTCGAGGACGTCCGATTCGCGTTGGCCGATCACGGCATCGAGAGCGATCCGGAACACACACCGATCAGGTTCGGATCGTGGGTTGGTGGCGACCGCGACGGCAACCCGAACGTCACTCCCGACGTGACGAGATCGGTCGTCGAACTGCACCGGCAACGAGCCATCGACCTTCTCATCGGCGAGATCGAGACCTTGTCGGGGGAGCTCTCGGTGTCGGAGCTGATACGGCCGCCGTCACCCGGGCTGGCCCATCGAATCACCGACTACCGAGAGCGCTTCCCTGTGTTGTTCTCCGAGATGAGTCCGGTGATCAGATCCGAACCACACCGGATTCTCTGCCGTGTCATGCGCCACCGGCTGCGGGGTGCCCTCGACCGCACACCCGACGGCTACGACTCGCCTCAACAGCTCGCTGACGACCTCCATGAAATGCACGACGCGCTCATTGCCGGGAAGGGCGCCACCATGGCGCAGGGCCGCCTCGCCCGTGTCCGTCAGATCGTGGCCGTGTCCGGATTCCATCTGGCAACACTCGACATTCGAGAGCACGCCGATCGTCATCACGAGAGTATTGAACGGTTGGTCGGCGACACCGGAGCCACCTATCCGATCGACGACCCGGAGGCCCGAGCCCGTTTCCTCTCCAACGAGTTGGCCAGCCGACGACCGCTCGGTCCGCCGGGAACTCCGCTGCCCGCCGGAGACGCCCTTGAACTGTTTCGGACGCTTCGCGACTTGCTCGACGACAACGGAGAAGGGCTGATCGAGAGCTACATCGTGTCGATGACACGAGGAGTCGACGACGTGCTGGCGCCCGCCGTTCTCGCTCGCGAGGTCGGGTTGATCGACCTGCCACGCGACGTTGCCCGTATCGGCTTCGTGCCGCTGTTCGAGACAATCGATGATCTTCGCCGTATAGGCCCCACCATGGAGTCGCTGCTGTCGTGCCGGCCCTACCGGCGGCTGGTGGAGTTGAGAGGAGACCATCAGGAAGTGATGGTCGGCTACTCCGACTCCAACAAGGACGGCGGCATCACAACTTCGCAATGGGAGATTCACAAGGCCCTCAGATCAGTGCGAGACGTGGCCGCGAAACACGGTGTGCGCTTGGTCGTTTTCCACGGACGAGGCGGCACAATCGGACGCGGCGGCGGGCCGACCAGCGCATCGATCCTGTCGCAACCCGCCGGACTCGTCGACGGCAAGGTCAAGACGACCGAACAGGGTGAGGTCATCGCCGACAAGTACGGTCAGCCCGGTCTGGCTCGCCGCAATCTCGACCTGGCGCTCTCCGCCGTGGTCGAGGCATCAATCGCCCACCGCGACGCCTGGCTCACTCCCGAACATAGCGACTGCTGGGACGAACTCATGGAGAAGGTCTCCACGTCTGCCCACTCTGCCTATCGCCGGTTCATCGATGCCGATGGTCTGGTCGAGTACTTCGTCGACTCGACCCCGGTCGAGGAACTCGGGTCTCTCAACATCGGTTCGCGTCCGGCCCGCCGATCCGGGTCATCCAGAGGAATCGACGACCTGCGCGCCATTCCCTGGGTGTTCGGCTGGATGCAATCACGCCAGATCATTCCGGGTTGGTTCGGCGTCGGCAGCGGACTCGAAGCCGCCATCGAGTCGGGAAACCTCGCGGACCTGCGAGAGATGCACGACGGTTGGGCCTTCTTCTCCACGTTCCTGTCCAACGTGGAGATGACGCTCGTGAAGACCGACCTCGACATCGCCCACCGCTACGTCGACCGCCTCGTTCCCGAATCGCACCGGCACCTGCTCGACGTGATTACCGACGAGTACAACCGGTCGGTGGCCATGGTTCTCGAGGTCACCGGCCGCACCGAGCTTCTCGCCGACCTTCCAGTGCTGCGACGAACGCTCGAGGTTCGCGACACCTACCTCGACCCGATCCACGTGCTGCAGATCGATCTGCTGGCCCGAACCCGCGAACTCGGGCCGGATGCCGCCGACTCCGAAGAGGCCCGCCGCATTCATCGGGCCCTGCTGCTCAGCGTAAACGGTGTCGCCGCAGGGCTCCGCAACACTGGCTGACGACCGAAATCCCCTCCGGGCCAAGGTCGGCGTAACCTGATCGCCATGCCTGAATACCGCTCACGTACTGCCACCCACGGTCGCAACATGGCCGGCGCTCGCGCCCTCTGGCGCGCCACGGGTATGACCGACGACGACTTCGAGAAGCCGATCATCGCCATCGCCAACTCTTTCACTCAGTTCGTTCCCGGCCATGTGCATCTCAAGGACCTCGGCCAGATGGTGGCCCGCGAGATCGAGGCCGTCGGTGGCGTCGCCAAGGAGTTCAACACCATTGCGGTCGACGACGGAATCGCCATGGGTCACTCGGGCATGCTCTACAGCCTTCCGTCGCGCGATCTGATCGCCGACTCCGTCGAGTACATGGTCAACGCCCATTGCGCCGACGCTCTCGTCTGCATCTCCAACTGCGACAAGATAACCCCCGGGATGTTCATGGCGGCGATGCGGCTCAACATCCCGACCGTGTTCGTTTCGGGTGGGCCCATGGAGGCCGGCAAGACCAAACTCGCCGGTGTGAGCGTGAAGCTCGATCTGATCGACACCATGATCAAGGCCGGCGACCCGACCGTTTCCGATGAGGAACTGCTCGAGATCGAACGTTCGGCCTGCCCGACCTGCGGATCGTGCTCAGGAATGTTCACGGCCAACTCGATGAACTGCCTCACCGAAGCTCTCGGCCTCGCGCTGCCGGGCAACGGCACCGTCGTCGCCACCCACACCGACCGACGCGAGCTGTTTCTCGAGGCTGGTCGACGCGTCGTCGATCTGGCCCGGCGCTACTACGAGAACGACGACGATTCGGCGCTGCCTCGTTCGATCTGCGCCAAGGCGGCGTTCGAGAACGCCATGACCCTCGACATCGCCATGGGCGGATCAACCAACACGGTGCTCCATATCCTCGCCGCCGCGCAGGAAGCCGAAGTCGACTTCACGATGGCCGACATCGATCGACTCAGTCGGATCACGCCCAACATCTGCAAGGTCGCTCCCTCGACCGCCACCTACCACGTGGAGGATGTCCACCGGGCCGGTGGAATCCTGGGAATCCTCGGCGAACTCGATCGAGGCGGACTCATCGACACCGGATTGCCCACCATCCACTCCGCCACATTGGGCGCGGCCCTGGATCAATGGGACATCATGCGCCCGACCTGTTCTGAGGAGAATCACGAGTTCTTCCGAGCTGGTCCGGCCGGAATCCCGACCCAAGAGGCCTTCAGCCAGTCCGAGCGCTGGGACACCGTCGATTCCGACCGATCCGGGGGCTGCATCCGCAGCGTCGACAATCCCTACAGCACCGAAGGTGGACTCGCGATTCTTCACGGCAACATCGCCGAGCGCGGCTGCATAGTCAAGACCGCTGGCGTCCACGAATCGATCTTTCGGTTCAGCGGCCCAGCCCGAGTGTTCGAGAGCCAGGAATCCGCGTGCGAGGGCATCCTCGACGAGACCTACATCAAGCCCGGCGACGTAGTCGTGATCCGCTACGAAGGACCCAAGGGCGGTCCCGGAATGCAGGAAATGCTCTACCCCACGAGCTACATAAAGTCACGCGGACTCGGCGAGGCTTGCGCACTCGTGACCGACGGCCGGTTCTCCGGGGGAACCTCCGGATTGTCGGTTGGTCACATCTCGCCCGAGGCCGCCGAGGGCGGCACGATCGCGCTCATCGAAGAGGGCGACATCATTGAGTTCGACATCCCCAACCGCACGATTCATCTCGCGGTCAGCGACGACGTGCTCGCCGACCGGCGTGCTGCGGTGGAGGCTCGGGGCGCCGAGGCATGGCAGCCCCTCGACCGCGACCGGCAGGTGTCGGCGGCGCTGCAGGCCTACGCCGCCATGACCACTTCGGCCGACCGCGGCGCGGTACGCGACATCAGCCAGATCAAGCGCTGAGTCACGGTGATGACCATCCAGCCGGCGCCGCCTGAACCGGATTCGCTCCCCGGCGAGGCCACATCGCTGATCTCTTCCGAACGCGGACCCGATGTGGTCAAGATGAAGCTGGTCGACGCCGCCAAGGTGCTCATGACGATGCGGTCGCCGCGGAACATCTCCGGGCGTGAACTCGCCCGGCAGGCCGGCGTCAACTACGGCCTCATCCATCACTACTTCGGATCCAAGGACAACGTCTTCGCCCAAGCCGTGTCGGAGGCCACCGAAGCAATGGCACAGCGATGGGAATCCCACGCCATGTTGCCCACCGACACCTCCGACGACGCCCGGATCTACCGCACCTTCGCCAAACTGGAGATCGAGCAGAACCGATCGCCGATCGCCGATCTCCTGAAGCGAATTGTCACGAGCCAGACCACCGCACGTCACTGCGATCCGAGCGACGCCGACATGTTGGGGGACATTGCGGTGGCCGCTGCTCTGCAATTCGGATGGGGGGCATTCGAAGATGAGATCGTCGATGCGCTCAGCGAATACGGAACAGACCGCGAGGGCCTGCGTGCTCTCGTCACCCAACGGTCGCTTCGTCTCATCGCACCCGACCCATCCGACGGTCGAGCGTGACCGATCTAGTCGATCAGCTTCGAGAAGCCGTTGGTTCCAAATCGGTTTTCGATCCGGCCGATCTACCTTCGGCCACGACGGATGTGCGCGGCATCTACCAAGGGGCCGCCGTGTCGATCGTTCGTCCCGCCACGACCGACGAAGTAGCCGCCGTGGTTCGTGTCTGTTCCGATCACGGAGCCGCGATCGTCACCCAAGGCGGCAATACCGGCAGGTCCGGAGGTTCCGTTCCAGTCGACGATGAATTCGGCCGCCCGACCGTGATCGTGCTGCTCGACCGGATGAACAAGATCGAGGCGATATCCCCCGACGGTTTCTGGGCCACGGTAGAGGCCGGTGTCACAGTCGAGGAGCTGCAGACCGCGGCATCAACCGCCGGACTGATGTTCGCACCCGACTGGGGGGCGCGCGGCACCGCGACCATTGGCGGCGCCGTCTCCACCAACGCTGGCGGCATCAACGTGCTGGCGTTCGGACCTATACGCGACCACATTCTCGGTCTGGAGGTGGTCTTCCCCGACGGGCGCACCTGGGACGGTCTTCGCGCTCTTCGAAAGGATTCATCCGGCTACGACATCAAGCAACTGATCATCGGCTCTGAGGGCACGCTCGGAATCGTCACGAGAGTGACCGTCAAGCTTCTTCCGGCGATCAGCCACGAGTCGACCGCCATGGCGGCGATCGTCTCGATCTCCGATCTCGCCGAGATCACGAAGCTGGCCCGATCGGGAACCAACGGCACCCTCACCGCACTCGAGCTGATGCCCGAAATCGGCGTTGCCGCCGTGGTCGACAAGTTCGGCTGGCCCCGCCCGCTCGATACCCGCGCCGACTGGTATCTGTTGATTCGCTACGGAGGTTCCGATCCGGTCGGCAATGATCTCGCCGAATTCCTGCAAAGAGCGGTCGACGGAGGACTTCTGACCGATGCAGTCATCGCTGATTCCCGTCGACAGGAGGAGAACCTCTGGCTGCTACGCGACGAGATGGCGCCGCCGGGATTGATGCCCCACCACAAGCTCGCCTTGAAGATGGACGCGGCCGTACCCATCGACCGTGTGGCCGACTACATCGGTGCTGTCGAGGCCACCTGCAGAGATCTCGCCCCCTCGGCCGCCCCGTACATGTTCGGCCATGTCGGCGATGGCAACATCCACATCTATGTGCTCCCCATTGACTCCGACATCGATGCGTTCCTCGACATCAAACCGGCGTTGATCCGGGCCCTCGACCAACACACCTGGGACATGGGAGGCACCATCAGCGCCGAACACGGCATCGGTCAGGAGCTGGTCGACCGGATCGTCGGACAGAAACCGGCCATCGAGTTCGAGATGATGCGAAACATCAAGCGGCTCTTCGATCCCGACAATCTGCTCAACCCGGGTAAGACGATCCCCCGACTGCCGGCACCATGAGCACGGGCGCCCAATCGTCGGAGCGACGGGTGATCGCCTTCCTGGCATTCCTCAGCGTGCTGCTCGCGTTCGGAGTCGACGTGTCGCTCCCGGCTCTCGACGAGATCCGATCGAGCTTCGACCTCGGACCAGGATCCGGAGCGGTGTCTCTCATCGTCACGACCTACCTACTCGGCATGGCCGCCGGACAGATGATCTACGGCACTCTCTCTGATCGCTTCGGCCGGGTCCCCATGCTTCTCGTCGGCATCGGCCTCTACGCCGCCGGTGCGCTCGGATCGGCACTCGCCCCCGAGATGAACGTCCTGCTGGCAGCCCGATTCATGTGGGGGGTCGGCGCGGCATCTCCCAGCGTGTTGCGTCCCGCCATTGCACGCGACCTCTACGAGGGCGACCAGATGGCTCGCATCACCTCGATCGTCATGGCGATATTTCTCATCGGTCCGGCCCTCGCGCCGTCGGTCGGCGAACTGATCATGTTGGCCGGGTCGTGGCGATTCGTGTTCGTCGGGGGCGTCGTGCTGGCCTTTACCGCGGCCAGCTGGGCCATTCGGTTCGGCGAGACCCTCGCCAACGAGAACCGGAGAAGCGTTCATCCCGCGGCGGTCGGACGAGCGTTTCGAACCGTGATCCGGAACCGGGCCTCATTCGGCTACATCCTCTCCATGACCTTCTCCTTCGGGGCGTTCTTCATCTACCTCGACAGCGGACAGCCGATCATCTCGGAGATCTACGGCCGAGGAGAGTGGTTCGCCCTGCTGTTCGCGGGATCGTCGATCTCGATCGCTGCCGCGGTGCTGATCAGCACCCGATACACCACCCGCCACGGGGCGGCCTCGGTGGCCAGATTCGGAGTGGTGTCCCATGTAACCACCGCCACTGCGTTCACGGCTGTCGCCTTGACCACCGACGGCCGACCGCCGTTCTGGGTCTGGTACGCCTTCTTGTGCCTGATGAGCTCCTTCAACACGCTGCTCACACCCACGGCCAACGCCCTGGCCATGTTCCCCATGGCCCGGCTGGCCGGCGCCGCGTCGGGCGTGCTCGGGTTCATCACCATCGGTGGAGGAGCCTTCTTGGCGGCCATCGTCGACAGTCGAATCGTCGATACGGTCACCCCGATGGCCGTCGGAAACCTCACCTACGGGTTGCTGTCGCTCGCTGCCCTGGTCTGGGCATCGGGAGGCTCACTCGACCCGGTCGATCCCGAATCCGGTCAAGTCATTCGATCGGGCCACACCAGTCCGATCCTGGCCACAGAAGGAGACTGAGATGCGTCTGGCCACCGTTCGAACAGCCGAGGGGACTCGGGCCGCAGTGGTCCGCCCCGACACCGACCAACTGACGTTGCTCGACCAGCGTTGCGTACGTGCCGTTCTCGAAGACCCCGATTGGCGATCCCGGGTTGCCGATGCCGACGGGCCCACCATCGCCCTGTCGGCTGCCGATCTTGCTCCGGTCGTGCCCGCACCCGACAAGATCGTCTGCGTGGGCATCAACTACCGGGCCCACATTGCCGAGATGGGTCGTGAGATTCCTGCTCATCCCACCTACTTCGCCAAGTACCGACGAGCACTGATCGGACCCAACGACCCGATTCAGCTTCCCGAGGCGGCCGTGTCCACGAGCATCGACTGGGAGGGCGAGCTCGCGGTGGTGATCGGGCGACCGGTACGCAACGCCAACCCCGAGGAGGCGGCCGCTGCCATCGCTGGCTTCTGCGTGCTCAACGACGTCTCGGCCCGAGACTGGCAGCGTCGCACCATCCAGTTCCTCGCCGGCAAGACCTTCGAATCGACCACCCCCGTCGGTCCGTGGCTCACGACCACCGACGAGCTCGGCGTGGAGCCCGGCCTCCAACTCGAGACGACCGTCGATGGAGCAGTCAAACAGTCGGCCAACACCGCCGACCTCGTGTTCGGACCGGTCGACATCGTGCGGGATTTGAGCCGGATCCTCACCCTCGACCCCGGAGACATCATCGCCACCGGCACGCCGAGCGGCGTTGGATTCGCCAGAGAGCCCCGCGAGTTCCTGGGCCCGGGCTCGACCGTCACCGTGTCGATCGAAGATCTGGGACTGGTCAGCAACGTTTGCCGCAGCGCCTAGTCTGGACCAACACCAGGAGGACGAATGGGACGCATACGCAACACGCTTGAACTGGCCAAGACGTCATGGTCGGTACTCAAGAAGGATCGGGAACTTCTGTGGTTCCCCGTCATGTCGTTCTTCGCGTCGGTTCTGGTGATCCTCGCTGTCGCCGTTCCGATCATCGCCATGATCGACACCACCACGACCGCCGCCGGCGAGGAGACCACCGTCAACCCGGCCGCTGCGGTGCTGGGTGTGCTCGCCGCCATGGCCCTGAGTGTCGTGGCCGTGTTCTTCAACGGAGCGCTGGTGGCCGGCGCCTACGAGCGCATGAGCGGGGGTGATCCCACCGTCAAGAGCGCCCTCAATCGGGCCTTCTCACGTATCTCAGGGCTCCTTCCCTGGGCGCTGCTCACCGCCACGGTGGGGTTGATCCTCCAGGCGCTCCGCGAGCGAGCCGGATTTCTCGGACGGTTCGTGGTCAACATGATCGGTATGGCTTGGGATGTCGCCACGTTCCTCGTCGTGCCCGCGGTGATCATCGACGAACTGGGGGCGATCGACGGGCTCAAACGCTCCGGCTCCCTGCTCAAGCAGACCTGGGGCGAGAATCTCGCAGCTCGAGTCGGGTTCGGCCTGCTGGGATTCGCCCTCATCATCCCGGCTGTGATCCTGGCCGTGGTCGGCGTGGCCAGCGGTGTCACGGCCTTCGCGGTATTGGCCATCATCGTCGCGGTCGGCTGGGTGGCCACCGTGATGGTCGTGATGACCGCCCTGAATGCCGTCTTCCAGACCGCGCTCTACCTCTACGCCACCACCGGATCGGTGCCGTCGGGGTTCGAATCGAGTCCGTTGCCCCGGGCGTTCGAACAACGCTGACGATTCCTCAGTCGGCCTGAACCCCGCGCAGTGCCCGAGCCACCAACTCCATAGGGTGCAACACCTCGTGTCCGGCCTGCTGGAGATGCAGTGAGCATCCCGGGTTGGCGCTCACCACCAAATCGGGCGAGACATTCGTGATCGCCGCGGTCTTGCGGTCGCGGATACTCGAGGCGAGCTCAGGCTGCAGAACGGAATAGGCGCCTCCGGCACCACAGCAGAGACCGTCGTCGTCGAGCTCCACCAACTCACGAACAAACGGTGTCAGCACGGTGCGAACCGACATGTGGGACTTCTGGACGTGGCGTAGGTGGCAGGGATCCTGAACGGCCACACGAAGATCCAACGGCTCGACACTGGGCAGGCCATCGATGTGATCGGCCGCCCATTCGTGGACATCGAACACCCGCTCGGAGAAGGCCACGGCCTCAGACGAACCGACCAGTCGGCCGTAGTCCTTCATGGCTGCTCCACATCCGGCGGAGTCGACCAGGACCGGACGGTCGTCGTCGAGAGCGGCGATGACCTGCCGGGCCTGGGTTCGAGCGGCATCGCCGAGACCCGCATGGGAATGAAGGGCTCCGCAGCAGGCCGTTCCGGGACCGGTGGGTGCAACACCGAACCCGCATGTCTCGATCACCTGCTTCACCGCGACATGCACGTCACGCTGCCAGGCATCCATGACACATCCGGTGAAGAGATGAACGTCGTCGCCCGACTTCTGCATCGCCGGCCGACGCAGAGGCAGCCGTTTCGGCACCGATAGTGAGGACGGAGTCAGGTGCAGCCGTTGTGCCAGCGAGAGTACCGATGAGCCGGCCTGGAGTGCCTTGTGATGGTCGAGCACCCGAAGGGCCGCCCTGATCCGTACGGGGGGCTTGTAGCCGGCCTCCACCATCCTCTCTCGTGTCGACTCCATCAGGCGACCGAACGGCACTCCGCTCGGGCATGCCGTCTCGCAGCCACGGCACTGCACACAGGTGTCGAACGATTCAACTATCTCGGTCGTGAGCGGCGCGCCCTGATCCTGCACGGCCCGCATGAGAGCGATTCGGCCGCGAGGCGAGTGGGTGTCGAAACCCGTGACCCGATAGGTCGGACAATGGGGCAGGCAGAGGGCGCAGGTAACGCAGGCATCGAGTTCGGCGCGGCCGAGTCCGAGGTCCATCAGACTTCTCCCGCCGACCGGCCCGGGTTGAGTCGGCCGGTCGGATCAAAGGCTGCCTTCATACGACGCCGCAGCGCCGCCACCTCAGCAGAGACAGAAACCGGCGCTACCGGCCGGTCGGTGTGCACGAGGCCGACGCCCACCTCGACCACGAAGCTCCCGAAATCAGTCTTGGTCGTGGTCAACGATTCCGCAGGCCGCCGCGACCACCGATTGGGTGGCAGCTCCGGCGGTTGATCGGGAGTGAGGGGGCCCAGTTGTCTCAGCGCGTCGAGGTCGGCCTCCACATCGGGGACGTACCCCGCGGTGAGAATCCACACCGACTCGCCGTTCCACAGGATCGACGATGCCGTCGCACACCGATCGAACACCTGCTCCGGCGGCGTGTTGTCGAGATGGCTCCAGACCTCCATATCGGGAATCGGCTGGGTGCGAAGAATCACATCGGCCATGCAACCAAGAGTTCCGAGGGAGCCCACGAACAGGCGAACCACGTCGAAACCACTCACGTTCTTGACGGTCGGTCCACCCGCCGTGACGAGATCTCCGTCAGCCGACACGTAGTGGATCTGCAGCACCGCGTCGCGGGTCTGTCCTCGACCCAGCCGCTCGATGCCCGAACGACCGACAGCGATGGCGCCTCCCACGGTCGAGCCTTCCACCTCGGGCAGCGCAGTGCGCTGGCCGGTGGGCCGCAACGCTGTATGAAGATCGCTCACGAGAGTTCCGGCACCGACCTCGACCGTCATCTCATCGGCCCTGATCTCGACGATCCCGACCGGGGCACCGATCACGCGTGCTGACGGATCGACGTCGCCACCCACACTCCAATGTGTCGCACCGCCTTGCACCACAACCGGTCCAGATCGGCCAACCTCGGACGCGAACTCGACGAGCGCCGGGTTGGACTCCGGCGAGCGGATCAGCCCCACAGGTCCTCCCCGGCATCATTCAGACTCGCAATGTCGGAACACGAATGCGGGCTGGGTAAAACTTTCCCCGGGTTCATCACGCACAATTCGTCGAACGCCGCCCGCAACCGAGCCTGATGATCGAGATCGGAGTCGGAGAACATCAACGGCATGAAGTCGCGCTTCTCAACCCCGATCCCGTGCTCACCCGACAGCACACCGCCCGCCGCCAACGAGACTTCGATGATCTCGCGACCGGCCTCCCGGACCTTCTCCGACACTCCCGGCTCCCGCGAGTCGTAGGCAATGATTGGATGAAGATTGCCGTCGCCGGCGTGGAAGACATTGAGAACGAGTAGCCCGTGACGGTCGATGATTTCGTAGATGGAGCGCAGAACCTCGACGAGTTTCGACCGCGGTACCACGGTGTCGTGAAGGTAGTAGTCAGGCTTGATTCGTGCGATCGCTCCGAAGGCGCTCTTCCGTCCCTTCCACCACAGCGCCCTCTCCTCGGGGTCCGAAGCCACCCGCACGTCGGCTCCGAATCTGTTGGCTATCTCCTCCACCCGCTGGGCTTGCAGCTCCACACCACCGGGCAGCCCGTCGACCTCCACCAGTAGCACGGCCTCAGCGTCTCGGGGATAGCCGGCATGCACGAAGTCCTCGACCGCGGCCACACATCGCTTGTCCATCATTTCGATCGCGGCCGGTACCAGTCCCGAGGCGATAACCGCGCCAACAGTTTCCGCTGCTGACTCGACGTCGCCGAACGAGAGCAGCAGCGTTCGAATTGAACGTGGGTTTCGGGTCAGACGCACCGCCACCCTGGTTGCGATCCCGAGCATTCCCTCCGACCCGACAAATGCTCCCCTCAGGTCGTAGCCGCCAGGCTCCGCGTCGAGGCCACCGAGCATCACGACCTCTCCATCGGACAGCACCACCTCGATGGCCAGGACGTGAGCGCTCGTGACGCCGTAGGCCAGGCAATGCGGGCCGCCGGAGTTGTTGGCGACGTTGCCACCGATCGTGCACACCTGCTGCGAAGAGGGATCCGGAGCGAAATGGAGACCGAGATCCTCGAGATGATTCGAGAGGTCGAGATTGATGACGCCCGGCTCCACCCACGCCACGCGATTGTCGACATCGACCTCGAGAATCTGGTTCATTCGAGTGGTGGAAACGACCACCGCCGAACCCAGAGGGGCAGCGCCGCCCGTGAGTCCGGAGCCGGCACCTCGGGCCACGACCGGTCGGCGGTGAGCCGCCGCGACCCTCACACAGGCCTGCACCTGAGCGGTCGACTCGGGGAAACAGACCGGGCCGGCGTGGCCGCCTACGAATATCGACGCGTCGGTCGAAGCGAGCAACCGGCTCGCCCCGTCGGCACGAACGCGATCGGCTCCTATGGCGGCGACAAGATCGGCCACACACCGATCCGTGTTGGTCTTCCGGAACTTTCTCCTGGCCACCGCCCCATGATGCCCGGACGGCGCCCTCGATACCGTCATCGAATCGGCAGAAGGTCCGTCGATGTACCAAACTGCCTGACGTGTCTTCACCATCCGATGAGTACGAAGGGGCGCTGCGACAGCAGTGGCGGCGCCTGGCCCAACCCGGCACATGGTGGACCGGCGCTGAGCGCATCGCTATAGCCGCCGAGGCGCGACTCGCCACCAAGGGCCTGCCGGCAACCGGATCTCATTCGTTTGCCGCCACCGACGCGGCACGGACCGTGGCGACCAACGCCGCCGCCATCAGACCGGAGACGATCGCGGCGTGGGTCCACGGCGGGCTCGACCCATTCTCATACGTCGAGATCGTCGGCTTGGTATCCATCGTCACGGCGCTCGATGTTGCTGCGTTCGGACTTGGTCGGGCGGAGGAGCCGCTTCCGCAGGCCGTTCCGGGTGAGCCGAGTCGCAGGATTCCGGCCGGAGCTGAGGTGTCCGACGGATGGGTGCCGACCGTGGGGCCGGCGTGGGCCCCCGAGTCGCTGTCGGCGGTGACGGACGAGCGCGATGCCATGTCCGACACCCACGGTCCGCTCTATCTGACAATGGAGCAGATGTTCGATCTGCAAATCACCCGTAACGGCATGACCCGGCCGCAGATGGAGTTGGTAGCGGCCCGGACCTCGATGCTCAACGACTGCTTCTATTGACTGATCGCCCACGCATCGATGCTCCGTGCGAGCGTCGAAAATGCAGGCGGAGCTCCCGTGGATCTGCGGCCAGTGGCGACCGGATGCGGCGAAACCCGAGTTGCTCATGGTGCCGAGTTGATCGCTTTCACCGACGCTGTGGTCCTGGGTGATCTCGAAGAACTCTCCGACGCTAGAGCCGAGCTGGAGTCAGCCACCGGTGGCGACGTAGCCGATCGTGCCGCCATGGTTGCAGGAAACTTCTCGATGATGAATCGTGCCCTCGACGCGATCGGAGCTCCAATCGGCAGTGGCGGAACGGCGATCGCGACCGAGTTGGGCGTCGAGATACCGGTTCATCTTCTCTGACACCGACTCAGCTACCGGCAGGCTCCTCGAGAACCTCGGCCAAGGTGGCCCGAAAGCGATCGTTCTCGTCGGCAGAACCCACGGTGACCCTGATTCCTTCTCCACTGAACGGACGGGTGACCACACCGCGCCTCTCCAGGCCGAGGTAGACGGAGTTGGTGCGGTCGCCCAAGGGCAACCACACGAAGTTGCCGTGGGGATCGGGCAGCTCGTGGCCGTCGGCCCGAAGATCTCCCACCAATCTGACCCGCTCCGAGGTCAACATTGCGACACGTGTTCTGATCTCTTCATCGGCGCCGATGGCCGCCACCGCCCCAGCCTGGGCCAACGCGTTGACGGCGAACGGCGCCATCGTCTTGTCGATGTCGCTTATCAGCGGCGCCTGAGCCACGCCGTACCCGACCCGTAGTCCGGCCAGGCCGTGGGCCTTGGAGAACGTTCGCAGCACGACGACGTTGGGGTGATCCGGAACGAGATCGGCCACCGGATTGCCGTGAGATGGGTCGTTGAACTCCCGGTACGCCTCGTCGACCGCCACGATCACGTCTTTCGGAATCTTGTCGAGAAACCGTCCGAGTTGGTCGGTGGTGACGGCAGTGCCGGTGGGGTTGTTGGGCGTGGCGATGAACACGAGCTTGGTCCTCGGGCCCACCGCCGCAGCCAGCGCATCGAGATCAACCGACCAGCCGGCAAGGGGGACCCTCACCGCCTGGCCCTCCATGAGCTGGGTGTAGACCGGGTAGACCTCGAACGATCGCCACGGGAAGGCCACCTCATCGCCGGCGTCAACGAAGGTGAGACACAGTTGCTGAAGCAGGCCGGCCGACCCCGGACCCGCCGTGACCATTTCGGCATCGACACCGAGCCAGCCGGCCAACTCGGACCGGAGCTTGGTGGCGCGGTGATCGGCGTAACGGTTGACGCCGGAGGCGGCGTCGCGAACTGCTTCCACCACCGCCTCCACGGGCGGCCACGGCGTCTCGTTCGACGCCAACTTGATGGCATTGACAATGCCGTGTTCGGCCTCGGCTTGGGCCGCCCCCTTGCCCGGCCGGTACGACGGCATGGCTTCGACTGCGGGTCGGACTCGTCCTGCCACTTCAACCTCGTGTCGTCTGTTGGCTGCTGTTGAGCCCCCACTCTGCCGCAAATGAACGGTATAAAGCACTGTGCGACCAACTACGAGTGATCTTCTCGCCGGAATCGCAGTGGCACTCGTTCTGGTCCCCCAAGCCATGGCCTATGCCGAGATCGCCGGTCTCCCGGCATCGGTGGGCCTGCTGGCGGCCGCTCTCCCCCCACTGTTGGCGGCTCCCTTTGCGTCGTCGCCCTATCTCCAGACCGGCCCGACCGCCATGACCAGCCTGCTCACGTTCGGTGCCCTCAGTGCCGTCGCCGAGCCGGGCTCCCTCGAATACATCCAGATGGCGGCCTTGCTGGCGTTGATCGTCGGGGTCGGACGGGTTCTGCTGGGCCTGTTCCGGTTGGGTTGGCTGGCATACCTGATGTCGCAGCCGGTGCTCCTGGGATTCACCTCCGGGGCGGCCATTTTGATCATCTCGTCGCAGTTTCCGACCGCCATGGGCACCCAGCCACCCGATCGGGGTGTTCTCTATCGAGCGTTCTGGACACTCGGCCATCCCACCGACTGGCAGCTCTCGGCCATCGGGTTCGCGGTGTTCACCGCGGTCGCCGTCGTCGGTGGCCGACGCCTGCATCGATTGTTCCCCGGCGTGCTGATCGCAGTCGCGGTCGGCATCATCGTGAGTCGTGCAGGCGACTACGGAGGAGATCTGGTCGGCCCAGTCGACAGCGGCTTCCCCGACCTCGGCTTCGACTTCCCTTGGGGATCCACCGGATCCTTGGTGGTTGCCGGCGCGGTGATCGCTCTCGTGGGGTTCGCCGAACCCGCCGCTCTCGCCCGC
Organism: Acidimicrobiales bacterium; assembly: GCA_029263195.1. Taxonomy (GTDB): domain Bacteria; phylum Actinomycetota; class Acidimicrobiia; order Acidimicrobiales; family Aldehydirespiratoraceae; genus SZUA-87. The sequence goes on from JAJCXX010000017.1 coordinate 33,708, forward strand.
ACATTCGCCACCATGGAACGCCAGCCATGGAATCCCGACCGCGAGTTCATTGGGCAGGGCATGGCGAACCTGGCTTCGGCCATCTCGGGCGGACTACCGGTCGGCGGATCGTTTGCCCGCTCGTCGCTCAATCACCTGGCCGGTGCACAGACCCGCTGGAGTGGCGCCTTCACCGGGCTCGCCGTGCTGGCATTCCTACCGGTGGCCGGTGTCGTCGAATCGCTGCCACGCGCCATTCTGGCCGGCATCGTCATCACCGCCGGCATCAAGTTGGTGCACATCACCAGCGTGGTCAGAATCGCCAAGTTTTCGAGACCGCAGGGCCTCGTCGGTGTCACAACCTTCGTGGCCACGCTCGCCACGTCCCCTCGGGTCGAGCGCGGGATTCTCATCGGTATCGCCCTGTCGCTGGTGGTGCACCTCTGGCGAGAGCTCTATGTCAGGTGCGATGTGGAATTCTCCGGAACGACCCTCGAGGCTCGGGTCGGAGGGGTGCTCTGGTTTGGGTCCTCGGCCCGCATAGATGAGCTGCTCACCCAGGCTCTCGCCGCGCACCCCGACGTCGATCATGTGAGGCTCGATCTCGCCGGCGCCGGCCGGATCGACTACTCGGCCACGCTGGTGTTCGAACAGTTCCTCGACGACGCCGAAGCGGCCGGGATCGAGGTCGAGTTCGTCAACATCGCCGATCCGGCCCGGAGGATGCTCGAGCGTCGGATGGGTGGTCGCGCCGGAATCCCGATCTGGCGACCGGGCGACACCACCGATCAGTAGACGGCGCCGCCCTCATCGCCAGCACCCGATTCCGACGAGCGAGCCCGATCGAGCTCTGACTTGAAGCCGGCTCGGGCCGCTAGTAGATCGGCGGTGACAGTGACCATCTCGAAACCAGCGGCCAAACGTTTCGGGGTGAGTGCCCCATTGGCGTGAATTCCCGCAACGACACCTGCCTTCTCGCATGCCGCCACAATGGTCGCCAGTGCGTCGTCGAATGCGGCTTCGCCGTCGTTGTTGCCCGGAGGCAGACCGAGAGTGATCGAGAGGTCGGCCGGCCCCACGTAGATCGCATCGATTCCGGGTACAGCGAGGATGGCGTCGATGTCGTCGACCGCCTGCCGAGTCTCGATCATCGGGATGGTCGCGACGTTTTCCGCCGACCAGTCGGGGTACGCGTCGACCCTCATTCCGGCGACTGACGGGCCGTAGCTTCGAGCGCCGTCTGGCGCGTATCGCACCGACTCGACCACCGCTTCGGCCTCAGCCACCGAATTCACCATGGGAACGATTACGCCGTGAGCGCCCGCGTCGAGCATCTTGCCGATCACGCCTTGCTCGTTCCACGGGACCCTCACGATCGGACTCGAGCCGCCGAGCAAAATGGCCTGGATCATTGCCACCGAATCGGAGTATTCGATCGCACCGTGTTGCGTGTCTATGCACACGTAGTCGAAACCCGCCCTCGCCGCGGCTTCGGCCATCACTGTGCTCGGAAGAGAGAGCCATGCCCCAAGGGTGGGGTCACCCGCCTGCCAACGCACTCGAATCGGGGTCGTCATGGCTGCCGGTCTAGCACACGGCATCCATAGTGCCAGTGGCACCAATCCGATCTAGTGTCAGCGCGGAACCGGCACTCGGAGGAGGATTGCAGTGGCCGACACTTCGTGGTCCACCATTCCCCAATTGCTCGACGACGCTGCGAGCCGATTCGCCGACGTCGAGGCCATGGTGGACGGCGATATTCGGTGGTCATTCGACGAGCTTCGCGACAACGTGCACCGGGCGGCGGGAGCATTCATGGCGTCGGGAGTCGAGAAGGGTGACCGTGTCGCCGTGTGGGCTCCCAACATCTGGGAGTTCGCAGTTGTGGCCCTCGGTGTCCATGTGGCTGGTGGCGTTCTCGTGCCAGTCAACACCCGATGGAAGGGACGCGAGGCGGCCGATGTCCTGGAGCGTTCATCAGCGAAGATTCTCTGCACCGTCACCGACTTTCTCTCCACTGACTACGTGAACCAACTCACCGAGGTGGGAGTTCCCGGTTGCGTGCGTGAGGTGGTTGTGCTGCGCGGATCTGTATCCCCGAAGGCAACATCGTTTGCCTCGTTCATGTCCAGAGGTTCGACGGTGAGCGACGAGGCTCGGGCCGAGCGATCGGCCTCTGTCGGAGGTGACGACTTGTGCCACATCATGTTCACATCGGGCACGACCGGTGCACCCAAAGGCGCCATGTTGATCCACTCCGCCATCTGCCGTGCCTACGACTCGTGGGCGACGGTCATCGGGTTGACGCGAGGCGATCGTTACCTGATCGTCAATCCTTTCTTCCACTCGTTCGGGCTCAATGCCGGCATCCTCGCCTGCCTGATGAAGGGGGCCACGATCATTCCCCATCCGGTCTTCGACGTTCCCTCCGTCATGAGACGGGTTCCCGAAGAGGCGGTGTCGGTGCTCCCGGGGCCGCCGGCCATCTACCAGACCATTCTCAACCATCCGCAGCTCGATCAGTTCGACATGTCGTCGCTGCGGCTGGCGGTGACCGGAGCGGCACCTGTTCCTGTGGAGATGATCGAGCAGATGAGGTCGAGGCTTGGCTTCGAGACGATCATCACCGGCTACGGCCTCACCGAGTCATCGGGCATGGCCACGATGTGCCGTGAGGGTGACGCCGCTGAGGTGATCTCCCATACCTCGGGTCGGGCCATCGACGATGTCGACGTGAGGGTCGTCGACCCCGATGGCAGCGAGACGCCGCGGGGCGAACCGGGTGAGATCGTGGTGCGTGGCTACAACGTCATGTTGGGCTACCTCGACGACGCGGAGAAGACCGCCGAGGCGATCGACCCGCAAGGCTGGCTCCACACCGGCGACATCGGGGTAATGGACGACGACGGCAACATCGACATAACCGACCGGCTCAAGGACATGTTCATCAACGGCGGATTCAATGCCTATCCGGCCGAGATCGAGGCCGCGATGCTCGCCCACCCCGACATCGGTCAGGTCGCAGTGGTGGGTGTTCCCGACGATCGGCTGGGGGAGGTCGGACACGCGTTCATCGTCCCGACCCCGGAGTCCGACCCCGACGAGGCGACGATCATCGCCTGGTGCCGGCGCGAGATGGCGAACTACAAGGTTCCCCGCCGCATTGAGTTGGTGGAGGCTCTTCCACTCAACGCCAGTGGCAAGGTGCTCAAGTACGAGCTGAGGAAGTGGGCCGATCCGACGGCTTCGTGAAGTCGGCTGGGATCAGGGCTCATCGACCAGCGGAACAACTTCCTCGGCAAACGCGTCGATCTGATCGGAATACTCCTGCAGGTCGCGCCCACGGAACTTGAGATGGAAGGTGTTGGCACCCACGGCTCGAGCCGCTCGTATCTCGCCGGCGAATCCCTCGGGGCTCCCCGTGTACATCGCCGGCGGCAGATCGTCGGGGCGGTCGCCGAGGATGTAGGCCCAGGGAGTCATGTAGCCGATGTCGAACGATGCGTCGGGCCGGCCCGCCTCGGCGGCAGCCGAACAGATCGTGTCGATGGCCTCCGGGTACTGGTCCTTGGGGTTGCCCATCGGGATCCAGCCATCGCCGCGACTACCGGTTCGGAGCCAGGCCGCTCGACCAGATCCCCCGACCCAGATGGGGATCTCGTCTGGTGGCTGTGGCGATACCCCCATGTCGGTGTAGCTGAACCGCGGGCCGGAGTGAGACACATAGGTGTCGGTGAACACTCCACGAAGGGCGTCGAGTGTCTCGTCGAGCTGCCTTCCTCGCGAGGAGAAGTCGAGGCCAAGGGCATCGAATTCGGCTTCCAGATGGCCGGCCCCGACGCCGAGCACGATCCGACCGTTCGACAGGTGTGCCAACGTCCCGAACGACTTCGCGGTCTGTAATGGGTGACGGTAGGCGGCAATCCACACGGACGACAGGAGCCGGGTACGCGTGGTGGCGGATGCCAGGAACCCGAGCGTGGCGACGGTGTCGTACCAGGTCGTGGTCATCCGGGCCGCGTAGTCGTTGTCGGGGATGGCCACATGGTCACAGACCCCCACGAATCCGTATCCGGCGTCGTCGCAACGCTTTGCTATCGCCACCAGGTCGTCGACGGTCGCCGAATCCTCCCAGGGGTCGGCCAGGGTCCGGGTGAGGGTCTGAATCGGAAGCTGGATGCCGTAGGTCCACTCACCAGGCCCGTTGACGGCGGCCATGTCAGTCGGTGGTGTCGGACTCGGCCAGTCCGTAGACCAGGTCCATGGCGTCGCGGACCGCCTCCACTACCGGCATGGGCCGACCGAACTCCAGGCCGATCTGGGCCGCAACCTCGAGGTCCTTTTCGGCCAGGGCGATCATCCGCCGCAGCATCTCTCCAAAGTCACCCTCGGACTTGCTCTCCCGTGGTATCCGCAGGAGAGGGAAGAACTGCTCAGTGAGAGTTCCCAACATCCCGACGTGTCGCCACGCGACGAGAAGCTGTTCGCAGTCGACTCCCTCCGACATCGCAACCTGATACGAAGCGCTGGCGGCCGCCTGCTGCAAGTAGGTCATGACGTTGAGCCCGACCTTGAGAGCCATCCCGGTGCCGACCGGTCCTGCCTCGATGACCGCTCCACCGCACGTATCGAGCGAGGGTCGGGCCGACTCGGGGATTCCACCGGCCGGTACTCCCACCGTGATGGCGAGATCGCCGTGCTCGGCAGCCTCTTTCCCTCCGGCCACGCCGGCGTCGAACAGGATCACGTCCTGCTCGTCGGCCAAGGCGGATAGATCTCTGACCGTGTCGGGGTGGACGGTCGAGTGGATGGCGACACTGGTGCCGGCAGCCGCCGCTTCGAGGACCCCGTTGTCGCCGGTGATCACATCGACCACATGGACATCGTCGGGGACACAGACCCCTATGTGAGTGCACATGCGGGCGACATCGGAGGCCGAACCCGCGGCCTCAGCCCCCACCGCAGCCAGGCTCTGGACCAGATCGGGCGACAGGTCGAACACAACCAAGTCGTGACCATCCAGCAGCAGCCTTCGGGCCATCGGTTCGCCCATGGCTCCGAGCCCAATGAATCCAACACGCGCTGTCATCTCTCGACCTCTCCTGCATCCGCCGACCTGCTGGCCGACCGCAGCTACCGTAACCAACACATGGCCGGAGAACCGAAATGACCGCACGGATCGGCACCTTCTTGTTGTGCTTGGCAATGACCTCGGCCGGCTGCGGATCCTCCTCGCCCGCGGTGACCGCTCCCTCGACCACATCAGTCACCGTCACCGCATCGACAGAGGTGACCAGCTCTCCCACGGTGCCACAGCTGTTCGCATCGTCCAGGGGCGTCACCGCCGACACGATCACCATCGCTGTGGTATCGGTCGACTTCGACGCCCTGCGCGACATTTTCGGGACCGACCTCAACTATCAGGACCCCGAGCCCGTCATGAAGCCACTTCTCGACGATCTCAACGAACGGGGGGGCATCAACGGTCGGAGGGTCGAAGCCATCTACCGGAAGTTCCTTCCGGTCGGATCGACTGACGCCGACCGGGTCTGCCTCGAGGTCACCGAAGATGCTGAGGTGTTCGCGGTGTTCGGCGGGTTCGTGGGGCCGGGAGCCCAAGAAGTCAATCTGTGCTTGACCCAACTCCACAACACGATCCTCGTCGGCTTGGGAGGCACCACCGAGCAGTACGCCAAGTCGACCGCTCCTTGGATCGTCGGTGAAATGGATCCCCTCCGACAGTCCAAGGCTCTCGTGTCGCTTCTGGTCGAGCAGCAGCTACTGGCCGAGCGAGTGGCGATATGGGCGTCCAACAGCGAGCTCTACCCACTAGTGGACGATGTCAAGAGCGAGCTCGAATCGGCTGGCGCCGTTGTCGCGTTTTCCGGGGTTCAGTCGGCGCCGGCATCGGACCTGACCGCATCCGACGACGAGTACTCACTGATCCTCGATCGAGCTCTCGCCGATGACGTGGAAGCCATCTTCTGGCTGGGTAACGGCCTCTCACCTCCGAAGATTCACACCCGGTCGGCTCCCGACATTCCCATCTATGCCCCCTTCGCCGACCAGATCGTCGCGGCAATCAGAGACCTCGGCGGGGTGGAGAACCTCACGATCTACGGCGCCGGCATCTTCCCGAAGGCGTTCAAAGAGGACCCGGTGCTGGCCCGCTGCATCGAAATCGTCGAGACCAACACCGACATCACCGTGCAACGCGCTGAAGAGACGACCGACACCGACCCAGACTGGTATCAGGACCTCGTCACCAATTGTGAGCAGCTCGAGATCTTCTCGTTGGCGGCATCGGCTGCCGGGGTCGATCTCACCAACGATTCGTTCCTCGCCGCCGCCGAACAGCTCGGCGTCATCGACCTGCCGGGCGAATTCGCATCGTCGATCGGACCCGACAAGTACGACGTTTCTGACGCAACTGGTCTGGCGGTGTTCGACTCCACGGCCCATGGCAAGGGAGACTTCGTTCCGATCGGACCCTTGCGGGTCTTCGACTGAGTTCACGAGACCGCCAGGAGTGTCCATGTCCGACCACGACCGATTGGCCGACACGATCGACTACGTATCGATCCGTCGAGTTCAGAACCGGTATGCCGACATCGTCACCCGACGAGCCTGGAACGAACTGCACGAGGTCATGACCCCGGATTGCGCCGTCGAGGTCGAGACGGCCGACCGTTCGCTCAGGTTCGTCGGGCCGGAGGAGACCGGCGAGTTCATCGGCCGCCAGCTCAATCAGTTCTCGTTCTTCGAGTTCGTGATTCTCAATACCGTCATCGACATCGACCAGATATCCGACGCCGCAGGAGCTCGTATGTATATGCAGGAACTCCGACAAGGGGCCGACGGGCGCCGCACCAATGCATACGGCGTCTACCACGATCTTCTGCGTCGGGATTCCACCAAGGACCGACGGTGGCGGTTCGCCCGGCGCCGCTATCAAAGTTACTCGCGTACGGCCGTAGCCGGCAGTGATCACGATCAGGATGTGTTTGCTCTACCGGTGATCGCCCTCGATGAGATCTGACCCGGTGTCTCCAACCGATACTCCCCTGCCTGCCGACAGCATCGGACTGCTCGAAGGCATGGCGACAACGCGATCCATTCGCCGTTACACCGACGAGCCGGTGCCCGTTGGAGTGCTGCGCGACATCTTGTTTGCCGCCACTCGAGCTCCCAGCGGCTCCAATCGACAGCCGTTCCGGTTCGTCGTGCTGACCGACAGCGATATCGCGGTCGAGGCGAAGGCGCTTCTGGCCGGCGCGGCCCGGCAGGCGTGGGACCACAAGCGACGAGCCGACGGCTACGACATCGGGTCGGGGTCCGACGACAATTCACCGAAGGCCCGAATGGCACAGTCGATGGAGCAATACATCAATGGCCTCGACCGTGTTCCGGTAGTGATCCTGCCGTGTCTGATCCGACACCGGCGGCCCAACCCGACGGAAGGTTCCTCGATCTACCCGGCCTGTCAGAACCTGCTGTTGGCAGCGCGTGCGCTGGGCTACGGAGGCGCTCTCACGATGTGGCACCACTCGGTCGATCCGCAACTACGCGGTCTGTTGGGGATCCCCGACGAGGCGACCATCGCTTGCACCATCACCCTCGGCCGACCAGAGGGGAACCATGGTCCGGTCAGACGTCGCCCACTCGAGCAGTCGGTATTCGATCAGTCGTGGGGGATGGTCGCGGAGTGGGCGGTGGATCCCCCGGGAACACGGCACACCAGCGCCGGCCCCGACCCTCTATCGTCTGCACCTGCTGAGCGACCGAAGGAGAGCCGTACGTGAGCGAACCGAACGAGGGGGCGACCAGCGCGGCCTCGCTCACTGCATCGGTGCTCGAAGAAGAAGCGGCCCGTCGAGCCGCGCAGTTCGAGCGCTCGAAGGACGTGCTGTTCGCCGATGATCTTCTTCCCGGCGTCGGAGCCGAGACGATGGGGCTCAAGGAGGGGCTCACCAAGGGCGGCTTCTACACCTTCACCGTCCTGATGATCATCAACTCTCTCGACGAACTCGAGGGTGCCGCAATCAACATCCTCGGCCCCGACATCGCCGACACATTCGGGGTGTCAGACGGAACGATCACCTTTTTCTCGGTGGCGTCGGTCGCCTTCTTCGTTCTGGGGGCCGGGCCGATGGGCTGGCTCGCCGACCGGGTCAGACGCGGCCCCATCGTCGGCTTCGCGAGTATCGCATTCGCAGGGTTCGCCGTATTCACCGCGGTGTCGGTAAACGCCTTCATGTTGTTCTGGGGTCGATTCTTCTCGGGCATATCGAAGTCGAGCAACATCACCGTCAACTCGACTCTTCTGGCCGACGCCTATCCGATCCAGATCCGCGGCCGGATGTACGCCCTCAACGCCGGCATCGGACGGGTCTTTGCCGCGCTCAGCCCGATGCTCGTCGGGGGTATCGCCGCCCTGGCCGGCGGCTTGGAGGGATGGCGATGGGCCTACGTGGTTCTGGGAGTGCCGGTGGCGCTCATGGCGGTCTTTGCCTTTGCCATCCCGGAGCCCCAGCGCGGCCAGTGGGAGCAACGCGAGGTGCTCGGATCGAAGTTGGAGGATTCAAGTCAGATCCCGATCTCCATCGAGGCCGCGGCGGCCCGCATCTGGAGGATCGACACGATTCGGTTCATGACCATCGCTCTCGCCGCCATGGGTTTCGCACTCTTCCCGGCCCAGTCGATCCAGAGCTTCTTTCTCGATGAGGAATTTGGCCTCAGCGCTTGGGAACGGGGCCTGGCCACCGCCCCCACCGGGGCTCTGCTCTTGATCTTCCTGCCACTCGTCGGCCGCCGCTTCGATGCCACATTCCGATCAGAGCCCGACAAGGCACTGCGAATCATTGGGTTCTTGTTGCTCCCCGCCACCGTGTTGGTTCCCATCCAGTACTCGATGCCCAACGTCGTGCTGTTCGCGTTGATCGGTGCCGTCAACGCCACCCTGCTCGGCGCGGCCTTCGCCATGGTGCAGCCGTCGATTCAGGCTGTGGTTCCCTACCGACTCCGCGGCATGGGAACCGCCATCATCACCTTCTTCATGTTTGCGGTCGGCGGCGTCGGGGGTGGGATCGTGTCGGCCTTCCTCCAGGACAGCGTCGGCGAGAAGGCGGCGATCATCACGCTCACGATGATCTCGATGCCGATCGGCGGGTTCTATGTGATTCGCGGTTCGACCCGTCTACGACGCGACCTGTCGTTGGTGGTGGCCGAGTTGCAGGAGGAGCAGCAGGAACAGGATCGCCAAGCCGAGGCTGAACCGGGGTCCATACCGGTGATCCAAGTACACAACGTCGACTTCTCCTACGGCCAGGTTCAGGTGCTGTTCGATCTCTCATTCGAGGTGAAGCGGGGCGAGACCCTCGCCTTGCTGGGCACCAACGGCGCAGGAAAGTCCACCATTCTCCGTGTGGTAACCGGCCTGGAGACCCCGGAGCGAGGGGTGGTGAGGCTCAACGGTCACACCATCACTTTCGCGACGCCCGAACAGCGGGGTGGGCTCGGAATTCACATGCTTCCCGGAGGCAGTGGCACCTTCACCAGCATGTCGATACGCGACAACTTGGTGATGGGGGCATACCGGTACCGGGCCGACAAGGACGATGTCGAGCGACGAATCGCCAAGGTCCTCGACCTCTTCCCGGCTCTGGCCGACCGCCTCGACGAGCGGGCCGGCGACCTCTCCGGCGGACAACAGCAGATGCTGGCTTTGGCCCGGGTGATGCTGCACGAGCCCGAGGTGTTGATCATCGACGAACTCAGTCTGGGCCTCGCCCCCACCGTCGTTCAAGGTCTGCTCGAGTTGATCGACACGCTGCGGGCGGCCGGGCAGACGATGATCATCGTGGAGCAGTCACTCAACGTCGCTCTGGCCGTGGCGGATCGTGCCGTGTTTCTCGAAAAGGGCCAAGTTCGGTTCGAGGGGTCCGCCGCCGACCTGCTCGAACGCGACGATCTTGCTCGGGCCGTCTTCCTCGGTACCGAGGGCGGCTGACGACCGTGTTGGCTACGTGGATAGTTCGCCAGATCGTGTTCGAAGGAGTGGCGTCCGGACTGGTCTACGGCCTTCTCGCCATGGGCATCGTTCTCATCTATCGCAGCACGAAAGTCATCAACTTCGCGGTCGGCAACATGGGCCTTCCGGGAACTGCATTGTTCGCGTTGATGATCATCAACTGGTCGTTTCCTTTCTGGATCGCACTGGCGTTGTCGCTGGTGGTTGGGGCCCTGGTCGGGACCATCGTCGAGTTGATCGTCGTGCGTCGACTCTTCAGCAGCCCGCGTGTGATTCTGCTGGTGGCCACGGTGGGAATCGCCCAGTTGATGCGAGCAGTCGTGACTGCCCTTCCGTCTGTCGACGGTGACCAGACCCGCTATCCGGTTGCGGTCGGCAGCAAGTTCCGTTGGCAGGGAGTCCGCGTCACGGGCGCCGACCTCACAATCATCATCCTCGTCCCGGTCATCGCAATCGGTCTCGGATTGTTGATGAACCGGTCGACTTTCGGCAAGTCGGTATCGGCATCGGCCGACAACCCCGATCTGGCACGGTTGTCGGGAATCAATCCGAAGATCGTGTCGACCTTCGTGTGGACGATCGGCGGTCTCCTCTCGACTCTGTCGATGATTCTCCTGAGCGGCGGAGGAGGCGTGAGCGGCCTCTCCAATCTCGGGCCGTTCACCCTCACCAAAGCGCTGGCCGCGGCGGTAATCGCCGGCATGGTCTCGTTCCCGCGAGCGATGATCGCCGGAATCGGGATAGGCATCGCCCAGAACATCGTCGGCTTCAACTTCTTCAACGACCCGGGGCTCAACGACTTCCTGGTCTTCATCGCTATTGCGGCCGCCCTCTACTTCCAGGGCCGCAGTGGCGACGAGAGCGTGATCTCGTTCGCGCCCAAGTCCCAGCCGATCCCCGAGGCACTTAAATCGATCTGGTGGATCCGCCACATGTCGAGGATCGCCATGGCCGGGATGCTCACCGTCGTGGTTGCTCTCACCGCGACCCACCAGTGGAATCCGTTGCTCGACATAAGGGCCTCGCAGTTCTTCACCTATACGACCATCGTCGGATTTGCCATCTGCGCGGCCTCCGTGACGGTGATCACCGGTTGGTCGGGTCAGCTGTCGCTGTCTCAGATGGCATTCGCTGGGATCGGAGCCCTCACCGCGGCCGCTCTCACCCGAGGCGCTGAGCTCGACATTGGCTGGCGAAGTCTCCGTCTCATCCAGTTCCACGCCAGTCCGATGCCGGCGGTCCTTTCGATATTGATTGCCACGGTCCTCACGGCGGCGGTGGCTGCCTTGGTGGGAGTCGGGGCGCTTCGAGTCCAAGGACTGCTGCTCGCCGTATCGACCTTCGCCTTCGCGATAGCGGCGCAGCAGTACATCTATGCCCGTCCGTTCTTCAGCGACGGCGACTCGAGTGTCCTGTTCGATCGGGGATCGGTGTTCGGAATCGACCTCCTCGACCAACGAACCTTCTTCTATTTCTCCCTGGTCGGTCTCGTGATCGTCCTTCTGCTTCTGTCTCGTCTGCGCCGGTCAGGGGTCGGCCGGAGCATCATCGCCGTCCGCGACAACGCCGACACGGCCTCGGCCTACACGATCAACCCGACGCGCACGAAGCTCTTGGCCTTTTCGCTGGCCGGTGGCGTGGCCGGGTTTGGTGGCGCCATTCTCGGAAACCTCGTACGAAACATTCGATACACCGAATCGCTGTTCCAGGTGCAGGACTCACTGAAGGTGGTTTCGATTGTCGTGATCGGAGGCCTCGGGTCGGTTGCCGGACCGCTGCTCGGTGCTCTGTGGGTGGAGGGTCTGCCTACCTTCTGGAGGGGCAACGACCTCGTTCCTCTGTTCACGTCGAGCATCGGCCTGCTCGTGATCCTGATGTACTTCCCGGGAGGATTCGTTCAGATCGGCTACGGCTTCAGAGGCGAGGTCTTCAAGTGGGCTGAACGCCGACTCGACCTTCCCGAGCCCACCGTCTCAACTACCACACCACCATTGTCGCGGCACCGTGCACCGGACCGGACCACTTCCCCCGAGGTGACATTGCGGACCCGGGAGGTGGCCGTGCGCTTCGGCGGCAACCACGCCGTGAGTGATGTCAGCCTCGAGGTTCATCGCGACGAGATCGTCGGACTGATCGGAACCAACGGTGCTGGCAAGTCGACCCTCATGAACGCCGTCGGCGGATACGTCCCCGCAACCGGCCAGATCGAGTTGCTAGGGCGCGACATATCGCGAATGGCACCACCAACTCGAGCCCGTCACGGCATCGGACGCACGTTCCAATCGGCGGCACTGTTTCCCGAGCTCACCGTCACCGAGACGGTGCAGGTCGCCCTGGAAGCCCGGCACCGGTCGTCGTTCCTCGCCAGCGCGCTGGCCATCGACGGCGCCGTAGCCCGTCGCCAAGCCTCCGAGGCCGCCGAACTGATCGGATTTCTGGGGCTGGGGCGTTTCGCCGACAACTACATCTCTGACCTCTCTACCGGCACTCGGCGAATCGTCGAGCTTGCGGGACTTCTCGCTGTCGATGCCCAAGTTCTCTGCCTCGACGAGCCAACTGCTGGAGTCGCCCAACGCGAAGCAGAAGCGTTCGGACCGCTTCTCGTGGCCATCCGCAAGGAGCTCGGCGCATCGATGCTGATCATCGAACACGACATGCCGCTCATCATGAGCATCAGCGATCGGGTCTATTGTCTGGAGTCCGGATCCGTGATCGCCAGCGGCTCACCAACCGAGGTTCGCAACAACCAGGCGGTGGTGGCCAGCTACCTCGGAACCGACGAACGTGCCATACAGAGAAGCGATATGCGACCGGAGTCCTGATGTTGAAGACACTCAGATCCGTCCTCAGATTCAGACGATTCGAGGCCAACCCGGACGCCCGCCGTCTCGCCACCGCCGCCGACATCTCCGACCTGCGTGAGATCGCCAAGAAGAGACTCCCAGGAGGGGTGTTCGACTACATCGACGGTGGAGCGGAGGACGAGGTCACCCTCGCGGGGAACCAGTCCGCATACCGCCAGATCGGGCTTCGGCCGCGGGTGCTGCGGGGCCTCTCCGGTGTCGACACAACCACGACGATCCTCGGTCGGCCCTCTCCGATGCCGCTGGTGCTCGCCCCCACCGGGTTCACCCGCATAGCCGACCCGCAGGGAGAGTTGGCGGTCGCGCGCGCCGCCGCCCGGGCCGGCGTCCCGTATGGGCTCTCGACCCTCTCGACTCGCTCCATCGAAGAGGTTGCCGAAGCCTCCGACAGCGTCGAGTGGGGCAGCGAAGGCGAACGTCGACTGTGGTTCCAGGTGTACACATGGCGCGACAAGGGCCTGGTGAAATCGATGGTCGAGCGAGCCGCTGCCTGCCACTACGAGGCCCTGATCATCACCGTCGATCTGGCGGTCCTCGGCCGACGCGAGCGCGATGTGCGAAGAGGCTTCTCGCTTCCGCCGAAGATCGGATTCGACACCATTGTCGACGGCATCCGTCATCCCGGCTGGACCTGGAAGTTCGCGAGAAGCGAGCCGATCCGATTCGCCAACGTGACCGGCGGCGAAGGCGACGACGGCAGCACGGCCGTGAGTCTGGCCGAGTACACCAACAGCCAGTTCCGGATAGATCTGTCGTGGGACGACATCGAGTGGTTCCGGTCGATCTGGGACGGCCCGATCATCGTGAAGGGGATCCAGACCACCGAGGACGCCGCCATTGCCAACAAGGTCGGGGTCGACGCGGTGTGCCTGTCGAATCACGGCGGCCGCCAACTCGATGGGGCGCCGGCCGCACTCGACCTCGTCGAACCGTGCCGCGAGGTGGTCGGCGACGACATGGAGATCATCGTCGATGGTGGCTCACGACGGGGAAGCGACCTCTTGAAGGCCCGCGCTCTCGGGGCCGACTCGGTAATGGCCGGCCGCTTCTACCTCTACGCTCTAGGCGCGGCCGGCGAGACCGGCGTCGACTTTGCTCTCGACCTCTACCAGACGGGCCTTCACCGGGCCATGGCATTGTGCGGGGTGAGCCGGATCGCCGACATCGACCGCGATCTCGTTGCCTGACGCACTCCGGTGAACGGTTGGCCGGGCCCTGGTTCGGCCGTTCGGTCTCAGTCGGACGCTTCGTCGTTGTGAGCCTCGGCGATCTCGTGGGTGGCGAGAGCAGCCGGATCGGGCGTCGGCGCCATCGGGTGGTCGCCCTGATTGCGTAGCCACACGGTCTGCTGGGGGAACGGAATCTCGATTCCGGCGGCATCGAGAGCTTCCTTGAGTCGGAGGCGTAGTTCCCGCTCGACTCCCCATTGCTGGGACGGCTCGGTCTTGACCACCAAGCGAATGGCAATGCCCGATGCTCCGAGATCCTGGACTCCCCACACCTCCGGGCGTTCCATGAGTTCGTCCCCGCCCCATTCGGGATCGTTCCAAAAGTCGTCGGCGACCCGTTGGATCACTCCCTGAGCGAGACGCAGGTCGGCGTCGTAGCTGACCTCGACATCGATCAGCGCCCGCGACCACAACTGGGAGTAGTTCCCGACGCGACTGATCTCGCCGTTGGGTATGTGCCAGACGGTTCCCTTGACATCGCGGATCGTGGTGGACCGTAGGCTGACCTTCTCGACGGTGCCGGTGGCGTCGCCTGCGTCGATCACATCACCGACTCCGTATTGGTCCTCGATGAGCATGAAAAGGCCCGACAGGAAGTCCTTCACGATCGACTGCGCACCGAAACCGAGAGCGAACCCGCCGATGCCGGCGCCGGCGATCAGTGGAGCCAGATCGATCGACATTTGGCCGAGAATCAGAAGGCCGGCGAACGACCAGATCAGCGCGGTGGTGATGCTTCGCAGCACCAGTCCAATCGTCTCGGCCCGGGACTTGGCCCTGATCGACTCCTTCTCCTCGATGAGAAGTCGGCCCGGCCCCGATGCACGAAGGGCTTGCAGCCGACCGTCGGAGGGACCGGCCGCCACGCCGGCCGCGAAGCTGGTGATGGCGCGCTGAGCGAGTCGCGAAAAGAACCACGCGGCCACCACTATCAAGATGATGCGGATCGGTCGGTCGAGCAGCCACTCGGCCGACCGGGCCGCGAAGTCGTTGCTGGTCCAGTCGTAGACCTTCTCGCAGATGTAGGAGCTGTCGGTCGATCCGCAGGCATCGGCGAGGTCGGTTGTGGTCTCCTGTAGGAGCGGTGGTGGCATGGGCCGAAGCTACGACCCGAGCGCGGATTCGTGGTGGACCTCAACCGAGTCGATCAGAGCCTCCGACCAGCGAGTCTCGCTTCTACTATCGCTTTTGCGAGGATTTCTGTATATTTTTCTGGTATGAGCTGGTTTCGCATGGGAGAAGTGGCTGATCTGCTCGGTGTGAGCACCGATACCGCCCGACGCTGGGCCGACAGCGGACGACTGGCGACCGAACGCACCGAAGGCGGACAGCGCCGAGTCGACGGCCGCGAGTTGGCTCGATTCGCCGTCGAGATGTCCGACAGCCCCGACGAGCACTCCAACTTGGTGTCGGCCCGCAACCGTTTCCCGGGAGTTGTCACCAAGGTCACTCGGGACACCGTGATGGCCCAGGTGGAGATTCAGGCTGGGCCCCATCGAGTGGTTTCTCTGATCTCGTCGGAGGCAGTCGACGATCTCGGACTCGAGCCCGGAGTCAGGGCGGTCGCAACCATCAAGTCGACCAACGTGGTCGTCGAGAGACCGGAGTGACCCGCGCCCTCAAGATCGTCCTGGTCACGGCAGCGATCGCATCGGGGTGTTCAGCGACCGGAGTGTCGTCGGATGACATCGTGTTGATGGCGCCGTCTTCGATGGTCGATGTCATCGAATCGATAGTCGACGACCAGCCGGTCACCCCGACCTACGCCGGTAGCTCATCTCTGGTCGCCCAGCTCCGCGACGGGGCCCGCGCCGACATTCTCATCACCGCCAGCCGCGAGACCATGCAGGTCGCCATCGATACGAACTCAGTGCTCGGCGAGCCCCGCCTCCTCACAACCAATCACCTGGTCGTCGCAGTGGCCGACGGGAATCCCGGAGCGATCACCGCCATCGCCGATCTGGCGCAGCCCAACCGGCTGGTGGGCATGTGCTCAATCGAAGTCCCTTGCGGCGCTCTGGCCGCTGAAGCACTCCATGCCCTCGAACTCACCGTGTCCGCCGACACGTTCGAACCCAACGTTCGATCCCTGGCAACCAAGATCCTGCTCGGAGAACTCGACGTCGGGCTGATCTATCGCACCGACGCCGACGCCCTCGGCCTCGAGGTTGTGGAGGCCGACGGCTTGAGCGAATTCACAACCGAGTATCTGATCGCATCGGTTTCGGGCCGACCGGAGCCAGAAATCGAAGCACTGATCGAACATCTGATTTCCTCGGCCCCGATCCGCGCCGTCCTCGACAATCTCGGGTTCGGTCCCCCATGAGTCGACCACCCACCCGCCAACCCCGGATCCTGATCGGTTCGGCCGCCGTCGCCCTGACCCTGCTGATGCTGCCGCTGGCCGGGATGCTCCAGCGTGTTCCATGGTCGACGGTTCTCGAGCGGCTGAGTGACCCAGCCGTCACAGATGCACTCCGGGTGTCGATCGTAGTGAGCCTCTGGGCCGCGGCCCTGTGCGTAATCCTCGGGCTGCCCTTGGCTTGGGTCATGGCTCGGGTCGACTTCATCGGGAAGAACGTGGTGAGGGCGTTCGTGATGCTGCCGATGGTGCTCCCACCGGTCGTGGCCGGCACTGCACTGCTGTTCGCGCTGGGCCGCCGCGGGCTGCTGGGGCAATGGCTCGACCGCTGGTTCGGGCTGACCCTGCCGTTCACGACCGCCGGGGCAGTCGTAGCCGCGACCTTCGTGGCTCTGCCCTTCTTCGTGACCACCGTCGAAAGCGGACTGCGACAACACGGCGAATCTCTCGACGAAGCGGCGGCCGCCTGCTCCGCCAATCCGATGTCGACCTTCATTCACGTCACCATCCCTTCGGTTCGCGGAGCGATCGGAGCCGGTGCCGCCCTGTCGTGGGCACGAGCCCTCGGAGAGTTCGGAGCCACCGTGACCTTCGCGGGAAACCTCGGCGGACGCACCCGAACCCTTCCCCTCGCCACATTCCTGGCGCTCGAGAACGACCCCGGCGCGGCGTTGGCGATGAGCGTGCTCCTGATGACGGTGAGCCTCATCGTGCTGATCGCACTACGAGGTCGGTGGGGGATGCGATGACCATCATCATCGACGGGGTTCTCCGACGCGGAGACTGGTCAGCCGACTTCGATGGCACCCGGATCGACCCCGGGGTCACCGCTGTGGTGGGACCGAATGGTTCGGGCAAGACCAGCTTGCTGCGATTGATCGCCGGCCTCGAAGCAATTGACGCCGGCCGGGTCTGCCTCGACGATCAGGTGGTCGACGAGCCGTCGACAACGACCTTCGTCGAGTGTCATCTACGACCGATTGCCATGGTCTTCCAGGACATTCGACTCTTCGACCATCTGCGAGCCGTCGACAACGTGGCATTCCCGATGAGGAGGCAGGGCGCATCAAGGCGCGACTCCCGTGAGAACGCCATGCAATACCTCGAGACTGTGGGGATGGCGCCGTTGGCCCACGCCCGACCCGGAGAGCTCTCCGGAGGCCAGCGTCAGCGCGTAGCGATAGCGCGGGCCATGGCCACCGGAGCGAAGGTGTTGCTCCTCGACGAGCCGCTCGCCTCGATAGACGAAGCCTCCAAACCCTCGATCCGAAGGGCGCTCACCAACGGCCCATTCCACACCGTGGTGTGGGTGACCCATTCCGACGAAGACGCCGCCGCAGCAGACCGCGTGATCTCGCTGGCAGAATCAGCGACATGACCGATCTCGATCCGCTGGCCCGATTCCGACTCGACGGGAAGGTCGCGCTCGTAACCGGCGCCAGTTCAGGACTCGGCAACCGATTCGCCAAGGTGGTCGACGCGGCAGGATCCAAGGTGGTGGCGGCGGCGCGGCGGAAGGACCGTCTCGACTCTCTCGTCGACGAACTATCGGATGCCCATGCGGTGGAGGTCGATCTGACCGTCCCCGGAAGTGCGGAAGCTCTGATCGAGGAGGCCACCCGGCAATACGGTCGAATCGATGTGCTCATCAACAACGCCGGCATCTCCACCGCAACCGCCGCACTCGACTTCACCGCCGACGACTTTCGTCGTGAGATCGAGATCGATCTGGTGGCCCCC
The DNA here is from genome assembly GCA_029263195.1 of Acidimicrobiales bacterium. GTDB lineage: Bacteria > Actinomycetota > Acidimicrobiia > Acidimicrobiales > Aldehydirespiratoraceae > SZUA-87. The sequence goes on from JAJCXX010000017.1 coordinate 51,912, forward strand.
TACGCCTTGGCCAGAGGGGTGGCGGCCGCGGCCATTGTTGATCAACGGCAGGCATCCATCATCAACCTCGGGTCGGTCCTCGGAACGGTCGGCGGCGGAAAGCTGCGCGTGCCCGGGTACGCCGCGGCCAAGGGTGGGCTCCACAACCTCACCCGCGAGCTGGCCTCGGAGTGGGCTCGCAAGGGAGTGCGAGTCAACTCGATCGCTCCGGGGTGGTTCCCCACCGAGATGAGCGAAGAGATGTTCGACGGCGGTCCCGCCGCCGCCTACATCACCGACAACACCCCGATGGGCCGCACCGGCAAACTCGACGAACTCGACGGAGCGCTGCTGTTTCTGGCGAGCGACGCGTCGAGCTTCGTGACAGGTCAAATCCTTCACGTGGACGGTGGCTGGACCGCCATCTGAACGAGATCTACGGCGGCAGCTCACCGGTGATTCGTGTGGCGGCGTTGGTGCACACGTTCCCCCCCAAGTGAGTGTGCACCAACGCCCCACAGCCCGATTCCGTTGGGTCTCGGACCGTTCACACCCGAAGACTCGCGGCGTGAAGGGCAGAACATGTTGATTCAATCTCACTGTCCGCGTCAAGGGTCGATGTCTGAGTCAGCCGTCGACGACCGCGAGAGCGTCCTTCAGGAATCGGAGTTGCAACAGCAGAAGGTTCTCCGCAACTTCCTCCTGCGGGGTCATGTGAGTGACTCCCGAGAGCGGTAGGACAGCGTGGGATCGACCGGCCGCGAGCATCGTTCGCGACAAGCGAAGAGTGTGCGCGGCCACGACATTGTCGTCGGCGAGGCCGTGAATGAGCAGGAGCGGCCGCTCGGGAAACTCCGCTGATGGAGGCTTCACATCGGCGGTTAGATCGGTGCGGACATAGTTCTCGGGCTCGGTTCTGGGATCGCCGAGATAGCGCTCGGTGTAGTGGGTGTCGTAGAGCCTCCAGTCGGTGACCGGAGCGCCGGCAACCGCGGCGTGGAAGATGTCGGGGCGGCGAAGCACCGCCATCGCCGAGAGGTACCCACCGAACGACCAGCCTCGAATCGCCACCCGACCGAGGTCGAGACGAGAGTCGAGGTTGGCCGCTGCGTAGAGCGCTTCGACCTGGTCTTCAAGTACGGGAGCCGCTAGGTCGCCTCTGACTTCGCGTTCGAATCCCGGGCCCCGACCTGGCGTTCCGCGGCCATCGGTCACCAAGACCGCGAATCCGTGATCAGCGAACCATTGAGAGGCGTGAAAGGCCGATCTTGACTGCACAACCCGCTGAGCGTGGGGGCCCCCGTAAGGGTCGAGAAGTATCGGGATTGAGTCGTCGGGCTTGGCGTCGGTGGGCAGCAACAACGCTGATGCGAGGCGCCGTGGACCGAGACGGTGCATGGACAGGTGGAGGTTCACTGTTGGTGCCTCTGAATTGTCGACGAGCACCACCTCGCGGCTGGAGCCATCCGCTACATCGGCAAGTTGACCACTCGTCACCTTGATCTCGGCACGGTCGAAGTCGAGAGAGCGTCGGGAGATCGCCAAGGTGCCGCCGCCCACCACCGCGTTGTTGACACCGCCCCGCTCCGACAACCACCTGAGATCACCATCCCAGCTCACCAGGGCGACGCCGGTGCTGGTCGGTTCGGTTGAAGCGGTGACAACCATGCCCGATTCAGTCACCGACACGAGGCTCCGAACCTGGGTGTCGTCGGTTGTGATCGGATCTCCATCAATACAGAGACGCCGTGCGCTTCCGTGGTCCTCGATCGTGACCAACCGACCTCCGCGGAGACGCGGTGTTCCTGGCACCAACTCCACCCAGTGCGGGTCGGTCACGCGGTGGCGTTCGGAGGGCGCTCCCGAGTCCGGATCGACGTCGAGAACCGCGAGAGTGCGTTGGTCGCGGGACTGTACGGTCAGAAATAGTCCGTCGGTCGACCATGAGGCGTCGGCGAGGTACTCCCATCCGGCGGCGTCCCACGCCACGTCGACCATGTGGCCGTCGAGCTCGACGATCGCCAGCCCCACCTCGGCGTTGGATGTTCCCGCCGCCGGATACCGGATCGGTGTCGGCTCCGATTCCGGACTGACCGGAGCCCCGATCCACCACTGCTCGACCGGGGCGATATCGACCCGCTCGACCAACAGACGATCGCTGTCGGGGGACCACCAGAATCCTCGCGTGCGGCCCATCTCCTCGCCGGCCACGAACTCCGCCGACCCCCAGGAAACGGTCTCGGCGGAATCTCCGACAACGAGAGAATCGCCTTCGGCTTCGCTCGTGACTCTCAACGATGCGCCGGACACGTAGGCCACCCGCGATCCATTCGGGGAGATCACCGGATCGAATGCTCCGGGCTCGGAATCCATCGACTCGACGAGACCGGAGCCGACATCGCACACCATGATCCGCCCGGCGACAACGAAGGCCACCCGCTGTCCGAGCGCATCGGCACTGAATCCAACGATTCCCTCCCCCGCCTCCCTGGCCCGCTCGCGACGAGCTCGCTCCGCGGCCGGTAGATCATCGAGGTCGGCCACCGACGACGGGTCGAACAGCAGCCGCTCGACGCCGGCGGCCAAGTCGAGCATCCACAGGGCGTTGACCGGATCGTCGGCCGCCCCGGAACGCAGGAAGACAATCCGCTCCCCGTCGGGGGAGATCTCGAGGTTGCGCGGCGCACCGAGCGTGAACCGGCGGGTGACTGCCTGACGTCGGGGAAACGACTGCTCGGGAGACGACGCGCCCAAGATCACTGTCCTTTGAACTCGGGGTCGCGCTTCTCGGCGAACGCCGCCATGGCATCACGGGTGTCGTTGGTCGAGAAGTTCACGGTTTGGGCCAGGCCTTCGGCTTCGGTTGCTTGAGCCAGGGTCGAATTGACGGCGTTGTCGAGCAGTCGTTTGGTCATCGACAGCGCCAGGGGCGGTCCGGCGGCGATTGCTTCGGTCACCTCGGCCACTCGGGCCGCGAGCGTGCCGTCGGGCACCACGTCGTTGACAAAACCGAGACGGCCGGCCTCCGCGGCGTTGATGATCTCTCCCGTGAACGCCAGCCGCTTGGCGTGATGCAACCCGATCCGCTGAGGGAGCAGGTAGGACGTTCCGTAGTCGAGAGACAGCCCCCGCTTGGCGAAAATCAGCGAGAATCTCGAACGCTCGGTGCAGTAGAGAAGATCGGCGGCCAAGGCCAGCCCGAATCCGGCCCCGACGGCCACCCCGTCGACCGCGGCTATCACGGGGATCGGCAGTTGGTGCACAGACATGACCGAGTCGCCGACCGCCCGCATCGAGATCAGCCCGTGGTTGCCGCGAACCTCCTCGATCTCGGGATCACCCACGAGATCGGCCCCGGCACAAAAGTCATCGTTGGCGCCCGACATGACCAGAACGCGCGAGCCCGATACCGCGATCTCTCTGGCCGCTTCGGCGATCGCACCCCACATCGCACTGGTGCATGCGTTCTTGCGGCCGGGTCGATCGAGTTGGATGCGGGCGATCGGGCCGTCGTAGGTCAGGTGTACTCCCGGGTGGCTCATTGTTGACTCGATTCTTCGTCGGTAGGCCCGGATTCGCGGTCGGTAAGCTTCTTCATAGCGGCCAGCGGATCGGCTCGAAATGCCTGAACCGAGGCCTGATGCCCGGCCAGTGCCTGAAATTCTTGACCGGCGCGGATTGCGGCCCGGCCGCCGCCCACATCGAATTGGCGATGGACCATCCGCTTCAGGATCTGCGAGAGATCTGATTCGACGTCGGCGATCCGCTTCGCGACATCGAGCACTGCCGACTCGAGGTCGTCGGCGGGATACGACCGATTCGCCCAGCCGATGCGGGCGGCTTCGGTTCCGTCAATGGAATCTCCCGTGAGCATGGCCTCCATGGAGTGGCGCAGCCCGAGCAACGGTTCGTGATATTGCCAGTCGGGCGGTGATGCCACCCGCACGACCGGATAGGAGATCCGGGCGTCGGCGGCGACGTAGACCAGATCACAGGCCGCTGCCAGTTCGGTGGCGCCCGCCATGGCGTATCCGTGGATCTGGGCGATGACCGGCTTGGCGAGATCCCAGATCGAGAACCAACCATCGCTGGCCTGGCGGGTCCAAGCTCCGTCACCAGGCGCCGAGTAGGTAGGGGTGTCGTCCATCAACGAACTCGACAGGTCGTATCCGGAGGAGAAACACTCGCCGGCTCCCCTCACGATCGACACCCTCACCGCCGGGTCGGTGTCGTGGGCCTGAAGTGTCGCAAACAACTCGGCTCGCAGCGGGGTCGAGATGGCGTTGCGCTTCTCAGGACGGTTCAGGGTGAGGTAGCGCACGTGTTCGCTCGGGCTCTCGACGGTCACGAGGGGCGAATCGGTCATGGGTTGGTTCCTCCCGGATCGTCGGCAGCGAGATCCCGAGCACCGGTGATTTCGGCTGCGAGCACATGACCCTCGTCGGTATTGCTGCGAACGATCAAACCGGTGAGCCCCTTCTGCACCGCGACGGCGTCCCAGCGACTGCGGACGCGGTCGGCCGAGCCGATCAGCGCGCCGGAATCGACGTAGTCGTCGGGCACCGCAGCGATGGCATCATCCTTGCGGCCGGCGAGCCAGAGTGCCTGAATGCGATCGGCGGCATCGGAAAATCCTCGACGGGCCATCGCTTCTCTGTGGAAGTTGCTGTCGCGGCTGCCCATCCCACCGACATACATGCCCACAAGAGGCTTTCTTGCTTCGACGGCGGCTCTCACATCGTCGGTGATGTCGATGTTGACGCTGCCGAAGATCTCGAAACCGTCGTGGGGGCCGCCGCGGGCCCGCCATCCCTTTTCAATTGCCGGGGCGTGAGTCGACCATCCGTCGTTGCCGTATCCCATGGGGAGCCAACCGTCGGCCAGCTCGGCGGCGAGTGCAGTGTTGAGAGGTCCCCCCGAGGCCACCCAGATCTCTATCTCACCGGCCGGGTGAAGGATCGACTTGAGTGCCTTGCCTTCGCCGGTGGATCCCGGCCCTACGTAGGGAAGCGAGATCTCGGTGCCGTCGTGCACCACCGCCTCTTCGCGAGAAACGACCTTTCGCATGATCGAGATGTAGTCGCGCAATCGGCCAGCCGGAGAACCCCATGGCTGCCCGTACCAACCCTCGACGATCTGGGGCCCCGACACGCCGAGACCGATGATCACCCGATTGCCGCCGGCGAGATGATCGATCGACATGGCGGCCATGGCAGTGGCCGCCGGACTCCGGGCCGCAAGTTGAGCAACGCCGGTGGCGAGCTTGATCCGCGAGGTGTGGGCCGCGAGGTAGGCGAGCGGAGTCAGCGCATCAGAGCCATAGGCCTCGGCCGTCCACACCGAGTGGTAGCCGAGGCCCTCGCACATTTGCACCAGGTCGACGGGGACCTCGAGCGTCTTGGCCCGATACAGATCGAGCCCCAATCCCAGCTTCACCGCGACGTCCTGCCTCTCCCGGAGTTGTCGTGAACCTGCGCGGCCCCGACCCTACGCTCCGGGAGGCAGCGGTCAAGCTATGCGGGTGCAGTGGTCGTCGTGGCCGGCGGTGCAGTTGTCGTGGGAGGCGGTGCCGTCGTGGCCGGCGGTGCAGTTGTCGTGGGAGGCGGCGCCGTCGTCGTTGTCGGAGGCGGCGGTGTCGCGTTGGTGATGTCCCACACCATTTGTCCTTCGAGAATTCCGACATCGATGAACCACAGCTGACCCTCACCTTCGAAGTCGACCTTCACCGTGGTTCCGACTTCGGTGTGGACGAAGGAGGAGAACCCGATCGATGGGGCCGTCTCCTTCACGTAGACTTGGTTGTTCCACAGCTTGAACTTCGCAGCTCCCACACCGGGGATCTCCACCCACTGGTAGACGGGATCGGGGATCTTGGCTTCGTCCCAGAAATGTTGCTGAACCCGGCCGGCGTCGTCGATGTAGGCCTTGCCGTGCCAGAGCCAGGCTCCATCGGTGAACGCGACGTGCACCTTCCAGCCTTCGGCCTTCACGACATCGTGCACGAAGCCGTCGGCATCGGTGACGTTGCCGAGGAACAACACATCGCCGGAACGTTCCACCACGAACGATCCCTTGCCCGGGACCTCGACCACCCATCGGTCAACGACGGGCGAAACCGTGGCCGGAGGAGCTTTCGTGGTGGTCGGCGGAATCACCACATCGACGATTCGAATATCGATCTGGTCACGCACCCCCGGCCTGATCTTGATGGCCTTCATGTGTTCACCATCTGCGATCACCACCACGAGCACGCCATCGACGATCTCGGCACTGACGAGCTCCCATCCCGCTGCGGGCTCAATCGACGCCAGGGCGAATGAGTCTCCCTCGGGAACCACGATTGCTGTGCCGTAGACACCGAGGGTGACGCTCTTTTCGTCCGTGATCTGAAGCGTTGTCGCTGTCGTGGTCGTTGACGAGGTCGTCGACGCGGTTTCGTCAGCCGGGTTGCCAAGAGAGGCGATCGCCTCTTCGCTGCCCGCCACGCCCACATCAGCGGGATCGTCCGGAATCGACACCGGTGCCGCGTCAATCGTGACACCGGTTCCACCGTCGGCGGCCATGGCGGCAGCCCCGAAACCGATCAGCGGCACGACGGCTACAACCGCAGCCATGCGCCTCAGATGACCGACTCGAGCGGTTCGCATGCGAGGCCGGAGCTGTTCGAGAACCATCTCGGCTTCTTCTTCGACTCTGTCTGTTTCGTTGATGTTCATTGTGCGACCTCCGTCAGACCGATTCGCTCGGCCATGCGGGGCGTGAGTGCCCTCCGGGCTCGACTCAGATGGAAACGGAACGCACCGGGCGAGATGCCCATGCGTGCTGCCGCTTCCTCGGTGCTGAATCCGGCGCGGTAATACAGATCGACGGCACATCGTTGTCGTTGGGGCAGAATCTCGATCACTTCGGCGAAGTCACTCGGCAGTTCGGGCTCAGGAATCACAGGATCGACCGCGATGATCGGCATCGCCTTCTCGCGGACGATCAGGCGGCGGTGATCGTCACGAATGACGTTGACCGCAACCCGCCGGACCCACGCGGCCGGTTCGTTGTAGTGCCCGACCCGCCACCACCGTGCATAAGCACGGACATAGGCCTCCTGTGCGGCGTCCTGAGCATCTTCACGGCAGTTGCCGTCATACTCGAGAGTCCGTACGGTGGCGGTGTACGTGTCCTTGAAGAAGCCATCGAAGTCTCTGGCCATGCCCAACCCCTACTCACATGTCGTCGTGCATCACCGTCGCCTCCCTACTTGGATGACGTTCGAGTGAGCCGAAATGTTTGGCCTCCGGAAGAAATATTCCTGCTCTCCTTCTTCGGCCATAAACGTGGGGGTGTTGAACGGTTGGCCCGGGAGAGGACGGCACTAGGGTCAGCGAATCATGTCCGGGGATGGTCTGTTCAGCCGTAGGTACCGACCAACCACGCTTGCCTTGATGTCGGCGGTCGGGATTGCTGCCTACAACGCTCTGTCGGTTTCGGCGGCTCTACCCGACATCGGCGACGACCTCGGCAACGTCGGACTACTCCCTTGGGTCATCACGATCGAACTGCTCACCTCGGCGGTGGCGATCCTGATGGCCGGACCTCTGATCGACGGGGTCGGGGTGAGGCTGACCTTCCGATGGTCGGGCGCGGCAATCATCGTGGCGTCGACCCTGGCAGCGTTCTCGATCAACATGCCGATGCTCATAGTGGCTCGGGGCATGCAGGGAATCGCCGCTGGAATGGTGATCGCGGTTGCGGTGGCGGCCGCCGGAATAGCGTTCCCAGCCGAACTCCGGCCTCGTGCCTTCGCTGCCACCTCCTCGGTCTGGGGGGTTCTCGGGGTCGCGGGACCGGCCATTGCCGCGGTGCTGGTGTCGACCACCGGATGGAGAGGTGTTCTCCTCGTCAATGTGCCGGTGGCGTTGTTCGCTCTCTGGATGGGCCGTTCGTCTCTCCCGGGCCGACAGGTCGGGGCAGCCGAGGCCAACTTCGATCCCGTCGGGCTTGTTCTCGTCACGGCGCTCACCGCCGGCGCCCTGGCCACAGCGGCCGGCTCGCTCCTCGCGGCATTGATCGGTACGACCATCGTGATCGCCGCCGGATTGTCCTATGTGCGCCATGCCCGTTCGGTGCCCCAACCCGTCCTGCGACTCGGCCACATCACCGACCCGAGATTTCGCTACATCCATCTCGCCGCCGCGGCCGCCATGGCCGGGGGCTTGGGGGCCGACGCCTTCCTGCCGCTCTACGTCAGAGGAGCCCGAGGCCAGAGCTTCGGTGTCGCAGCATTCTCGGTGTTGTTCATCACGATCGGCTGGTCGGCCGCCGCAGTCATCGCCAGCCGGCTTCAGGACCACTTCTCCGGCGAGAGGGTGATGCTCCTCGGAACCCTCATCGCCAGCTCGGCTGCCGCGTTCACCGCCATGGCAGTCGCGTTGACCGCGCCACTTCCGGTCATCTTCGGACTGCTGGTTTTCGTCGGTGCCGGGATCGGCACGATCACCAATTCCGGGCTGGCCGTACTGCAATCGCGAGTCCAGACCACGGAGATGGGACGGGTCGGGAGCTCCCACCAGTTTCTCCGCACCCTCGGCATCACCTATGGCACCGCCGCAGCCGGTCTGATCGTGTTCTCAGTGGTGGGTCGACGGATCGACGACATCGAGTCGGTCCGCGAATTGCTCGGCGGAGACGAGTCGATCATCGACCCGGCCACCGCCGACGCCCTCGCTGCGGGCTTCTCGTGGGCCATGGCCGCAGCGGCTGTGGTGATCACTCTGTCAATCCTGCCGGCGGTGGGCCTCGTCCGCTCCTCTCGCGACCGAGTACGATCCGCGGAGTGAAGGCACTCCGATTCAGCCGTAACGAAGCGCGATACGCCGCCGCCATGGTGGCCTCGAAATTGCGTCCGGGTTCTGGAGGCAGATGGGGACCCCTCTCGTTGGTCGACAACGACGATCCTCCCGACCTCCCGGGCGACGGCTGGGTTCGGGTCTGGCCACGGCTCACCGGAATCTGCGGCTCCGACCTCTCGACAATCGACGGCCACTCGTCGCGCTACTTCGAGGACTTCGTGTCGTTTCCGTTTGTGCCCGGTCATGAAATCGTCGGCGAGTTGGCCGACGGGCGCCGGGTTGTCATCGAGCCGGTCCTCGGGCACGAAGCCCGCGGTTTCGATCCGCCGTTTGCCGGTGCCGCGCCCGGCGACGGCAACGACTACCGCCATCTCACCTGCGGACACCTCGAGCCTGGCATCCAGACCGGTTTCTGCAACAGCACCGGCGGCGGATGGTCCACCGAGTTCGTGGCCCACGAGTCGCAGCTCCACGAGGTCCCCGACTGGATGAGCGACGAGCTCGCCGTCACGCTCGAGCCGGTTGCCGGAGGCGTACACGCCGCACTTCGGGCCGAAGTCGCTGTCGACGACATCGTTGCCGTGATCGGCGCCGGCCCCATGGGCCTGTCGACCGTCGCCGCTCTTCGGCACTTCACCCAGCCCGGATCGGTGATCGTCGGCGCGAAGTATCAGATCCAACGCGACTTGGCCGCCGAGTTCGGGGCCGATGTCGTAGTGGCGCCCGATGAACTCATCCGGTCGGTTCGCCGAGCCTCTGGTTCGTTCATGATCGGCGACAACCTGTCGGGTGGCGCCGATGTGGTCATCGACGCAGTCGGTTCCCAGGACTCGATTGCCCAGGCAATTGGGCTGTGTCGTCCGCGTGGTCGAGTGGTTCTGCTCGGGATGCCCGGCGTGGTCGAAATCGACCTCACCCCCCTGTGGCATCGCGAGACGCAACTCGTCGGCACCTATACCTACGGCACCGAACGTCCCATCGACGGACGGGTCTCGACCAGCTTCGATCTGGCCATCGAACTCGCCGGCAAGGTGTCTTTCGACAAGATGGTCACCTCGACCTATCCGCTCGATCGATACGCCGATGCGCTCACTCATGCCGGCGAAGCCGGTAGTCGCGGAGCCGTCAAGATCGCGTTCGATATGCGCTCTGAACGCCGTCGCGGATTGCCCCAGGATCGCTAGACACCGAGATTGGTGTCGTCAGTCGCGCTTCTGCCCGCCAGAATGGTCGCCATGCCCGATTCCGCACCTGCCCAGAAGCTCGACGACGACACCACCGCAGCGCTCACGCTGTTCAACGAATACGTCGCTGCCGACCGCGTGCGTACCCGCCACAACCGCGAGATAGCCAAGGCGGAGAAGGCCAAGGATCAGGCTGCGGCTGCGGTCCGCAAGCTCGAACAGGGCGGGGCGAGCGGCGAGGAGAAGGCCGCGGTGGAAGTCGAATACCGCGAGGCTGTGGCCACCCTCAAGCGAGTCCGCGACGGCGAGTCGGCCGAGGCCGCACCC